>UQHS01000005.1 GCA_900540845.1 uncultured Collinsella sp.
CGCTGCCGCCCCGCGATGCGGCGCTGCCCGGGCGCTGCGCGTTGCCGCCCCGCGATGCGGCGTCGACGGGTCCCGCTCCAATCTCCGCCGCGCCCACTGGGAGCCAATCGGCGCGGTGGGGACTCGCCTCGCCGGGACTGTGGGGCGTGTCTTTATGCACGGTGGCCTCCAATCTGCATATTGCGCTCGTGGGCGTTGGCCCCTTCTTTGAGGCTCGTTCCTTTGAGCAGGGCGTTTGCGCCAAATTTGCCTCGCACGGCCACCATGGCCTGCGCAAGATCGCGCTCTTTTTGCTCGGCCGCGGGGTCGTCGAACAGCGTGAGGTTGGCGTAGCGCTCGGGTACGAGCCCTGTAAGGTTGATGTTCACGCGTCGTATGCGGGCCTTTGGGTCGACCGTTTGATGGAACAGTGTCAGGAGGGTTTCAGCAATGCAGCGCTCGGACGACGTGATGCGCCCAAGCTTGCGCTGCCCACCCGCGTGCATGGGTGGGGTGGGGAGACCGGCCTCGTGCGGCATCATGGTGTGCGAGTAGCCCACATACAGCCCGACCCCATCGCAGGCGAGCCCTTTCTCAATCAGCTCCAGGCAACTCGCAAAGATCATCTCGCGCAGGACCGTCTCGGCCTCGTCGGGCGAGTAGTCGCGCATGAGCACCTGCCCGTTGGTCATGGAGTGGCCGCGCGGTTCGTACGCGCGGATGTCGGCAATGGTGCAGGGCTCCTGCCCCCAGGCGTGGTCGATGAGGTGCTCTGCATTTTTGCCGAACATATGCCGCAGGACCTCGGGCCGTTCACCGCAGATTCCTGCTAGGTCGTAGATGCCACGGCGGGCCAGCCTGCTAGCGATGCCGTGGCCAATGCCCCAGATGTCGGTGATGGGATGGTGGAACCACACCTGGCGGCGGAATGAGTCTTCGTCCAGCTCCCCAATGCCGTCGGGCGTGCGCTTGGCGGTGATGTCGAGGGCGACTTTGGCGAGGAAGAGGTTGGGGCCCAGCCCCGCGGTGGCCGCGATGCCGTGCTTTGATTTCACGCGCGACGCGATGTGCTTCGCGAGGCCGCGCGCGTCCGTTCCGTAATAGTCGAGGTAGGGCGTGAGGTCGACGAAGCACTCGTCGATGCTGTAGGGGTAGATGTCGCTCGGCGCCACAAACGTGAGGTAGGTGCGGTAGATGTCGCGCGAGACCTCCATGTAGCGGCGCATGCGTGGGAGGGCGGCGATGTAGGGCATGTCGCTGGGGATCTCGCGGACGCGGCAGCGGTTGGGGACGCCCTTTGCCTTCATGCTGGGGGTGATGGCCAAGCAGATGGTGTTTTCGCTGCGTTCGACATCGGCCACCACGAGGTCGGTCGTGAAGGGGTCGAGGCCGCGGTCGGCGCATTCGACGCTTGCGTAGAAGCTTTTGAGATCGATGCACATATATATGCGCTGCGCCGGGTTTTTTGCTTGAGTTTGCGCCGCCGGCCGGGTTTGCGCTGCTGGTTGGGTGCGATTCGCCGGTTGGGGTCGCGCCGCCGGCCGGGTGCGATCCGCCCCTGGTGCCGACATGCCGCGCTGCGCTTTCGCCGCATACTCAGCCATGGCCCTCCCCTCAACACAAACATCTGTTCGTATGATAATAGCGTACCGAGCGGACGGAATCGGGCTCCATTCATGGAATCGGCACGGCATGTTCGGTGTAAATTATCGAATATATGTTCGATAATGGAGAGCATGGAGTATATCAGCACGACATATGGGGAGCGCTCGCGCGTGCATCGCGAGTACGTTGACGTTGTTGCCCGGTTTGGGCGCGATGGGTCCATCGAGCCCGTGGCGGTGATGTGGCGTGACGGGCGGAGTTTTCCCGTGGACGAGGTGCTGTATGTGGGGGAGTTCGGCGCGCCGGAGCGCGGGCGTCGTATCGCCCGCTATGACGTGCGCTTTGGCGGGCACGAGACGGCGATGTACCTCGAGCGGCGCGACGCTTCTCCCGCGGCGGCCGAGCCCGAGCGCCTGCGCTGGTGGGTTTGGGCCCGCGATCAGGTGAAAAGCGGCAGTGCACATCCGCGCGAGACCTCGGGGTGACACAGCTTGCATAGCGGCGACGCGCGCCCGATTCGGATATGGCGGAGGGTTGGGTGCGGGGCGACCCGCGTGCAGTGCGTCTCGCGCGCGGCTGGCCTGTGCGTGGAACCTCGCGTTGCTCGGTCTCCACATGGTGCCCTTGTGTCGCGCGGCTAGTTTTCGAGCCACTTCTCGGTATGAAAAAGGCCCTGCACGCCGGAACGTGCAGGGCCTTAAGAAGGGAGCCGCGGCATTGTCGAGCCCCGGGCGATCGAGGTCGGTCAATCGCGGCCAGCAGGCTGGGGACGGCCGATCGAGGTCCGGCTGACCGGGGCCTGCCGGGGCCTGCCGGGGTCGAGCGTGCGAAAAACCTACGTATATCGCTTTCAGACGTAGGAAAAGCGCACACTCGATCTGAGGGGATGGGGTGGGCGACCAGCGCCCGGCGCCCGATGCGGCGCCCGGCGCCCGGCTCCCATCCGGCGGGCCTGGCCTACTCGGCGCGGGCCATGGCCTGCTCGAAGTCGCGGGTGCCCGTAAAGACTTCGTGCTTGTAGGGGTTCACGCCAAGCTTCTTGGCGCGGTACATGATGTAGCCGAAGGCGGCGATGTTCACCACGAGGGCGATTACAGAAACTACGAGGTTGACGCTGGGGTTGTTCACCGAGTTGACCGAGAACACGCTGTAATCCTGGAACATCGGGAACACCTGGGCGAACATGCACCAGATGGCGAGGGTGTTCGCGCGGTTCTGAATCCAGCCGCCCTTGTTCCAGAAGAAGTTTGCGACGGTGGGGGCGAGCAGCAGGGCCAGACCGCAGTACCAGGCGTGCGTGGGCAGGCAGTTGTAGGTGTAGCAGAAGTTCCACAGGTCGTAGGCGAGGATGTAGACCCAAGTCATGTCGGGCCACAGCATGTCGTCGCCCTTCTTGGAGCGGTAGATGCCCCACCAGCCGGTCATGCAGAAGATGTTGATCAGGCCGGCGATGCCGTTGAACACGTTGTGCCAGCCGCCCATGAGGGTGACGCCCTCGGTGGATACCCAGGTGGTGCCAAACGCGCGCACGGCGCTCTCGAAATCGCTCACCATGGCGATGAGGATGTTGATGGCCACGATGGCGAAGGGGAAGACCTTAAAGGCCTCGCTGCGGCCGAGCTTTCCCCAGCCGTATTTGAGCATCATGAAGCCGATGCAGCCCGCGGTTGCGGCGTAGAGCTTGGCGTAGTGGAACCAGCTGCCCATGTGCAGGTAGGTGGGGTTGGTGAGGGCCCACTCCATGCCCATTCCGGCGCACACGTAGATAGAGATGAAGTACACCGTGAGTACAGCGGGGATGCCGAGGAAGCACACGATGCCGCCGACCTTGGAGCGGCGGGCGATCTCGTTGGCGGCGATGAGGCCCACGAAGACCATAATCCATCCCAGCCACTGGAACATGGCGTGTTCGCCATAGACTTGGAACAACATTCGTTCCCCTTTCTATCTCAGGCCGATGCGGCCTTGGTTGACATGTGCCCCGGGCTGGTTCGGCCCGGGCGTTTGCCGTCGCGCACGGCGAGGCGATGCGGTCAGATGCGGCCAAAGTTGACGAACTGTCAACTTTGGCGCAAGAAGCCCCGAATGCGGGGCGGATCCCCTGGGCCATACATCGAGTGAGCGTTTTTCCTACGTCTGAAACGCTGAAATGAAGGAAAAGCGCTCACTCGATGCCGAAGACGGGTGAATGCCGGGGGCGAGCGGGCGTCGCCGGGTTTGGCGCCCTAGCGCTCCGGTCTTCGCTCGGGGTACTTCGCGGTGTAGCCCTCGATGTGCAGCGTGCTCGCGATGATGTCCTTGATGACCTCTTCCGGCGCATCGGGGTGGGTGCGAACGTACATGATCAACCCGGTGATGAGCACGTAAAACGTCTCGTACAAGTGGTCGATGCGCACCTCGTGATGGGCGGCGAAATCGACGACGGTGGAGGCGCACATGTAGCGCGCCGTGCGGTCGGCGACGCGATGGACAAACGAGGCGTACATGGTGCCGTCTCCCGCGCGCGCGACGCTGGACGTCGCACTATCGTTCTGCTCGAGCACCATGGTTTTGAGCATGCGCGCGACGGCATCAAGCGCGCCCTCGATATCGCCCGCCACGCGTTCGGCGTTCCACGCGGTGATACGGTCGACAAACGAGTCGATGCTTTGGTCGAGCACCGCCTGCAGCGCATCTTCCTTGGTGGGGAAGTAGTGGTAGAACAGGGAGCGGGTGCAGCCGGCGCGCTTGGTGGCGGCGGAGATGGAGAAGCGGCTGATGCCGTCCTCAAGAATGGTCGCGCGGACCGCGTTGAGGATTTCGTCGCGTCGATCGTCGTGCGCGAGGCGCTCGTAGCGCACGGTTGCGTCGGTTCCCATAGCCCTGCCTCTTCCCGTTTGCGAACAGATATCGAATCTAGTCTTGACCTTTGTTGACAAAACGTCAATATGTAATTTGACGAAGTGTCAACGATTTTGCCACAAAGGGTGCCGGGTGCGGTGCAGCCAGCAACAGTGCAGCCAGCAACGACGCAGCCGAGCGCGGTGCGACCAGCGGCGACGTGGCCGGCAGCGGTGCGACCAGCGGCGACGCTGCCAGCAGCGGTACAGTCGGGCGCGCGACCAACGGCAGGAGGAAGGGAAGACCATGGGAGACGTACGTGTCATAGAGGTCAAGCAGAGTGTGTTTGCCGACAACGATCGCAAGGCAGACGAGTTGCGCGCAACGCTGCGCGAGCGCGGCACGTTCCTGCTCAATCTCATGTCGAGCCCCGGATCCGGAAAAACCACCACGCTCACGCGCACCATCGAGGCACTGAAGGACGAGCTGTCCATCGCCGTCATGGAGGCGGACATCGACTCCGATGTTGACACGCGCACCATCCTCGGCACCGGCGTGCGCGCCATTCAGCTGCACACGGGTGGTATGTGCCATCTCGACGCCTATATGACCGAGCAGGGGCTGAACGAGCTCGTTGCCGAGCCGTCCGCGGGGGACGTCGCCGCAGAGGGTAGCGCACCCGCCGCAGCACCCGTCGACCTTGCCATTCTCGAGAACGTGGGCAACCTCGTGTGCCCGGCCGAGTTCGACACCGGCGCCTCGGCCAACGCGATGATCCTGTCGGTCCCCGAGGGCGATGACAAGCCGCTCAAGTACCCGCTCATGTTCAGCATCTGCGACGTGGTCCTCATCAACAAGATCGACACGCTGCCCGTCTTCGACACGTTTTCCATGGAGCGCGTGCGGGAGAACATCCTCATGCGCAACCCCAACGCCACCATCATTCCCATCTGCGCCAAGACGGGTGAGGGCATCGACGAGTGGGCGCAGTGGTTGCGCGGCGCCGTCGCGGACTGGAAAACCGCAATTTAGGAACCGCCTCAACATCGAGGCGCGCTTCCGGCGCCACGGCTCCAGCGACGCGCAAGCCATGGCAAGCACCCCCAAAGTCATTGCACAAGGAAAGGAACACGCATGATCGTTAACGGCCCGGGCATCTCGTTCACCGAGCCCGACATCGGCTCCGAATTCGTCCCACCCATTCCCGAGCATCCGCGCGAGAAAATCGTGGCGCTGTGCGAGCACTGCACCAACCGCCTGCTGGGCAAAAAGGAGCTCAAGCCCTTCGAGTACTGGGCGTTTGCCGAGGTCACGACCGATGAGATGGCCGACGTCCTCCTCAAGATGAAGATGCGTCGCCCCTACACCCTGGCCGACGCGGTCAAGGCCACCGGGATGGACGCCGAGCCGCTCGAGAAGCTCCTCGACGAGATGAGCTATATCGGCCTGCTCGAGTACAACTGGGAGAATCCCACCCGCACCAAGCAGTGGGTTTTGCCCATGCTCGTGCCCGGCTCCGCCGAGTTCCTCAACATGCGCGCAAGCCAGATCGAGGAGCACCCGGCCGTCGCGAAGTTCTTCGAGCAGGCATCGAAGGGCGCTTTGGCCCGCGCGACGCCGATGGTGCCGCCTGGAGGCGCGGGCATCGGCATGCACGTCATTCCCGTCGAGCAGGCGATCCAGATGGAGGACCACTCCGTTTCCATCGAGCATATCGAGCACTGGCTGGATAAGTACGAGGGTAAGTACGCCGCGAGCCCCTGCAGCTGCCGTATGAGCCGCGCGAAGCTCGGTGAGGGCTGTGGCGACGACCCCAACGACTGGTGCATCGCCGTGGGCGACATGGCCGATTACGTGGTCGAAACGGATCGCGGCCACTACATCACGCGCGAGGAGGTCTACGAGACGCTGCGCCAGGCGGAGGCTAATGGCTTCGTGCACCAGATCACCAACATTGACGGCGAGGACAAGATCTTCGCCATCTGCAACTGCAACGTGAACGTGTGCTATGCCCTGCGCACATCGCAGCTGTTCAACACGCCGAATCTCTCGCGCTCCGCATACGTGGCACGCACCGAGGCCGACAAGTGCGTGGCGTGCGGCCGCTGCGTCGAGGTGTGCCCCGCCGGCGCGGTGAAGCTGGGTCAAAAGCTGTGCGCCGCCAGCACGGGCAAGGTGCCGGAGTATCCCAAGCAGGAGCTGCCGGACGCCGTGAAGTGGGGCCCCGAGAAGTGGAGCCCCGACTACCGCAACAAGAACCGCATCGAGACGTATGACACGGGTACCTCCCCGTGCAAGACTGCGTGCCCGGCGCACATCGCTGTTCAGGGCTACCTCAAACTTGCCGCTCAGGGGCGCTATCGCGACGCACTCGCTCTCATCAAGCGCGAGAACCCACTGCCCGCGATTTGCGGTCGCATTTGTAACCGCCGCTGCGAGGACGCCTGTACGCGCGGTCGCATCGACGCGGCGGTCGCCATCGACGAGGTTAAGAAGTTCATCGCCCAGCAGGATCTGGTTGCCGAGAACCGCTATGTCCCCGAGGCCGTGACGCCCACGCGCGCCGGCGGCTTTGACGACAAGATCGCCGTGATCGGTGCCGGTCCCGCGGGCCTGTCGTGCGCGTTCTACCTTGCCGAGAAGGGCTACAAGCCGGTTATCTTCGAGAAGAGCGCGCGCCCCGGCGGCATGCTCACGTATGGCATCCCCAGCTACAAACTGGAGAAAGATGTCATCGAGGCCGAGGTTGAGATCATTCGCGAGATGGGCGTCGACATCCGCCTGGGCGTCGAGGTGGGGCGCGACGTGACGCTCGGCGACCTGCGCGAGCAGGGCTTCAAGGCGTTCTACGTCGCCATCGGATGCCAGGGCGGCCGTTTGCCCGGCATTCCGGGCGAGGACGCCGAGGGCGTCTCGGTTGCCGTTGATTTCCTGCGCAGCGTTGCCGAGCAGCAGGACAACGGCGGTGAAGCGGCGGCGATGCCGGGCCGCACGATCGTCGTCGGCGGCGGAAATGTCGCCATCGATGTCGCGCGCACCGCGGCGCGCCTGGGCAGCGAGCATGTCGAGATGTTCTGCCTGGAGAGCTCCGAGGATATGCCGGCGAGCGTCGAGGAGGTCGTGGAGGCGAACGAGGACGGCGTGCACATCTCTTGCGGCTGGGGCCCGGTCGAGGTCCGTACCGGCGAAGATGGCCGCGTGAAGGAAATCGTGTTCAAGCGCTGCCTGCGCGTGTTCAACGATGAGGGGCGGTTCGACCCGACCTACGACGAGAGCGAGCTGCGCTGTGTTGCCGCCGACCGTGTGGTGTTCTCCATCGGTCAGTCGATCGTGTGGGGCGACCTGCTCGAGGGCGAGGCCGTCGAGCTCGACCGCGGCCAGGGCGCCATCGCCGACCCCAAGACGTATCAGACCGCGCAGCCCGACATCTTCGTCGGCGGCGACGTCTACACGGGCCCGAAGTTCGCCATCGATGCCATCGCGGCAGGTCACGAGGCAGCTGTGTCCATCCATCGCTTCGTGCAGGATGCAACGCTCACCATTGGCCGCAATCCGCGCGCCTATCGCGAGCTCAACCGTGACGATGTGGACTTTGGCAGCTACGACACCGCAAGCCGCGGCGATGCCGTGCACAATTATGAGCGCGAGAAGACGAGCCCGTTCCGCGAGTATGTCGAGACGTTCACCGAGGAGCAGGTTCGCTCCGAGACGGCGCGCTGCCTGGGATGCGGTGCGAGCATCGTGGACGAGAACAAGTGCATCGGCTGCGGCCTGTGCACGACGAAGTGCGCGTTCGATGCCATTCACCTGCATCGCGAGCACCCCGAGTGCTCCAACATGGTGAAGTACGAGAAGAAGATCCCGAGCCTGGCGAAGTACGCTCTCAAGCGCGAGATCAAGATTCGTTTTGGAAAGAAATAATGCACGAGCTGGGCATTGTTTTTCATATCATCCGCAGCGTGGAGGAGATCGCGGCGCAAAACAACCTGCGCCGCGTCTCTTCGGTCGCGCTGGAGCTGGGCGAAGTCTCGGGGGTCATCCCGAGCTACCTCACCGATTGCTGGAACTGGGCCTGCGCAAAACACGACCTGATGCAGGGCGCGGAGCTCGTGATCGAGGAAGTGCCGGCGGTCACGTTTTGCGAGTCATGCGAGCGGACGTACGGTACGGTCGAGCACGGGCGCGTGTGCCCGTATTGCGGCAGCGAGCGCACCTATCTGGCGCAGGGCGATGAGTCGGTGATCAAGGAGATCGCCACCCCCGACACGTCGCCGGCTGCCGCTTCGGCTGCCGGCGGACGCGTCCATGAAGATTCCCGCTGAATTCTGGGTTTTGCCCGGCGTCTTGAGGCGAATTGCTGCAAAAAACCCTTGCTGTAAAAAGCTACGGCAGTAGGTTCATATCTGGCCGGACTTTTCTTCCATGAAAGGCCTGGTCGTCGGTAGCCTGGAAATGCGTTTTATATGTCTCATAAGACATGACAATTTACAGCAAGGGAATTTTGCAGCACATGCTGGGCAGGGGCCGCTGCGTTCTGCTCGGCGCCTCGCATTCGATGCGCGGGCTATCGCTCGGATTGCCCGGTGACCCGCCGCATGAGGTCGGTGAGCTCGGCGACCTGCCGCTCGAGTTCCTCGATGCGCCGCGCGTTGCCCGCGATCCCCTCGCGGTTGAGCAAAGAGGCCTCCTCAACAGGGTCGGGCATGTTTTCGCGATGTCGGCTTGCGTCGAAGTTCTCGTTGAGCACGCGGCAACCGTTGCGCTTGACCACGCGCCCGGGAATGCCAACGACCGTGCAGTCGTTGGGAACATCCTTGACCACGACGGAGTTTCCGCCGATGCGCACGTTGTCCCCGATGTGAATGTTGCCTAGCACCTTGGCCCCCGTGCCCACCGTGACGCGGTCGCCGAGCGTGGGATGGCGTTTCCCGCTTTCGTTGCCCGTGCCTCCCAGGGTAACGCCCTGGTACAAAACGCAATCGTCGCCCACCACGGTGGTCTCGCCAATCACGACGCCCATGGCGTGGTCGATGAAGAGGCGACGCCCCAGCTGGGCTGCAGGGTGGATCTCCACACCGGTGAAAAACCTCGTGACCTGGGAGAGAACGCGTGCGAGCCCTTGCGCGCCGTGATTCCAGAGCCAATGCTCCGGCGTGTGCATCCATTTTGCATGGAGGCCCGGGTAGGAGAGGAAGATGACGAGGCCACTTTGCGCAGCGGGGTCGTTCGCCTTGACGGCTGCGATGTCCTCGCGGACGGTGGCGATGGCTCCCATGCTTCTTCCTCCCGGGTGATGATCTCGATGCCGTAGGGCGTATGAGCTGCAAGTGTATGCGTCCCGGCATCTAATGTCGAGAGAAATACTAGGATTAACACGCTGGAAACCGACCGCCGCCGCCCGTCGCAACGCCGCTTGTAATTCGGCCTGCGGGCGCCGGAGTTTGCGGGATTTCGGTACAGATGGGGCGCAGCAGGCGTTCTTGCCGGCGTGACCGCCTATCATATTTCGAGCGCCTCATCCGGAGAGATTCGGGCGGGGCGATGCGTTCGATAATAAGAAAGGCAGGCCATGGAAGAGGCGTTTTTCGGTTTCATTAGCCAGTTTGGCTACGTTGCAGTCTCTGCCCTCATTTTCCTTGAGAACATTTTCCCGCCTATCCCCAGCGAGCTCATCTTGCCGCTCTCGGGCTTTCTCGTTACAAAGACGTCCATGACTCTACCCTTGGTGATCGTCGCCGCGACGGTGGGCTCGGTGGTGGGCGCCTATATTCTGTACGGCATCGGCCGCCTGCTTTCGCAGGAGCGCCTCGAGGGGTTCTTCGACACCAAGCCCATGCGCATGCTGGGATTTCATTCGGACGACGTGGCGAAAGCCATCGATTGGTTCGATCGCAAGGGCCAGATCACGGTGCTCATCTGCCGTTGCATTCCCGTGGTGCGCAGCCTGATTTCCATTCCCGCGGGCACCGCGAAGATGAACATGGCCCTGTTTGCGGTTTACACGCTCGTGGGCTCCCTCGTGTGGAACACGATTCTGTGCACGCTGGGCTTTTGGGCCGGTGACGCATGGGAGCAGATCACCGCGCAGGCGGAATGGTTCTCTTCTGTGGTGAAGATCGGCATCATCGTCGTCGCGGTCATCGTTGTCGCCTGGTGGGTCAAGTTCCGCATTCTCCCGGCACGCGCGGAGCAGAAGCGCCGCGACGCCGAGGGCAAGTAGCGAGGAGACATCCTCGCGGCGGCGGGTCGAGGGCGGCAGCCCGCCGGCTCGGGAACGGCGCCTGGCCGAGGCCGGCAGCGTCGCCAAGCCTCCGCACTGGGGACGACAGCGTCGCCAAACCTCCGCTTTGAGGGTAGCTTCGTCAAAAAATCGCCTGTCTTTGGCTGAAATTATTGACGAAGATACCCTCGATTCCGTTTCGCTCGCTCCAGCTGCCGCAGCGGAACGTCGCCCGTCGCGTTTCGCGCCGATTAATTCTGCGGACACTCCATCGTGACGGAGTACAATCAATCAAACATGTCGCCTCCGGGCTATGTGCCCGGCTTTGTCATATATACGTACCTACGTCGAGTGAGGAGTGCACGATGGCCGTTGAGAAGAAAGACCTCGATTGGGGAAATCTGGACTTCAGCTATCGCAAGACCGACTACAGCTATGTTTCTAACTACAAGGACGGCGCGTGGGACGAGGGCTGTCTCACCACCGACCACAGCATCACGCTGTCCGAGTGCGCGGGCATCTTCCATTACTGCCAGGAGGTCTTTGAGGGTCTCAAGGCCTACACCACCGCCGACGGCTCCATCGTGTGCTTCCGCCCCGACATGAACGCCCAGCGCATGGCCGATTCCGCCGAGCGCCTGGTCATGCCGCCTTTCCCGCAGGATCGTTTTGTCGAGGCCGTCAAGCAGGTCGTCGAGGCCAACGCTGCCTGGGTTCCGCCGTTTGGCTCGGGCGCCACGCTCTACGTGCGTCCGCTCATGATTGCGACGGGCGACGTCATTGGCGTCAAGCCTGCGGATGAGTACCAGTTCCGCATCCTCGTCACCCCGGTGGGCCCGTACTTCAAGGGCGGTGACACCACGGTCAAGCTGTGTGTTTCCAAATACGACCGCGCCGCGCCCCACGGGACGGGCAACATCAAGGCCGGCCTCAACTACGCCATGAGCCTCAAGCCCGGTATGGAGGCCCATGCCGCCGGCTACGCCGAGAACCTCTATCTCGATTCCGAGTCTCGCACGTACGTCGAGGAGACCGGCGGCGCCAACGTGCTGTTCGTCGCCAAAGACGGAACGCTCGTGGTTCCGCAGTCCCACACCGACTCGATTCTGCCCTCCATCACCCGCCGCTCCTTGGTGCAGGTCGCCCAAGATCTGGGCATCGCCGTGGACGAGCGCCCCGTCACCTGGGAAGAGGTTGCTTCCGGCGCGTTTGTCGAGTGCGGCCTGTGCGGTACCGCCGCGGTTATTTCCCCGGTGGGCGAGATCCACGACGGCGAAACGGTCGTGGTCTTCCCCGACGGCCACGAGGCGTCCGGCCCCGTGATGAAGCGCCTGCGAGAAACCCTGACGGGCATTCAGGGCGGTCAGATCGAGGATGAGCACGGCTGGGTTTGCAAGATCTGCTAGCGGAAACCGGCTTCTGCGCAAGGGGCGTCGCCTATAGAGGTGAACTGCGCCCCTTGTTTTATCTGTGGACTTGCCCAAATCCTCTCTTGCCTGCTGTTGAGCGCTTGCTCATACTGGGCGTATCACTTCTGTGGCTTTGCCGCAAACGCACCGTAAACGCACTCGCCCTCATGGGGCAAAACCAAGGAGGAACGATGGCTCAGCCTCGTAACAAGGCCGTGATCGCCGGTCTTGCCGCCGCGCTCACGCTTGGTGGCGTCACCTTGCCCGCCGTGGCAACCACATCCAACACAACCACATCGGATTCCGATCCCAATGGCATGGGAACGCCCCTGCCAAGTGATTACGACAAGTCCGATTACTACGAGGGAACCGAGGGCGCGTCGACGTTCGCCTCCGCGCGCTCGGCCTCGACGCTTTCACCCGTTTCGCTCACCGATGAAATGAAGTATTTCACGCTGTATGAGTCGGGCCGCAACTACGACAAGGGCCTGTCCAGCGGAGACGGGTACAACGCCGTCGGCTACTACCAGTTCGACCGCCGGTATGCGCTGGTTCCCTTTTTGCGCCAGGTCTATGCGTACAGCCCGCAGGCGTACAGCATGTTCGTGCCCGTCCTTGCGCAGGCGAGCACGCTGGCAAGCGAGTCGTACAGCATGTACGACTACAACACGCGCCAGCTCACCGCGCTCGCCCAGCAGCTCAACGAGGCGTGGCATGCCGCGTACGCCGCCAACCCCGCCGAGTTCTCGGCGCTGCAGGATTCATATGCGTACAACAACTACTACCTGCCCGTTCAGAGCATGCTGATCAACACGTACGGTGTCGACCTGCGCAATCGCGCCGATTGCGTCAAGGGATTGGCGTGGAGCATGTGCAACCTGTTTGGCCAGGGCGGCGTGCAGAAGTTCTTCAAGGGGGCCAACCTCAGCAACGACATGACCGACCGAGAGCTGGTCACGGCGCTGTGCGACACCGTGGTCAACCGTGTGGCAGAATGGTATCCCAGCCAGCCTCAGTATTACGCTGGATGGCAAAACCGGTTCCGCAAGGAGAAGGCCCAGTGCTTGAAGTACATCGAACAGCATGAGACCGAGCAGAACGCTGGCGGCGTGTTTGGTGACGCGCCGAGCGCCGATGGCCCGAGCGCGGGCGATGCCGGCGCCGGCGATCAGGGCTTTGGCTCGACGGGTGGAGCGCCCAGCGTCGATGTGCCGAATGTGAACGATGGCGCCTCGGGCGGTGCCACGAGCCAGCCCTCTGTGCCCCCGGCGGCTAATGACCCCGGGTCTCCGGACACGCCCAACAGCACGCCTGACGCAGACACCGGTTCCTCCGAAGGAACCGCAGGCGGCAGCAATCTCGAGTCCAGTCCTTCGGGCGGGGCGAATGCGGGGTCCGGCTCTGCTCAGGGCGGTGAGGCGGGCTCCGGTAGCGGCGCTGCGGGCGGCTCGTCGAGCACGGGCTCGACGACGGGCGGGTCGAGCGCTTCAGGCGGGGCTTCCGGCGGAGCAGGCTCGAGCGCTGGCCAGGGCGCATCGAGCGGCAGCGCATCGAGCGGCAGCGCATCGAGCGTACAGGGCTCGGGTGCTGCGGGCGATGGTTCGATAGCGGAGGACAAGCGGACCGACGACGGTGAGAAGGCCGGCGACGACGACAAGAAGACCTCCGATGCCCCAGCGCCGCAGTCCGAGAAGGGCTCCTCGACCGACGCCGGAGACGCTAAGAAGGCGTCGAAGGCCACGTCGAACGCGCAGGGCTCCACCGCCAAAAAGACCCATGCGGGAGACCTGCCCCTCACGGGCGACGACGCGGCGCTCGTGGTGACGGGTGCCGTTGGCCTGGCTGTCGCGGGCGCCTCGTTCCTTTCCCTCGCAAAGAAGGAAAACGCCCCCGAGTAGCCTTCAACCGCAACGCGCGGGACACGCCATAACGCGCGGGACAAGCCGCGGCGGGCATCGCCTCGCGCGCGAACCTCAATCGGTGTCACCTCGCGCGCGGCGTAAGAGACGAATACGGCGCCCCTCATCCGTCACGGAGAGGGGCGCTTTTCTGTTACTCTTGAACAAGCCAGCTAACGGAAGGCGAGCGCAGGTGCGCGGCCGCACGGAAGGAGGCCTCATGGAGGCTTACAAGCAGGAGTTTATCGAGTTCATGGTCGAGTCCGACGTGCTCAAGTTCGGCGATTTCACGCTCAAGAGCGGTCGCAAGTCCCCGTTCTTCATGAACGCGGGCGCATATGTTACCGGCGAGCAGCTCATGCGCCTGGGCGAGTACTACGCCCGCGCCATTCACGACAACTTCGGTCTGGATTTTGACGTTGTCTTTGGCCCCGCGTACAAGGGCATCCCGCTGTCCGTCGTGACCGCCATCGCCATGCACAAGCTGTACGGCAAGGAGGTGCGTTACTGCTCCGACCGCAAGGAGGTCAAGGATCACGGCGCCGATAAGGGCGGCATGCTGGGCTACGAGCTCAAGGACGGCGACCGCGTAGTGATGGTCGAGGACGTGACCACCTCCGGCAAGTCCATCGACGAGACCTACCCCAAGCTCATGAATGCGGCAAACGTCGAGGTCAAGGGCCTTATCGTGAGCCTCAACCGCATGGAGGTCGGCAAGGGCGGCGTGACCACTGCTCAGAAGGAGATCGAGGCCAAGTACGGCTTCCCCGTGGCGAGCATCGTGTCCATGGCCGAGGTGACCGAGCACCTGTATAACCGCGAGGTTGCCGGGCGCGTGGTGATCGACGACGAGCTCAAGGCCGCCATCGATGCGTACTACGAGCAGTACGGAGCGCGCGAGTAGCTTGCCGCTGCGTTCTTACGTTTCTGCGCCACCCGTCCCCGGCACCACTGACGCGCCGGAGGTGGGTGGTGCTGTCGTTGGGGTGACTGGCCTAGGTGCCAGAAGCGGCTCACGTGCGCGCCGGGACCAGTTCCCTCACTGGCCGTGTAATGCCGCTCGCCGAGAAGGGGCAGTGCGCCACGGGCGGCTCGCCCATGATGGCATATGCTGCAATCTGTGTTGTCATTTGCCCGGCACGTGGGCAATCGCACCATTGGGAGGAAGTATGAAAAAGAGGTTCTGGATTGCTCCGGTTATGGCACTCGCCGTTGTGTGCACGCTGCTGCTGAGCGCATGCGGCGGCCCCTCCGTCGAGGAGCTCATCCGCGAGGACATCACCAAGGCCATGGGCGAGATCACTCCCGATGACGAGGAGCTGCTCGACGCGATGGAGGCGAGCTCCGACGGCGGGTTTGACCAACTGGGCATCGACACCAAGGATTTCGCGACGGCGTATCTCGATGGCTTTGATCACGAGATTAAGAGCGTTACCGTCGACGAGGAAGCCGGCACGGCAGAAGCCGTCGTCACGGTGAAGATGAAGTCGCTTTCCGCCATCATGTCGAACTTCATGACCGAGTTCCAGGCGTATGTGGACGGCATCGATCCTACCACCGTGGGCAGCGAGGAGGAGCTCTACATGAAGGCGGGCGAGATCCTGATGGAGTCCGTGCGCTCCGCCGAGCCTTCCGAGACCGACTGCACCTTTGAGTACGAGAAAGACGATGAGGGCGGCTGGTCTGCCACCGAGGGCACCGAGAACGCGATTCTCGATGCCATGGCGTAACAGCCATCGCCTGCAAGCGGTTTATCGATTGCCTATGGCCGCCTGAAAATACCCATGAGGTTCAGCCCGCATAAGGGCTGAGACAAATGATTCCCATGGGTGCTTTCGGGCAGGCAATAGGCATTTTTTCATGGAAACTTGGGTTGTTCTGTCGTGCGGCGCCGCCCTGCCGGGAGTGTTAGCCCAGGACGATATCGAGCAGTTCGCGCGGATTGTCGATAACGTAGTCCGCGCCCGCAGCCTCAA
Organism: uncultured Collinsella sp.; assembly: GCA_900540845.1. Taxonomy (GTDB): domain Bacteria; phylum Actinomycetota; class Coriobacteriia; order Coriobacteriales; family Coriobacteriaceae; genus Collinsella. The sequence goes on from UQHS01000005.1 coordinate 15,908, forward strand.
GCTCGGGACGCCCGCGGAAGCCCCAGGCGACACCGCAGGCTTTTAGTCCTGCGTTGTGCCCGCAGGCGATGTCGACGTTTGAGTCGCCCACATACAGCGTGCGAGCGGGGTCGGCGCTCAGCATGTCGAGGACATGCAGTGTGATGGGAGCTGCGGGCTTGGGCGGGAAGGCGTCGACGCGGCCCTGAGCGACGGCAAAGCGATCGCCAAAATACTGTTGCACGAGGGGAGCGGTGGCCGCGTGGTCTTTGTTGGAAAGGACCGCGAGCGTAACGCCGCCGGCTCCAAGCGCGTCGAGTGTGCTGAGAATCCCTTCGTAGGGGGCGGTGTGATCTTGCTTGTGCGTTCCGTAGTATGCGCGAAACTCGGCTAGAGCCTGCTCAAATACACGGCCTTCGCCCGCGAACTCGGCGGGGATGAGGCGCTCGATGAGCTTGGGTTGCCCGTTGCCGATCTTGTAGCGGAATTCATCCACGGAGTAGGTGGGCCATCCGTGTAGCGCGCAGACGTGATTGCCCGCTTCGGTGAGGTCGTCGAGCGTGTTGAGAAGCGTTCCGTCCAAATCGAAGATCACGTGGGTGAATGCCATGGGGCGAACCTTTCATAAAAGCCCGGCCATCGTGAGATGACCGGGCCTGTGTTGCAACTGGCTGGGGTAGAGGGATTCGAACCCCCGTAACTGGTACCAAAAACCAGGGTCCTGCCGCTGGACGATACCCCAAGAGCCGTATCGCGCAATCGCGCGACCGTCATAGTGTAGCGTACTTAGTTGGTCAGTGCATCGCACAAACCATCGAGGAGACGGACCGCCAAGGTTTGCGCATCGCTCGCGGTGAACATGCCGTATTTGGTGATGCCCGTGAGCTCAATGCGGAGCAGGATGGGTTTTGAGGTGGCAGCCGCCACGGCGGTTTTCACGCGCAGGGTTAGGTTCTGGCAGTCGGCGAGCGCGATGGTTGCACGAGGCTCGGCATCTTCGGGCAGCTCGTCCGAGGCGATCTCGACAATCAGGTCCACGTCCTGCGGGGCGACGTCGTCATACAGGACGATGCCGCTGCCATCGGTGGTTGCCGACGCGATGTTCCACACGCGGGAAGCGACGTTGCGCGCGATGGCGTCCTCGCCCCCGATGGCGATGTGCCAGCTTTCCAGCACGTTGGCGGCGCGGGCGAAGCCCATGCGGGCCTCGGCTTCGATGTCGATGACGGAAGGCTTGCCCTCCCACACGTGGTGCAGGCGATTGATGTAGGCGAAGGTGTCCTGAAACGCCATGCCGTCGGCGAAGAGGCCGACGTTCTCCTGGAATTGCTGCAGGGCGGCTTCGGTGTGCGGGCCAAAATAGCCGTCGTCAACACCGCAGGCAAAGCCGAGGGTGTTGAGCGCGCGCTGCAGGGCGCGCACGTCGGCGCCGTGAAAGTTGGGGAGACGCAGGTAGAGCGTGCGGTCCCCGAGTTTATAGGAGGCATCGACCAGGGCACTCCAGGCCGTGCCGTCGATCTCGTCACTCGGCTCGAGCTCCTGGCTCGCGCGGAACGCGCTCACGGCAGATGCGGTGGAGGCGCCATACGCTTTGGCAGAGGTCTCGGCCTCGTCGATCGTATATCCCAAAGAAACGAGGCGCGTCTGCACGTCTTCGACGGCAGGCCCCCGCATTCCCTGCTTGATGGATTCCATGGGGATCCCCTAACAACCTGGCGCGCATCGCGCTTGCGAAGCGGGCACGCTGACTCATGCACGCGAAGCTTGGGCCCGCGAGACATACAGCTCATAGTGTATCAAGGATGCGGCGCGCTCGCATAAGTTTCACCGCGGTACATGCGGGGAACATGTGTGGCGCCGCGGCGATGGAACGGTCGGATCCGCTGGGGCTATCGGGGCCATCGCTGTGGCAGGGCGGTGATGGACGCGTTATTGCACGCTCGCGCGGACTTCAAAATCAAATGAATTGCTCTCGCCGCGATACGTTGCCACTGAATACTCAACAGCTGCGCCCTGGGCATCGCGCGCGACGGTCTGGAAGATAATGAGAGGATCGCCCTCGTTGACATCGAGAAGCGCGGCGGTTGTGATGTCGGCCTTTGCCACCTCGAGATGGCGGTGTGCGCGCTCTACGGGGTTGCCCGCCTGGACCATGGCGAAATACAGGCTGGTCGCCTCAAAATCAACGGTGTCGAAGTTTGGGTATAGCCTGCAGGGGATATAGCTCTCGACAAACACATTGGGGATTTCATCGGCATAGCGCAGGCGAACCAGCTTGTAGACCTCATCGCCGGCGTCGATTTCGAGCTTGTGCGCCACGTCTTCGGGCGCCTTGAGGCGCTTGCGCGTGAGCACTTTTGTGCGCGGTGTGCGCCCGGCGCGGCGCATCTCGTCTTCGAAGCTCATGATGCGCATGGCAAATGCCTGGTCGACCTTGGGGAGCGTGACCACCGTTCCGCGGCGGCGGCGTTTTTCGAGGTAGCCCTCGCTCACGAGTGATTGCATGGCTTGGCGGATGGTTGACCGGCTCACACCGTACATATCGCACAGCTGGACTTCCGACGGGATGGTTTCGCCCACCGAGTAGGTTCCGTCTTTGATCTTGGCAAGCAGATCATCTTTGATTTGGTCGTAGAGCGTCATTTTTGTCATACCTTTAAAACGTCGGAGTTGGAACGAATATAGCACACGGGACGGGGCCTTTTCGGCCCCGCCCCGATGGTGAGGGATGGGTTGTATCCGCTGTCGTGGAGTTCTCTAGAAGACGCCCAGCAGGCAGAGCGCGGAAACCGCGACGGTCAGGATGACGATGACCTTGGTGGGGCTATATTGCTTCTTACCGAGCATCCACCAGGTGAGCATGACCGCAGCCAGAGGCAGGATGGAGGGGAAGACACCGTCGAGGGTGGCCTGCAGCGGTTGCCATTCGCCACCCAGCGGGATGTTTAGCGTCGTGGTGAGGCCGATGTTGCCCGCGGCGAGTGCGCCGATGACCATGATGCCCAGGATGTTGAAGGCATCGGCGATGCGGCGTGCGTTCTCGCCCACGATGACGTCGATGGCGCCGACGCCGAGCTTATAGCCGGTGCGATAGCTGATGAACGAGATGAGCGGGCCGAGGATGCCGTAGGCGATCATGTAGAACAGCGGGCCGATTGGGCTGCCGCCGGTGGCAAGGCTCATGCCGATGGACAGCAGGATCGGGACGATGATGCCCTGGATTATCGAGTCGCCGATGCCTGCGAGCGGGCCCATGAGGGTGGCTTTGATGTTGTTGGGCATCTCTTCGGAGACCTCTCCGCCCATGGCGATGTTTTCCTCGAGGGAAGTCACGATGCCGTTGATGAGCTGGCCGGTCTGGGGCTCCGTGTTGAAGAAGACGGAGTGGCGCACGAGCAGGCGGCGCTTGGCCTCGGGGTCGTCCTTGTAGTACTTTTCGGCGAAGGGCAGGTAGGCCCAGGCGTAGGCGTGGCCCTGGAGCTTCTCGTAGCTCATCGAGGAGAGATGGGTAAATGCCCAGCGCAGCCAGATGGTGTTGAGCTCCTTGTTGGAGAGATGGCCGCCGTTCTCGGTTTTCTCGGCGGTGCTGGTGAGTTCCGTAGTCATATCAGTTCGCTCCTTTGGGGACTAGAACAGGTCGTCGTCTTCGTAGACCGCGGAGATCTCCTGCGGCTCGACGGTGGCGAGAGCGGGCTCGGCGGTCTTTCCGTTTGACAGGAACACCAGGTAGGCGACGAGCGCGGCGAGGAACACAATGGCGATCATGGAGAGGCCGGCGAAGGAGAGGAGCACGAAGCCCGCAAGGAAGAAGATGAGCTGGGCCTTATCCTTGATGACGATGTTCATGAGCATGCCGATGCCCAGTGCGGGCAGGACGCCGCCGAGGACGGAGATGATGTGGGTGACGACCTCGGGAACGCTGTTGAGCAGCGTGTCGACCACGCCTTGGCCGAAGTAGACGACGAGGAATACGGGGACGGCGCGGATGAAGAACGTGCAGATCTGGGGGTAGATGATGTGCCACTTGGTGATGCCGCGGCCGTCGTTGGCCTCAGCGGCGGCCTGGCACCTGCCGTTGAAGAAGGAGTAGAGGGCCATGCGGGTGTTGTAGAAGATCAGTCCGAGGGTCTGGCCCATGAGCACGGAGAGGGTGACGGCGATGGCCGGGTCCTTGGTGGTCGCCATGGCAAGTCCGATGCCGCCGTAGGAGGCGTAGGTGACCTCGGAGTTTGTGGCGCCTCCCGTGGAGAGGTTCGCGATGAACACGGCCTGGACGGCGACGCCGCACAGGACGCCGGCGCTCACGTCGCCAAAGACGAGGCCGCACAAAAGGCCGGCAACGAGCGGGCGACCCATGACGTAGTAGCCGCCCGACATGCCGAAGAGGCAGGCGCTCTCAATGGCGCCTAGGTAACAAAAGACTCCGCACATGAGCGCGGGGAAGAGCAGGGAAAGGTCCATGGTGTTCCTCCTACAGTGATATCGATGCGTTTACATGGACTGATACTTGGCCTTGAGCGTGGGCCAGGTGCGAACGGCGTCGTCGGGAAGCAGCTGGAACTGCAGGTCAATGCCGGATGCCTCGAGTTCGTCGAGCGCGACGACGTCCTCGTCGTTCATCATCACGGTGCCGCCCATGTTCTTGGTGCCCTCGCGCGTGGCATTGAGGTTGCCGATGTTGAGCACGTCGCCGAAGTCGCCGCCGATCTTTGTGAGGTCGGCGAAGTTCCGGATGGAGTCGGAGATGACGAAGAAGTTCTTGGCCGAGGCCTGGGCCTTGGCGAGGGCTTCGGGGCCCTGGGCGAGGGTATAGATGCCGAGCTTGAGTTTGCCAGCAGCCGCTTTGAGTACCTTGCAGCGAAGCTGGTCGGCGGCGATCTTATCGCTGATAACCAGGATGGCGTCGGCGGGTTTGACTGCGACCCATCGAGTGGTGGTCTGCCCGTGGATGACGCGATCGTCTACGCGAGCGAGCACGATTGCCATGGTGGCTCCTTCCGTTAAGCGATTCTTTTCTTTGAATCGCGATGTGCCTAAAAGAGATCGTCGTCGGCGAGGGCCTCATCCTCAGAGGGGAGGGCGGCGACGGTTATGCCGGTGGTTCCTGCGCTGATGGCGAGGTTTGCGGCGGCGTCGAGGTCATCGCTCGCGGCAGCGGCGACGCCGACCTCGATGAGCATGCCAAAATTGCAGCCCGAGACGACGCGCAGATGTTCGGGGTTCTCGAGATAGAGGGCGTACGCCTCGTTATAGGGAGTGCCGCCGAGCAGGTCGGCGAGGATGATCGTGTTGCCCGATGCAAGCTGCGTTTGGACGGCTTGTCCCAGGCGCTCGCGAAAGACGTCAACGCCGTCGTCTCCCAAGCCCACGGCGATGATGGGGCTGTCGCTCGAAACCATCTTTCGGTATGTGTCGAGCAACCCGTCGCATAGTGTGCCATGTGAGGTCACTACGATGTTCATTGGTATCTCCTTTCGTTGCGCTCAATCATATATGTATGACTATAAAGCACAAGAATGGAAAGATACGCGTTCTGTAAACGGTATTAAATCAGACATAAGCGGCAATATGGAATAAATACCGCCAATATGTACGACATTATGCTAGGATGACGGCACACGCAAACCCTTGATGAAAGGAGCCTTCATGGCACGTTACACGCTCGATGATCTTGCCCGTCTCGTTGACCACACGAATCTTCACCCGGATGCGACCCGCGAGGATATGAAGAAACTCTGCCAGGAGGCCAAGGACTACCACTTCATGATGGTCGCCATCAATTCTGTCCAGTCCAAGCTGTGCTCCGAGCTCCTCGCCGGTACCGATATCCATACCGGCGCCGCCATCGGCTTCCCCTTGGGCCAAACCACCATTGCCACCAAGGTTTTCGAGACCAAGGACGCCCTCGCGAACGGCGCGAGCGAGATCGACTACGTGGTCAACCTCACCGAAGTCAAGGCGGGCAACTGGGATTACATCAAAGACGAGATGGAGCAGATCGTGGCCGTGTGCCGTGAGGCGGATGTGCCCTCCAAGGTCATCTTTGAGAACTGCCTGCTCACTCAGGATGAGAAACTCGAGCTGTGCAAGATCGCCAGCGAGGTGCTGCCCACGTTCGTGAAGACGTCTACCGGCTTTTCCACCGGTGGCGCCACCGTCGAGGACGTTCGCCTCATGCGCGAGCACGTCGACCCGCGTGTTAAGGTTAAGGCCGCCGGCGGCATCCGCACGGCCGACGCGTTCCTCGACATGGTCCGTGCCGGCGCCGAGCGCATTGGCTGCAGTGCGGGCATTCCCATCATCGATGAGCTGCGCGCACGCATGGAGAGCGAGGGCGTCGACGCCCTCGAGCTGTAAGGAGTGAGCATGGGCCCTATTCTGCTAAAGCCCAACTACATTTCTCCTGTCTGGTCTGGCCCGCGTGTCAATGAGGCGCGCGGCCTTGCCGGCGACACGTTGTATGGCGAGTCGTTTGACGTCTCCGTGCATGATGGGCTGGTAAACGACGTCGACGGCGGGGAGTTTGACGGCATGCCCCTCGATCGCGTAATTGCCGAGAACCGGTCGGACATCATGGGTGAGCTCGACCACAATGGCATCGTGCAGATCATCACGATGGATGCGGGGGAGAACCTATCCATACAGGTTCATCCAAACGAGGAGTATGCGCGAGAGCATGAATCTGACCATGAAAAGGCCGAGTCCTGGTACATCTTGCACGCCGAGCCGGGCGCATCGATCATCTGCGGCACGACGACCGACGATCTCGACGCATTGCGCGCCGCGACGGCCGACGACAGCGTGGGTGACCGGTATGGCAGACGAGTGCCCGTGAGTGAGGGAGACTTCGTTCTCATTCCCGCGGGGACCCTGCATGCGATGGGGATGGGCGTGTTCGCGCTTGAGGTCGGTAGCATGGGCTTCAAGACGTACCGTTTCTGCGATTGGGGTCGCGGTCGCGAGCTTCATGTCGACCAGGCGTTTGACGTGCTCGACACCTCGATTCGACCCGAGCCGTCGCATTTCGGCGCTTTTGACCCGGATGCCCCCGCGGGCGTGCGCCGGGGCGTGACGCACCGCCTGTTCACCTCGGATGTCGTGGACGTTCGCGGTGAGTGGGAGTGTCCTCTGGATGGCCGCTATGCCGTGCTCTCCTGTGTGGGCGGGGTAGCGCGCGTGGTTGCGGACGGTGTCGAGGTGGAGCTTTCCCGCACTGTCTCTGCACTGATTCCCGCCAGCGCAAGGTCGTTCAGGGTGGAGGGGGTGTGTCGTATCCTGGTGAGCCGTGCGGTCAAGGATCACGACGCATAGAGTGAAGAAAGCCGGAGACCATATGTCTAGACCTAAGATTCGTGTTGTGGTGACGGGCGCGAACGGCTACCTTGCGAGCTTGATTCGCCTGTACAATGCCAGCGAATTTGAGTTCGTGAACGTGACGCGCGCCGACGTGGACCTTGCGGATGTAGAAGCGGTTACCCGTTTCTTCAGGGCGTTGGAGTTCGACGCGTGCCTGCATTTGGGTGCGGATGCCTCGACTGCTCATTGTGAGAACGACCCGGAGATGACGCATAGCATCAACGCGGAGTCCGCCATCGCCATCGCGCGCGTATGTCGTGCGCGCGGGGCTCGCATGGTGTTCTTCTCGACCGAGCAGTGTTTTAACGCTTCGCCGGGCGACGCGCCATTTTGCGAGGATGACGAGATGGTGTCTACCACGCGGTACGGCCAGCAAAAGATGGAGGCCGACTGCTGGATTCGCGAGAATCTCGACAACTATCTGGTTTTGCGCCTATCTTGGATGTTTGGGCTTCCCATGCCAGGCGTGCATCCGGCGCCGAATATTCTCACGAACGTGCTGCGCGCGGTTCGGACGGGCGAGCCCATGGCGTTTCGCGTGCATGAGCGTCGTAACATGACGTATGCGCAGGAATTCGCTCAAGCCTTGCCGCGCATTCTCGCATTGCCCAGCGGCGTGTATCACGTTGCGAGCCAAAATGGATTGAGCACGTATGAAACCGCCCGCATGGTGGCCCGCAAGTTGGGATGCACGGAGCAGCGGGTCGATGAGCTCATCATGCCCGATTGCGAGACGTACGCCGACAGCCCGAGGGACTTCCGCCTGTCGTCGGAAAAACTCGAGCAAGCGGGTATCTGCCTCGGGGCGTTTGAGGAGAACCTCGAGAGCTGCTTGAAAGATTTTGGGTTGATGTAGCCCGATTGCTGCAGGTGAGTGCGATATCTGTTTTTGAAAGCCCGGCCACAAAGATGGTCGGGCTTTTGCGTTTGAATTCTGAATACGAGGTCGGGTTTCGTCGAGGGTCGGTGAAAACGTCGCCTCCCAAGGATAGGGTCGATGAAGTGCGCGGCGAGCGGCCGGAGCGTCCCATTGTTGGAAACGGCGCATCGGCGCACAAAAAATGGCGCGCCGGGGGAGGGGGCGCGCCATTCGATGGGGTCTATGCGATGCCCTTACAGATGGGCCTCAATCTCTGCCTTGAGCTTGGGCTTGGGAACGGCGCCAACAGAGCGCATGATCTCGGAGCCGCCCTTGAGCATGACGACGGTGGGGATGGACATGACGCCGTAGCGCATGGCGACATCTTGGTTTTCGTCCACATTGCACTTGGCGACGGTGATCTTGCCCTCAAGCTCGCCTGCGAGCTCGTCCACCACGGGGGAGAGCATGCGGCACGGGCCGCACCAAGGGGCCCAGAAATCGACGAGAACGGGCAGGTCGTTTGTGAGCAGTTCGTCAAAGTTCGCGGCGTTGACCTCAATGACATTGGCCATGGGATCCTCCTGTATGGTTGGTCTTGCGAGGGCCGTACCCTGCAAGTGCTGATCTAATCGAGGACGTTATACCCATGTGGGCGCAGGTGTTACACCGAGCGGTAGAATGTTTTTCAGCTTGCGATTACGGTGAATGGGGTTGAGCAAACATGGCGGTTACTTCTTCTGAGCGCAAAGAGGCGCTTGCGGCCGCGGCGGAGCAGGAGCTGCGCGCGCTCGAGGCGCGCGGCGTGCGCATGGACGGTAGCGGTTTCTCCCCCGTCGTCCTTGTCAAAGGCGAGCTCAACAACGACGAGATGCAGGGCGGTAAGCTGCTGGGCGGCGCGGACGGGCGCGCTCTGCGGGCCGCACTCTCTGCAATTGGTTGGCAGCCTGAGGATTACTGCGCGCTCGCCGCGGTGGCGGGGCCGGGTGACCCGGCGGTCGCGGGCGGCTTGGAGCCGGGTGCCCCGCTGCCCACCGAGCTGTTTCGCGAGGCGCTCGAGGCGCTCGATCCCGAAGCGGTGGTCTTGCTGGACGACGTCGCCGCGCATGTGATGAGGGAGGCCTACGCGGACGCGCTCGCCATCATCGAGGACTTCAACACCGCCATGCTCGAACCTGGTTTGGTGGCACCGGTGCTGGGCCGACGCGTGCTCGCGCTCGACGGTTTCGAGGCATCCCTCGCAGACCCCGCCGCAAAGCAGCGCATGTGGGCGTACCTCAAGCAGCTTCCCCCGCTTGGGGCCCCGTATTAGTTCAGGGGCCCCGTGCCGTTGTTGATGTAGGTGTCAGTTGTTGTCTTGACAGCTGTCTTGTCAGTGGCGGCTCCCCGTGCCATACTTCTTCCAGAAAAACCTTTCCGAGGTTGGAGGATGTCATGGCCCAAACGGCAACGGTTGACGTCGCAACGCGCGAGCGCATCGACAGGCTCAAGGCCGAGCGCGATGCGGTGATTCTGGCGCACTACTATGTGGCCCCCGAGGTACAAGCGGTGGCCGATTACGTGGGTGACTCGTTCTACCTCGCAAAACTCGCAAAGTCGCTGCCCCAGCAGACCATCGTGCTGTGCGGCGTGGAGTTTATGGGCGAGAGCGCCAAGCTGCTCAACCGCGATAAGACGGTCCTGCTGCCCGAGCCCGCGGCGGATTGCCCCATGGCGCACATGGTGAAGCGCTCGACGATCGATGCCGCCCGCGCCGAGTATGGCGAGGACTTGGCCGTGGCGTGTTACGTGAACTCGACGGTTGAGGTCAAGAGCTGGAGCGATGTGTGCGTGACCTCCTCCAACGCGGTGAAGATTGTGCGCGAGCTTCCGCAACGCCACGTGCTGTTCATTCCCGATCGCAACTTGGGGCGTTTTGTCGCCGAGCAGGTGCCCGAGAAGCACGTCATCCTCAACGATGGGTGCTGCCCGCGCCACGAGGCGATTTCCCTTGATGAGCTGCGCGCGCTTAAGGCGGAGCATCCGCAGGCGAAGGTGCTTGCGCATCCGGAGTGCACGGAGCGCGTTCTCGCCGAGGCCGACTTCATTGGCTCCACCGCAGAGATCATTTCGTATGCCGAGGCGAGCGATGCCGCAGAGTTCATCATCGTGACCGTGCGCGGCGTTTTGTACGAGCTCGAGCGTCGGTGCGCCGCCGCCGGGAAGCGCTTTTTCTTTACGACGACACCTCCGACCTGCTCCGACATGGATGGGGTCACGCTTGTCAAGCTCGTGTCGTGCCTTGAGAACGCGTCGGGTGCGGTTGAGATTTCCGTGAGCGAGGAGGCCGCTCAGCGCGCCCAGCTCACGCTCGATCGCATGCTGGAGTACGCGGCGCGCTAGGAGTTTGCCGCGCGTTGCTGGTGCCGGGGCGCATGACATGGGGCGATGGCGCCGGGAGTCCGCTTGAAGGGAGCTGTCAGATGACGGCAACGTATACCGATATGACGTGTGATGTCGTGATTGCGGGTTGCGGTGTTGCGGGGTTGTACGCCGCGCTCAACCTGCCGGCGAACAAGCGCGTGGTGATGCTCTCCAAGGGTGCGCTCGACGAATGCGATTCCATGCTCGCGCAGGGAGGCGTGTGCGTGCTGCCCGCAGCCGAGGACTACGACGCCTTTTTTGAGGACACGCTGAGGGCGGGTCATTACGAAAACCGCCGGGAGAGCGTGGACATCATGATTCGCTCCTCGCGCTCGGTGATCAATGACCTGGTTGCGCTGGGCGCGAATTTCGATCGCGAGGCAGATGGGTCGCTGGCCTTTACCCGCGAGGGGGCTCACTCTCGCCCGCGCATTGTGTTTCAGGCGGATGTTACGGGCAAGGAGATCACCGAGGCCCTGCTGGCGGCGGTGAAGCGCCTGCCCAACGTGACGATTTTGGAACACGTTGCCGCGATCGACCTGCTATGTGATGATTCCGAGGGCTCGGCGGCGGGGGCTTCTGCTGCTTGCGGGGAGCGCGCCTGCTCCGGCTTGGTCGCCCTGCCGGTGGAGGGCGATGCGGCGTGTGCCACCATCGAGGAGCTTCGAGGTGACGGTGCGGGCGATGGCGGGTGCGTTCCGCGTCCTGCCGGCGCTGGGGCGCCGTTTGCGATTCACGCCGAGCATACGCTGCTTGCGACGGGCGGCATCGGCGGCATCTATCAACATTCGACCAACTTCCCCCAGCTCACGGGCGATGCGTGCTTCCTTGCTAACGAGTATGGCATCGCTCAGGAGCACCTGGATTACGTGCAGATTCACCCCACGGGCCTGTATTCCGAGAAGCCCGGCCGCACGTTCCTCATCTCTGAGAGCTGCCGTGGAGAGGGCGCGATCTTGCTCAATCAGGCGGGTGAGCGGTTTACCGATGAGCTGCAGCCGCGTGACGTGGTTGCCCGCGCCATTCAAGATGAGATGCGCGACGAGGGGGCCGAGTACGAATGGCTCAGTTTTGCTCCCGTTGAGCCGGACGTGGTGCGGACGCATTTCGCGAACATCCGCGCGCACTGCCAGCAGGAGGGCCGCGACATCTTGGAGGAGCCCATTCCGGTGGTGCCCACGCAGCACTATTTCATGGGTGGCGTGTGGGTCGACGGAAACTCGGCAACCACGATGCTGCACTTGTACGCGGCGGGCGAGACGGCCTGCAACGGTGTGCATGGCAAAAATCGCCTGGCGAGCAATTCTCTGCTCGAGTCTCTCGTGTTTGCGCGCCGTGCCGCGTGGCACATGACGACAGGGGAGAGCCTGCCGGTTGAGCAGGCGGGCGAGCCGGCCCTCGACGGGGTGCATCGCCCGTTGCCCTCTGCGACCCCGCTCAACATCGACACGCTTTTGAGTGCGTAGGCGCCCACGGCGTCCCAGACGCAATGACTAAAAGTGCACCCGTCCCCAAATTGCACAGTGGAAGGAACTTCGCATGAATCCCATTACCATGAGTCTCGTCGCCGACGATATTATTCGCGCCGCGCTGCTTGAGGACATGAACGCGGGCGACCTGTCGACCGAGTCGGTGTGCCCTGAGGCGCGCGCCGCGCAGGTGCAGCTGATCGCTAAGGCCGACGGCGTTATCGCTGGCCTGGACGTATTCGTCCGCGCCTTCACGCTGCTCGATCCCGCCACGACCTTTGAGGCCAACGTGCGCGAGGGCGACGTGGTTGAGCCCGGCCAGGTGCTCGGCGTCGTTCGCGGAGATGTGCGAGTGCTGCTGTCCGGCGAGCGCGTGGCGCTCAACTTCCTGCAGCGCATGAGCGGCATCGCGACCTATACGCATCGCATGGCGAGCGCGCTCGAGGGGACGTCGACCAGGCTGGTGGACACGCGCAAGACCACGCCCGGCCTACGTATCTTCGAGAAGGCCGCCGTCGAGGCGGGCGGTGGTGGCAATCACCGCTACAACTTGTCGCAGGCGGTTATGCTCAAGGACAACCATATCGACGCGGCGGGCGGCATCACGGCAGCCGTGGCGGGCGCTCGCAAGCACGCGCCGTTTGTGTGCACCGTCGAGGTCGAGTGCGAGAATCTCGAGATGGTGCGCGAGGCGCTCGATGCTGGTGCCGACATCATCATGCTCGATAACATGACGCACGACCAGATGCGCAAGGCCATAGCGCTCATCGACGGGTGCGCGCTGGTCGAGGCGTCGGGCAACGTGGACGCGAGCAACATCCGCGACCTCGCCGACTTGGGCGTTGACTTCATCTCATCGGGCGCCCTGACCCACTCGGCTCCCATTCTCGACCTGTCGCTCAAACACCTGGAGCTTCTGTAGGGGGTGCGGCGATGCCGTTGATGGGACATGAGCGACGGAATGCGATCTTGCAGAGCCTTCGTGGCGCGACGTCGGCGGTGAGCGGCACCGCGTTGGCGGCGGCCGCCGGCGTGAGTCGCCAGGTAATCGTGCAGGATATCGCCCTGCTTCGCGCCGATGGGCACGATATCGTCGCCACCAATCGGGGGTATGTGCTGCGCGAGGGCTCCTCGGCGCCTGCGGTGCCAACGCGCCTCGTCAAGGTGCACCATACGGTCGATCAGCTCGAGGACGAGCTGCAGACCATCGTTGACATGGGGGGTACGGTCCAGAGCGTGATGGTGAACCACCGCGCGTACGGCAAGATCACCGCGAACTTGGATATCCGCAGCCGCAGCGGCATCGCGCGCTATTTTGAGAGCATTCGCACCGGCAAGAGCACGCCGCTCATGACGGTGACGAGCGGATACCACTTCCACCGCATCTCGGCGGATGCCGAGTCCGTTTTGGACGCCATCGAGCAGGCGCTCGCCGCCAAGGGCTACCTTGCCGAGGTCTTCCCCTACGAGAAAGACGACCTGGCGTAAACCGCAAATGTGGGGACGGGTGCACTTTTAGTCATTTTGCCTGGGTTCAATGTGGGGACGGATGCGATATCAGTCGTTTTCGAGTGTGCCCCGAGAGTTAACTCTCGGGGCATGTTTTTGCCTGCATGCCGGAAAAGTTGCCGCGAGAGTTAACTCTCGCGGGCCCGGCTCGGCGCGCCATCCCTCTCAGCGCACCCACCCCGGCGTTCTATCCAATCGGCTCGACGTATTTTGCGCGGTCGGTGCGCTGAATGCGCTTGGAGACGTGCAGTGGCTCGCCGTCCGCATCGTACACGTAGTCGGTGATGAGCATGAGCGCAGCATCGCGCGGCACATCGAGCAAAAACGCCTCGTTTTGTTTGGCAAAGCACACCTCAAACGTCTTGTGCCCCCTCCCGGCGTCGCGGCCAAATTGCTCCCGAAGCAGCGCGTACAGTGAACAGTTGAGATCTTCGTCGATGAGCGGGGCAAATTCCTCGGTGAGATATGTGGTCTCGAGGCAGAGGGGGTCGCCGTTGAGATAGCGCATGCGCACGAGTTTGACGAGGGGCGTGCCAGCGGGAACGTCGAAGAACTTCGCGATGGCCCCGGCGGCGCGCGCTCGACAGGCATCGACGGTGCGCGTCGTGGCGCGGCTTCCCGTGTGCTCCATCATCTGCGTGTAGCTCGAAAACGCCAAGTCGCTCTCGCCGCGGTCCAGCGACCCGGTCACAAATGCTCCGCGCCCGCGCTCAGTGGTGATGAGGCCCTCGTCGGCGAGCACCTTGAGCGCGTGCCTTACCGTGCTGCGCGAACAACCCGTATCGGCCATGAGCTCAGACTCCGACGGAAGTTTGGAGCCATGTTCGTAGGTCCCGTTTACGATGCGGGCTCGTATGGCTGAGGCGAGTTGCAGGTACAAGGGGCCTTTTGCGGTGGTGCGGAGTTCCATGCGTGCGTCCTAACAGGGGAGGAAAGTGGCGTTGCAGGGGAGAAAGCCTGTGTTCAAACGCTGTGTTCAAACTTGTATGCAAACTATCATAAATCAGTAATAAGTTAGAGATGAGTTTGAGCCGAAAACACGCCAGAATCGCTCAAAAACTACCGTTTACACTCAAATATCTACCGTTCACGGAGCATGAGCCAACCTGCACTCTCTCAAGACGTATACCTAACTTGTATCTAACCAGCGCACATCCAAGGAAAGGACCGCTGCCATGACCAAGCAGGAGTACGTCAAGAACGTCGTTGCGCAGATTCTCGAGAAGACGAAGGACACGGGCGGCATCAAACGCGTGGTGTGGGTCGGCGCGGGCGGCTCAAACGGCGGCAACTATCCCGCCCAGTACTTCATGGAGCACGAGGCCACCAGCATCGCCTCCTCGAGCTTCACGAGCAACGAGTTCGTTCATGCGACGCCGGCGTATGTGAATGAGAATACCCTGGTGGTAGCCGTTTCCATGCGCGGCACGCCCGAGACCATCGTCGCCGCCGAGGTCGCGCGCGAGCACGGCGCCACGACGCTCGGGGTGTATGTGGACGAATCCCGCCTCACCGAGGTGTGCGACTACCGCGTCCAGTACGACAGCCTCGCCGTGGATGAGTCCAACATGGGCCACACCAATTCCGCCGTGGTGATGATAATCGCGATGGAACTGGTTGAGCAAACCGAGGGCTACGCTGAGTACGACACGGCGATGGCCGCCTTCGATTTGGTCGATCCCATCTACCGCAAGGCGTTCGACTACTGCCAGCCGCTCGCCGCGGCTTGGGCCGAGCAGAACGCGGACAAGCCCTGCATCAACGTCATGGCACAAGGTCCGCTGTACGGTGCGGCGTACGTGTTCTCCATCTGCAACGTGCAGGAGATGCTGCAGATCGACTCCTGCACCATCAACACGTGCGATTTCTTCCACGGGCCCTTTGAGATCCTCGACAAGCGCACCTCGCTGTTCCAGCTCATTTCCGTTGGTCGTCAGCGCACGAACGACGAGCGCGGCATCCGCTTCGTGAACCAGTACGGCGGCGAGCGCGTCTACCAGCTTGACGCCAAGGAGCTCGGGCTCAACGACATCAAGGACTCGGTAAGCGAATACTTCAACCACCTGATCTTCTCGCCAATCCTCAACAACGTGTATATGCGCGCGCTGTCCGCGGTGACGCATAAGGACTACATGACGCGCAGGTATATGTGGAAGCTTGATTATTAAACATCTATAACGAGTATAACGTCTGTTATAGTGAGAGAAATGGGGTTCGAGGAGAGGACAGAAGCCATGCCGAGCAATAAAGGATACGTGATGGTGCTGATTGCGGCGCTCATGTGGGGCAGCATCGGCATCTTTGTGAACAGTCTCGCGGCGTGTGGCCTCTCCTCTGTGAGCATTGCGGCGCTTCGCCTGTTGGTGGGCGCCGTTCTGCTTATCCCGGTGCTCGTGGTGATGGGGATGCGCGGCGCTGGGGTCGCGGCAGGGCGGCCGGCTTCGCCCCTCGCCCTGTTCCGGGCGACTCCCCGGACGCTGTTCGCGAGCGCCCTGGTGGGCATTGTGGGGCTGGCGTTTGCCAATTTGGGCTACTACATCTCGATGGGCGAGGTTGGGATGTCGACGGCGTCGGTTTTGCTATATACGTCGCCGGTGTTTGGCGTGGTGCTGGGACGCATGCTGTATCGCGAGGAAGTGACGCCCGGCAAGCTGCTCTCGGTGGTGCTCAACATAGTCGGGTGCGTGCTCGCGGTGACAAACGGCGACTTCACTGGGCTCAGCTTTTCGGTTCTCGGCGTGGCGTCGGGTGTCTTTGCGGGGTTCATGGGGGCGCTGCTCGCCGTGTTTAGCAAGATGGCGACCGAGCGCATGCATCCTTTGGCAGTGACCTTTTACGGATTCCTGTTTGGCGGCACCGTTATGCTGTGCATGGCGTATCCCTGGGCAGACGTGCGGGCCGCGATGAGTCCGCAGCTCGGGGTGCTCCTGCTCGCCTTTGGCCTGATCCCGACGGCGCTTGCGTACATCTTCTATATGAACGGTCTGTCCATGGGGCTCGAGGCGTCGAAGGTTCCGGTTATCGCCTCGTTTGAGACGGTCGCGACGGTTTTGGTGGGCATTTGCCTGTATGCGGAGGATGCGGGCTCGGTTAAGGTGCTGGGCATCTGCCTGGTCCTCCTCTCGATCTTTGTGATGAACATGAACGTGGAACGGATTCGCGAAAGCAAGATTGCAGGCCACGTGGCGGAGTCCATGGCGTTTAGCGGCAGCGCTTGGCGTCAGGCGAAGATCTCCGCATATGACGAGTTCGTCAACAGTGGCGACTGGCAGACCTGGGTGGCCCCGCGTTAGGCCGCAGCGATTGGCGGGCTAGGCGACTGCCAGACCGGCGCGGCCGCGCGTTAAGATGCGATGGCTGGCAGGTCGGGGTAATACTTCGGTAAGTCGCGGCGACTGGCAGACCAACGCCCCCCCGTTACACCGCGATGAACGCCCTGTCTCGAACCGATTTCTTTCGGGTGAACGGTTGATTTCTAACCGCAAACGGCATAAGCACGCCAAATCTCTCGCGCTACACTCAAGACTATAGACATGACATAACAAACGTCTATAATGACCATAACGACTTAAGGAGGAGTGATGAATCAGATTATTCTGGCATCGCACGGCGGGCTCGCCGAAGGCGCCCGCGACACCCTTTCGATGGTGCTCGGCGACGTTTCGAACGTCCATGTGGCGACGCTCGCCCGCGACGACAAGGAGCCCATTTCGAAGGAGGTCGAGCGACTTGTTGCGTCGTTCGACGCCAATGACGCCGTGTACGTCTGCACCGACATGCTCGGCAGCAGCGTGAACAACTCGGTTGTCGAGCTCATGAACAACGGCGCCAAGATCACCGTCATCAGCGGCATGAACATGCCCCTGATGCTCTCGCTCGCAATCGCCCAGGGCCCGCTTTCCGCCGCTGAGCTGCGCGTCATCGTGCGCGAGGCCCGCGCCGGCCTGGTGAACTGCGCCGAGCCCGAGGAGCCCGTCGCCGCTCCCGCCAAGAAGCGCGCGGTCGCAGGCAAGGGTGGCAAGGCCAACATCGTCCTGGCTCGACTCGACTACCGCCTCCTGCATGGCCAGGTCGTGTTCTCGTGGGTGAACAGCGTTGCGGCCCAGCGCATCATCGTCGTCGATAGCGCCGCCGCCAACGACGAGATCAAGAAGGGCGCCCTCAAGCTCGCCAAGCCCGCGGGCGTGTACCTGAACGTCTACACCGTTGAGAAGGCCCTCTCCAAGATGGACAAGCTCAACACCTTGGGCGAGAACGTCATGTTCGTCTTTGGCAACGTGCACGAGATGCTCGAGTTCCTCACCGCCTACAAGCTGCCCGAGGTCAACTTCGGCGCTGCGGCGAACCACGACGGCGCCGAGCCCGTGGGCGGCAAGGATAGCTCCGTGTTCCTCGACGCCGCCGAGAAGGCCGACGCGGCCAAGATCCTCGACCTGGGCGTCAAGGTCTACGAGCAGCAGACCCCCACGCAGCCCCGTACGGATATCACCTCGTTCTAAGTTTTGGCATGCACCCCGCGATAGGGGATGAGATATGCACTCATTGAAAGGAGAAAGGTAATGGATACGCTCGTTAGCGCGATCCTCGTTGGCCTCGTCGGCGTCTTTTGTATGCTCGACTCTCGCCTGCTCGGTCGCTTGAACTTTGAGCAGCCGCTCATCGGCGCCACCCTCGTCGGTCTGGTGTTGGGCGATATGCCCACCGGCCTGGCCGTCGGCGCTGCCGTCGAGCTCGTCAGCATGGGTCTCGTGCAGGTTGGCGCGGCTGTTCCGCCGGATATGGTTCTGGGCGGCATCGTTGCCTCCGCATTCGCCTGCCTCACCGGCGCCTCCGCCGAGACTGCGATGACCATCGCCATACCGGTCGCCGTGCTCGGTCAGCTGCTCGGCATCGTGTTCCGCTCCATCATCGCAGCGCTCACCCACGTCGCCGACGCCGCCATCGAGGAGGGCAAGTTCAAGAAGGCGTACCGCATGCACATCGTCGCCGGTACCGTCCTGTACTCCCTCATGTACTTCCTGCCCATCTTTGCCGCTGTTTACGTGGGCACCGACGTGGTCCAGATGGTTGTCGACATGATCCCGGCTTGGGTCACCGACGGTCTGAACGTCGCCTCCAAGGTCCTCACCGCCTACGGCCTGGCCTTGCTGCTTTCCATGATGCTCAACAAGGGCATGACGGTCTTCCTCTTCTTGGGCTTCATGCTCGCCTCCTACCTCGGCCTGTCCGTGATCGCCGTCGCCATCTTCGGTGTCATCCTGGCCCTCATCCTCATGAGCATCAAGTATGCCCACAACGGCGCGCTTGCCACCGCTGGTGCCGGCGCCGACTACGATCCGCTTGAAGACGACGAGTAAGGAGGAATACGTCATGGCTACCGAAACCACCGAGATGACTACCACCGACGTTTCGCTCAACAAGAAGATTTGGCAGTTCTTCTGGCGTTCCTGGGCCATTCAGGACTCCTGGAACTACGAGCGTCAGATGAACATGGGCTTCCTGTACGGCATGGTCCCCACCATCGACCGCTGCTACCCCAACGAGAGCGATCCCAAGCAGCTCGAGGCCAAGAAAGAGGCCTACCGTCGTCACATGGCGTTCTACAACTGCACCCCGCAGACGAGCGCCTTCGTCCTCGGCCTCGCCGCCTCCATGGAGGAGCAGTACGCCAAGGACTCCGAGTCCCTCAACCCCGATTCCATCAACGCGATCAAGACATCGCTCATGGGTCCGCTCTCCGGCATCGGTGACTCTTTCTTCCAGGGCACCATCCGCGTCATCGCGTTCGGCCTAGGCGTGCAGCTGGCTCAGCAGGGCTCTATCATGGGTCCGATCCTGG
Source organism: uncultured Collinsella sp. (assembly GCA_900540845.1). GTDB lineage: Bacteria > Actinomycetota > Coriobacteriia > Coriobacteriales > Coriobacteriaceae > Collinsella. The sequence continues at coordinate 35,322 of UQHS01000005.1, forward strand.
CCATGATCATCTCGATCATTCCCTCCGCGCTCATCACCTGGTTCGCCGCGAAGATCGGTTATCAGGGCGGCCACGAGTACCTGGGCAAGCTTCAGGGTGGCAACACCATGGACAAGCTCATGTACGTCTGCGGCATTGTGGGCCTCATGTCCGTCGGCGCCATGGTCGCGACTCTCATTGGCGCAACGACTCCCGCCACCTTCTCCGCGGGCACCGTGGTTGTCCAGGACATCCTCGACTCCATCATGCCCAACATGATTCCGCTGGCTCTCACCGGCATCATGTACTGGCTCATCAAGAAGGGCGTCAACACCGGTTGGCTCCTCGTGATCGCCATCGTGGGCGGCATTGCCCTCTCCGCTCTGGGCATCCTCGCCTAGCAGCTCACCCGCACCACCCTGCTCGCTCGTCCTGAGCTTGTCGGGCACCGCAACCCCCAAGGGGCCGGGCGGTTCTGAACTGCGCCGCCCGGTCCACCCTCAGGTATCAATGCGCTGATGAAGGCAGTTTCAGCGCGAACATACGAAAGGAAGCACGTAATGTACGAGATCGACCTTAGCCTCCCCAAGCAGATTGTCGCCGACGTCCTGTCCAAGCATGAGATCCACAGCGTTGCCTTCGTTGGCTGCGGCGCCTCCATGTCCGACCTGTATCCGGCCAAGTACTTCCTGGCCAACAACACGGACAAGCTGAATGTTCAGATCTTCACCGCCAACGAGTTCAACTACGACACCCCGAAGTGGGTTGGCGAGCACACCTTCGTCATCACCTGCTCCCTCGGTGGCTCCACGCCCGAGACCGTCGAGGCCAACAAGACCGCCAAGAAGCACAACTGCCCGGTCGTTGCCCTCACCAACAAGGCCGGCTCTGCGCTCACCGAGGGCGTTGACCACGTGATCATCCACGGCTTCCACGCCAACTTCGCCGCCAAGTGCGAGAAGCCCGGCTATGCCATGGCGCTCGCCCTCGAGATCCTTCAGCAGACCGAGGGGTACGACCACTACGACGACATGGTCACCGGTCTCACCAACGTCTTCGAGCTGTGCGAGAAGTCCGCTCAGCAGGCCGAGAAGGTCGCCGAGCAGTTCGCCCAGGACTTCAAGGACGACGAGATGATCTACTTCATGGCCTCCGGTGCCTCCGAGAAGATGGCCTACTCTCACGCCGCCTTCCTCTTCACCGAGATGCAGTGGATCGACGCCGCCGCCTACAACACCGGCGAGTACTTCCACGGCCCGTTTGAGGTGACCACCCCCGGCAAGCCTTACGTCTTCTTCATGTCCGATGGCGCCACCCGCCCGATGGACGCCCGCGCCCTCACCTTCCTGGAGCGCATGGGTGCCAAGGTCGCCCTCATCGACTCCAAGGACTACGGTCTGGCCGACGCCGTTCCCGCGAGCGTCGTGACCTACTTCAACCCGCTGCTGCACCTCGCTGTCATGCGCGTGTACGGCAACAAGATCGCTGAGGCTCGTCAGCACCCGCTGACCAAGCGTCGCTACATGTGGAAGCTCACCTACTAATCGCGCCTTGTGCGGATTGGCAGACATGAGTATTTGACTCGACTGGGGCGGTCCTTCGGGGTCGCCCCTCTATTGTTTTCGGCTCTGTCCCGGCCCGCTGCCCCTGGCCCGCCCCTGTCTCGAGTGAGCGCTTTTCCTACGAAAAAGGGGCCGAAATGTAGGGATAACGCACACTCGGCAAGAGGATGGGGGCTGAGGATGGGCTGTCGCGGGGCGGCGGCTGGGGACGGGTTGCTGCAGGGTGGCGACGGAGGCAGTGCTCGGGGGTGGCGTCGTCCGGTGGGCGAATAAGAAGTGTTTCTGTTTGGGGAGAGGAGAACAAGATGATCAAAGCGGTGATGTTTGACATGGATGGCGTGCTGGTCGACACGGAGTGGTTCTACAACCGTCGCCGGTGCGCATATCTTGAGACGAAGGGTTTTGTGTTCGATGAGATCCCCGATTTGTCGGGCACGAACGATATCTACGTCTGGGAGTACTTCGAGCCGGACAACCCGCAGCGCCGAGCGGAGCTCAAGCGCGAGTACGTCGAGGAGTACATGCCGGCGCACCCGGTGCCCTACGACGAGCTCAAGAACGCGGACGCCAAGCCGGTTATGGAAGCGCTGCGTGAACGCGGCGTCGTGAGTGCGATTGCGAGCTCGGGGCAGCCGGAGATCATCGACGAGCTCATCGAGGCCGCCGATTTGCGCGATGTGCTCGTGGCGACGGTAAGCGGACATGAGGTCGCGGCCTTCAAGCCCGATCCGGCTGTGTACCTGCGCACGATGGAGCTGCTGGGCCTCGAACCCGACGAGTGCCTGGTGGTTGAGGACTCGCCGCTGGGCATCGAGGCGGGCAAGCGTGCCGGCTGTCGCGTGCTGGCGCTGCGTCCACACGAGGGCGTGACGCTCGATCAGACGGGCGCCGACCGCATCATCGATTCGCTGTGGGACCTTTTGGAAGAGGCCACGGCATAACTGTGTGTAGAAATGGAGTGTCGGTAAATATAAGGTCTCGACACATATCATTATGGAAGAGGTTATACTTATAACGTTATATACAAATCTGATTTGAGGCAGATCATGGCCAAGTCCAAAAACGCTCCCCTATACCAGCAGATTTTCGAGGAGATCAAGGGCGCTATCGAAGCGGGCGAATATGTCCCCAAGGAGCGCATCCCCTCCGAGCCTGAGCTGGCGGTGAAATACGGCGTGAGCCGCATCACGGTGCGCCGCGCCGTTGAGGATCTGTGCGCCGAGGGCTACCTGGTAAAACAGCAGGGACGAGGCACCTTTGTGAGCACGCCTCACATCAACCGCCGCCTTTTGCAGTACACCGTCGCCCGCAGCTTCACCGATGTGTGCCGCGACAACGATATGGTTCCGGGCGCCCACGTGATCAACCGCCTGATCGTGCCGGTCCGTTCGGAAGAGGCAAAGTTCTTCGGCCTCGATGAACAGGCGCTGCTGCTGTATATCCAGCGCATCCGAACCGCCGACGGGCAGCCCATTTTTGAGGAGAACGTCTTTTTGCCCTATGAGGGCTATCAGGAGCTGCTCACCATGGACCTCGAGGACATCTCGCTGTTCGACTGCATCACGCAGGTGGGCGGGCGTCGTCCCGAGCGCACGCCCCAGCGCACCGTCGAGGCGGTTCGCGCCTCGCAGGAGCAGGCGTCGAGGCTGGCGATATCGGCGGGCGATCCGCTGCTGTTTTTGAACGCCTGCTTTGCCGACAAAGACGACAACCCCGTGTGCATCGGCCGTCAGTATTACGTGGGAAGCCGCTATCGGTTCGTGCTGTAGCGCGGGTCTACCTGCCGTCGTCCTGCTGCAGGCCGGCGGGCTCATGACGGCGCGCTTGCTTGGACAACAGGCGCGCCGGCTTGTCGGGATCGGGGACGGCCGTGGGAATGGGCTCGTCCACATGGCCGCCCCACCAGCCGCCAACAAAATTGAGGGTGTGGAACACGTTGATCACGGCGCTGGGGTCGACGTCGCACACGAGCTTGATGATGTCCTGGCTCTCGTAGGTCGACACGACCGTATGGAGCAGGTACATCTTCTCGCGGCTGTACCCGCCAATAACCTCGGCGCAGCTGATGCCGTGCTGGAAATGATTGACGTAGGCGGTCATGACCTCGTCGGCCAGACGCGTGGTGATCTGCAAGGTCACGCGGTCGTAGCGATGGTAAAAGCTGTCGATCGTTTTGGTCGAAATAAACTGAAACACAATTGAATACGCGGCGTTGTCCCAGCCGAACATCCAGCCAAAGATTACAAGGATGAGGCAGTTGAACGCAAAGATGATGCCCCAGATGGTCTTGCCCGTGTGGTTGGAGACCCACAGGGCGATGAAGTCGGTGCCGCCTGTCGAAGCGCCCGCCTTGAGCGCGATGGCAATTGAGAGGCCCGAGACCACGCCGCCAAAGATGATGAGCATGTTCTTATCGCCCAGAAGCGGTGCGAAGCTAAACATATTGAGAAAGAGCGAGGAAAGCGCCACTTGGGCCATCGAGAAGATGACGAAGCGCTTGCTGATGCCGTTCCAGCACATGAGGGCCACGGGGATATTAAGCGCCAGCATGCCGAGGGAGGTGTCGATGCGGATGCCTCCGAGAGAGGTGATGCGGTCGAGCAGGACGGCGACGCCGGTGAAGCCGCTGGGAAGGAGGTCGGCGGGCCACACGAACGCCTGGATGAGGAACGTTTGAATCAGGGCGGAGATGACCACCGCGATGGCGGTGATGATGCGGCGGACGATGGTGAGCCGCGCGAGTTCGAGCGCGCGATCTGTGAGCTGGTCAACGGCGTTCGCCACGTGTGCTCCTTTTCAAACAGCTGTTGGTGCAGGGTATGCCGAGCGATTGTAGCACGGAGAACGCACATTTCGGAGGGCGTGCAACTGCACATGCGCAATCCGCGTTCAGCGGTGGGACGGCGGCGGGGTAAGATGTCACCCGACGGCATGGGGCGCGAGATGGGGCCCTTCGGCACGAGAGGCAAGGGCTGCGATGGACACGGCACTCGAAATCCTCAAGCGATACTTTGGCTATAGCGCGTTTCGCCCAGGTCAGCAGCTCATGGTGGACGCGATTATGGCGGGCAGCGACGCGCTCGGCGTCATGCCCACGGGCGCCGGAAAGTCCGTGTGCTATCAGGTGCCCGCGCTGACGCTTCCCGGCATCACGCTGGTGATCTCGCCTTTGGTCTCGCTCATGGGCGATCAGGTCCGCGCGCTCAAGGAGGCGGGCGCGCGCCCGAGCTACCTCAACTCGTCGCTTACGCCCGCCCAGCAAAACACGGTGCTCAAACGCGCATCCGAGGGCTGGTATCAAATCATGTACGTGGCGCCGGAGCGCTTGTCCGACGAGCGTTTCCTTGCGTTTGCGCAGAGCGCCGCCGCGCCGGGTGGCATCGGTTTGCCGCTCATCGCGGTTGACGAGGCGCATTGCGTCTCGCAGTGGGGCCAGGATTTTCGTCCCAGCTACCTGCAGATAGCCGAATTCATAGGCAAGCTCCCGCGACGCCCGGTGGTCGCTGCATTCACGGCGACCGCGACCGACCGCGTGCGCGCGGACATCTGCGAGATGCTGGGCTTGAACTCGCCCAAAACGGTGGTCACCGGCTTTGACCGGGCAAACCTGTCGTTTAACGTGGAGGAGATGGGCGACAAGGCCAAGGCGAATTGGATTCGCGATTACGCGGTTGCGCATGCCGACGAGAGCGGCATCGTGTATTGCGCCACGCGCCGTGCCGTGGACGAGCTGTCGGGGGCGTTGGCCCAGGAGCTTTTGAGCTACGGGATCCGCGTTGCTCGGTATCACGCGGGCATGAGCGCCCAGGATCGGCGCGATGCGCAGGGGGCATTCATCTCCGATGCGGCGCCGCTCATGGTTGCCACCAATGCGTTTGGCATGGGCATCGACAAGCCTAACGTGCGCTACGTCATTCACAACAATGTGCCCGAGAGCATCGAGGCGTATTACCAGGAGGCGGGCCGCGCGGGGCGCGATGGGGACCCGGCCGCGTGCTATCTGCTGTGGAACGAGCGGGATTTTGGGCTGCGTCGATACTTTATCGAGAAAGACGTGCCCGACGACGCTCTTTCGCCCGACGAGCGGGAGTTTTCGCGTCGCAACCGTCACCGCCTGCTCGCCCAAATGGAGGGCTATTGCAAGACAACGGGGTGCCTGCGGTCCTATATCCTGCGGTATTTTGGCGATGCGGGCGTCTTGGGCGTCGTCGAGGGGGCTGCTGAGGGCTGCGGGAACTGCTCGAACTGCCTTGCGTCGTTTGACGTTGAGGATGTGACCGAGGTGGCCCGGGCTGCCGTGGAGATGGTGCACACGATGGGCGGCCGTTTTGGCAAGGCGTTGGTTGCCGATGTCTTGCACGGAGCGAACACCGAGAAGATCCGCACCATGGGGTTGGATGCGGCGAGTGGGTATGGCGCGCTTGCGGAGGTGCCCGTCAAATGCATTCGCGAGGTGATCGATCAGCTCATTGGACGGGGGTATCTCGAGCAGTCCCAAGGGACGTATCCCGTGGTTGGGCTGGGTCCGCGTTCGGGCGAAGTGCTGGGAGGTAGTGCGGCCTGCGCCGGCGCGGCGGGGCCGGAGGACGCCGCGGCGGGCGTGCAGGGGGTGCCGCTTGGGGCGCCGTCCAGGGAGCCGTTTACGTTTACGGTGAAGCGGCGTACCGTGCAGAGCCGTCGCACGCAGCGCGTGCAGCGCGCGGTCGACCTGGCCCGAGAGGAATCGGCACTCGATGCGCGCCCGCGCGTGGGCGACGACGGCGAACTGTTTCAAGATTTGCGCGCGCTGCGAAAGGAGCTTGCCGACGAGCACGGTGTCCCCGCGTACATCATTTGCTCGGACGCCACGTTGCGCGGCATGTGCCGTAGGCGCCCTGCGACGCGCGAAGAGCTCCTCGAGGTCAGCGGCATTGGCGAGAAAAAGGCGGCCGACTACGGCGAGGCGTTCCTCGAGGCGATTGCGGCGTATGAGGCGAGCCTACGGTAGGGACGGGCGCGCGCCGGGAGCCCGCCCGCAGCAGGAGCCGGCGCGCCGTTCGAACGGCTCGATGCCCGCACCGCGCCCCGAGTGTCGTACCATAGGGGGACGTGCAACAAGGAGGCCCGTATGCCCATTCGCATCCCCGACGCCCTGCCCGCAACCGCGGCGCTCGAGAGCGAGAACATCTTCGTCATGACCGAATTCCGCGCGCTGCACCAGGACATCCGTCCCCTGCGCGTGCTCATCTTGAACCTCATGCCAACCAAGATCGCCACCGAGACGCAGATCATGCGCAAGCTCTCCAACACGCCTCTGCAAATTGAGGTTGAGCTGCTTCGCACGCGCAGCCACGAGGCGAAAAACGTTTCCCCCGAGCATCTGGAGACCTTCTACCGCACGTTCGACGAGGTCCGCAACGAGCGCTTCGATGGGCTGATCATCACCGGCGCCCCGGTTGAGAAGCTCGACTTCGCGGATGTGGACTACTGGGATGAATTGGTGGACATCATGGATTGGTCGACCACCAACGTGCATTCCACGCTGCACATTTGTTGGGGAGCGCAGGCGGGGCTTTTTCACCACTACGGCATCGACAAGCACGAGCTTTCTGCAAAACTGTCGGGCGTATACGAGCACGGCATCGAGAAGGCCAACTCCCCGCTGGTGCGCGGTCTGGACGACCGCTTTTATGCAGTTCACTCGCGCTATACCGGCGTCGACGAGGACGCGGTGCGCGCTCACCCCGAGCTCGAGGTGATCGCGAGTTCTCCCGATGCCGGCTTGTATTTGGTGAAGAGCGTGGACAGTCGTCGGTTCTTTGTCTTTGGGCATCCTGAGTACGACGCCGACACGCTGCGCCTCGAGTACGAGCGCGACGTGCGCGCGGGGATCGACCCCGACGTGCCGGTGAACTACTTCCCCAACGACGACCCCACGCGCGAGCCGCTGTGCACGTGGCGTGCGCAGGCGCAGCTCATCTACACCAATTGGCTCAACTACTATGTGTACCAAACCACGCCTTACGACGTGACCCGCGTGGGCGCGTAGAAGGCGGCAAAGCGGCGGAACGTCATTCGGCCGGCGTTGGCTGCCGCAAATCGGGCGAAAAGGTAACGAATTTCTGATACGTCCGAGTACACGTCAAAAATAAACGAATGTATCTGGGCAAATGATGCCCAGAAAGGGCTTCTACTCGGAGCGTCATGATATCCGTTACCTTTTCGCCCGATTCCGGGCTAAGCCTGGCCACAATCGAGGTTTTTCGGGTGCCGCCGGGGTACATGTGGTTGGTTTTAGGGCATTGTCGCTTTGTCCATGCGCCTCGGTATACTGATTGGGCTAAACGAGTGCCGGCCCGCAGGCTGGCCGCGATGTATTTTGGAGTGAGAGCATGACCGATCAGCCGAATTTGTGGGATACGGTGGCCTCTGTGCCGGCGTCGGTGGGGAATCCTGCGGCGATGCCGGATGCACAGGCCGAGTTGGCGCAGGGGGCACAGGTCGCGCCCGAGCCGGACGTTGTTCCGCTTGACGCCTATGGTGCGGTTGCCGAGCAAGTTGAGGTCCCTGCGGATTATGTGCCTGTGGACTACGGGCCCGCGGCCGTGGAGCCCGCCGCGTATGTGCCGGCCCCTGCGCCCAGCTCAGCCCCCGCGCGTCCCCTGGTCGATATCGACTCGCTCAACCCCGCTCAGCGCGAAGCGGTCCTCACCACCGAGGGCCCGCTGCTCGTGCTCGCGGGCGCCGGCTCCGGCAAGACGCGCGTCCTCACCTTCCGCATTGCCCGCATGATTGGCGACCTGGGCATTCGCCCTTGGCAGATTCTCGCCATCACGTTCACCAACAAGGCCGCGGCCGAGATGCGCGAGCGCCTTTCCGCCATGCTCCCCGACGGTGGCATGCGCGGCATGTGGGTGTGCACGTTCCACGCCATGTGCGTGCGCATCCTGCGCGAGGATGCCGACCTGCTCGGCTACACCGGCCAATTCACCATCTACGATGACGATGACTCCCGCCGCATGGTGCGCGAGATCATGACGCAGCTCGGCATCGAGCAAAAGCAGTACCCCATCAACATGATCCGCTCCAAGATCTCCACGGCGAAAAACGCCATGATCGGCCCGGAGGAGTTCATCGAGAAGGCGAATTCCCCGCAGGAGCAAAAGGCCGGTCAGGTGTACCTGGAGTTGGAGCGTCGCCTGCGCGCGGCAAACGCCATGGACTTCGACGACCTGCTCGTCCGCACGCTCGACTTGCTGCGCACTCGCCCCGAGGCGCTCGAGAAGTACCAGGAGCGCTTCCGCTACATCAGCGTCGACGAGTACCAGGACACCAACCACGTTCAGTACGAGATCGCCAACCTGCTCGCCGCCAAGTACCAGAACCTCATGGTTGTGGGCGACGACGACCAGTCCATTTACTCCTGGCGCGGCGCCGACATCTCGAACATCCTCGATTTCGAGAAGGACTTCAAGCGGGCGAAGGTGGTCAAGCTCGAGCAAAACTACCGCTCTACCGGCCATATCCTCGGCGCCGCCAACGCGGTGGTGCGCAACAACTCGCAGCGCAAGGACAAGCGATTGTTCACCGATCTCGGCGACGGCGAGAAAATCCAGGCGTACCAGGCGAGCGACGAGCGCGACGAGGGGCGCTGGATCGCCGCTGAGATCGAGAAACTCCGTGCCACCGGCATGAGTTACGACGACATGGCGGTCTTTTACCGCACAAACGCGCAGTCCCGTATCTTGGAAGATATGTTCCTGCGCGCCGGCGTGCCGTACAAGATCGTGGGCGGCACGCGATTCTTCGATCGTGCCGAGATCCGCGACGTCATGGCGTACCTCAAGATGATCGTGAACCCCGCCGACGAGATGAGCGTCAAGCGCGTCATCAACACGCCGCGCCGCGGTATTGGCTCCACGTCGATTTCCAAAATCGAGGACCTGGCGCGCTTCAACGGGTGCTCGTTCTTCCAGGCGTGCGAAATTGCCACCGCCGAGACGGGGATGTTCTCCGCCAAGGTCCGCAACGCCCTGGGCGGCTTTGTGAACATTGTGCGCGAGGGGCGTCGCATGGACGGCGAGCTCAAGGACGTCGTCGAGATGATCGTGGACAAGAGCGGCCTGGTGCAGGCATTTCGTGCCGAGGCCACGATGGAGGCCGAAAGCCGCGCCGAGAACATCCAGGAATTCCTGGGCGTCGCCGCTGAATTTGAGGAGACGCACGAGGATATCGAGGGCACGCTCGAGAGCCTTGAGGAGCTGCGCGCCGCCGGCGTGGCGGACGTCCCTGCGCCGGTTTCCGCATCGGTTGCGGGGGCTGCGGGGGGCGTGGGCGCCGCGGGGGCTGCGATGGCCGCGGGAGCCGGAGCCCTGGCAGGTACGCCGTCAGATCCTGCCGTGGTATCCGCCCCTGTTCCCACCGCCGCCGCGCTGGCCGCAGCCGAGGTCGAGCGCATGTACGGCCCGCTCGCCTGCAAGGCTCTGCCCGCTCTGCTCGAGTGGCTCGCCCTGCGCAGCGATCTCGACGCACTCGCCGGCGACACGCACGCCATTACCATGATGACCGTGCATTCCGCAAAGGGCTTGGAGTTCCCCGCCGTGTTCGTGGCCGGTATGGAGGAGAGCATCTTCCCGCATGTCGCCGGTTGGACGGACGACGACCCCGCGAAGCTGGAAGAGGAGCGCCGCCTGGCCTACGTTGCCATCACGCGCGCACGCAAGCGGCTGTTCCTTACCTATGCGGCCACGCGTCGCACGTACGGCTCAACGCAGGCCAACCCGCGTTCGCGTTTTGTAAACGAGATTCCTGCCGAGCACATTGAGTTCTCGGGCATCGGCTCGTCTGGTTTCGAGGGCACTGGCTGGGAGAAGCGCGGCGATCGACGCGGTACGTTTGGTTCGGGCCGGGGCTCCGACATGTACGGAGGCCGCGTGTTCGGATCGTACACGCGCTCGACGCCGGGGGCTCAGCGGCGCACGAGCATCAGTCCCGACGCGGGGCGTGTGGGCGCGACGGGCTCCGATGTGGGCTCGACCTCCCGCAAGCCCGCGACGTTTGGGTCGGGTGCGCCGCGCCCCAAGAAGACGCAGGTCTCCGCGACGGTTGAGCGTGAGCGCGATGCCGCTGCCGCCGCGACGAGCTTTGCTGCCGGCGACCGCGTGAGCCACAAGACGTTTGGCCCGGGCACGGTCATCTCCGCCGCGGGCGACATGATCGAGGTTCAGTTTGAGCGCTCTGGTCAGACCAAGAAGCTCATGAAGGGGTTCGCGCCTATCGTCAAGTTGACGTAGAGGTGTGCGCCCGCGCCGGCGTGCGTTTCGTAAAACCCCGGCACCTGTCCAATGCCCCCCCCCGGCACCTTTGGCCCACTTTCTGCCAATGGCGCTGGGGGATGTTGCAGGCGGGTGGTATCGGGCCCATGGCGTTGTGGATGAGGGTAAGATTGTCAAAAATCGCGCCCCAATGCAGGCTCATTTTCGACATTCTTACCCTCGCTGCGGCCCATATGCCTGCGTTTCCTTGCTTGACGCGAAGCCCGCTGCGCCGGCTCTCCGTGTTGTGGGAATAACTCCGCTCTGGTAAAGTACCAGCACAATCTTTCAGCCTCGTGAGCGGAGCGACTATGACCACCGGCAAGCTGACCTCCAGACAGTCCCTTTTTGTGGGCGTCACGCTATTTTCGATGTTCTTCGGCGCGGGCAACCTGATTATTCCGCCGTTACTTGGCCTGCAGGCGGGTGAAGCCGTGGTTCCCGCCATGATCGGTTTCCTCATCACGGGCATCGGCCTTCCGATGATGGGCATCATCGCGGTTGGTCTTGCTGGCACTATCCGCGACCTTGCCTCGCGCGTCCATCCGTTGTTCGCGCACGTGTTCGTGGCGGCGATTTACCTGGCAATTGGTCCCTGTCTGGCCATTCCGCGCACGTCGTCGACGTCGTTCGAGATGTTCGAGCCGCTGCTTCCGGCGGGTATATCGCTCGAGATGGCGCGCCTGCTGTTCTCGGTTGTCTTCTTTGCCGCCGCCTACCTGCTCGCGATGCACCCCAACGCGCTGACGCGCCTGCTCGGCCGCATCACCGGCCCCGCGCTCATTGCTCTGCTGGTTTTTGTGATCGGCGCCGCGCTGTTCGACCCCGCACCCGCTTTGCAGGCTGCACATAGCACCTACGCTTCGGCGCCTGCGATGTCGGGATTCCTCATGGGGTATCAGACCATGGACCTACTCGCGTCCCTGACATTCGGCATCGTCATCGCCACGAATATCCGCGAGCTGGGCGTCACGGATGACGCCGGTCTCACGCGCGAGGTCTCGCGTGCGGGTATTTTTGCCGGCCTGCTCATGGGTGGCATTTATTGCGGCCTTGCCCTTGTGGGCGTGAACATCGCCGCCGAGATGCCCAACGCAACGAACGGAGCAGAGATCCTCGCCGCCTCTGCGGGCCAGCACTTTGGCGTGGTGGGAACCGTGGTTGTTGCTGCAATCTTCCTGCTCGCGTGCCTTAACGTCTGCATCGGCCTCATCAGCTGCTGCGGCACATATTTCGCCGACGAGTTCCCGCGCGTTTCCTATCGTACGTGGGCGCTCGGGTTTGCGGTCTTCTCTTGCGTGGTGTCCAACTTTGGCCTCGATGCCATCCTGGCGTTTTCGGTGCCGCTGCTCAACGCCATGTATCCCATGGCGATTGTGCTGGTTGTGATGGGTATGCTGTACAAGGTGTGCGATCGCATGCCGGCCCTGTGGCCGTGCGTCGTGGGCCTGACGGGCATCGTGAGCGTGCTCACGGCGGTGCGCGATGCGTTCTTCCCAGGCGCGCTGGCGGGTCTGGACGCCGCGCCGTTGGCGGATGTCGGCCTGGGCTGGGTTGCGCCCGCTTTGTTCGGCGTATTACTGGGGCTGTTGTTCTCGCTCGATCGAAAGTAGGTCAAAAGCGGGCGCGGCCCCGTCGCCTCAACTTGCAATCGCCTCGTTTCAACCTGAGATTCCTCCTTCGCTTCAACCCGCGATCCCCCTTCGCTTCAGCCTGCGATCTCGAGTGAGCGCTTTTCCTTCGTTTGAGATTCTCAAAGATAGGAAAAGCGCTCACTCGCGTAGGGGGAGGAGCGGCGGCAAGGCGCGGCGGGTGCGGCGACGCGACGGGACATGGATGGCCCGAAGGCGGGCGATGTCACATGGGCGCGCGCGATAGCGGTATAGTGGGGGCTGGTGATTGAGGCGGGCTTTCGAGCCCGTGTATCGAAAGGAGCCGGCAATGCCCGACAGCAAGCAGTATTACATCGGTATCGATGTGGGTGGCACCTCCGTTAAGGAGGGGTTGTTCGACGAGAACGGTACCCTGCTTGGTAAGGTGAGCGTTCCCACGCCGTCTCTTGCCGAGGAAGCCGGATACGCTGCGGTCGTGGGCGGTATCGAGGAGCTCATGGGTTCCGTCCAGCAGCCCATGCTGTTTGTGCGCGGCGTCGGCCTGGCGCTTCCCTGCCCGGTGCCCGCCAGCGGCAACATCACGCTTGCGGCAAACATCAAGATCAACGCGCCGGAGCTCAAGGCGGCTCTTGAATCTCGTTGCCCCAACGCGGCCGTGCGATATGTGAACGACGCGAATGCTGCCGCCATGGGCGAGCTTTGGCGTGGTAGCGCCAAGGGTCATCGCAGCATGGTGATGGTCACGATCGGCACCGGTTTGGGCGGCGGCGTCGTGGTGAACGGCGACGTCATCGACGGTGCATTTGGCGCGGGCGGCGAGATTGGCCACATGTGCGTCAATCCCGACGAGACGCGCACGTGCGGCTGCGGCAACAAGGGCTGTTTGGAGCAGTATGCCTCGGCAACGGGCGTGGTGAGCAATTACCTGCGCGAGTGCGAGGCCCGCGGCGTTGAGCCCATCGAGCTGTCCGGTACGAGCGATTCCCGCTCTGTGTTCCAGGCGTGCCGCGAGGGCGACGAGGTTGCCCTGGCTGCCGTGGACGCCATGACCGAGTACCTGTCGCGTGGTCTCCAGATCATTTCTGCCGTGGTCGACCCCGAGGTGTACGTTTTGGGCGGCGGCGCATCCGCCTCTGCCGATGTGTATCTCGAGCAGCTGCGCTCCAAGTTTGCCGCTCGCGCCCTATCCGTTAGCGTGAAGACTCCCATTGAGGTCGCCGAGCTGGGTAACGACGCGGGCATCATCGGCGCTGCTTACGTGGCGCTGCGAGCCTCTTCCTGCGAGGTATAACTCGGAAGACGCTGGGTGCTTCTCCCTGCGAGGTGCAAGCGCAGGGTAGCGCGGCGCGCCACGGTGCACATGCTCCGTTAGCGCGCCGCGCTTTTTGCGTTTCCCCCGGTTTTACGCACCGCAAGCTCGGCAAGAACGGTGTTTGCGCAGAAAAGCGCGGCGATCATGACGGGAATGAGCGCCGCCCCGCCAGCCTCCGCGACGAGCCCGAAGATGGGCGGAACGAGCATCGAGCCCGCATAAGCGCAGGCCATCTGAAGGCTGACCAGCCCCTGCGACGCTTTCGATCCAAAGCGCTTAGGCGTAAGGGCGACGATGCTGGGGTAAATGGGCGCGCAACCCAAACCCATGAGAAGAATGGAGACGCCCGCGGCGACTGTTCCATCGAGCGCCAGCAGGCCCAGCAGGCCGCATGCGATGAGCGCCTGTCCAACGCGAATCTGGTTTTCGCTGGTAAGCCATTGCGCGATGAAGCCGGAAACAAGTCGGCCGACGGTGATGCCGAGGTAGAACTGGGCGACGATGGACGCCGCCGTTGCCGTGCCTATTCCGCGAACCATGACCAGGTAGCTTGCGATCCACAGTCCAACAGAGCCCTCAAGAGCACAGTAACAGCCAAACGACCCGATTGACGCGATGGCTCCGGGAAGCCTGAGCAGCTCACGATTGGTAAGAGGGCTGCTCGTGTCATCGGAGTTGGCGGGCTCGGAGCTTGCGGCGGAAGGCTCGTCGCCGTCGACTGCGCGGGGGTCGGTGGTTTTCCAAAGCGGAAGCGAGAAGAGCAAGACGGCGGTGATTGCGGCCTGAATGATGCCAATCGCGATGTATCCTCCATGCCAGCTCATGGGCCCTGCCAGCGCCCAACCCATAACAAGTGGGCCAATGCTCGCGCCAATGCCCCAGCAGCAATGGAGCCAGCTCATGTGGCGCGCTCCGTAATGAAGGGCAACATAGTTGTTGAGAACCGAGTCGATCGCACCCGCTCCGAGTCCGTAGGGGAGGGCGATGAGGCAGAGCTGCCAAAACGATTGGGCCGCGGAGAAGCCGAGAATCGCCCCAGCGGTGAGGGCAACCGAAAGCGCCGTGAGGCGCCCCGTGCCAAGGCGATGCACAAGTCGAGCGGTGAGCAGCGAGGACACGATGGTGCAGCACGAGATGATGATCGAGATGACGCTTTGAGCAGCAATGGGAGCGCCGAGGTCGATATGTATGACGGGCCAAGCGGTACCCAGGAGCGAATCGGGGAGACCCAGCGAAATAAAGGTGAGATAGATGACGGCGAGAAGAAGAGATGCCATAGATGCTCCGAAGCTGATGGAGGGGGACGGATATGGGCTGGATGGGGCGAGGCCACGAAGGCTGGGCGCGCCGCGGTGCGCCCGCTGAAAGACGGGTGTTCGAAGCCCCGCAAGGGCGGGTACGCGACCTTGCGGGCAGCCCTGACCTGATTTTGGTTAGAGCCTGTGGAAGATGGGCTCCATGTGATCAAACGTGCAGAACTCGGTAAAGCCGATGTCCTTCAGGCGCTCGCGCATCATGGGGATGTGCGCCCCTAGATGCTCGGGCTTATGCGAGTCACTGCCTGTTGTGAGGATGCTGCCGCCAAGATCGCGGTACAGACGCAGGATCTGGGTGCTGGGCGCGAGGTCGGACAGCCCATAGCGAATGGAGGACGTGTTGAGCTCGATGCCCTTGCCGCGACGGATCGCCTCTTTAAGAATCTCGGCAATGATGTCGCGGGCGTTCGAATCGGGCCAGGGCCCCAGCTGGTCGTAGCGTTTGATCAGGTCAAGGTGCCCGAGCACAGACCAGTCGTCAAACGATTGCACCACGCGGAGCATCTCCTCGTAATACTGCATGTTGTATTCAGCTTGCGTGCGGCCCTGCTGGAAGGTGCCGTTCCAGAACTCCTCGTTGCCCACTTGGTGAATGGAAAGGATGATGAAGTCCCAGTTGTCGGCAAACTGTTCAAAGAGCGCGTGGAATCGGTTGGCGGTGTGCGACTGAACACCGAATTCCATGCCGGTTTTGACGGAGAGCTCTGGCGCAAAGCGCTCGCGGACGCGCTCGATCGCAGGGAAATAGCGCTCGTAGTCAACGTTGATCGAGGGCTTGCCCTCAAAGATTCTGGCGCTTGAGGGGTCGCGGCGATATTCGTCCCAGTCGGGGCGCACGCCGTAGTCCACGTGGTCGGTGATGCAGATCTCGTCGATGCCACGCTCGATAGCAAGGCTGCAGACGTCTTCGAGTTGAAGGACGGAGTCGTCGGAGAATTCGGTGTGAACGTGGTAGTCGGCGAGCATGAGACTCCAATCATCGAGACGAAGTCCGCATCACGAGCGGCAAGAATCGGCAGAATTGGCCAAGTTCGTGCCGCTTGTGAGGCGGACGTGCGCACAGATATACCCCGTCGGCGCGTGTTCGCTCTCGGAAGGGCGCCGGCATCAAAGGGCGGGGTGTTCGTATTCCGCACGGTATGATACCGCGCGTTCACAATGGTGGCGCGCCGTCGTCTGCGCGTTACAATAGCTTTATATGTGCATCCACTACAAGGGAGGAACCCTCATGGCTAACGTCCTCGTGTTTGGACACCAGAACCCCGACAACGACGCCATAATGTCGTCCGTTGTCCTGTCCCAGCTGCTCAACCAGGTCGAGTTCGACGGCAACACCTACACCGCGTGCTGCCTCGGCCCGCTGCCTGCCGAGTCCGCCAAGCTGCTCGAGGACGCCGGCGTCCCCGTCCCGACGCTCATCGACGCCATCGAGCCCGCCGCCGAGGGCGAAGAGGCTCAGCGCGTCATTCTGTGCGACCACAATGAGCCCGGCCAGTCCGTCGCGGGTCTTGAGAACGCCACCATCTTCGGCGTCGTGGACCACCACCGTTTCGGTGGCTTCACCACCGCCGCTCCGCTGCACATCGTCGCCCTGCCCTGGGGCTCCTCTTGCTCCATCGTGGCCAAGCTGTTCGACGTGCTTGGCGTTGAGCCTTCCGATACCCAGGCAAAGCTGCTGCTTTCCGCCATGATGACCGACACCCTCATGCTCAAGAGCCCCACCGCCACCGCCGTGGACGCCGTGATTGCCAAGAAGCTCGGCGAGCAGATTGGCGTCGATCCGGTCAAGTTCGGCATGGAGGTTTTCCTCACTCGTCCGTCCGGCTCCTTCACCGCCGCCGAGATGGTGGGCAACGACATCAAGATGTTCGAGGTCGCCGGCAAGAAGCTCCTCATTGGCCAGTATGAGACGGTCGACAAGTCCCGCGCGCTCGGCATGATCCCCGAGATTCGCGAGGCCATGCGCGCGTATCAGGCCGACAAGGACGCCGACGGCATCGTGCTTTGCCTGACCGACATCATGGAGGAGGGCTCCCAGGTCCTGCTCGAGGGCGACACCGCCGCCGCGCAGAAGGGCCTCGAGATCGAGGACGTGGCCGAGGGCGTGTGGATGCCCGGCGTGCTGTCCCGCAAGAAGCAGGTCGCCGCTCCCATCCTTGCCGCCAACTAGGAATCACAAACGATAACGAAGGCGCCGCATTCTTTGGAGTGCGGCGCCTTCGCATATATGGAATCGCTCTAGAACCGATGATGAACATGTGTCGTTTAGCTGGGTTGTCTGGGTAGGATATTCTCCAGTAAGACGCGACACGGGCGGCTCCATCGAGAGCAGATGCGAGCCGTTTTGGTTACCGCCCGTTTGGTGTGGCGTAAGGATTCGAGTGGGGACGCGCGGCCCGGGCGCTACGGCGCGGGAGTTGTGCGCGCTGGGTTCTCAGTTCGACCGCGGGCGAGACGAGGAGTGCCATGGACGCACGGGAGCAGCTTGGTGCGCGCGAGCAGCTATTCGACGAGACGCAGCGCAAACGCATTGAGCGCCGCGACATCTGGGAGCGCATCTCCGAGAACGGCACCATCGCCGCGGCGGTGATGGTGGCTGCGGCAATCGCAGCCGTGATGTGCGCCAACAGTGACGCCTACGAGGCGGTTCACCATATTCTGATGGAGCCGATCTACATCGGTGTCGGGACGCACGCTGTGGCGATCTCCGTCGAGATGTTCGTGAACGACTTTTTGATGGCGTTCTTCTTTTTGCTTGTGGGCATTGAGCTCAAGTACGAGATGACGGTGGGGGAGCTCAGGCGCCCGCGGCAGGCGTTGCTGCCGATGCTTGCCGCCGTGGGCGGCGTAGTGGTTCCCGCAACGATATATGCGCTGCTCAATCGCGGTGGCGCCACCAACGGGTGGGCAATTCCCATGGCGACGGACATCGCCTTCGCGCTCGGTGTTCTTTCGCTGCTGGGCAATCGCGTGCCCGCGGGCGTGCGCGTGTTTTTCTCGACGCTCGCCATTGCCGACGACCTCATCTCCATCGCGGCAATCGCCCTGTTTTACGGACAGGCCCCCGATCTCATGTGGCTCGGCGCGGCTGCCGTGGTCACGGTAGGGCTGTTCATGCTCAACAAGACGCAGCATTACCGCCTTGCGCCGTATATGGTGGGCGGTCTCTTCCTGTGGGTGTGCCTGTTCAAGTCGGGCGTGCACGCGACGCTCGCGGGTGTCATCCTGGCGTTTGCCATCCCGGCGCGCTCGGGTATTAGGTTAGACAATCTAACCGATTGGATGCGAGGCTACATGCCCGATCTGGTGGATTGCTACGATGAAGACGCGCACATTTTGGGGCAGCACGACTTTACGCATGCCACGCTTGGGGCCGAGCGCGTGATGCACCGTGTGTCCCCGCCGCTCGTGCGGCTTGAGCGCAGGATCTCCACGGTGGTCAATTTCGCCATCCTGCCGCTGTTCGCCTTTGTGAACGCCCAGGTGCGCTTGGTCGGTGTCGATCTGGTACAGCTGGCGCTCGATCCCGTGGCGATGGGCACATATTTTGGCATGCTGCTGGGCAAGCCCATCGGTATTGTGGGCACGACGTTTGTGCTGTTGAAGCTTGGTATCGCGGAGTTGCCGCGCCATGTGACGTGGCGTCATATTGTAGGCGTGGGCATATTGGGCGGCATCGGGTTCACGATGTCGATTCTCATTTCCGGGCTGGCGTTCCCCGTAGAGCCGTTTGAGATGCTCGCCGCCAAGGCCGCGATTCTCGCGGGTTCGGCGAGTGCGGCGATTATCGGCATGGGGTACATGGCGCTTGCCTGCAAAAAGGCAGAATCCGCCTAGGGCGGCACTCGCTTGTTATTCGACGGTCCCGTAGGTGGCACCCCAGCCATGTGCGGCGAGCGCCGAGTTGATCTGATCGCAGAGGCGCGGCCGGTCATAGGTCCCAGGGGGCACGAGGTTTACGATTTCGATCAGGTCGGGCGAGAGGTCTAGGATCTCCGCCTG
The DNA here is from genome assembly GCA_900540845.1 of uncultured Collinsella sp. Taxonomy (GTDB): domain Bacteria; phylum Actinomycetota; class Coriobacteriia; order Coriobacteriales; family Coriobacteriaceae; genus Collinsella. The sequence goes on from UQHS01000005.1 coordinate 54,399, forward strand.
CACGATCAGGTCGAGTCGGTCGATGGTTTGTCTGCCGATGAACAGGCCGTCTATCAGGCGCTGCAGGTCTCCGTATTCTTCGGCTTGAAACATGCTCATCTGCATGAGGGCTCCTAACGGTTAGTTGGGGCGCTGCGTACCGTTTCGATTACACGCTCCATGGTCTCATCAATCGTGTCGCGCTTGAGTTCGCATTCCCAGATGCTCAGCGCGGTCCAGCCCATCTCATCGAGCTCGGCGAGCGCCCGCTTGTCGCGCTCGACGTTGCGGCGGAACTTCGCCTCCCAAAACTCGACATTTTTGCTGGGCATACTGGGGTTGCAGTGAGGGCAGCGATGCCAGTAGCACCCGTTGACGAAGATGGCGATCTTGCGGCCCGGGAACGCGATGTCAGGGCGACCGGGGGCCTTTGCCCAGTCGAGGCGATAGCCCGTGAGCCCTGCTGCGCGGAGGCGCTGTCGAACTAGCATTTCGGGTTTAGTGTCGCGCCGTTTGTTGCCCTGCATGGACTTGCGCACCGCAGCCCTCCGGCGCACAAGCGCGGTTTGGGCATCGGAGAGATGGGACGTGTCGACGCCGTCGAGCAGGTCGGGCTTCTTGCGGGCGCCCTTGCGGCGGGCTTTCGTTTTGCGGGCAGGCTTCTTGTGAGCGCCCTTGCGGGGCGCGGGCGAAACATCCGGCGCATACGCTCTCCCTGTGCTTGAGGACGGCTGCGAGGAGCCCTCCTCCGTAGCGACTTCGTCCGTATGTGCTGCGTCTTCGGCCAGCTGCACCAAGAGCTCGACAAGCTCAACATCGGCCGGCATCCACTCGAGCGTGGTGAGCGACATCTGCGGTACCCACCGCATTGCTCGCTGCCGATCGTTTGCCGCAACCTCGCCCGACTCGGGGTCGAGCTGGCAGAAGAAGCAGTTCATGGAGAGGTGAAAGTCGGGATAGTCATACTCGAGGGTGTAGAAATCCTGCAGGCTCGTGATGCGGACGTCGAGCTCCTCCAGAATCTCGCGCCTGCAAGCGTCTTGGGCGCTCTCCCCGTGCTCCACTTTGCCACCCGGGAACTCCCAGAGGCCCGCCATGGCTCCATACCCGCGTTGAACAGCGAGAATCTCGCCGCCGTCTCGCTGAATGATGCCCGCGGCGACGTGCACGGTTTTCATAGGTCACCTCGTTTCTGGCTCATAGGGCGCAAGGCGCGCAAAGGCGGGATGCCCGCACGCTTGTATGTGCAAGCCCAATCCAGCACATCTGAGTCCTCGTTTTGTTTTTCACAAGCAACCTTACACGAATGCAACCATGCTGTAAGCCAAATCGATGGTTGCGAGGGACCCGCCCTGCGAGTATAGGGGTCGAAGAAAGGAAGGGTGGCCCAGAAGTTCGCACGCCACCGTGTGAGAGAGGACACATCATGAACGAAGAGATGCTGCACGTGTCAACCGCGGGGTCCATGCACGAGGGGGCGATGATCCAGGCGAGCATGTCGCAGGTCGAGATGACCGTTTGGCTGTGCGTCATGGCCGTGCTCGCCACAGGAATGCTGGCGATTCTCTCAGTGGTCAGCGGGTAAGATGGGCGCACGGAATACGAAAGGGATGACAAAGATGATGTTTGGAAAGAGCGGTAATCAGGGACCCCAGGTGCCAGCGGAAGTGATGGGCGGTTCTACAAGCGGGAACGGTGAGGTTCCGCGCGCGGCGCGTGTGGCTTTTGACGGGCCCGCGGGCGCTGCGGGCGCAGGCCTCGGCAACACCGTTGTCGGAACGCCGATTCTCGAGGTCCAGCATATCGAGAAGGTGTACGGCGGGCGCAATAATGCGACTCGCGCGCTGGTCGACGTGTCGTTCGCTGTCGGCAAGGGTGAGTTCGTGGGCATCATGGGTGCCTCGGGTTCTGGTAAGTCCACGCTACTCAACTGCGTGTCGACCATCGACACCGTGACGAGCGGCAGTGTGGTTATCAACGGCGCGGATGTCACGCGTCTCAAAAACGAGAAGCTCACGCGCTTTCGTCGCGAGCAGCTGGGGTTCATCTTCCAGGATTCAAACCTGCTCGACACGCTCACCGCGCGGGAAAACATCGCTTTGCCCCTCACGATTGCGCGCGTTCCTGCCAAGGAGACGCTCGCGCGCGTCGAGCAGGTGGCGCAGCGCCTGGATATCGCCGCCGTGCTGGACAAGTACCCCTATCAGATGTCTGGTGGCCAGCAGCAGCGCGTCGCCGCCGCCCGCGCCCTGGTGACTGATCCTGCGGTGATTCTGGCCGACGAACCCACCGGAGCGCTCGACTCCAAGAACGCCCGCCTGCTTTTGGAAAGCCTTGAGAGCATGAACCGCCAGTATCAGGCGACCGTCCTCATGGTTACGCACGACAGCTTCGCCGCGAGCTACACCAACCGCGTGCTGTTCATTCGCGACGGCCGCATATTCACGGAACTGCGTCGCGGGTCGGCGAGCCGCCGCGAGTTCTTCGATCGCATCATGGAGGTTGTCGCGATGATGGGCGGGGAGGGTTCCGATGCTTTGTAAGCTCGCATGGGGCAACGTGCGCCGCGCGGGCAAGGATTACCTGGTGTACCTGCTCACCCTCACGCTTGCCGTCACGGTATTCTACGCGTTCAACACCATCTCAGTGCAGGCCGACATCGTCTTGCAGGAAGAGGGCCTGCCCGAGCTTCTCGGCGCGATCATCAGCGGTTTGACGATGTTTCTCGCTGTGGTGATGGGCTTTTTGATGGTGTACGCCAACAACTTCATCATGAAACGGCGAAAGAAGGAGTTCGGCCTGTACCAGGTGCTCGGCATGAGCCGCGGCCAGGTTTCGCGCGTCATGGCGCTCGAGACGGCCATCGTCTCCGGGGCGGCCCTTGTACTCGGAGTCGTTTTGGGCGTAGGGTTTTCGCAGCTCATGACCTTCTTTACGGCATCGCTCTTCAAAACGCAGATCCGCGATTTCCACTTCTTCTTTTCCGTCCAGGCGTTCGCCCTCACGGTGGGGTGCCTCATCGCTATCTTCTTGGTGACGCTCGCGTTTAACCTGGGCGTGGTGCGCCGTGCCAAAATCATCGACCTCATGAGCGCGGGGCGCAGAAACGAAACCATCAAGGCGCGCAACCCCCTCCTGTCGGCGGCTATCTTCATCGTTGGCGCGGTCATGATCGGCGTCGCGTATCACCGCCTGCTGCGCGACGGCCTGCCGGTCGACGCCGCGCCCAACGAGTACGACACCGCCCTCAACCAGTTCATGCTCACCACGGGCATCGTTGTTGCGGGAACGATTCTGTTCTTCTTCGGGCTCTCGGGCTTTTTGCTCAAGATGCTGCAGGGTGCTCGCGGGATGTATTGGCGCGGACTCAACATGTTCACGATGCGTCAACTTTCGGCCAAGGTGAACACGGTGAGCTTCTCCATGGCGATCATCTCGATGATTCTGTTTTTGGCTATCACGAGCGTGACGGGCGGAATGTCGATTGCCAGTGTCATGAACACGAGCGTTGAGCGCAGCGTTATCGCAGATTACTCGCGCGCGGTGCTGTACTTTGGTTCCAATGTGGTGAACGACCCAACGTATTCGGGCGATGTGCCCATGCGGCTTGCGACCGAGCCCGTCGACATTCTCGAGGAGAGCTCCACCGCCCTGGTGAGCGACGGCACATCCGAGGCGAAGCCGTTTGATCTCGCGGGGATTTTGGGCAATCACGTTCAGATCGAGCTGTACGATTCGACGCCCGTTGGGGCGACGGAGCCGCAGGTGAGCCTGAACGGTCTTGCCGAGGCGGTCGACATGCCCCTGCCAAAGGGCACGAATTCGAGTAACGCGAACATGATGGGCCTCACGATCATCAAGGAGAGCGACTACAACCGCTACCTGGACTTTCGCGGCATGGATTACGTTGACGTGGGGGATAGCGGGTATCTCATCACCAGCGACATGGGCGAGTCGGTCAACAAGATCTACAACGCCGACATGCGTGAGGGCGTCGAGATCGAGATAGGCGGTCGCGTGCTGCGCCCGGCGGCCGATCGGGTCAACGCCGATGCGAGTTCGTTCTTCAACGCCTCCATGGGCAGCAACGCGGGAACGGTTGTCGTGCCGGACAACCTGGTTGAGGCCTCTGCGCTTCCGCTGTATGCGAGCTATTTCATGGCGGACTACAAGGATGGTCTTTCTTACGAGGAGACCGAGGGCTATGTGCGCAAGGACCGCACGTGGACTCAGATCCTCAATGCGGATGGGTCAGAGAGCGCCATTTGGGGCATGGAGGCAACGCGTGCGCAGAGCTATGAGTCCACGAACTCGATGAACGGACTGATCAGCTACCTAGCAATTTACATCGGCTTTGTGCTTGTGGTGGCGTGCGCGGCGATCCTCACGATTCAGCAGCTTTCGGGGATGGCAGATTCGGGTAAGAATTACCGGATCCTCTCCGAGTTGGGCACGTCACGTCGTGAGGTCATGCGTTCGGTGTTGGTGCAGCAGTCGATCTTCTTCGTGTTCCCGCTGCTCATGGGTGTTGCGCATTCGCTTGTCGCGCTGAAAGTGGTCATCGATATCGTGGCCCTGTTTGGCGGGATGTCGATTGGCGGCACGGTGGGTGTGACCTGCGTGATTTTCCTGTTGTGCTACGGCGGGTACTTTGCGGTGACGTATTTCATGAGCAAGGGAATCGTGAAAGACTCGATTCGCCTTCGTCACGCGCAGTAGGTTGCTGACATCGCCGGGCTTCACGGTCCGGCGATGGGGCGAGTTGGTTGCCTTGGCGACTTCGTGTATGGTTTGAGCCCGCGCTTGTGCGGTTTGGGCCGCGCTGATGCGGGATGCGTTCGTGCCGTTTGGCTCGGGCTGGGAAAGGAGGCGCTTGTACGGTGTTGAAGATAGTCATTGGCCTGCTAGATGCCGCCATGTTGATTGCGGGGGTGGCAGCGGTGATTAGCTCATATGTTCCAGAGGCCACCCTGCGCAAGTATAGGCGCCAGAAAATCGGAATTAAGCAGCTTAGATAACATGAACAATCGGGGCCGGCGGATGTCCGTCGGTCCCGTTTTGCTCCCGCGGATATGCGATGGCGCGAATACGAGGGATCGACGTTGCGAAGCGCCGGCGGTGTGTGCCGGTAGCCTCCTGGCCGATATGTTGCAGATAATCATCTCCATGTCGTCATAACTGTAGCTTCTTAATTTTCTACAGCTCGAAACAATATCATTTACCTGCGGGTATTATGTTAGAAAAAGGTTCGAGAAACTCGGGATGGAGTGTATGCGATGTCGATGGTTTACCTGATTGTCGTGCTGCTTATCGCGGCGGCGATTATCTCGCTTGTGTTGTCTGCGCTGGGAGTTGTCGTGGCTGGTGCGTTAAAGCTGCTCCCCGGCGTTTTGGTCGTGCTTGCCATTATCTTTTTTGCGCAGGGCGGCCACATCGATGTGCACATTCCTGAGAAATGGAAGCGCAAATAACACGTTGAAGCATGCGCCCAAGCTGCGTGTTGAACCCGCCTCCCGAGCATGATCAAGCCCGCGCGACCATGTCGACATGATCGTGCGGGCTTTCTCTGTAGCAGTGTGACGGGCTGTTGGGCAGGGTTCCAACACAGTGGAGCTGACCGCGTTTCCCTCACCGTCCGCGGCGAGGTTGGGCTCTACACAGACTCGCAGCGAGCGTGCCGGCTCCACCTAAGCAGTGATGAACTGCGGAATCGTGTAATCGAACTCGTCGCAGGGAGCCTGCTCAACTTCCTGCTCGGCAAAGGCGACGCCCAAAAGCAGGCAGTCTTCGCGCAGCTGAGGCAGGTAGCGATCGTAGGTGCCGCGGCCGTACCCCAGTCGGTGCCCCTGCGCGTCAAAAGCTACGGCAGGCACGATGGCCAGGTCGATCTCGGAGGGCGGCACAACGGGGAAACGCGTGTCGTCTTTGGGCGGGACGCTGCCCTTTACGCGCGAGGGGATAAACCTTCGCGTTGCCCCCGCGCGCGTGCTGGTGAGCGTTTGGTGCTCTTCGGTGACGGCGGGGCCCCAAGCTTTGCGCGGCTCGACGATGAAGGGGACGTTGCCGCCCAGGTAGTTGTTGCACGACACCGAGCGCATGCACATGGCGCCCGAGGCCGCGTTGGGAATCATGCAGGGGAACACGATTCGATATCCATAGGCGTACGCGCCGCGAATGAACCGGTCGAGGTCGACCTCGTAGCGCAGCGCCGCGTAGACGGCGAGCGTGGGCGGCTGTCCGCCTTTGCCCTTGATGCCGCTGACGCGCAGGTGGTCGAGGAGCTTGTTGCAGATTTCGCGCGATTTCGTCGAGCGCGCGCCAGGGCGAAGCTCCTGACGGCATTCGATAATGGCTCGACGCACTGCTGTTTTTTGTTCGAGGATCGCCTGCGCCGCCTCGTCAAGCTTGGTGGCGGGGCCGTTCGTGGTGGTTGCCGGCGTCTTCGTTCGTTTTGCAGTTGCCATGGCATGGTCCTCTCGGTTGTTCGTCTGTCCATTCTACCGCTTGGGGCTCGGGCGGGGCATCATTCCTCAAAGACCCCGACCGCCCGATACGCGCGCACGAGGCCGTCCAGGCGCATACGGGCGTTGGCGGGGCTGGTGGATGGCAGCTCGACAAGGTCGATCGCGCGCTGGCTCAGGAGTTCTCCGTGGTACCGGCGGCAGAGTTGGGCGGCTTTCCCGCCCGTGGTGCACACCGTCTGAATGGGCGCCGCGTCGAGGACGCGCGTGAGGTCGTTTGGGATGGCGTTGGCGATGCTGGCGTCGCTTGCCCCGGCGATGTCGCAGGAGGCAAGGACGTCCCACAAGGCGATGTGATGGTCCAGCAAAAATGCCTGCCGCACCTCGTTGCTCACAAGCGAGCTCTCGGCCTGGCCGTACAGTCGCTCCATCACGTGCCAAAAGCGGTTTTGCGGGTGCCCATAGTAGAACCCCACTTCGCGCGATGCTGGCGACGGCATGGTGCCCAGCACCAGCACGCGCGACGCTCCGTCAAACACGGGCTCGATGGTGTGGACGATGCGCTCGACGTGCATGCGCCCCTACTCCTCCGAGCCGGTTGCGCCGGCACTCGCATCGATACCCTCATCAACGCCCATCAAATTCACGATGTCCCAGCCGGCGTCGCTCGCCTCGATGGCGTCGCGCCCCGCAAACACGCAGGCAGGAGCCTCGCGTGCAATACGTGAGATATCGGCGCTCAGTTCGCGAAGAGCTTGCGGCGTGGCCTCGAGCATCTGCTGGCGGCGCAGCGAGCGCTGCTCGGCGGGTATCTTGCAGAAGTACTCGGCGTTGCGTCGTTTGGTGAGCGCGTAGGGCTTGAGCGGCGAGTCGACACCGGAGACGCAGCTTACGATGAAGCCCTCGAAGGTGTGCGTGTCGGGTGCGAATGACGCGAGCCAGTCGCCCGATGCCTCGATGCGCGCCAAAGAGGGATCGATGGCGGGGTCGCGGTACGTGTAGAAGCTCGTGTGGCGCGGGCTCGGCGCGCGGAAGCCGCACCCATAGGCGCCGCCCTTCACGCGAATCTCGTTCCAGAGGTAGTCGTAGGAGAGCGCGTTGGAGGCAACGCTCCAGATGCCGCTGGGCTCGATGTCGAGCACACGCGGATCGCAGGCGCGTGCGAGATAGCTCACGTCGCTGGGGATCACAAACGCCTCGTGTTTGTCTTCGGGCCACGGGACGTAGAGCTCCTTGGTGGGCGCAGTGCGAGGGCGCAGTCCCAGGTCACCGGCGGCGGTCCAGTAGCGCTGGAAGTCCTCGTCCGAGCCGGTGAAGCTCGCGATGGCGCCGGTTGAGGTGAAGATGCGGTCGCGCAGCTCGCGGAGCGTGGCGCACAGGCCGTCCTTGCGCTCGTCGAAATGGTCGAGCAAATCGCGCAAGAACAGGTAGAAATCGACGCCGGAAAGTTGCTGCGTGAGCACGGCCGCGGGCGACGTGTAGGACATCGCGCGTGCCAGGGCGGCGCTGTGACCGTTCATGAGAAAACTCTGCTCCATGCCGATGCGCATCTGTGTGAGGACGTCGCGCATGCGGTCGGTGTCCTCGAAGAGGGTCCCCGACCACACCTCGCGCGGGATGCGCGCAAGCTCGTCCATCTTTTCGGACAGGGCGCCGGCGGAGACGAGCAGGCGCGGCCGCGCGAGCTTCCAGTTGGGCTGCGTGGCGACTTCGGTCGTGAAGGAGAGGAAGCCGAGGTTGGCGCCAATGTAGCTATCGAGCTCGCCGGCGCTCATGCGCTCGGTGGCAAGCTGGCTCATGAGGCGCGTGAGTACGGTCACATAGGGAAGCTCGGCAAACGCGAGATGCGAAAGGTCAAAATAGGTGAGCGCGTAGGCGAGCTGGTGCGTGGGCAGGTTGTGCCGCAGGCAGGGGATGGGCGTTTGCTTGTTGATGGTGAGCGGGGGCTCGGGGCGCGCGGGGTCGATGTCGCTCACGCGCAGGCGGGGCAGCGTCGCCTTGGCCTCGGGCGTGTCCTCGGCCTCCTGTCGGGCACGCAGATCGGCGACGTCGTCGAGGATGCGCTGGAGGTCGGCCTCGTGCAGGGAGGACATCGTGGCGGTGAGCTCGGCCTCCTCTTCGCGCGCGGCCTGCGTGTCGTCGGCGACAGGGACGAGCTCCACGAGGGCGCGGTGCGTGCTGTTGAGGACGATGTCGTTGAGGAGGTTCTCGAAATAGTCGGAATCGAGCGCGTCCTTGAGCTCGGCGTACGTGGCGCCGTACTCGAGCGCGCGCGTGGCGGCCTCGTCGGTGTCCTCGTACAGCCAGGTGCCGAGCGCATCGCAGGCGATGGCGACGCCGTCGGCGATGCCGAAGTCGCGCTGGCGCAGGTCGAATTCCTCGTTGGCGAGAACGGCGGCGAGGCGATCGCGCGGGATGCCCTCCTCGACCAAGCGGCGACATTCGTCTTCGACCACGCGGCGGAACTCGCGCGCGGAATTGGGCGCGGCGTTTTGCAGGATGATGAGCGTGTGGGGCTGCAGCTGGTCGCCGGAGGTGTAGCTCACCACGTTGCCGCCCAGGCCGGCTGCGAGGACGGCCTTTTTCACGGGTGCCTCGTTGGTGCCGAGCAGCGCGTCGAACATGATGTCCGCGGCGATGAGGCGTTTGCGATCGGAGGCGTCGCCCAGCACATAGGCCATGCCCACGAGTGCGTTATCTGGCGTGGTGGGCATCTCGACCCGTGCATAATCGCAGGTCAGCGGGGTTTGGCGGGTAAGGGGGTTGGGCGCGCCCACGGCTGTGGCCATGAGGGCGCGGGCGCGAGCGGCCTCGTCGCGAAGCCGCGGCTCGTCACCCAGGTAGCGCTCGTCCAAAAACGCGAGCTCGCGCTCGATGGCCATGTCTCCGTAAAGCACGATGTAGCTGTTCGCGAGGTTGTAGTGACGCGCGTGCGTGTCGAGGAAGTGCTCGTAGGTGAGCTGCGGGATGGCGCGCGGGTCGCCGCCGGACTCACAGGCGTAGGCGGTGGTGGGGAACAGCTCGCGATTGACGGCGTCGTCGAGCACGCTCATCGGGTCGGACAGGGCGCCCCTCATCTCGTTGAAGACCACGCCGTTGTAGCGCAAGGTGCCCTGCTTGAGTGGCGCGCCCTCGGGCACGTCGAGCTCGTAGTGCCAGCCCTCCTGCTCAAAGATCGCGCGCTTGGCGTAGATAGCCGGGTTGAGTACCGCGTCCATGTAGACGTCCATCAGGTTGAGCAGGTCCTGCTCATTGGTTGTGGCGACGGGGTACACGGTTTTGTCGGGATAGGTCATGGCGTTGAGGAACGTCTGCATGGAGCTCTTGATGAGATCCACGAACGGCTCCTTCACGGGGAATTTTGCCGATCCGCACAGAACCGAATGCTCGAGGATGTGGAATACGCCGGTGTCATCGGTTGGCGGGGTTTTGAACGCGATGGAGAACGCCTTGTTCTCGTCCTCGCATGCCAGGTAGAGTAGGCGGGCGCCCGAGGCTGCATGGTGCATGACGTAGGCGTCAGCGTCGAACTCGGCGAGTTCTTTGCAGGAGGTGACGGTGAATCCGGAGACGGTGGTGCCGGGCGCGAGCAGCTGGGAGGCATGGTCGCGGGCGGAGAAGGACTGGTTCATATGGGCTCCTTTATGGAGGTTGATTGCTTCGCCCAGTATACCCACTCATCGCGGGGCACGTAGCGCCCCTCGATTTCCCGTTTGCCGGCGCTTATGGGCCCTCAGAATCAAAGCATGCGGTATGGTTGTTGGGGAAGTTGATTTGATGGGGGAGTGCATGGAAAACGAGCACCTTGAATCCTGCGAAAACGGTGTCGCGAACTGCGATGAGCATGGGCGCGTGGGACTGGCGTCGTCGATTAAGCCGGGTACCGATGCCGACGCGGCGTCGCGCGCGCAGCGCCGCACGATGCGCGAACGCCTGAACGACCGCGATTCTCGTCGACTGCTTGTTGGCGTGGTTGCCACGCTGCTTGGCGGAATCTTCTGGGGTTTTTCCGGGACGTCTGCCAGCTATCTGTTTGCCAACTACCAGATTGACACCCTCTGGCTGCTGAGCATTCGCCAGCTGCTTGCGGGCGCCATGTTCATGGTGGTCATCCTGCTGTTCGATCGCGCTCGATTTGTCCAGCTGCTCAAGACCCCGCATCATCTCGCCATCATGGCGGTGTTCACCGTGTTCGGCGTGTTTGGCAACTCGTTTTTCTACTTGCTTGCGGTTCGCATGACAAACGCGGGGACCGCGACCGTCATGCAGTGTCTGCAGCTCGTGCTCATCATGGTGTATACCTGCATCATCACGCGCCGGCTCCCCCGTCGTCGCGAGCTCGCGGGTGTGGTGCTGGCGTTTGTCGGCGCGTTTCTCATCGCAACCGGCGGTGACCCCTCCACGCTGGTGATTCCTCCCGAGGGCCTGGCCGTTGGTCTCATCTCGGCGGTGGGCGCCGCCTGCATGTCGATCGTCCCTACCAAGATTCTCCCGATCTACGGCTCGTCCATCGTCACCGGATCCGCGATGTTTGCGTCGGGCCTTGCGATATCCCTGTTTGTGCAGCCCTGGCAGAACATGCCGGCGTTTGATTCGGCGGGTTGGCTTGCGCTTGCGGTGCTCATCGTGGTCGGGTCTTTCCTGGCGTACAACCTGTATATGCAGGGCGTGAAGGACATCGGCGGCGTGCGGGCAAGCCTTATCGGCACGGTCGAGCCGGTGTCGGCCACGGTCACGAGCGCGCTGATACTCGGTACCGTTTTCGCCCCTACGGACATCATCGGTTTTGCGTGCATTATCGTGATGGTGTTCCTTACCGTTTAGTCGGCTTGGACAAGCGCTTACCAAAAAGGCTCCGACACTGCGCCGGAGCCTTTTTCAGTTGCTGGATGTCAGGGTCTACAGCGCGTACAGCTCGCTGAACTTCTTCGACAGATAATCGCAGTAGAACGTGGCGTCGAACGGCGCACTGCAGGCGGCCTCGACCAGCTCGCCGGCATCCTTGCCGCGGCCCCACTGCCAGATGTTCTCGCGCAGCCAGCCGCGCACGGGGGCAAGGTCGCCAGAGGAGTAGATCGCATCGAGGTCCAGGCCGGCGCGCTCCATGGCGGGCACGTACTGTGCGTCGTACGCGGAGCCGAGCGCATAGGTGGGAAAGTAACCAAAGCTTCCGCCGCTCCAGTGCGTGTCCTGCAGCGCCCCCATCGTGTCGTTGGGAACGTCGAGCCCCAGGTATTGCTTGGTGAGCTTGGCCCACAGGGCGGGAACGTCCTTGGCCGTGGCCTCGCCCGCAAATAGCATGCGCTCGATGTCATAGCGAATCATGATGTGCAGCGGGTAGGTGAGCTCGTCGGCTTCGGTGCGAACGAGCGAAGGCATGGCGATGTTGACCGCGCGGTAGAGCTCATCTTCGCTCACGCCGTTGTAGATCTCGGGAACATGGCGACGCAGCAGGGCGAGAAGCGGCGTCATGAAGGCGCGGCTGCGCCCCGCCGTGTTCTCGAAGAAGCGGCTCTGGCTCTCGTGGATGCCCAGCGAGGTTCCGCCCTCAAGGCACGTGCGCGCGTACGCCGGATTGACTCCGAGCTCGTAGGACGCGTGGCCCGCCTCATGGATGATGGAGTACACGTTGGATAGCAGGTTGTCCTCGTAGATATGCGTGGCAACGCGCGCGTCGCCCACGGCGAAGCCCTCGGAGAAGGGGTGCTCCGTGAAGGCGAGGCAGGTGTCGGCGAGGTCGAGGCCCACGAGCCTCATGAGGTCGAAGGACAGGGCGCGCTGGGTGGCGTCGGGCACGTGGGCGGTGAGGAACGGGGCCTCGGGCTGCGTGCCGCGCTCGCTGATGGCGTGGACGAGCGGCACCACGGTCTCGCGCACCCGATCGAAGAAGCGGTCATAGGAGGCGGCGTTCATGCCGCGCTCGTACTGATCGAGCCAGACGTCATACGGGTCGCGCGTGGGGTCCATGTAGCCTGCGTGCCGCTTGAGGGTTTCGACGATGCGGTCGACGTACGGCTCGAAGCTCGCCCAGTCGTTGGCGTTCTTCGCCTTGTGCCATACGGCGTCTGCCTCGCAGGTGAGGCGGCTCCACGCCTCGACCTCGTCGGTGGGCAGGGCGATGGCCTCGCGCTGGTCGCGCGCGAGCGTGCGGATCTCGGCGACGGCTTGGGGGTCGGTGAGGGTGCCGTCGGCAACGGCGGCCTCGAGCTCGGCCATGAGGGCGCGGGCGTCTTCGCTCGTCAGCAGTTCGTGGTGCTCGCCGGCGAGCGCGCCCATCGCATCGCCGCGCGCCGCGGCGCCGTTTTCGGGAGCGATGGTCGCGCCGTCGAACTCGGCGATTTTCATGAGGTACTCGCGGGTCCACAGCTTGCCTTCGAGCGCGCGCAGGCGGCTGGTGAGCTGATCGGTGTCGGTGGTGGGCATGGGGCCTCCTCCTACATATATGATGACATTGACGTTGAGTGTACCCACTCGACCATGTGTAATTTGGGGACGGGTGCAGAATTGCACATCTCGGGAGGGCGCGTGCGTGCGCAACGTGCAATTTGGGCAATTTGGGGACGGGTGCAGAATTACACATTTGGGCGGGCTTGCGTGCGGGCGTGCGGGTGCGCGTTGACGGGTCAACATGGTCGAGCACTCGCCCAGATGCCGATGCGGGTGGCCTGCCTACGGTGCTTCGTGCGCGTTCCGAACCGCCTAGCTGCCGCATCTCGCTGCATGTGCTATCATCTTGACCACTGCGTTGACGGAGAGGTCGGGCCTCACCGCATCGCCGCCTGAGAGAGGGAGGGCCACCGGCTGAGAGCCCACCTGCGGCGACGAGCCCCGAGTTCACTCCCGAGCTGCGACCTGAACGGCCGTCTTGCGACGAGGGCTCGCCCCCGCGCCGCGCGGCATTGGGGCACAATGTGCAATTTTGCACCCGTCCCCATGTTATACATGCTGAGTAGGGGAGCCGCGCGCCCGCGCGACATCGGGCAAAAGAGGGTTCGCCGGATGGACAGCCGGCGGCCAAACAAGGTGGTACCGCGGATACATCCGTCCTTGGGAGTGCGAGCGATCGCACGAACCCGAGGACGGATTTTTCTATGGAACAACACGTCGTCGCAACGCGGCGTCGTTTGAAAGGAGAGGGGATACGATGAGTCTGATCGACGAGCTTGAGGAGCTCGAACAGCGCGCTCGCGAGATGATTGAGAGCGCCGAGACGGCCGAGAAACTCGAGGCCGCCCGCGTGGCGCTCATGGGACGCAAGGGCGAGATCACGGGCCTCATGCGCATGATGGGCAAGATCGAGCCGGGGGAGCGCCCGGTGCTCGGCAAGCGCGCCAACGAGATGCGCCGCATGGCCGAGACCCTGCTCGATGGCCGCATGAAGGAGCTCAAGCGCGCCGCCGTGCGCGAGCTCATGGCGACCGAGGCCGTGGACATCACCCTGCCCGGCGCCCGCCCGCAGATTGGCCACGCCCATCTCATCAACCAGATCATCGAGGAGATCGAGGACGTGTTCTGCGGTATCGGCTACACCGTCGAGGCCGGCCCGCAGGTCGAATCGAGCTGGTACAACTTCACTGCGCTCAATGCGCCGCTCGACCACCCGAGCCGTTCCGCCCGCGATACCTTCTACGTGCGCGACAACGCCCCGGGCACCGCTGCGCACCCCGAGGAGCACGCGCACGGCGAGTCCGACGTGCTGCTGCGCACGCAGACTTCGGGCGTGCAGATCCACACCATGGAGACCCAGGAACCGCCCATCTACATGATCGCTCCCGGTCGCGTGTATCGCCCCGACACGGCCGACGCCTGCCACCTGCCCCAGTTCCACCAGATCGAGGGCCTCGTCGTGGACCGCGGCATCACCTTTGGCGACCTCAAGGGCACGCTCGACTACTTCGTCAAGTGCATGTTCGGCGAGGACCGCGCCACGCGCTACCGTCCGCACTTCTTCCCCTTCACGGAGCCTTCCTGCGAGGTCGACGTGAGCTGCGGCGTGTGCGGCGGCGAGGGCTGCCCCTTCTGCAAGCACTCCGGCTGGATCGAGATCCTGGGCTGCGGCATGGTCGACCCCAACGTCCTGCGCAACTGCGGCATCGACCCGGACGTGTACTCGGGCTTCGCCTTTGGCGCGGGCGTCGAGCGCATCGCCGCGCTCCGCTACGACCTGCCCGACCTGCGCACGCTCGTCACCGGCGACATGCGTTTCCTGAATCAGTTCTAAGAAGAGGTTTGAGATGAAAGTTTCTTACGACTGGCTTTCTGAGATGATCGAGTTGCCGGCGGACCCTTCCGAGCTCGCTCGCGAGTTCATCCGCACCGGCACCGAGGTTGAGTCCATCGACACGGTGGGCGAGGCGTTTGACAACATCGTCACGGGCAAGATCGTCTCCAAGGAGGCGCACCCCGATTCCGATCACCTGTGGGTCACCCTGGTCGATGTGGGCGAGGCCAACGTCGACGCCGACGGCAACCCCCAGCCGCTGCAGATTGTGTGCGGTGCTCAGAACTTCAACGAGGGCGACCACATCGTGACCGCCATGATCGGCGCCGAGCTGCCGGGCGACATTAAGATCAAGAAGGGCAAGCTGCGCGGCGTCGTGTCGTGCGGCATGAACTGCTCCGCGCGTGAGCTCGGGCTCTCCAGCGACCATTCCGGCATCTGGATTTTGCCTGAGGACGCTCCGGTGGGTATGCCGCTCTCCCAGTATCTCGGCAGCTCCGACACGGTACTCGACTGCGAGATCACGCCCAACCGCCCCGACTGCCTGTCGATGATTGGCATCGCCCGCGAGGTCGGTGCCATCTACGACCGCGATTTCCATGTGGAGCTTCCGCAGGTCAAGGCCGAGGTGGGCGTTCCTTCCGCGGACACGGTCTCGGTGGAGCTCATCGACGAGGGCCTGTGCGACCGCTACGTGGCGCGCGTGGTGCGCAACGTGAAGGTCGGCCCCTCGCCCGACTGGCTCGTCCAGCGCCTGAACGCGGCGGGCGTGCGCACGCACAACAACGTGGTCGACATCACCAACTATGTGATGATGCTCACCGGCCAGCCTCTGCACGCCTTCGACCTGTCGGCTTTTGTGGAGCGCGACGGCAAGCGAACCGTGGCCGTTCGCGCCGCGCTCGAGGGCGAGCAGTTCCGCACGCTCGATGACGTCGAGCGCACGCTTTCCGCTGGTATGGGTCTTATCGCCACCGGCGAGGCCGGCGCTGCCCCGGTTGCCCTCGCGGGCGTCATGGGCGGCATGGACTCCGAGGTCACCGACGCGACCGTCGACGTGCTCGTGGAGAGCGCCTGCTTCAACGCGGGCCGCACGTCGCACACGAGCCGCGACCTTTCGCTCATCTCCGACGCGTCCATCCGCTTTGAGCGCCAGGTCGACGAGACCGGTTGCGTCGACGTCGCGAATCTCACCTGCGCCCTCATCGAGGAGCTCGCCGGCGGCGAGGTTGCCCCTGGCTGCGTCGACGTGTATCCGTCTCCGCGCGAGGTCGCGCCGGTGCAGCTGAGGCTTGCACGCGTGCACGCCATGTGCGGCGCCCCCATCGAGCCCGATTTCATCGAGCGCGCGCTCATCCGCCTGGGCTGCAGCGTCACCGCTTCCGGCGAGGGCGAGAACCTGGTCTATACCGTTGTGCCCCCGACCTTCCGCCCCGACCTTCCGCGTGAGATCGACCTTATCGAGGAGGTTCTGCGCCTGTGGGGTATGGGTCGTGTCGAGGCAACCATTCCGGCGGCGAAGAACCACATCGGCGGTCTCACGCGCGAGCAGCGGCTTACCCGCAAGGTCGGGCAGATCCTGCGTTCGTGCGGCCTCAACGAGACGATGAACTTCTCGTTTGCCGCTCCCGGCGACCTCGAGCGCATCGGCATGACGAGCGAGGGCCGCGGCTGCCCGGTCGAGCTCATGAACCCGCTGGTCGCCGAGCAGACGGAGATGCGCCGCTCGCTCATTCCCGGCCTTCTGCAGTCCGTTGAGTTCAACATCAAGCACAGCACCGCAAACGTACAGCTCTACGAGATTGGCACCCTGTTCTTTGGCCGTGAAAACGCCAGCGCGCCCAAGGAGCGCGAGGCGGTCGCCGGCGTCCTGTCCGGCTCGATGGGCGATGTGACCTGGAATTACAAGCCCATGCCGCTGCGCTTCTTCGACGGCAAGGGCGTTGTTGAGGAGCTGCTCGACCAGCTGCGCATCCCTAGGGTCCGCTTCCGCGCCGCTGAGGGTGAGGACTACGCGTTCCTGCAGCCCGGCCGCTGCGCCGAGGTGCTTTCGGGCGGCACCGTGCTTGGTTGGGTTGGCGAGATTCACCCCGACGCCCGTGACGTGTACGGCATCGACATCCCTGTCGTCGCATTCGAATTGAACCTCGAGGCCCTGCTCAAGAGCGCGGGCGCCCAGGAGGCCTACCGCGAGTTCTCGCAGTTCCCGAGTGTTGAGCACGACCTCGCGATCGTGGTTGACGACTCCGTCACCTGCGAGGACCTCGAGCGTCGCCTGCGCTCCGCCGGCGGCAAGCTTCTCGTGGGCGTCCGCCTGTTTGACGTCTACCGCGACCCGGTGCGCGTGGGCGCGGGCAAGAAGTCCATGGCATTTGCGCTCACCTACCGCGCCGACGACCACACGCTCACGAGCGAGGAGGTCGAGCGCGCCCACTCCAAGCTGGTGACCAAGGTGTGCAAGGCCACCGGCGGCGAGGTCCGGTCTTAAGCCAACACGCCCCCGGCACCCCTTCTCGTCCTTTGATCGTACGTGCCCGCACGTAGGGCATGTACCTTTTCATTCAGGGCGATTCGGGGCACTCGGGGGCGTTGCATTCCGTTGGGGCGTCCCCTCTCCAGCGGACCCGGTGGCTTGTGCGCTCTCGTGCATCGTGCCTCCCCGCTCGCTTGGATTTGGGATGCCCATGGCGGGTTTTGAAGATGGATCGGTTTGGGGATCCGAGGGAAAAGGTGGGGTATGCCCAGCTGGAACATTCACATCGCTCATGCCGAGGGGCTGCTTGCAGACGGCGGCCCTGTGGCGGACATCGTGTGCGACCGTAACGCGTTCCTGTTTGGCAACCTCATTCCCGACGTGTACGTGGGTTACATGGTGCCCTGCGTGGTGCACCCCATCCCGTACCGTGTGACGCATTTCGCCGCGCCCGAGCACATCCCCAAGCCGCGCGAAGGGGAGTTTTGGGATACGTACGTGGCGCCCATGGTGCGTGAGCTGGGAATATCGTTCAACAGCGATGCGGTTGTCGGCCGGGTTCGCCCTGCTGCTGAGCAGCAGTCTCCTGCTGTCGAGCAACATGTCTCCGCCGCTGGTCAGGACCGACCTGTGGCTGAGGGCGGCGTTGTCGCGCAGGCCTCGGCCGCCATTGCTGCACTGGCCTCGGCCGCCGCTGGCAGTTCCGTGTTCGGTCAGGTGGGTTCCCTCAAGCGCGAAGTCGCACATGTCTCCCCAGCTCATACGCCTACGTACGAGCTTGAATTTCCGCCTGAGCAGTCCGCCCAATTCCAGATCGAGGCGTTTGAGGCAGCCCGACCCGCTAGCACGCATGAGACCGCTCGTCCCGACAGCGCGTGCGTGGCGGTCCGCCCCGCCAGTGCGCTTGATGCGGCCTGCCCCGCCGGTGCGCCGGCCGATGAACGCCGCGCCCTGTTCGACTTGGTGCTGGGATCATGGGTGCACCTGCTGGCAGACACCATCTGGAACCAGCGCGTGAACGACTACCTTGACGAGCTCGGTGAGGTGCCGAGCAAGGATTTCCGCATCAAAAAGCAGGGGGATTTCGATCAGTTTGGCAAGTCGCTCCCGCTCGATGCGTTTCCGGTGCCAAACCCGCAGCTCATCAATACGGCGGCGCGGTTTCCGCAGTATGCAATTGACGAGCGTTCGGTGTACTTCTCCTGCGCCATCGCCCATGAGATCGTGCGCACGAATAGCCTGACCGCCCCGCCAGCCTACCGCCTGCTCACCCAGGATTTCTTCACCGCGACGTTTGGCGAGGTGCAGCGCTCCGCCGCGTGGCTCATGCACGAGCGCCTGTAGGGGGCGCGATTCCTGCGGCGTGGGCTTTCCGCTCTCCGCGCGAACCGACGTCGGCCGCGCCCTACCCCCCCTCAGTCTCTCTTGTTGCGCCTGCGCCCGCGGCGAACAAAATCGCGCTGACGGTTGGCCAACGTACTCATAATAAGGGGCGCCCGCTGGATCATTCCAGCGGGCGCCCCAAAATACAGGCAGCTATCGAAGCAAGTGTGATCGCTGCGAACTGCGTGCCTTAGCGAACCTGAGCGACGTAGGCGAGGTTGGTGGAGGAAACCTTGCCCTCGAGTTCGACGGAGAGGCGAGCATCGCCGGCGGTGGCAACGGTGAGGTCGCCCTTCTCGACAAAGCCGAGCTCCTTGGCGGTCTCGACAGCCTTGACGATGGTACCGTTGACGGTGCCCTGGGTGATCTCGGCCTGGCGCGGGATGACGCCCCAGTACATGATCATCTGCTGAACGGCCCAGTCGTGGCGAGAAAACGCGCAGATGGGCATGTTCGGACGGAAGTGAGAGATCAGGCGGGCAGTGCGACCGGTGGTGGTGGGCACGGTGATGCACTTGGCGCCCACAGCGGTTGCCATCTGAACGGCGGACATACCCACGACGTTGTTGACGATGCGGGTGCCGCTGGCGCCCTCGGGCATGGTGAGCTCAGCGTGAGCAGCCATGTGCTTCTCGGTCTCGATAGCGATGCTGGCCTGCATCTTGACGGCCTCGACCGGGTACTGGCCGGCAGCGGTCTCACCGGAGAGCATCACGGCGTCGGTGCCATCGAGGATGGCGTTGGCGACGTCGGTGACCTCGGCGCGCGTCGGGCGCGGGTTGTGCTGCATGGAGTCGAGCATCTGCGTAGCGGTGATGACGGGCTTGTAGGCCGCGTTGCACTTGCGGATGATCTCCTTCTGGATGTGCGGCACGAGCTCGGCTGGGATCTCGATGCCGAGGTCGCCACGGGCGACCATGATGCCGTCGGACGCCTCGAGGATCTCGTCGAACTTCTCAACTGCCAGGCCGCACTCGATCTTGGGGAAGATGGTGACGTGCTCGCCGCCGTTCTCGCGGCAGAGCTGGCGAATGTCCTCGACGGCCTTGCCGTTGCGGATGAAGGAAGCGGCGATGTAGTCGATGTTCTGGGTCAGGCCAAACAGGATGTCCTGACGGTCGCGCTCGGTGACGGCGGGCAGGGAGATGTCGACGTTGGGGATGTTGACGCCCTTGCGCTCGCCGATCAGGCCGTTGTTGAGGACGACGCAGTGCATATCCTGGCCGTCGATGGACTCAACCTCGAGGCCAACCAGGCCGTCGTCGATCAGGATGATGGAGCCCTTCTCGGCCTCGGAGGGAAGCTCGAGGTAGTCCAAGGAGATATGGGAGGAGTTGCCCAGCCAGTCCTCGGACGTGGGCTGCGCGGTGACGATGATCTTGTCGCCAGCGTGGACTTCGACCTTGGCGTGGCCCTCGAGCAGGCCGGTGCGGACCTCGGGGCCCTTGGTGTCGAGCAGAATACCGACGGGCTTGCCGACCTTGGCGGCGCAGCGACGCACACGCTCGATACGGGCCTGGTGCTCCTCATAGGAGCCATGGGAGAAGTTGAAACGAGCAACGTTCATGCCCGCCTTGAGCATTTCGCAGATCGTCTCATCGTTGTCACAGGCAGGACCCATGGTGCAAACGATTTTGGTGCGCTTAAGTTTCTGCTGCATTCAGACCTCCATCTGATGTCATTAACAAGCGTCGAGGGTGAACAGATATTCATGGAGACATTATAGGAAACAAAGTGCCGCCCATCGCTGTGAATCGACCGTATGTCGATTCATTCCACATTGCCCTTGCATTGGCTGAATCGATTAGTATGCGGGATGTGGACATTGGGGACCGCAGCCAGTTTTATCTGCAATTTGAGTCCGCCGTTGGGTACCATATCGACCATTGACAAGCCCTTGCCCAGGTTCCGGGAATTATAATCGGGTGTCAGACTGTTGGATTGGGGCGCAGTGCGCCTGTGTCCCGCTTGGCATACTCCGGGAGGGGTTAGATTGAAAGAGTACTTGGCTTCGGCTGAGGAGGTTCTCGAGGAGCAGTCCACGAGCACCGCTCAGGGTCTTTCAGCCGCCGAGGCGCAGTCGCGCCTGGCGAGCGTGGGCCCGAACAAATTGGATGAAGAAGAGAAGACGCCCATGTGGAAGCGCTTCTTCGAGCAGATGGCCGACCCGATGGTCATCATGCTGCTCGTCGCGGCTGCGATCTCCGTCATCACGGGCTTCATTCAGGGCGAGCCCGAGTGGGCCGACGCCGCCATCATCCTGTCTGTCGTTATCTTGAACTCCGTTCTCGGCGTGGTCCAGGAGGCCAAGTCCGAGCAGGCTCTCGAGGCCCTGCAGGAGATGTCCGCCGCGCAGTCCAAGGTGATCCGCGACGGCAAGCTGATCCACATGGCTAGCTCCGAGCTCGTTCCCGGCGACGTCGTGCTGCTCGAGGCGGGCGACTCCGTCCCCGCAGACTGCCGCGTGCTCGAGAGCGCTTCCATGAAGATCGAGGAGGCCGCCCTTACCGGCGAGTCCGTCCCGGTCGAGAAGCACGCTAACGCCATCGAGCTCGGCGAGGGCATGGACGATGTGCCGCTCGGCGATCGCAAGAACATGTGCTACATGGGCTCCACCGTCGTGTACGGTCGCGGCCGCGCCGTCGTGGTGGGCACCGGGATGAACACCGAGATGGGCAAGATCGCCACGGCCCTCACCCAGGCCAAGAAGGAGCTCACCCCGCTTCAGATGAAGCTCAACGAGCTTTCCGGCATCCTCACCAAGCTCGTGCTCGCCATCTGCGTCATCATCTTTGCCGTGGACATCGTCCGTCACTTCGGTGAACTCGGTTCCAACCCGTCCATGATGCTCGACACCTTCATGGTCGCCGTGTCCCTGGCTGTCGCTGCCATCCCCGAGGGCCTCGTGGCCGTCGTCACCATCGTCCTGTCCATGGGCGTCACCAAGATGTCCAAGCGTCAGGCCATCATCCGCAAGATGACCGCCGTCGAGACCCTCGGCTGCACCCAGATCATCTGCTCCGACAAGACCGGTACCCTCACCCAGAACAAGATGACCGTCGTCAAGCACGAGCTCGCCGCTTCCGAGGAGAAGTTCCTCGCCGGCATGGCCCTGTGCTCCGACGCCAAGTGGGACGAGGACAAGGGCGAGGCCGTGGGCGAGCCCACCGAGTGCGCGCTTGTGAACGACGCCGCCAAGGCTGGCATGAAGGGTCTCGATGTCGAGCACCCGCGCGTGGGCGAGGCCCCGTTCGACTCCGGCCGCAAGATGATGTCCGTCGTGGTCGAGGAGGCCGACGGCACCTTCGAGCAGTACACCAAGGGCGGCCCCGACGTGGTCCTGTCCCGCTGCACCCACGTGTACGACAACGGCGAGATCATCCCCATGACCGATGAGCGCCGCGAGCAGATTCTCGCCGCCAACAAGGCCATGGCCGACCAGGCGCTGCGCGTCCTGGCCCTTTCCAGCCGCACCTACACCGAGAAGCCTTCCGATTTCAGCCCTGAGGCGCTCGAGCACGACCTTGTGTTCTGCGGCCTCTCCGGCATGATCGACCCGGTTCGCCCCGAGGTCACCGCGGCCATCGTTGAGGCCAAGGAGGCCGGCATCCGCCCGGTCATGATTACCGGCGACCACATCGACACCGCTGTGGCCATCGCTCGCGACCTCGGCATTGTCGAGGACGCTTCCCAGGCCATCACCGGCGCCGAGCTCGATAAGATCTCCGACGAGGACTTCAAGACCCGCGTCACCGAGATTTCCGTCTACGCCCGCGTCCAGCCCGAGCACAAGGCCCGCATCGTCGACGCCTGGAAGAGCCTCGGCAACATCGTCGCCATGACCGGCGACGGCGTGAACGACGCCCCGTCCATCAAACGCGCCGACATCGGCGTGGGCATGGGTATCACCGGCACCGACGTCACCAAGAACGTCGCCGACATGGTGCTCGCCGATGACAACTTCGCCACCATCATCAACGCGGTGGAGGAAGGTCGTCGTATCTATGACAACATCCGTAAGGTCATCCAGTTCCTGCTGTCCGCTAACATCGCCGAGGTCCTCTCGGTGTTCGTGGCGACGCTCATCGGCTTCACCATCTTCCAGCCGGTTCAGCTGCTGTGGATCAACCTCATCACCGACTCTCTGCCGGCGCTCGCACTCGGCATGGAGGAGGCCGAGGGCGACGTCATGAAGCGCAAGCCCCGTAACGCCTCCGACGGCGTTTTCGCCGACGGCATGGGTCTCGACATCGCCTTCCAGGGCGTCATCATCACCGCGCTGGTGCTCGCCTCCTTCTTCGTGGGCATGTTCCTGCACAACGGCTCCATCAACATGGGCATGCTGCTCGATGGTGTGCCGGACGCCGAAGGCGTGACCATGTCCTTCATCACCCTGTCCATGGTTGAGATCTTCCACTCCTTCAACATGCGCAGCCGCCGCGCCTCCATCTTCTCCATGAAGACGCAGAACAAGTGGCTGTGGGGCGCCGCCGCCCTCGCGCTGGTGCTGACGGTCATCCCGGTCGAGGTCGACTTCCTCGCTGAGGTCTTCGGCTTCATGACCCTGGATCCGATGGCGCTGCTCGCCGCTCTGGGTCTCGCTTTCCTGATCATTCCGATCATGGAGGTCTACAAGGCCGTCATGCGTGGCATCGAGAAGAACAAGGCGTAAAGGAAAGGACCGAGGCGGAAGCGTGGCTGACGTTTTGGAACATATTCCGAGCTTTGGGGACCTGCGTGCTTCTGGCGCGCAGGTCTCTGCGTTTGAAGAGGCGCGCTCGGAGCTGGCGGCTGGCGGCGATATTCCCGCTGGGCAGATAGAGCTCGGCGCCGTGGTTCGCCTGGACCGCGGGTTTCCCATGATCGCGACGGCGTCGGGCGAGTTGATGCGCGCCGAGCACGCCGTGGATTTTGCCAAGGGCAAGCGCCCGAAGCGCGGTGGGCGCAAAGGCAGCGCCCGTGCTGATCGCCCCGCTCGCGACGGCGAGGCGAAGGGCGCATCTGCGCCGATGCTGCCCGGCGTGGGCGACATGGTCGCGGTGCGCGTGACCCCCGAGCACGACATGGGCGTGATCTTGCGCGTGCTGCCGCGCAGGACGGCGTTTGAGCGGTGGCGCGGCAAGAACCGCGGCGACCGTCAGGTCCTCGCCGCCAACGTTGACGTGATCTTTATCGTGCAGCCTCTCGGCGCCGAGCGCGACACCCTGCCGCTCATGCGCGACCGTGTGGCGCGTTCGCTGGTCCTTGCCCGCGATTGCGGCGCCGAACCGGTGGTTGTGCTCACGAAGGTCGACCGATGCGATGAGGCGCACGTGTGCTGCGTCGTCGAGGATTTGGGCCGGTTGGCGGGAGAGGGCGTGCGTGTGATTGCGACGTCTTCCCGCGAGGGGCGCGGGCTTGACGAGGTGCGCGCGTGCATCCCGCGCGGCACCGTCGGCATGATCTTGGGGGAGTCCGGGGCGGGCAAATCGACCCTGCTCAACGCGCTGCTGGGCGCAGATGCCCTCGAGACGAACGAGGTGCGCGAGCGCGACGACGCCGGTCGCCACACCACCGTGGCGCGCATCATGGTCGCCCTGCCCGCGCCGTGTGGCGTTATCGCCGACTGCCCCGGCCTGCGGTCGTTGCCGCTCGTTGGTCACGAGCGCGGCCTTGCGCGAACGTTCCCCGAGATCGTGGAGGCGTCGCATGCGTGCCGGTTCAACGATTGCTCGCATGTACATGAGCCTGGGTGCGCTGTGCTCGCAGGCGTCGAGGATGGCTCGATTGAGCGTGTGAGACTTGATGCATTCCTGGCGCTTGCCTCCGAGATGCGCGTCAGTGCTCAGAGCCTCGACCCGGATGTCCATCTGTAGCTGTGGGGGCGCCTGCGGGCTTTGGCCGATTCGTCACCGCAGGTAGTCGCTGCGTCTGTGGAACATAACGAATACGCGTCCTTTGCGGGCCGCTTGCGTATCATGCGCGGGCGGCCCGCTTTTTGTTGCGCCGCCCGCGCGGACTTTTGGGGTTTCCCCAGGTAGAGGCTTGTGCAAAAACAATGGTTCGATTTGGGCAAGAGCCCTGCACAGGTCGGTGTCGACTTTCTTGATTTGATGCCGGAGGGGCCTGCGCCCGCTTGCACAATCAAGGTGCAGGGTGCCGCGAGGAAGGGGGTGCGCATGAAACGCAGAACGAGATTGATCTTGAGTGCCGTGGCCGGCGTGGTCGCCGCCTTGCTGTCGCTTACCGCGATTCGGGGAGCTCATGCCGAGGCGGAACGAGTGGAGCTGGAGGCGATGGCGAGATACGGGGGCGACCGCGCGAGCGCATGTGTGACGCTGCGCGAGATAGAGCCTGGCGAGGAAATCGACGAGGGAAACACCGAGGTGGTCGAGTGGGTCTCGACGCTGTTGCCCGAAGACGCCATCACGAGCCTTTCAGACGTTGCCGGCCGTACCGCGACCTCGCGGATACCCGCGCATGCGCCATTGTCGGAAAGCCATTTTGTCCGCTCTGAGCAGTCAGTTGAGGTTCCGCGTGGTCGCGTGGCAGTTTCTGTCGCGAGCGACCCGGAGCACGCGGTGGGTGGATTGGCGCGCGCCGGTGACAAAGTCGACGTGTACGCCTCTGCGGATGCGGTCGCGCACAAGCTCACCACCGCAGAGGTGATCGACTCGAGCGCCGGTCAAGATGGCGCAAAAGTCCAGTGGGTGACGCTTGCGGTGAGGCCCTCTGCGGTGAAAGAGCTGCTTGCGGCGACATCGCAGGGAATGGTGACGCTGGTGATGCCGGGTGCGGGGAGCGCCGGCGCTGACGAATGAGGGCGATGCCGCGGGGCATGCAAAGGAGGAACGATGCAGGAGTCGGTTTGGATTCAGCTGTCAGAGGTTGACCTTGAGGATATCACGCGCATATTGGGGATCGAATCATCGCAGGTCATCGCGGGGGACGGGAATGGCGCGGCAATGGCGCCTTCTTGTTTTCGAGCGTCACAGGAGAAATGCATGGAACGCAGTGCCTGCCGGCAAGCCGCGGGCCAAACCGGGGATCTTCGCGATGACCTTGTGCCCCTCGAGGAGCTTTGGCCTCCGTTGGACGAGCCTGAGGAAGAAGGGGCGCCCAGTCCGCCCGGGGTGCCCGATCCGTCTGGGACGCCTGAACAGCAAGGAGGTCATCGCGCCCCGTTGATTGCCGTTGTGTCTGGTCGCGGGGGCGTTGGCAAAACGACGCTGGTCGCCTCCATGGCGGCATGTGCCGCCCGTGCCGGCTTGCGCGCCGCCGTTCTCGATTTGGATCTGATGTTTGGAGACTTGCCTACCGTGTTGGGCGTGGAGGCGTTTCGCGGGCTGGAAACCGTGGCGGCACATGCCAGCGGCGGCGCCCTGATGGAGGAGGACATCGAGGCGGCGGCCATGCGCATCGGGCCGGGGCTGACACTGTGGGGTCCGCTTGAGGCGGGCGAGTGCGCCGAGCTGCACGGGACGACGGTGGAGCAGCTTCTTGCCGTGCTTCGGGGTGCGGCCGATGTCATCTTCGCCGATACCTCGGTGTTTTGGGGCGATGCCGTGGCTGTCGCAGTGGGGGCGTGCGATCGTTGCCTGGTCGTGGGTACCGGTGGCGAGCCCGCCGGCGCCGCCGCGAAGCATGTGGTGCAGCTTGCCGGGCGACTGGGGGTTCCCGCGACGCGCATGACGAGCGTGTTCAACCGCATGGGAGAGCGTGGTGCCGGGGAAGAGGAGGCGATGCGGTTCGAGATGGCGACGTCGCTGCACTCGCGCTTTCGCATCGCTGCGGGCGGTGAGGAGGTCACGGGGATGTCTTCATTTGGAAAGCTGGATGCGCTTATCACCGAGGACAGCGCCTTTGCGAAGAGCGTCAGAACGAGCACCGCCGAGATTTTGGGGGAGCTTGGTTGCAGCTTTGATGCGCGCCTGCTCGATAGCCCGACGGCTGCGGAGAAGGATGGTCCCAAGCTGCGCTTGCCCTGGCGTCGTAAGGCGGGTGCGGCGCGATGAGTCTGCTTCAGCGAGTGCTCGCGGCGCGGTCGGATGATGGGCGCACCGCGATTGCCGAAAAGGCGCGGGCCCATGCATGGGGAGTATCTGCGTATGCAAACGACGAGCGGCTGCGGGCCGCAGGCGAGGCCGCCAAGCGCGCGATGATGGAGCGCGTGGGCTTTGAGGAGGTTGCGCGGCTCGCCCGATGTGGCGATGTCGACGCAGCCCGGCGTGAATTGCGCCCTGCTCTTGAGGCAGTCTTGCACATTGAGGCGGGCACACGTCTCACGGCTCCGGAGCGCGCACGCGTGATTGAGGACGTCCTCAACGATGTCGTTGGCTTGGGGCCGCTGCAGCCCCTGCTTGATGACGACGAGGTGACCGAGATCATGGTCAATGGATATGCGAGCACGTATATCGAACGCAAGGGAACGCTGTGCTGCCTGGGTCGCATCTTCGATTCGGACGAGCAAATACGCATCGCAATCGACCGGGTCATCTCTCCGCTCGGCAGGCGTGTTGACGAGCGGAGCCCGATGGTCAACGCTCGCTTGCCCAACGGGTATCGCGTCAACGCGATCATTCCTCCCGTGGCAATCGACGGCCCCACCCTGACCATCCGGAAGTTCTCGGATCGCATAGCCACGCTGGGGCATCTGGTGCAACTCGGCTCCATTCCCCCGTGGTATGCGCAGCTCCTTTCGTTTGCCGTGAAGCTGCGTCAGGACTTGGCCATCGCCGGTGGCACGGGGTCGGGAAAGACCACACTGCTCAACGCGCTTTCCTGTGAGATCCCGCAGGAGGAGCGCATCGTGACGATCGAGGATTCGGCCGAGTTGAAGTTTTCTCAGCATCCCCATGTGGTGCGGCTGGAGGCGCGCGACGCCTCGATCGAGGGGGCGGGCGCGGTGTCGATACACGACTTGCTGGTGAACGCGCTGCGCATGCGCCCCGATCGCATCGTTGTCGGAGAGGTGCGCAACCGGGAGGCGATTGACATGCTGGAGGCCATGAACACCGGGCACGATGGCTCGCTCACCACGCTGCATGCGGGCAGCGCCGAGGAAGCGGTGGTGCGCCTTACGTTGCTGGCGCGATATGGCATCGACCTGTCGAGCGATTTGATCGAGGAACAGATCGCGATGGCGCTCGATGGGATTGTGATGTCGGTGAGGTTGCCCTCGGGAGGGCGATTCGTGTCGTCCTACACCGGTGTGGCGCGTGCGCCGGGAGGTGGTGTCGAGCTGCGGGAATTCGTGTCGTTCGATGCATCGCGGCGGTGTTGGAGCCTGGTGGACGAACCGCCGTTTATCGAATGGGCGAAGGTGTCGGGGGCGCTGGACGGGGAGGAGGTCGAGCGATGGAGGCGGTCGTGTCGGGATGCGTTGGTGTCCTCGCGGCAGGCTGCGTAGCGGGGCTGTGCGCGTCGATCGATGTTCCAAGAGGCAGGCTGTCGCCTATCGATCTTGCTCGTGAAGCGACGGCGTTGTGGGGCGGGCTGGCGGCCCGTGCACGCGAGGCCAGACGGGATGTCGAGACGCGGCTGGAGCGTCTTGGCGTGAGCACACGCTATGCGCGCAAGGAGCGAGAGCTCGTTGAGCGAGAGATGCCCGAGGCCTTTGCGGCGCTCGCGATTTCCCTGGGGTCGGGCCTGTCTCTCGAACAGGCGATGCGCTACGTGGGCTCCCGTTCGCGAGAGCCCGTGCGCACGGAGTTCATGCGCGTGTCGGTGCTCATGGCCTGCGGGGTATCGGCGAGCACGGCGTTGGACGAAATGCTCGGCCGTATCCAGGCGCCGGGCCTTGGCCTGGTTGCGCTTGCCCTCAAGGTGTCGCAGCGCACGGGGGCGCCCCTGGCCGACTTGCTGCTCGAAGCGGCGGCGCTTGTGGGGCAGCGCATCGAGCTCGCGCGGCAGCTTGATGTCAAGACGGCACAAGTACGTATGTCGGCACGACTGGTGGCGGCGATGCCTGCGGTCATGATCGCGTTTCTCGTGATGACGTCGGCGGATTTCAGGCGCGGGATGGCGGCGCCGATGGGCGCCGGGGCACTGCTGCTGGCGCTTGCGATGAACCTGGTTGCATGGAAGATCATGCGCTCGGTGATGCGGGTGGGGCTGTAATGAGCGAAGGAGCATGGCAGACGGAGAGCATCGCGGTCGCGTGTCTCGTTGGGGCGCTCGCGGGCATCTCGGTGTTTCTCATCTCCGCCATGGGCGGCGGGGATATACGTCGCGTTGGAGAGCTGTGTTGGAAGAGGGTCATTCGCGCGTCTTCGCGGGCGGAGGATTTGCTGCTCGATCTGCGACGTCGGTTGCGCGGTGCATGTGGCGTGCGCGGGAACGAGGGACGAGGGGTGAGTTTGGGCGAGGTGTCTGAGATGGTCGACATCGTGCGGCTGGGTTTGCTGGCCGGTCTTTCGTTTGACGCTGCGTTGGGGCTGTATTGCGAGGGCTCGCAAGGCGTTTTGTCGAGGCGACTGGAGCAGGCGCTGTTGTCGTGGCAAACGGGGCTCGAGAGCCGAGCGGAGGGGCTGCTCAACGCCGCGCATGATGTGGGCGTGCGGGAGCTGGAATCGTTTGCGGTGGCAGTTTCCCAGGCGATTGAGCTCGGGGCTCCGTTGGCGGAGACGCTGGAAGGCCAGGGCCGCGAAATGCGGCGCGCTCACAGGGCCATGGTGGAGCGCCAAATCGAGCGGGCTCCGGTAAAGCTGCTGATCCCTGTTGGGACGCTCATCTTACCGGCGCTGCTCTTGTCCATATTGGGCCCGCTGCTTGCTGCAGGCGGGATGGTATAGGGAGGTAGAACCATGAAACGGCTGGAGGAGTACGTACGGGAGCTGATGGACGAGCTTCATTGCGCGGTGATACGGGCCGCCGGTGGAGGAGGGTGCGTGATGGCTGCGCTGCGCGAGGAGCGCGCTCAGGGCACGACCGAATACGCGATCCTCGTGGGGGTTCTCGTCGTCATTGCAATATTGGCCATCATCACGTTCAGGGAGCGAGTGAGCGAGCTATGGGGAGAGATAGCGGATGGCATCAACAGCCTATGAGGCGGAAGACCTCGAGCATCTTGGTGCGCGCTCTGCCCGTGGCGTGTGGGGCGATTGCTTTGTGCATCCTTGCGGGTGCGTTGCGCCTGACCGGTGAAGGTCGAGAGCCGACTGTCGCGTTGGACGAGGGCGCGCGGCGCCAAGAGCAGGCGCAGAAGGAACAGGGCGCGGATGCGGATCGCAAGGGGGAAGACGCGGGTGCCGATGAAGGACCGGCTGGTGATGAGGACGAGTGGGCCGACGGAGCGCAGGCGGCCATAGACCGAGCGCGCGAACTCGTGGAAGGGGAAGCGCGAACAAGCACGCCTGAATCGTTTTTGGATGATTTGAATCAGGGAGCCCCCGCCGACGGCGATCGCGATGACCGCACGGGTCTGGTGGGCGTGTTGTCGGTGCAGTGGAAGGTTCGAGAGGACATCCCAAAGGCGACGGAGCCAGTGCTCAATGCGTATGCAGAGCGCGGAGGGGCCCATTTGCTAGCAAGCGGGTATCTCGACTTGCGTGGAAACATATGGGGAGCCGTGATTCGCGCCGACGTGGCGCAAGGGGCAAACTCGGCTTCGGGCGAGGCGGCGACGGGCGGCTCCCGCGATTCCGGCTCTCTTGATGCCTGGTGCGATGTGGTGCTTGTGAGCACCGATGACGGGGTCGAAAGCACAGTGCGAATTGCGCGTATGCACGCTTGAGTCGCCTGCATGCGCGCGCGGATGGCGGAAGGATGTTGGACGGGGGAGAGCATGTATGAACGGACGACGAGCGCAGCCGGGGCACGCGGGGGTGTTCGTGCACGTTGCGGGCGTGTTGCAAGAGGGTGCATTTTGTGCGGGGAGGATGCGCAGGCAACGCTGGAATACGCGTTGGTGGCCTCTGCGTGCCTTGCGATCGCGGTGGGACTTGCAGCATTGTGGCATGCGGGTGCGGATGGCGTGCTTGCGCGTCTGGCAGAGCGTGCGGCATCGCATGCCCTGTCCATGTGGGGAGCGGTTGATATCGCGCTGTATTGAAGACCGGGCGCAGGCAACCGTCGAGGCGGCCGTGCTCCTGCCGAGCTTTTTGCTTGTGCTGCTGCTGGCGTTGCAGCCGATATGCCTGCTCTACACGCGTGCGGTGATGGAGTCCACGGCATCTGAGGTCGCCCGGCTC
The DNA here is from genome assembly GCA_900540845.1 of uncultured Collinsella sp. Lineage (GTDB taxonomy): Bacteria > Actinomycetota > Coriobacteriia > Coriobacteriales > Coriobacteriaceae > Collinsella. The sequence goes on from UQHS01000005.1 coordinate 85,086, forward strand.
ATGGCGACGGGCAATGCGGACGACGACGCATATCGATCGTTTGCCCTGCGGCGCCTCTCCGCCGTTCCCGACATTTCGATATTCCACGCAGGGGGACCTCAGGCTTGGGAGATGGCGTTCGAGCGCGCGGGGCACACGGGAGGGAACGTGCGGGTTTCCATCGAAGGGGCAATACGTCCGCTGCCGGTCTTGGGGGCATTTGCCCCGGCATTTGCTGAGGTCAACGCTTTGGGAGATGCAGTGGTGCGGGTTGAAGTCTCGTATGAGGCGCAACCCGATTGGTTGGAGGGCGAGTATGAGGATTGGGTTGGCACTTGGGGCGCATAGTGGGACGCTCGCGCCGCGAGCGAAGGGCGGAGCGCGCGGGGATCGTTGGTGCGGTGCGCGCGATAGGCGCAGGCGTGGTGAGTGTGGCGGCCCCAGGTGCGGTGCGCGTGGCAGCCCCAGACGTGGTGCGCGTGGACGCCGCACGGGCGACGTGTTGGGAAAACGCGGGCACGGTGTCATGCGATGGGGAGTGGACCTGTTCGTCGAGGACGCCGCATATACGACGGTTACATCGGCGGTGGCGATTCTCGTCGTGTTGGCGCTGCTGTTCTCATCCGCCTCGGTTCTGTGGACTTCGCTGCGTTCGGCGGACGTCCAGGTAAGCGCCGATGCAACGGCACTCGCCGGGGCAAACGTGGTCGCGTCGTATCACACGGCGGCAACGGTGGCGGATGCATCGGTGCTGAGCTTGGGCTTGGCTGGGTTTGTCATGACGGGTGGTGGGCTCGTCGCCACGTTGGTGCCGGGGGCCCAGGGCCAGGCGGCACGCATGGTTGATACGGGAATCGAGATGATACGCATGCGCAACGAGCTCGCCGCATCGGCCTCGCGGGGCTTGCAGACACTCGAGGGGTCGCTGCCTTATCTCATCGCCGCCAACGGAACGCGGGCGTGTTCCGCCCAGACTTCGGGAAGCCTGTCGTATGCGGGCACGGCCCTTGCGGCACCCATGACGTCGGCTTCGGAGTTTCCCTTGCTCGACGGCGAAGGAATCGAGGTCTCTGGCTTGGAGGAGGCGTCTGATGAGCTGGAAGGGGCCGCGAGTGAATTGTCCGAAGCCTCGCGAGAGGCCGCGGCCAAGAAGGAAGCGGCATGGCTGGCGGATTGTGGAGCGGCGGGGTTCAACATGCAGGAACGAGCCGATCGGCTTTCGGGCTTGTCGCCGAGCGAGAACCCCGACTTCGCATCAAGCCTCACGTGGGAACCCAACGTCGCGCTCGACCGGGCGCGTGCATATTACCGATGGCGTTTGGAGCACGAGGCTCCGCAGGCGACGAGCGTCGAGGCGCGGGCGGACTCCGCGGCGCGTCGCGCGTTTTACGAATATGCCGTCGAGCTGCTCAAGGACGCACGTGTGGAGGAGCGCGACGGAAGGGTTGTGTGCGCATTTGAGCTGCTGCCCAAAAACACCGATGAGGTGAGGCAGACCGCTTTGTATTCGAAAGTGATGTGGCCTTCGAGCGTGGATGGGGGCCTGTGCACGTTGCATTTTGGTACGGAGTGTCCGGGTGCACATGGGCAGCTGGGCCCTTTGGTGTCGTTTGCGGATATGGAAGCGGGAAGCGTGGGGGAGTGCCCCGTGTGCAAGTTCGGGGTCGGTGACGTTGGGAAGACGCCCGCCGCGTCGACCTCCATCGACAACGGGTTCGAGTACCACCTGAGAGCATGCATGCTGGCTTTGCGAGAGTACGCCCCGGCGCGTCAGCGCGTGTTGGATGCGGAACGCGCGGCGCGTGGGGAGGCGGCCGATGCGCGCGATGCCTTTGCGCAGGCGGTCGAGGGGCTTCACGGCGTGCGACCGCGCATCGCCCCTCCGGGCAGATTCGGTTGCATCGCCGTTGTCGCCGCACGTGGATCCGATGGGCCGGAGCAGCTCGATTCGAGCTTTGCCGGCACGGCACGCGTCCCCGAGCGCGGGGCGGTGTCGGCGGCGGTGTTGGCGCCTGCCACGGCTACGGAGGAGAGCAACGTCTTAGCCTCGTTTTTCAGCTCTTTGGAGGAACGCGTCGGAGAGGACGGCCCTGTGGGGATTGTGGATGGGGTGATGGATCTGTGGGGCAAGATGTTGATGGCCTACGGAGAGGCGGGTGCCGGTTTTGAAGACGCGTTTTCCGAGGTGACGCAGCGGCTTGATGGCATGGGCGTTGGCCCAATCGCCTCGTGGTTGAAAGACGGCTTGGCGTGCGCGATCGAGGCGCTGGGGATTGAGCCGGTCGACATGCGTTTACGAAAGCCCGTGCTCACCGACACGTCGGTTGTTGCGCAAAAAGCGGGTATGGCCGATGCCGTCGCTTTGCAAGCGCGCATACGCGACATCCCCATGGGCTCAAGCGACCCTCGCGAGTACGTGCGAGCTCTTGGATATGAACTTGAGGAATACGTGATGTCGTTGGAATGCACATTGATGGAAATACCCCTGCCTACGGGCGGATCGATACCGGTGACAATCCGCCTTCGTGACGTGGCCGATTGGGTTTCGGGGGAGGGCTCATGATTGCGCGAGAATCTTATGCGCAGGCGACTGTGGAGATGGCCGTGGTTTTGCCGATTCTTCTGGTGCTCGCCCTCATCGCGTACAACCTCATGATGTTCATATGCGCGACGGCGCGGTTCGACCGCATTGCCCCAGATATCGTCGTCGCCTACGGGGTGGCTCCGTCGGGAAGCGCGACTGGAAGCGAAGCCGGTCAGGCGGTGCAGGGGTCCAATGCTGCAGAGCGGATTCGCCAAGAGCTCGAACAATCGATGGGCTCCTATGGGGTGACGGTGACGGTGGAGGTGGAGAGCGCTGGTCATGTGGCGGAAGGTGGTCTGCTGAGCTTGGTTGCCCCGCTTAAAACGTATCGATGCGCGATGGAATACACTCCCTGGCCGCGCGCCCTATCGATTGCTGGGGTGGAGCTCGATTCGCCTCTTCACCTGCGCCACGAACGTGCGGTGACGGTGGATGCATGGAGGTCGGGGGTGCTCGTATGAGGGGTATGGCGATGAGGGTGGTCGCCCGTAGGGCGATGAAGGAGCTGGGCTGGAGGGGAGATGTCGAGTACGCCGAGTCTTTCGTTCGGAGGCTGGTGGGCATGATGCTTCGAGCTCGGATGTGTGCGGGAGACGTGCCGGCGGCGACGGTTTGCCCAGCCGACGCCGCGGGGGCTTCGCGCATTCTCGTATTTCCGCGATGCAGGTCGATTCACACCTGCTGGATGTCGGTGCCGCTCGATGTCGCGTTCGCGGACGCATCGGGCAAGGTGGTTGCCTGGTATCCCAGACTTGCGCCGTGGTCGGTGCGGTCCTGTCCAAAAGCCGCTTTCGTTTTGGAGCGGGTCTCATCTTCATGAACTGCTGCCAGTGCGCCGCCGCAACAAATTTTTTTCGCCAAATCAAAAAAATCCCTTGCCCAACCTGAATTCTTTGGTATATTAATCACCGCTGTCACCGACAGTGAACATAGTGGCTGGGTAGCTCAGTTGGTAGAGCAGAGGACTGAAAATCCTCGTGTCAGGGGTTCGATTCCCTTCCCCGCCACCCTCTGATTGATATGACCTCCCCATGTGGGAGGTCTTTTTGTATATGGGGTCTTAGGCCCACATTTCGGCCGGGCAAGGGTATCCTTGCATATCAGGTACAACTTCTTTGAGGGGAGAGGCCCGCCCATGTCAGATAGGATTCGCGGTGTGAATCTGGCCGGTTGGTTCATTCTGGAGCCCTGGGTCACGCCCTCCTTGTTTGCCGCGACAGGTGCAACCAACGACGCCGAGCTCCAGCAGATTCTGGGGCCCGCGGCGTATAACGAGCGCATCCGTGAGCACTACGAGACGTTTATTTCCGAAAACGACTTCAAGCGCATCTCGGCCATGGGCCTAAACGCGGTGCGCATTCCGCTTCCGTGGTACGCCTTTGGTGCGCAAAACGAAAACGAGACGTACATTTCCTGCATCGACTACATCGATCGCGCGATTGAGTGGGCATCCAAGTACAACTTGCAGGTGCTGCTCGACTTGGCAACCGTCCCTGGCGGCCAAGGCGATTCGAACAGCTCCCCCTCAACGCCCGAGAGCACTGCCGATTGGCATTCGTCGCGCAACGGTCGCGCCGTCGCGCTCGAGGTGCTCGAGCGTCTCGCGGCGCGTTATGGCGAGTTCGACGCCCTGCTCGGTATCGAATTGCTTGACTCGCCCGTGATGAGCGTCCGCACGGGGCTGTTTGGCACGAGCAGCGGCATCCCCAGCCACTACCTGCGCAATTTCTATCGCGATGCCTACGAGGTCATCCGGCGGCACATGCCCACGCGGAAGATGATCGTGTTCTCAGACTCGGGCCATCCGCGTGCATGGAAGCGCTTCATGGCGGGCGACCAGTATCAAAATGTCGTAATGGACCTGCATCTGTACCATTTCCGCGACGAGACGGCGCAGGATATCACGTCGCCGAAGGGGCTCACGGCGGCGCTCAACCGCAACAAGACCCTCATTCGCGAGGCGACGAGTCTGGGCTTTCCCGTCATCGTCGGTGAGTGGTCGGGCGCGGCGCAGCTGTCGGGCAATTCGGTTACGCCCGAGGGCCGTCGCGCGTATGAGAGGATTTTCGTATCGAGCCAGTTGGCGACCTTCGATGCGACGAGCGGTTGGTTTTTCCAGACATGGAAGACGGAGCGCCGTATCGCGGCATGGGATGCGCGCGTTGCGCTCGCGCCGCTTGAGCGCGCGATGATGGAGTAGGGATGGGCGAATCTACGGTAAAGGAATCCATGCCGTCTTCGGTGCCCCGTTCGCGCGATGGCGGCATGCTGTCCATGGTGGGCACGCCCATCGGCAACCTGGGAGATCTTTCCGCGCGTGCAGCCGAGACGTTTCGCGTGGCCGACCTCATCTGCTGCGAGGATACGCGCGTGACCTCCAAGCTCTTGGCGCACCTCGGCATATCAAAACCCCTCATGCGCTGCGACGACAACGTAATTGAGCGCCGCGCGCCCGAGCTGATAGACCGCATTCTCGCCGGAGAGCGCATCGCGTTCGCATCCGACGCCGGCATGCCGAGCGTGTCCGACCCCGGCCAGGTGCTGGTCGAGGCGGCGCGTCGTGAGGGCGCCCCCGTCGAGGTCATCCCCGGGCCCTCGGCCTGCGTGACGGCGCTCGTGCTTTCGGGCATCCCGAGCGACCAGTTCTTCTTCGAGGGCTTTCTTCCGCGCAAGCACGGTGAGCGCGTGCGCAGGCTTCAGCGCCTGACCGCCGTTCCCGGGGCGTTGATATTCTACGAGTCGCCCCATCGTGCCGAGGCCTCGCTCAAGGCGATCGCCGAGGTGTTCCCGCAGCGTATGGTCGCGTTGTGCCGCGAGCTCACCAAGCTGCACGAAGAGGTGCTGCGCGCGCCGGCGTGCGAGCTGTACGAGCGGCTCGTCGAGCGCGGGGATCTCAAGGGTGAGATGGTCATTGTGGTTGCCCCTCCCACTGAGGAGGAGCTGCAAAGTCTGCAGACAGTCTGCATTTCGGGCGCCGGGGCCGGCACTTGCGACCCCGAGGAGTTGCTCCGGGCGGATATCGCGGAGGCGCTGGCTGCGGGAGAGTCGGCAAACGCCCTGTCCAAAAGGCTCGCGCAGAAGTACTCGCGCAAAAAGCGCGACGTGTACAACATGGTTCTCCATCTGCAGGATCAGGCGTCCGAGCGGTAGAGCCAAGCGTTGGGCGTCGAGCTTACAGGGCCGCCTTGCCCGAGCGGCAGGGTCGCGTTGAGCGACTAACCTGCTAGAATGAAGAATTGCATGAACATCCAGCGAGAGGAAAGCCGCGCATCATGAGCACGAAGCCGTCCTACTACATCACCACGCCCATTTACTACGTGAACGCCGACCCGCACCTGGGCACCGCGTACTCCACCATCATCGCCGACGTTCAGGCGCGGTATCGCCGCGCCGCCGGGTACAGCGTCAAGTTCCTGACCGGCATGGACGAGCACGGCCAGAAGGTCGCCGAGGCGGCGGAGAAGCACGGCATGACCCCCCAGGAGTGGTGTGACTCTCAGGCCCCGCACTTCCACGACCTGTGGCGCGAGCTCGAGATCTCGAACGACGATTTCATCCGTACCACCGAGGATCGCCAGAAGCGCGCCGTCCAGTACCTGTGGGAGCGCATGGAGGAGTCCGGCTACATCTATAAGGGCAGCTACGACGGCTGGTACTGCGTCCCCGACGAGACCTTCTTCACCGAGACGCAGGTCGAGAAGGCCGACGAGGCCCGTGGCACCGAGGGCCAGCACCTCTGCCCCGACTGCGACCGCCCGCTCGAGCGCGTCAAGGAGGAGAGCTGGTTCTTCAAGCTTTCCGCTTTCCAGGACAAACTGCTTGCGCTTTACGATGAGCACCCGGATTTTGTTCAACCCGACTTCCGCATGAACGAGGTGCGCTCCTTTGTCGAGGGCGGCCTGAACGATCTCTCCGTTTCCCGCACGTCGTTCGACTGGGGTATCGAGGTCCCGTTCGATGCCGAGCACGTCACGTACGTGTGGTTCGACGCGCTTACCAACTACATGACCGCCGTGGGGTACGGCGTCGAGGGCGACGAGGCCGCGGCCGACTTCGCCTACCGCTGGCCCGCGCAGACCCATATCGTGGGCAAGGACATCATCCGTTTCCACTGTGTGATTTGGCCGGCCATGCTCATGGCGCTGGGCGAGGCCCTGCCCGAGCACGTTTTTGCCCACGGGTTCCTCACGGTCAAGAACGAGGAGACCGGCAAGGCCGAGAAGATGTCCAAGTCCCGCGGCAACGCCATTGCGCCTCGCGAGGTCATCGAGAAGCTCGGCGTGGAGGGCTACCGCTACTACTTCATGACCGACGTCACCCCCGGCACCGACGGGGCGATCAGCTTTGGCCGCATGGAGCAGGTCTACAACGCTGATCTCGCAAATAGCTGGGGTAACCTGATCTCGCGCTCCACCAATATGTGCATCAAGTACTTTGAGGGCGCAACGCCGGAGCGTGCGGCAGACGCCGCGGGTTATGCGGAGAATCCGCTTGCGGCCGCAGCCGAGGGCATCTTCGAGCGCTACGCCGCCAAGATGGAGGCCTTCGCCTACGGCGACGCCGCCAAGGAGATCATGGATCTCGTGCATGCCGCGAACCACTACATCGAGGATTCCGAGCCCTGGACGCTTGCCAAGGACCCCGCCAAGATCGGTGAGCTCGCGAACGTCATTTGGAACCTGCTCGAGGCGATTCGCATTTCCGCGCACCTGCTTATGCCGCTCATGCCGAGCACGAGCGCCGAGGCCCTGCGTCGCATCGGATGCGAGGCCGAGGCGAGCACCGACGACATGGCCGCAGCTTGCGTGTGGGGCCAGCTTGCCGCTGGTCTGCCGGTCGAGAAGGGCGATGCCTTGTTCCCGCGTCTGGGTTAGGTGCCCGCTTTTGCCCGCTCGCGCCCCATCGAACGGCGTGGGCGGGCTTTTCCGTGATGCGCCCGCATACGATGTATCCGATTCTTTTGACGCCGAAATAACAAACTTTCGGTTTTGGGAAGCAATAATCGGGTTTGCCGAGTAGAGGCTCAAAATCGCCAAGCGCCAACTGGGAAAACACCCCGGAAAAAGGCTGGCTACTCGAGCAAGTCCCGAATTGCTTCCCAAAACCGAAAGTTCGATACGGCCGACCCGTATTCTCGACCTCATGAGGAGGCAAATACCATGACAACATCTCCTCTCGCGAGCTCGACGGCCACGCGTGAGATGCTCGAGGCGTTTGGGCTGGCGACCAAGCACCGCCTCGGCCAGAATTTCCTCATCGACAACCATGTCATCGAGCGGATCATGGACCTGGCGGAGCTCACAGGGGAGGAGCGCGTGCTCGAGGTGGGCCCCGGAATTGGCACGCTCACCCTTGCCCTGGTCCAAGAGGCTGCGCACGTTACCTCGATCGAGATGGATAGCGAGCTCGAGCAGGTGCTTTCTGCTCACGCCATGGACCACGACAACTTCAGCTTTATCATGGGGGACGCGTTGGCCACATCTCCTGAGATGATCGCGGAGGCAAGCGGCGGCGCGCCCACGGTGCTCGTGGCGAACCTTCCATATAATGTCGCGGCGACGATCATCTTGCAGTTTTTCCAGACCATGCCCAGTCTCGAGCGCGCGGTTGTGATGGTGCAAAAGGAAGTCGCCGACCGCATCGCGGCGAAGCCCGGGACCAAGGCTTACGGCGCGTACACGGTCAAGCTTTCCCTGTATGGCGACGTGACCGGCCGTTTTGAAGTTCCGCCGCGCTGCTTTATGCCCGCACCTCATGTCGACTCGGCGGTTGTCCGCATCGATCGTGCCCAGACGCCGGTTGAAGGGGGTGCGGCGAGCGCCGAGGATGTTGTTCGTGTTGTCGACGCCGCATTTGCCCAGCGACGCAAAACGATCCGAAACTCCATGGGGTCGAATGGCTTCGAAAAGGTCGCGCTCGACAGGGCGTTTGAGCTGTGCGGCGTAGCGTCCACCGCGCGCGCCGAAACGCTTACGACGAGCACATTCATCGAGCTCGCGGGTGCCCTTTCCGTTCAGGATCCCTGCCGGCCGTAGGCCTTTGCCGTCCTTATCGCGCGGGGCGCCATCGGGCGCGGCTTGATGGTGCCCAGCGCTGCGCAGGGTTCCGTCGAGTTTAACCAGGTCGCACCCGACGCATTCACCGAATTGGAATTGACGATGCCAATCACCTATACAAAAAAGAACAAGACGTTTACCCTGCCCGCGCCCATCGCGCCGCTGTTCGACACACATGCCCACCTGCGGTCGTTTTGGGGCGAGGACAAAGGCGCTCGCGACGTTCTCGTTCGTGCGTACGAGGCGGGCGTCAGATCGATGGTGACGATCTATGATCCCATCGCCGACCTGAGCGAGGAGACGCCAGATGCGCCTGCGTTTTCGCGCTGGCTTGGCGGGGTTTGCGCCGAGGCGCTGGCCCAAGGCGCCCCGTTGTCCGTGTCATACGTGGTTGGCGTGCACCCGTATGGTGCTCCCGACTATACCGATGCGCTTCATCGGGATATCGAGGCCGCGTTGAATGACCCGCTGTGTGTTGGCGTGGGCGAAATTGGTCTCGACTATCATTTCGACGCCGACGACAACATCGAGGCCGCTCCGCACGAGATGCAGATGGAGGTCATGGCTCGACAGCTGGAGCTTGCCGTTCGTCACAATGTGCCCGTTGAGCTGCATCTTCGCAACGATATCGGGGACGAGTCGCGCGAGGCGCACGCCGATGCCGCCCGCGTGCTCGAGCAGGTGGGCGTACCAGCAGCGGGGTGCGTGCTCCATTGTTTTGGCGAGGACCGTGCCACGATGGAGCGCTTCGTCGGCCTCGGGTGCCATATCGCGTTTGGTGGAGCAGCGACCTTCAAGCGCAATGAGGGTGTGCGCGAGGCGTTTGCCGCGTGCCCGCTCGATCGGCTGCTGCTCGAGACGGATTGCCCCTATATGGCTCCCGAGCCCATCCGCGGCCTGGAGTGCGAGCCCGCCATGATTGCACAAACGGCCGATGTGCTGGCCTACGATCGCTCGGATCGCACCGGCGAGCTGCCGATGGGAATTGTTCAAGCGATATGGGACAACTCGGTCGCGTTGTTTGGGTAGAAGGTCAAACAGCAGATGACGATGACCATGCAAGGAGTGTTGTGGTGAGCAAGAAGAAGAGCAAGATGTCCGAGGAGGCCCGTGCCGAGCGAGCGGAGGAAGACGCGCGCGCGATGGAGGCGGCTCGCGAGCTCCGCGCCCGTCGTGAGGCGGCGCAGGGGCCGGCGCCCATCGACAACGCGCTCCATCGTGAGCTACCGCTTGCCAAGGTCGCCTATGGGCTGCTCGCCGCGACTGTGCTCGCGTATTGCGTCTCGCGCCTTGGTGTCTACCTGGGAAGCTCGCAGCTGGAAATGGTCGCGAGCATTGCCACGACGTTGCTGTTCCTCGTGACGTTCGTAACGTGGTTCATCTCGCGCCATCAGGCAAAAAAGCTTACCAGCGAACGTGAGGAAGCGGCCGAGGAATAGACGATACGTGTCGCGCGGCGTGAAGAGAAACCCTGCTCGCCGCGACACGTGCTTGCCGTCTACGCGGCTCCCCAGGCATCCAGCTTGAGGACGTTGGGGGCTTCGTTGAAGGTGATCGTTTCGGCTGTGAGCGGTTCGCCCTTGAATCGGCGCACCAAACGGTCGAACTGAACCAAGAGCCACTCGAGCGGATTGGGCGCCGCGACGGATTCCGCCGCCACCAGTTCCGCTTGGGCGACCGTGGCATTTTGCTGCTGGAACGAGATGGAGCCCACAGTTGCCCCCTGCTCGACCGCGCCGCTAAGCTCGTCGTAAGAGATCGTCTGCTCAAGCTCGCCGCCCAGGCTGAACACGCTGAAGGTCGCCTCGGGGTCTTTGATCGTGACGGCGGCGGTTCGGTCGCACCAGGCGGAGCACGCGGCCTCGCCAACCAGTGGCACGCCGTTGCGCACGACCGGCGTGTTGATAATGGGCACCTCGACGATATGGCTGTAGTACCAATTGGTGAGTGCAAGGGTGTCCGCAAAGCGCGCGTCGTTGTCCTGTGCGCCAAACACCGCCACGTAGACCTCGCCGCCGTTCTCGCGCGTGAACGCTCCCACAAAGCAATTCCCCGCCTCAAAGGTGGTGCCCGTTTTGCCGCCGATATTGCCGTCTTGCCCCTGAATTTGGTTGCGCACGGTCAACGGCAGCGTGCGCGATGAGCCGTCCGCCGAGGTCACGGTGATCGAGGTCCGGTCACTGTTGTCGATGGCGCGAAAGTCCTCGTTTTTCATGGCAGCGGCATATACCGTGGTGATATCGCGTGTGGTGGAGTGCAGATCGCCCGCCCATGCGTCGAAGTCGAGGCCATGGGGGTTTTCGAACACGGTGTTGGCGCACCCGAGCTCAGCGGCCTTGTCGTTCATCGCCTTGATGAACGTTGCGTAAGGGTCGTTGGTTGTGGGGTCGATCTTGGAACCTGCGGCGATGGCGATTGCCGTCGCCGCGTCGTTGCCGCTCATGACCATGAGTCCCGTGAGCGCGTCCTCCATGGTGAGGGTGTCGCCCTCCAGGAGGCCCAAGCTGGATTCACCCACCGTCGCGGCGACATGGTCGACCGTGACGGTGTCCAAAAGGTTGCAGTTTTCGAGCGCCACGAGCGCCGTCATGACCTTGGTGACCGAGGCGACCTTGATTGCTTCGTCCGCGCTGCGCTCGTAGTAGGCCGTGCCGTCCTGGCTCAAAACCATGGCGTGAGGAGCGGAGATGTCGGGAAGCTCGCCGGCGTCGATGCCGCGCGCATCGGCCGATGCACCGAGGATGATGTCGCTGGTGAGCGCCTGCGCAAAGGAGGTGGACGGATAGGCGGCGAACATGAGGGCAAAGGCCATGAACGCGCAGCACATTGCCGGTATCTGACGCCTTGCTTGCGTCGAGCCGGGGCGGGTGATCTTTCGTGAAAGGTGGGGCACGACGATCTCCAAATACCAAGGAAAGGGGACTCATTTGAATTGCTCTCATGAGTATATCTTTTACAGCCCCGGTGGTGCGATGCGATGATGCGGCGGAGCGGTCGAAATGCGGTGGTGCGCTGCGCTCGCGTCGCCATTGCGAACTTAAGCCTCGCTTAAAGTGCAACGCCCCCTGCCGCAGATCGCCGACCTCGTCCATAATGGGAACGTACGAAAGGAGCAGTCTGTGGATACGCCGCGCATCCTCGTTGTTGACGACGAGAAAACCATTACCGATCTCGTGGGTATTTACCTGCGGAATGAGGGATTTGATGTCACGCTGGCATACACCGGCGCCGACGCCGCCCGTCTCATCCTCGAGCGGGAGTTTGACCTCGCGGTGCTCGACATCATGCTTCCCGATGTCGATGGTTTCGAGCTGCTCCGAACCATTCGCACCGAGCGCACGTACCCGGTCATCATGCTCACGGCGCGCGACAGCCAGGCCGACAAGATCGAGGGGCTCACGCTGGGCGCCGACGATTATATGGTCAAGCCGTTTCGTCCGTTGGAGCTGGTGGCGCGCTGCAAGGCGCAGCTGCGCCGATACACGCGCTACGGCACGCGCGAGCAGGCGGGTACGGCCGAGGATGCGGGCCCGATCATCTCCTTTAACGGCCTGGAGATCAACAAGGACGCCCGCACGGTCAAGGTTGACGAGCGCGCCGTTCGGTGCACGCCGTTGGAATACTCCATCCTGCTGTATCTTGCCGAGCACCGCGGCAGCGTGGTGCCGGTCGAGGAACTGTTCCGCGCGGTGTGGGACGAGGAGTTCATGGCGGGCTCCAATAACACCGTGATGGTGCACATCCGCCACCTGCGCGAGAAGCTGGGCGACGACGCACAGAACCCGCGTTTCATTCGGAATATCTGGGGCGTCGGTTACACCATCGAGAAGTAGCGGGCAGAAGCGGGTGTTTTAGCCTTTATGCAGAGAGGTGTTGCACCGACGCCGGGATGCTCGTGCAGCTCGGTATGGTTTACTGACCTGCTAGCATATACAGGAATTGTCTCGTATCGCCCCCTTACCCGATTCGCCAGCCTTTTACGGTTGTTTGCATGATGTCGAGAATATCGCGACGAATGTTAGGCGGGCATGAGCGGAATAATTTAACCGCAGTGAGCTCTTCATGCGAGAGCGCCTCGTAGCGCTCCGGGAGCTCTTCGGAGGGCTCGACGTATCCAAGGATGTCGTTGGGCGTGCAGCACAGGCGGTCGGCAAGCGCGATGATGCGCTGTGCGCCGAGCTCGATGCGCCCGCTTTCCCATGAACTGTAGGTGGCCTTGCTTACGCCAAGGTCATAGGCGATTTCTGTCTGCGTTAAGCCGCGCGCTTGGCGAAGCTGTGCGAGTTTAGTTTTGTTTCGCTCAATCATCTACCACCTCAACAGTTAGCGTTGAGAAATAAGGTGGCAGGCTTTGTGAGTGGATTTTACTAATAGTAGAAATTAAGTTTCGTTTAGATAAATATGTCTAGTCATAGTAAACTTCAGATACTCAGACGCGGCGGGGGTTTGATTAGTCCCCTTCGTGCCTGATGGAGTCGCAGTGAGCGGCTCGTTGTTCATACCCGCTTGTCGACGTGGTGCCAAGAGCAGACCTCGATGGGCTGGGGAATGCATAGAGACTCAAAAACCGGCCGCAAGGCCGGTTGGCGTAGCCATCGAAATGCTCCCAGCCCGCTCGATAGGAATGTTCTAAAGGTGGTGATGCACGTGAAGTGGTATGTGATTCAGGTCATGAAGGGCCGCGAGGACAATATGGCCTCGCTTATTGGGCGCGTGGTGCCCAAGGCCCTGCTGCAAGAAGTGTTTTCACCTAAATACGAGACCGAGATCAAGGTCCGTGGTCGTTGGGTTCCCGTGCAAAAGACGCTGCTGCCGGGCTACCTCATCGCAATCACGAGCGATCCCGAGGGGCTTGAGGCAATGCTGAGCGACATGCCCGAGTTCGCTCGCCTGCTGGCTCAGGGCAATGAATTTGTGCCCCTGGCTCCTGCCGAAGTCGAGGTGATAGGGTCGTTTACCGCTCCTGGCAAACGCGTAGTGCCCATGAGCATCGGTGTAAAAGACGGCGACCGCGTGGTGATTACCGCAGGCCCGCTGGTTGGCCACGAAGCCATGGTCAAGGAGATCTGGCGTCGTAAGAGCATTGCGATTCTCGAGGTCAACATGTGTGGTCGCGTGGTGACCACACGCGTTGGCCTGGGCGTTCTTACCAAGGAGAAGTGGCTCATGCGAGATATGGGCATCGAGCCTGTCGATGCTTCAGAAAAAGGTGTCGCGTGATTCAGGGGGGGGGTCTTCCCTCAATGCGGATAAGAAGCTTAGGGAAGGCGAAAGCTTGATGCGCGGCCAGGTCGGTTTTGAGAAGACCGATGAGGCGCGTTTGCAGATGGAATCTATCGACGCTGTTTATTTGGATGCAGTGGAGAAGATTCGATTTAAGCGCGGGGAGTTCCGCTGCCCGCCACCAGACGATACCGTGCCTGCTCCCAGGCCGGGAGGTGCGGGCTACCGCTTCCTAAAGCGGGCGTTCGACGTGTGCTTCTCGGCGGGCGTCTGCGCCGTGCTGGCTATCCCGGTGGCAGCGTTGTGCGCCGCGATCTGCATCGACAGCCCCGGCGCGCCCTTCTTCCGCCAGGAGCGCGTGGGCAGGGGAGGCAGGAGGATCTACATCTGGAAGCTGCGCAGCATGGTCCCCGACGCGCACTCCAACCCCGGGCGCTACATGACGACCGAGCAGCTCGAGACTTGGAGGCGCGAGCAGAAGCTCGACGACGACCCGCGCGTGACGCGCGTGGGTCGCCTCCTGCGCCGGACGAGCCTGGACGAGCTGCCGCAGTTCATCAACGTGCTCACGGGCGACCTGTCCGTGATCGGCCCCAGGCCCGTGACGCTCGAGGAGACATACGAGTTCGGCAACGGGCGAGACGAGTTCCTCTCCTGCAGGCCCGGCATCACCGGCTGGTGGCAGGTGACCGAGCGCAACGACGCCACGTGGGAGAACGGGCGCAGGCAGCTGCTCGAGATCTTCTACGTGCGCCACGCGAGCCTGGCGCTCGACCTGCGGATCTTCGTGCGCACGTTTAAAACTATGTTTGTTGAGAGGTCGGGGAAATGACGGGTTGTTTGCCTTTGGTCTCGGTGATCATTCCTTGTTTTAATAGCGAAAAACACATCGTTGAAACTGTGAGAAGCGTTCAGGCACAGACCTTTAAGGATTTGGAAATCCTGGTAGTGGATGACTGCTCTTCAGATGAAAGCGGGATATTAGTTCGAGATCTTGCGGAAAGTGACAACCGGATACGCCTTCTTTTCCAAGATGAGAATAAAGGCGTTGCCGCTGCCCGCAATCGCGCTCTGGCGGAATCAAGAGGCAGGTACATTGCGTATCTAGATTCCGATGATCTTTGGATGCAGGGAAAGCTGAGAAGACAATTAGATTTTATGGCAGAGAATCGAATCGGGGCGTGCTTCACCTCATATGAAACGATTGAAGAGGATGGAGCGTACCGAAACACAGTCCATGTGCCATCGGTCATTACCTATGACGAGTTTCTTAAAAATACAATTACTTGTAGCCATACCCTGGTGTTTGATACGGAGCTCGTAGATAAGAAGCTTCTTGTTATGCCCGACATCAGAAGAGGCCAGGATTTTGCAACCTGGCTGTGCATTTTGAGGTCCGGGCATCGGATATACGGCTTGGACGAGCCGCTTGCAAAATACAGGAAGTGCTCGGGCTCCCTGTCGAGTGACCCGATCAAATCGGTTAAGCGAACTTGGAACATCTATAGGAATGTCGAACATTTGCCGTTCCTTTATTCGGTTTATTGCCAATTTTGGCAGTTATACCATGCTGCGCTGAAGAGAATGGGAGAAAAGCAGTGAGCATTTACAGAGAGCTAATTGAAGGAAAGACCAAGTTGTCTCTCGTTGGATTAGGGTATGTGGGCATGCCGATTGCCGTTGAGTTTGCAAAGCATGTCAATGTTGTCGGGTTTGATATCAACGAAGCAAAAGTCGAGCAGTATAAGTTGGGATGTGATCCGACTAACGAGGTTGGCGATAAGGCAATAGCCGAAACGACTGTCGAATTTACAAGCGATCCATCAGTGCTGGAAGAAGCACGTTTTCATATTGTCGCGGTTCCCACTCCGGTGAATCAGGATAAGACACCGGATCTCTCACCCGTCATCGGTGCCTCTAGGACTCTTGGAAAGCACTTGATGCCTGGCTCAATTGTGGTATATGAGTCTACGGTTTATCCGGGTGTTACCGAGGACGTGTGTGTTCCTATTCTGGAGGAAGAATCTGGTTTGAGATGTGGTCGAGACTTTAAAGTCGGCTACAGCCCCGAGCGCATAAATCCTGGTGACAAGGTGCACACGCTCACCACCATTCGTAAAATTGTTTCGGGCATGGATGAGGAATCGCTCGATGAAATAAAGAGAATCTACGATATTGTCATTGAGGCGGGTACTTTTCCGGTATCTACAATCAAAACTGCTGAAGCAATAAAGGTCGTTGAGAACTCTCAGCGCGACATCAACATCGCTTTCATGAACGAGCTTGCGATGGTCTTTGACCGCATGGGCATCGATACATCTGAGGTCGTTGACGGCATGAACACGAAGTGGAATGCCCTTGGCTTCCGGCCTGGCCTCGTTGGCGGCCACTGCATCGGCGTCGATCCCTACTACTTTACCTATGAAGCGGAGAAACTCGGTTACCACAGCCAAATCATCCTCGCCGGCCGTAAGGTTAACGACAGTATGGGTGAGTTTGTTGCGGATGCTGCTATTCGCCTGATGGTTCAGGCTGGGCTTGCTCCTGCGAAAGCTCGTGTTGGAGTTCTCGGCGTCACTTTCAAAGAGGATTGTCCTGATGTACGCAATTCAAAAGTTGAGGATATTCTTAAGCGGTTTACGCAATATGGTATCGAGCCAGTTGTTTGTGATCCGTGGGCGGATGCACAAGATGCGAAACGTTCCTACAACGTTGATCTTATTCCAACGGAAGAGATGATCAAGCTCGATTGCTTGATTCTTGCCGTTGCGCACAAGCAGTTTAAGGAACTGCCCGTTGATGCGATCAAAGCGATGTTTGCAGAGGGAGCCGATTCCGAGAAAGTGCTTATTGATGTGAAGAGCATTCTCGATGCGCGGGAGTTTACCGGCTATCACTACTGGAGGCTGTAATCAAAATGGAGCAACATAATGTGCTTCAGATTTGTTCGTACTATGGCAGCGGCTTCTATCGATTGTTGTTTGAATCGCTGTCGCACTTGGGCTATAGACAAAAAGTCTTTTATTTTGCCCCAAAGAGAACGAAGGAGCCCAAGGATTCGGAAGATGTTGTGTTTGCTCCATGTTACAGCCAGCTTGAAAGGTTAGCATTTAGGCATAAAGAAGCCGTTGTGATTAAGAGTCTCGAGTCCTCTGGCCTGCTGCGTACTGGATATGATCTGGTTCATGCTCACAGCTTGTTTTCTAACGGATACGTTGCCTTTGAATTGAATCGAAGATTTGGGATTCCGTATCTTGTTGCCGTTCGTAACACCGATCTGAATGTTTTTCTAAAAAAGCGCCCGCATTTACACAGTCTTGGAATGAAGATACTTAGTAATGCTCATCAGATTGTATTTTTGTCAGAAGCCTATAGAGAAGAAGTGATAGGTGGATATGTCGATGCCGGTTTAAGGGATGCTATTCTAGAAAAGAGCCATGTGATTCCCAATGGCATCAACCCACTATTTCATCAAAATACACCCAAGGCAAACCTCAGAAAGAGTAATGATCTCAAGGTTATTCAAGTTGGAGATATTAATAGAAACAAGAACCAACTGACTGTCGCAAAAGCTTGCGAGCAACTCATATCTGAGGGGATTCCTGTTCGCTTCACTGTGATAGGGACAATAAAAGATTCGCGAGTTGTTAAGTTTCTTCAAAAAAAGGAGTTTGTCACGGTTAAATCCCGACTTTCTCAAGATGAATTGCTCAGTGAGTATCGTGATGCAGACGTGTTTGCAATGCCGTCACGATGTGAGACGTTTGGCATATCATATGTTGAGGCCATGTCTCAGGGTCTGCCCATCATTTTTTCAAGGGGTCAGGGGTTTGACGGGCGTTATCCCGATGGGCTTATTGGGTACGCGGTAGACCCTGTTGATTCAGAAGAAATCGCGAGGCGAATAAAGATTCTTGCAGAACGCAAAGAAGCTATGTTTGGTACTTGTATCCAGGAAGCAAGAAAATTCGACTGGAGTGAAATTGCTTCTGAGTACGACCGACTATACAAGGCGGCCATTAATGGATAGACGGGATGGCGGCTCCTCCGAGCTGCGTCGAACCAACGACTCGGAGTGTAAATTAGTAAGAAGATTAGTTGACTACGGGTGTATTGTTCTTTTGCGAATAATGCTTGACTGGGCATACTTAACTTACGCTGTTCCCAGGTTCTCGTATCAGTATCACTTCGTTTCAAACCAGAATTTTGATGCACTTCTGCTGTCATGGCTCGTATTGATTGCATCGGTACCTTTTGCATTCAGATATGACGAAAGGAACAGATGTACCAATATGCTCATTGCAGTCCTTTACTGCGTTTCATTCGTTCCTGGAACAATGATGATAGCGTATGGCTCTGTTAGTTGGGGTTATACCGCATGCTATCTGGTTTTCTGGGTCACAATGCTATATGCATGCTATTTCGTGCCTCAGGTAAGGATTGATTACTCATCTGGTCGACTGTCGAATTTCATGACGGTAGCTGCAACAGTCGTGCTTGCGTTTAGCGTGATTTATGTTTCCTGGAAGTACACGGGCTTTCGTTTCACGGTAAGTTTGGCGAATGTATATGACTTGAGATTGGAAGCCCGTGAATTTGATCTTCCATGGCCTCTCAGCTACTTGTTTTATGTGTAAAAATTTTGATTATCCCGAAAAACCCTTGAAATACAAGCACATTCGCAGGATTTCAGATTGATTTTACTACCAATTTACTACTTTTAACGGATTGCGCCTTGATATGCCGGAACATCTTGCGAGCATGAAACAACCCAATACAAACGCGACGCACTGGCGGCGCGGCACGTCGGCAATCACACAATTTCATATAGCACCGCACTGGCGGCGTTACCTTATCCCAACCGGGAAACAAGGAACGCCGCTATTTTTTTACCCTCATGTTACGCAGTAGGGGCAAAAAGAGTCTTGCTACACAAGGCTTTGCGGGTACGGTTTTCACAGGGTAAGGGATTGATACCTAAACCCTTAAAATCGCTGTTCTACCGCGTAACAAATATGCAGCAAAGGAGTTGATGAAGCTATGGCAGTTTTCCGCGTGGAGAGAAACACAGGATATACGGTTATGAGCAACCACCATTTACGCAACAAAGAACTTTCCCTAAAGGCAAAAGGGCTGTTATCGCAAATGCTGTCCTTGCCGGAGGATTGGGACTATACCCTTGCGGGACTGTCCTATATCAACCGGGAAAAAATCGACGCTATCCGCGAAGCTGTCCGGGAGCTTGAAAGAGCCGGATATATTCAGCGTTCAAGGGAGCGCGACGAGAAAGGACGCTTGCGGGGAACTGATTACATCATCTATGAGCAGCCGCCTAACTTGGATTTACCTACATTGGAAAATCCAACATTGGAAAATCCTACGCAGGAAAAACCTACGTTGGAAAATCCAATGCAATTAAATAAAGATATACAAAAGACTGACTTACCAAAAAAAGAAAAATCAAATACGGATTTATCAAGTAACCATTCCATTCCTATCCTTTCCCCTAACCCCTCTCCTTTGAGGGAAGAAACGGCAGAGCCGGAACGGAAAGGAACGGAAGCGGCAGACGCATACAGCGTGTATGAGGAAATCATCAAGGACAATATCGAGTATGAGCATTTTATCAAGCATACCAACATTGACAGGGAACGCTTGGACGAGATTGTGTCCCTTATCCTTGAAACTGTCTGCACCAAACGAAAGACAATTCGTATCGCCGGGGACGATTATCCGGCAGAGCTTGTCAAAGCAAAGTTTATGAAGCTGAACAGCAGCCACATTGAATTTGTCTTTGACTGCATGAAAGAGAACACCACGAAAATCCGTAACATCAAGCAATATCTGAAAGCGGTACTTTTCAACGCGCCCAACACCATTGACAGCTATTACACCGCCCTTGTCAACCACGATATGTACGGCGGCTATTAAAAAACAGGAGGATTTTAATATGACACAGAAAACAGGAGCTTTGATTTTTGATGAAACGGCAGACCGTTACGACATTCGCTTTGACCTTAACGACTACTACGGAGGATTGCATTGTGGGGATTGCCTTGAAGTGTTTGTACGCGGCAAATGGAAGCCGACCCGCATGGAGTACGGGGACAACTGGTATCTTGTCGGTGTGAGGGCTTCGGATTTGAACGGGCTGCGGGTGCGTATCTAAAGGCGGCATGAAAAATGTACGCCTTATTTTTATGCCCCGAAGCGGCACACCACCCTAACCAAACTATGAAAGGAGGGATTTCATGCAAGATGAAGTCAATGAAAAAGTCGTGTCTTTAGCAATCAAAACATCTAAGCTGACCGCCGAAGTGCTGCAAAAGGCTATGAAAGCCCTGCTTGCCAAAGGCAAAGGGCAGCTAACCAAAGCCCCGCATGGGAAAATCACTATGCGGCAGCTTATGAAGCAGGGAGAAAAGGTTTCCAACATTGAGATTACCGACCAAAATATCAAAGCCTTTGACCCTATCGCAAGGAAAAGCGGGCTTGATTACAACGTCAAGAAGATTGAGAACGGCAAGCCGCCGACCTATCTTGTGTCTTTTAAGGGCAAGGATATTGACGTTATGACCGAAGCGTTCCGGGAATTTACCGCAAAGAAATTAGGCAGGGATAAAAAGCCCTCTATCCGCAAGCTGCTTTCCACTCTGAAAGACAAGGCGGCAGCTCTGAACGCACAGAAGGACAAAGTGAAGAAAAAGGACAGGGAGGTATCGCTATGAAGCCGGAACTTAAAAAGCTGCTTATCCTAAATGCCCCCTATCTGCTCTTTGTCTATCTCTTTGACAAAATCGGACAAGCGGTACGCCTTGCGCCGGGGGCTGACCTTTCCGGCAAGGTGCTTTCCCTTGCAGACGGCTTTTCCGCTGCCTTTGCAACCCCGCTTCCGAGCCTTGCCCCTATGGATTTGCTTATCGGTATTGTGGGGGCTGTCCTTATCCGGCTTATGGTGTACTTCAAAGGCAAGAACGCGAAGAAATACCGAAAAGGTATCGAATACGGTTCAGCCCGTTGGGGCAACGCCGAAGATATAAAGCCCTATACCGACCCGGTATTTCAAAATAACGTGCTTCTGACACAGACGGAACGGCTTACCATGAACAGCCGCCCGAAGCAGCCGAAGTATGCAAGGAATAAAAATATCCTTGTTATCGGGGGAAGCGGCAGCGGCAAGACGAGATTTTTTGTGAAGCCCAACTTAATGCAAATGCACTCAAGCTACGTTGTAACTGACCCGAAAGGTACGGTTTTAGTCGAGTGTGGGAAGCTCTTACAGCGCGGCGGGTATCGGATAAAGGTGCTGAACACGATAAATTTTAAGAAATCCATGCGTTATAATCCCTTTGCCTATATCCGCAGCGAAAAAGACATTTTGAAACTGGTAAATACCTTGATTGCCAACACCAAAGGGGACGGGGAAAAAGCCGGGGAGGATTTTTGGGTAAAATCGGAACGGCTCTTTTACTGCGCCCTTATCGGCTACATTTGGTACGAAGCCCCGGAGGAAGAAAAGAACTTCACGACGCTGCTTGAAATGATAAATGCCAGTGAAGCCCGCGAGGACGACCCGGAATTTC
>UQHS01000006.1 GCA_900540845.1 uncultured Collinsella sp.
CGCCGCCGGCGGCCCGGCGGCGGCCGCCCGGCTGGCGGCGCTCCCTCACTCGGATGCTCCCTCGCCCGGCGACATCGTCCCCCCCTGGTCGAGTGTGCGCCTTTCCTACGTTTCAAGAACCCAGACGTAGGAAAAGCGCACACTCAGCAAAAAGCGGAGTGCGGGGCGACGCTGCGGCAGCGGCGAGCTGCGGCTGCGGCTGCAGCTACGGCTGCGACCGTTTACTTGACCTCGAAGCGCTGTTGGCTGCGAAGGGTCTTGAGGATGTGCTTGGGGACGGCGTGGAACTCACAGCGGCCGATCGTGGCGCCCGCTGCCTCCTTGGCCGCACCGCTGCCGTTTGCCGTGGCGTACGAATGACGGAACCTGCGCAGCATCTCGAGGTCGTTGCCGCCGTCGCCATATACCGCGATCTCGTCCTCCTCGATGCCGTAGTAGCGGCCCAGCCACGCCACCGACTCGCCCTTGTTGCACGCCTTGTCGGTGATCTCGAACATCACCGGGTTGAACGGCGCGTTGACCACCGTGTCGACATGGTCAGCCAAAAAGGCCTTGAGTTCGCGGTCGAGCTCATCGGACGTCACGCGGCAATTGATCTTGCACACCTCGTGCGAAAGGATGGACGAAAGCGACTGCCCAAAGAACTGCTCCTCGTGCGCACCGCCGCGGGCCCTCATGCCGCGCATGATGATCCGGCGCATGAGGCCGTCGCGCTTAAAGCCCTCCTGATGCATCTCGTAGCTGCCGCTGGAAAACATCCCGTCGGGCGTGCAGCAGTCGAAGCAAATCTGCGGAAACGCGCGCAGCAGCTCCTCGACAAACGCTGGGTCGACGGCGAACGTCTTGAGCACCTCGCCGTTGCGCCCGCGCACGATGGAACCGTTGGCGCACACCGCGTCGACGGACAGGCCGGTGAACCCGCGGTCCCCGATGGGAAGCACCGAGCGCCCCGTCGCCGGCACCACGTGGGCGCCGAGCTCGATCGCACGGGCGATTGCTCCGCGAATCGTGCGGTCCGTCTCGTGCAGGCCGTTGAGCAGGGTTCCATCCAAATCGCTGGCAAATAGCTTAATCACGCGCGTCTCCTCACTTTGAAGTTGTCCGCGCACCATTCTACGCTTCGTCAACCCTCCGCAACATCCAGTGCGTCGCGACACTCAATCAGCGCAGCGGCGAGATCGCCCACAAGCGCGCGGTTCGCCTCCGAATCGGGCATGCCCGTGAGGATGGACATGATATAGGTCTTGCCGTCGATCTCGATGAGCCCTGCGTCGCTCACGCTGTTGTACGCAGGGTCCGAGTCGGTGCACCATCCGGCCTTGTCGCGCACCACGGCGCCCGTACCCTCCAGGCCGTCGCGTATGAACGACACCGTGGTCTGGCCGGTCAGGTCGCCCAGCCATTGGGCCGTCTCGGTTCCGGTGGAGGTGTAGGCGAGCATCTCGGCCCACAGCCGCGCCGAGCTGCGCGCGCAATACGTGGGAAACCACGAGTCCGCGCGACACACGGCGTCCTTGGCGCCAAGCGACGTGACCCACTCGTCAAAACCCTGGGAGTCGAAAGCGTTGCGCAGGGCACCGAAGGCATTGTTGCTCGACTGGGTGATGGCGCCCTCGATGAGCGACTCAATCGAGTAGGAGCTCCCCGCGGCATATCCGTCGAGCCCGGCCGAATAGTTCACCATGCGGTACGTATCCAGCGACTCCGCCCCCGGCTCGACAAACTCCTCGCACACGTACAGCGAGTACAGGGCCTTGAAGGAGCTCGCCCCGTACACCACGAGGTCGGGCTGATACGCGATCCCCCGCCCCGTCTCGGCGTCAACAAAAACGACCGACGCGGCGCCGCGCTCCTCGATGGCCGCGATCGCCTGATTCACACCGGACACATCCTGCGTCGAGGCCTCGGGTGCCTTGAGGCCGGAGAGCGAGAATTGCAAAAGCCCCTCGTCGGTGGGGATGTCGTCAAACAATGCCGGCGTGAGCTCGAAGTCGATCTGCGCGAGCTGCTCCTCCTCGGACACGACCTCGGTCTTGGCCGCCTTCGCCTTGGCCTCGGCCTGCTCCGCCGCTTCCTTTGCGGCAGCCTCCGCGGCGTTGGACGCGTTGCGCGCAATCGCGCTCGGCACGATCACGACGAGCGCCAGCACGCATACGAGCGCGGCGTACACCGGAATCGGGACGGCGCGAAGCGTCTGCCCCACCCGGTCGAACATGCCCTGCTCGCCATATCGATACAGGGATTCATCTGCCGAGTATCCGGCGCGAGCGTAGTCGCCGTCAATGCCAGCATCGAAGCCATCATAGTCGGCTGAGGAGTAGTAGTCGCTGCGGGCACCATAGTCGCCATGGGCAGCATACCCAACGCGGTCGCCGTAATCGCCGCGGTCTCCCCGGGCATCGTAGTCGCCCCGGACACCATAGCCGCCCCGAGAGCCGTAACCGACACGAGCATCGCCACCGGCGCGCCCGTACTCCGACGAACGCGACCCCGAGACTGCAGCACGCCCCGGCTCGTCATGCCGCTGTCGCGCCGATGCGAGTTGCACCCCCGCGACCCTTGGCCTGCCGTCGGCATACCCGCCATACGAGGCCACACCCTCGCGCGACCCGCCGCGCCCGGCGTCGGCACCCTGCGACATGTCCCGCGCATCCGCCCAGACATCCGAATGACGCCTCGAGGGGCCCCGGTCAGATGCGTACCCCATGCCAGTAACCGCCTATCTTGTACGTGACTATTTCGTCACAATATAGTACCCTCGCCGCAATTCACTCCATCCAAACCGCGACGAAGGCACGTAGTTTTCACGGAACGCGTCTATTGCGACGCAGGCACCTCGCCTGTCGCCACGCGAAACGCTCCTATTGCGCAGGTACCTCGCCCGTTGCGAGAATCTGCTCCAGCGCCTCCTCGTCCAGCACGGGCACGCCCAGGCTCTCCGCCTTGGTGAGCTTCGAGCCCGCCTTGGGGCCCGCCACCAGATAGCTCGTCTTCTTCGAGACC
Organism: uncultured Collinsella sp.; assembly: GCA_900540845.1. GTDB lineage: Bacteria > Actinomycetota > Coriobacteriia > Coriobacteriales > Coriobacteriaceae > Collinsella. Next base: position 3,004 of record UQHS01000006.1, read on the forward strand.
GAGCCCGAAACTTTGGCGCCGAGCAGCTTGAGGGCCGCGCCCGCCTCGTCGCGCGTGCGGTTGACGAGCGTGCCGGTGAGGACGAACGTGAGCCCCGCCAGCGGCTGGGCCTCGGCGAGGTCGGCGGCGACCCCGGTCTCCTGCGAGGCCTGCGCCATGGCCGCGCCCAGATTCTCCTCCAACGTGAGGCCCGCCTCGCGGAGGCGCTGCAGCACCTCGAGGTTCTCGGGCACGGAGAGGAACTCGCGCACGGACGCCGCGATCTTGGGGCCAATGCCCTCGCATCCCGCGATGTCCTCCTCGGAGGCTGCGGCGAGCGCGTCGATGGTGAGGAACCGCTGCGCAAGCACCTCGGCCACGGACTTGCCTACGTGGCGAATGCCAAGTGCAAACAGCACGCGGGAGAGCGGCTGAGCCTTGGAGCGCACGAGCTCGTCCATCACCTTGTTCGCGATGGTGGTTCCCACCTTGATCGAATCGCCCGCGGCAACGCCCTTCTTCTTATCGTCCTTGGCATAGGTGCGTCCCGTGTCGAGGGCGGCCACCGCGTCGACCGTAAGGTTGTAGAAGTCTGCCACGTCGCGGAGCAGACCGGCGTCGATCATCTTGTCGATGAGCTCGTCGCCCAGGCCATCGACGTCCATGCAGCCGCGGCTCACCCAATGGATGAGGCGCTCCTTGAGCTGGGCCGGGCAGTCGAGCGACACGCAGCGGAACGCCACTTCGTCGCCCTCGTGCACCACGGGGCTGCCGCAGGCGGGGCAGGCATCGGGCATCTCCCACTCGACCGCATCCTCGGGGCGCTTCTCCAACACCGGCCCCACGACCTCGGGGATCACGTCGCCCGCCTTGTGAACGATGATCGTGTCGCCCACGCGCACGTCCTTGCGGCGGATCTCGTCGAGGTTGTGCAGCGTGGCGCGGGCGATGGTCGAGCCGGCCACGGTGACGGGGTCGAACTCGGCCACCGGGGTGAGCACGCCGGTGCGCCCCACCTGAATGCGAATCTCGCGCAGGACGGTGGTCTTCTCCTCCGGCGGGAACTTGAAGGCGATGGCCCAGCGCGGGGCGCGGGCGGTAAAGCCGAGGTCTGACTGTTGGTCAAAGCCGTCGACCTTCACCACCACGCCGTCGATGTCGTAGTCGAGGTCGCCGCGGTGCGCGAGCGCATCGGCGCAGAAGGCATGCACCTCAGCCGGTGAGGTGCAACGGGCAACGTTGGGGTTGACGGAGAAGCCCGCCTCGCGCAGCCAGTCGAGGAAGGCATGCTGCGAGTCCACGTGCAGAGGCGCGGTGTCGGCGGTCGAATAGATGAACGTCGCCAGATGGCGCGTCGCCGTAACCTTGGGGTCCTTCTGGCGCAAGCTGCCGGCGGCGGCGTTGCGCGGGTTGGCGAAGGGTTCGCGGCCCTCGGCGTCCGCCTCGGCGTTGAGGCGGGCGAAGCTGCCCTTGGGCATGTAGACCTCGCCGCGGACCTCGACGGGAGTCCCACGGTCAGCCCCCATATGTGCGAGTGCGGCCTCGGAGAGGTGCATGGGCACGTCGCGGATGGTGCGCACGTTGAGCGAGACGTCCTCGCCGGTAGTGCCGTCGCCGCGCGTGGCCGCGCGCACAAAGGCGCCGTTTTGGTATGTGATCGCCACGCCCAGACCGTCGATCTTGAGCTCGCAGGTGTAAGCCACGTGCCCGGCGCCAAGCGCGTCCTCCGTGCGGGCGAGCCACTCGTCAAGTTCCTCGAGGTCCATAGCGTCGTCCATGGAGTACATGCGGGCCATGTGCGTGACGGGCGCAAACTGCTCCGACACATAGCCGCCCACGCGCTGGGTGTAGGAGTCGGGGGTGACGAGCTCGGGGTGAGCCGCCTCGATCTGCTGGAGCTCGACCAGCAGCTTGTCAAAAGCCGCATCCGTGATCTCGGGCGCGTCGAGGGCGTAGTACCGATAGGCGTGGTAATCGAGCAGATGGCGCAGCTCAGCCGCGCGCGCAGCGGCACTTGGACGAGCATCGCCCTCCCCTGCTGCCGCCATATCCTCGAACAAGCTGTCCTGCTCCGCCACGTCTGCCTCCTTGGTGCCCAATTTCAACTGTTACAGAGTACCATTTCTCCCAGACGCTCACCCCCACCCCGCCCCAGCAGCTTGGGATGTGCAATTTGGGGACGGGTGCAGTTTTAGTCATTGCGAGAATTTGGGGACGGGTGCAGTTTTAGTCATTAGAAAAAAGGGGTGTGGACGAGCATATCGTCCACACCCCCCAACGGAGATCTGTAGGCAGCCGGCGAAAGGCTACTCCTCGGCAGTCACGGCCTCGACGGCGGAAGCCTCGTCGCCCTCCTCGGCGGCAAGGGCTGCCTTGTACTCGCGCCACTCGGCGTACTTGTGCACGCCCGCGCACAGGGACAGCACCAGCACGGACGGAACGGCCACGGCACCAACGACGATCATCGGCGCCACAGTGTAGAACACGGATTCGAACATCGATCAAACCCCCTTACACGAACAGGCCGCCGGCGATACCAGCGACACCGGTGAACGCCAGCGCCATGAGAGACGCGGTCACGAGCGTGATGGGCAGGCCGCGCAGAGCAGCGGGCACCAGGCGCTCGTCGATGCGGTCGCGCACAAAGGCGAACAGCACCACGGCGAGGAACACGCCCAGGCCGGCGCCAAGCGAGCTGCCGAGGGCGGCGTCCCAGGTCATGGTCTCGGCCACGACGGCATTGCCAAGGGCGACGGCGAGCACTGCCGCGTTGCAGGCGATAATCGGGCATGCGTGGAGCAGGCGCTCACGCTCGGCAACGGACTTACCGGCGCCGAGAACCGTGGCAACGACCACAATGGCGACCCAGCTCACGAGCACATACGCGAGCGGAGCCAGATAGGCGACGCCCCAGGGCTGCATCAGCTGGGTGCAGAGCGGCCAGCCCAGAGCGCCGGCGATCGCGGTGGCGACGGCGATCAAGCCGCCGAAACGGAAGGAGTCCTGCGGGCGCGCAGCGACCAAAACGACAGACACCATGCCGATGAGCTGGGCGAACACCAGGTTGTTATCGAGAGCGGCGGTAAAAAGCGCATTGAGGAACGCCATTAGCGCTCACCCCCTTCTGCATCAGCGCCATCGGCGGCGGCACCCTTGGCACACGCCTGCTCGACGGACTGCACGAACACGGCCACCAGCGCCAGCACCAGCAGCGAGCCCGTGGGTTTGCCAAAGGCGGCGATCGGCGAGGCGGCGAGCTCGCCCATGGTGAGCCCGAAGACCTGGCCGGTGGTGAACATCCCGTTGATGAAGCCGACAAACGCGAGCGTGGCAAACACGCACACGGCGGTAAAGGCCGCGGTGGCAAGCGGAGTCTTGGCCGGAGCAACCACCAGGCCGTCACCGGCGATCCACGCCACGACGATGGCGTTCACGGCAACGAGCGGCAGGTAGATGCCAAGCGTCTCGAACACCACGGGGTTCGCGACGCGCACCGCATAGCCGAGCAGCGTCGCGACGGTCACGCTCACCATGAGCATGACCGGGACGCGCGACCACGTACCCGTAAACGCACGGAGCGCGGGCGCGACGAGCGCCATCACCAGGACCGCGGCGGCGGTGACGGCACCGATAGCCACGCCGTTCTCAAGCGAGGTGGCCGCGAAAAGCCCAGGCAGGGCGCCGGCCATGACCAAAAACGTAGGCGTGTGGACCATCTTGGAGATGCGAGCGTCCTGCTCGCGCACGATATTCTCGTTCAGAGCCATTAGTTGCCTCCCATCTGGGCGAAGGCGGCAAAGGCGATGTTCAGGCAGTCGACCACGGCGCGCGAGGTGAACGTTGCGCCGGAGACGGCGTCGACGTGGGTCTGGCCCGTGCCGGCCTCCTCGACCGTGAGCTCACCCGCGGCGGCGACGCCGGCAAAACCGCCGAAGTACTCATCGGTGAACGCGTTGGTGCCGATGCCGTCGGTCTCGTCCTCGGCGACAACCTGCAGGCCGGCGACGGTGCCGTCGGCGTTGATGCCCACCATGAGCTCCACGTCACCGTGGTAGCCCTGCGAGGAGGTCACATCGAAGACCCACTCGCCGGTGTCGGCGCGGTAAACGGAGTTCAGGCCGTCGACCGCGGGAGCGGCCATGGACTCAAACGAGCCGGCCTCGGGGAACAGGGCCTTGCGCTGGGCACCGCCCTTCGCCTCGTCAAGCGCCACATCGGAGGCGGTGAAGGCGCCGGTAAGACCGTAATGCGTGCCCGCCAGCACACCCGCGCACACGAGCGCGACGATGAGGACAGTAAACGCGGAGAAGATGGCGCCGTTGCGATGACGGACCAAAGGACACTTGTTAGACGAGGGCATGCTTCACACCTCCAGCGGGCTGAGGACGCGTGTAGCGGTCGATCAGCGGGGTGAACATGTTCATGAACAGGATGGAGAACGCCACGCCCTCGGGGGCGGCGGCGAACAGACGCACGAGCGCGGTGATGACGCCGCAGCCGATGCCGAAGATGATCTTGCCCTTCGGCGTCATGGGCGTGGTGGTGTAGTCGGTCGCCATGTAGAAAGCGCCGAGGGCAAGGCCGCCGGAGAGCATCTGGTAGATGGCGTCCTGGCCGGCGAAGCCCGTGATGATGGCAACCGTGGCGATAAACGGCACGGTAGCCCAGGCGTCGACCACGCGCAGCACAAGCAGGAAGACGTAGCCCGCGAGCAGCGTGATGATGCAAGTCTCGCCCAGCGCGCCGGCGTGCAGGCCAAACATCATGTCCATGTAGCTGTAAGGCTCGGAGCCCGCGGCGTTCATGGCCAGCGGGGTGGCGCCGGTGATGGCGTCGAGCGGGGTGCCCATGACGTCCGGGTAGGAGCCCAGGGCGATGGGCATGGCGAGCATGACGAACACGCGGCCGGCCACCGCCGGGTTGGCGAAGTTGCAGCCGATGCCGCCAAAGAGCATCTTGGCCACGGCGACGGCGAACACGGTGCCGAGGATGGCGGGGAAATACCCGCAGTTCGCAGGCAGGGTGAAGGCGAACAGCATGGCGGTGACCACGCAGGACAGGTCGCCGGCGGTGCTCTCGCGATGCATGATGCGGCAGCACACGTCCTCGGTTACGAGGGCCGTGGCGACGCACACCAACACGAGCAGCGGCGCACCCAGGCCGTACAGGAACACGGACGCCACAAGCGTGGGTAGAAGCGACAGGGCGACCATGCCCATGATCCACTGCGTGGACCCTTTGCCGTGAAAGTGAGGCGAGGCCTCGTTGATGAGGTTCATGACGTTACGCCTCCTTCTTCTCGGATGGAGCGGTCAGGCGCGCGACCTCGCCGCGGTACACGGCCTTGCCCTCGCGGATGGCCGCGGTGATGCGACGGTGAGCCGGGCACACATACGCGCATGAACCGCACTCCATGCAGTTCATGACGGCGAGCTCGTCGAGCGCGATCACGTCGTGGCTGCGGGATGCGCCGTCCAGCGCGAAGGGCGACAGCGACAGCGGGCAGGCGCGCACGCAGCGGCCGCAGCGGATGCAGGCCGTCTCATCGGGCAGGACGGCGGCGTCGTGCAGGGCCACGATGGCGTTGTTGGCCTTGATGACCGGGCAATCGATGTCGGTGAGGGTGCGACCCATCATCGGACCGCCCATGATGATCTTCTTGGGCTCCTTGACCATGCCGCCCGTGGCCTCGATGACGTCGCGGACGCTCATGCCGACGGGGATGCGGTAGTTGCCCGGCTTGGCGATGCAGTCACCCGTGACCGTGACGGTCTTGCAGGTGAGGGGCATGCCGTAGCGGAAGTACTGCTCCACGCGGGAGATGGTGGTGACGTTGACCACCAGGCAGCCCACGTCGATGGGCAGGCCACCGGCGGGAACATCGCGGCCGGTCGTGGCCTTGATGAGGACCTTCTCGCCGCCGGCGGGGTACTTGGTGGGGATCGACATGACCTCGATGCGGTCCTCGTGCCCCTTCTCCCTGACCACGCGCTGGAGCTCGAGGATAGCCTCGGGCTTGTTGTCCTCGACGCCGATGACGGCGGCCGGGATCTCGAGCGCCTCGATGGCGCGGAACACGCCGTCGATCACGCGCTCGGAATGCTCCATCATCTGGCGATAGTCGCTCGTGATGTAGGGCTCGCACTCCATGCCGTTGACCACGAGGAACTCGAAGCTCTTGCCCTCAGGGGCGCGCATCTTGAACCACGTGGGGAACGAGGCGCCGCCCAGGCCCACCATGCCGGAGTCGCGCACGCAGGAGATGAACTCCTCCTTGGTGCTGTACTCAGGCGCCTTGAGCGTAGGGTCGGCCTCCATCTTGCCGTCGGAAGCGATCTCCACGACGGGCGCCATGGCACCCGTGGGCAACTGCTCGGTCGCAACCTTGGTAACGGTGCCGGAAATGCTCGCGTGAATCGGGGCGCCCAGGCCCTCGACCTCGCCGATCAACGTACCGACATATACATGGTCGCCTTCGCTCACCACCGGGCGCGCCGGGGCGCCGATGTGCATGTTCAGCGGGATGAGCACCTTATCGGGCGACGCGATAGACGTGCAGGCGAAATCCCGCATGTCCTTGCACTGGGGCGGATGCACGCCACCCCTCGTCTTGTGCAGAGAGAACATTAGCTTCCCTTCCATATCTCCCCCAACAGCAGTGCGCGGCAATACATTGATGCACCGCCACGGCGCATATCAAATCAAAATTGTAACGGGTTTCGTTGAGATATGGACTGCCAATGAGCAGTTTTTGCAGCTAAAAGCGTTTTAGCAGAGAGGGACGGCCCGACAGGCGCGGGCGCGCAGCGGCAGAGCGACGCGGCGTTCCCAGCGCTCTGCAAACTCAGCGGCCAAAACGCAAAAGGCCCCGACGGCATGATGCCGACGAGGCCGCAATCAATCAAGCCGTATGTGACGAGCTGCTCTTGTGGCTACAGGCCAATGCCGGAGCCACTGTAGACGCCGTACAGGATGATGGCCGTGGCGACGATGAACACCACACCCTGGACGAGGGCGTTGCGGGTTGCGCGCTGGAACGTGATGACCGCCAGGTTCTCGTCGTCGCGATAGCTCTTGGCGTTCTTGATGCCCATAGCGATCGTGGCGCCCGAAAGCATGAAACCAAAGGCGGGAATGAGCATGAGCTCCCACTTGGAGCCCCAGCGTAGCACCTCACCCGCGGAGCTGACCTTCATGGGAACTTGCTCGCCAAGCTGCGGGAAGATCATGAGAACGGCCATCAGCGGAATGAAGGCGAGCACGAGCGCCACCATGGCCCTCATGCCGTTTTCCTTGCCAAACGAAAACATTGCGTACCCCTCTTGCTACACGTTGAAACGGAAATGCACCACGTCGCCGTCGTGCATGACGTACTCTTTGCCCTCCATGCGCAGACGGCCCGCGGCCTTGGCGCCCTGCTCGCCGCCGAGCTCGACGTAATCGTCGTATGCGATGGTCTCAGCCTTGATGAAGCCGCGCTCGAAATCGGTGTGGATCACGCCGGCGGCCTGCGGGGCCGTGGCGCCCTGGCGAACCGTCCAGGCCTTGACCTCCATCTCGCCTGCCGTGAAGAAGCTCTGCAGGCCGAGCAGCTTGTACGCCGCCTGAGCGAGCGTCTCCAGGCCGGAGCGCTCGAGGCCCAGGTCGGCCAGGAAGATCTGCGCCTCCTCGGGGTCGAGCTCGGTCAGCTCGGCCTCGACCTTGGCGCAAATCGGGATAGGCGTCACGCCGTCGATGGGGTCCAGGTCCTCGCCCAGCATGTCCTCGTCCACGTTTGCGACGTAGAGCATGGGCTTCATGGTGAGCAGGAACAGGCCCTTGGCCGCGGCGCGCTCGGCGTCGCTCATCTCGAGCGTGATGGCTCGGTTGCCCTCGTTGAGCCACTCGACCAGGCGCTTCGCGACCTCGAGTTTGGGGGCGAGCTCCTTGTCGCGCTTCGCCTCCTTCTCCAGCTTGGGAAGCTGCTTCTCGAGCGTCTGGATATCGGCGAGGATCAGCTCGGTCATGATGGTCTCGGCGTCGCTCGCCGGGTCGACGAAGTCTCCGGTGTGGTTGGCCTCGCGCATGACGTCCGGGTCCTTGAAGTAGCGCACGACCTGGCAGATGGCGTCGCACTCGCGGATATTCGCAAGGAACTGGTTGCCCAGGCCCGCGCCCTCGGCGGCTGCGCCTTTGACCAGGCCTGCAATGTCGACAAACTCGACCGTGGCAGGCACGATGCGACCCGGGTGCACGATGTCGGCGAGCGCCTGCAGGCGGTCGTCGGGCACGTCGACAATGCCGACGTTGGGGTCGATGGTGGCAAATGGGTAGTTTGCGGCAAGGCCGCCCTTCTTGGTGAGCGCGGTGAACAGCGTGGACTTGCCCACGTTGGGCAGGCCGACGATGCCGATGGAGAGTGCCATGGGATTCCTTTACTCAACGCGGCGCGGCAGGCGCCGTTTATACGTAAACCTTGCTATTATAGCCCGTCTTGCCTGCAAGGTGCCCAAGTGCAGGATCTTGCCCCCGAGGCCCGCCAGAACGGCAGCGGCGCCGACATGGAAGCGACGACGACCGTCTCAGCTAGTGGGCGGCCTAGCGCTCGCGCTCCCCTCTCGCCCGCAGCCCCGCCGTCCTGCCGAATTCGAGGGTACTTTTGTAGAAAAACCGGGCGGAATCGAGCAGAAAAATCGACAAAGATACCCTCACAACGAGGTGGGCGGGCGCCACGGAGGTGCTGGCACCCAAGGAAGCGGGTGGCGGCACGGGCGGCATGGGCACCAGATGAGGCGGACGACGGCAGTGGGGGCGCGGGCACGCAGGCTATTTGCCGTAAAGGTTACTCGGCGAACTTTTCCACGCTGTCGAGCACTTTGTCCATGGTCTTTTTGACCTGCGCCTTGGCCTCGGCGTACTCGGCCTTCGCCTCCGCCGCAAGTTTGGCCTTGCGCTCGGCCTCCGGATCGGGAACCACCAGCTCGGCACCGTCGCGCTCCACCATGGTGAGCGCGCGGTCGCCGCACACCTCGGCGCACAGGCCACAGCCGATGCAATACGTGGGCTCAATGCGGAGCGTGCCGTTGCCGAGCAAATCGCAGGCGAACACCGGGCACGCCTCGACGCAATCGCCGCACATGGTGCACTTGTCGTGATCGCACGCGGGAACCTGCACGCGCACATTCTCTGCAAGCTCCGGGTGCTGCTGCAGCGTCGAGAGCATGAGCTGACGGCCCTGCGTAAGGACGCGGCGACGCTTTTGCGTCGTGGTGCCGCACGCCGTGTTGAGAGTCTTCTCGAGGGCGCTCACGCGACTCGAATGTTCGCGAATGCGCTGCGTCACACTCGCGACCGCGGCAGTCGCGGGCGTGAGCTTGGACACCGTGAGGCCCGTCTGGCGAACGATGTTGTCCACGAACTCCTTGCGCTCATATTCGCGGCGCTTCGTGCACGTGAGTTCGCGGGGCTCCACCTCGAGGCCCATGCCGCGACCGGCCCACTCCTCCGCCTCGGCGATCGCCTCGCCGAGCATCTCCTCGCCCGCCGCGTTGCGGCAGTTGGTGCAGATGTCAAGCGGCAGGTAAACGCTCACGTTGGGGAAGTCGGTGAGAATCGAAAACCACGTCTCGCGCGTGACGTCGCCCACGCACGCCACGAGGACCTCGTTCTCGCGCGGGATGCGCTTGAGGGCGCGCGTGCACGTGACATAGGCGGTCTCATGCGCGGTGGCGGCGCGGGCCACGGCGTCATAGAGCTTCTTGGGCTGCAGGCGCGGGCTCACGAAGGCCTCCGTGGGACATGACGCCACGCACAGGCCGCACTTACGGCAGCTGTCGAGCACGTCGATGGCGCCGTCTTCAATCTCGATGGCGTCCACCGGGCACACATCCAGACAGGCGCGGCAGCTGCTCTTGTCGGACTTGCAAGCCAGGCAGGGGATGCAGTTGACGCGCGGGCGCTCCTTGTAATCCGCGGGGTTCCAATGCGGCTTGGAGTCGTCCACCGTTCCGATGAGCGCATCGGTGATGCCGCCAAATGGGTTTTTAAGCGCATCGATACCCTTGCTGATATCGATGATGTCGTCGAACATATCGCGCTGCTGAGCCATGTGCATCCCCTTGTGCTCGGTGGCATGAAAAACGCGCCCGCATACCGCGGACGCGCGCAGTTTTTCCATTGTACCCAGCAACTCGTCGCTTCGCGAGAGTTCCAAATGAAGCATGGGCGCAGCGGCCAGCTCCTACGCCGCGCTCTTGCGGCCGGCGGCAAGCTCCTCAACCGTGAGCAGCAGCGGCTACGCCCCTAAGCGCAGGCCGGCGGCGAAGCAAATCGCCGCGAGGACGAGCACGGCAATCGAGACGGACAGGTCCACGAGCACACCGCCGGCCCCGCGTGAAGACTGCCAGTCGGCCAGGCCATCAGCCCCGCGACGCCAGGTGCGCCACAGCAGCACCGCCATGGCGACGACGCCCGCCATGCTCTTCAACAGCATCTCGGCACACAGCAGCGCGATGAGGTTCGCCACCACCTGCCCGGTGTCCCCCGCCTCATAGCGACGGTGCAGTATCCGCAGCACATAGGCGATGAACGCCTGGGCGCAACCGGCGAGCAGCACGAGCGCAGACGCGGGGTTTTGCGCAAACGATTCGGACAGCGCCTCCTGCGACAGACCTCCCCCGCTCAGGGAGAGCGAGGCGAAGGTGGCGACCATCACCAAACACAGCACAACCTCAACGGTGGCAAAAATCCGCTTCGTGGTCTGCTCTCGCGTCAGGCTTGCCATGGAACACGTCCTCTCATCTGCGCCGGAGCGCACGCCCCCGGCCTCAACCGCGCGGGCAGGCCGCCCGCCGCCGTCCCAATGCGGATGCCCGGCACCCGTCTGCGCTCCCCGCGCGGGCACCGGACATCCGCGGTCTCGCACTCAAACGGTGCCAAACACCTTACTTGAGCTCGGGCCAGTAGTCCTTGTTGGCCTCAATGAGGTCGTCGAGGATCTGCTTGGCGACCTTGGCGGAGGGGATGGTGGCGGAAAGCGTCAGCGCCTGCCACAGCTTCTGGTAGCTGCCCTCGACCCAAGCCTGGACCACGAGCTTCTCAACGGAGACCTGCTGCTCGAGCATGCCCTTCTGCCACTGCGGGACCTTGCCCTGGCAGATCTTCTCGTAGCCGTTGGAACCCACGATGCAGGGGACCTCGACCATGGCGGTCTCGTCGAAGTTGGAGACGGCGCCGTCGTTCGGGACGATGAGCAGGAAGCGCTCGCCGGTGTTCTCGGCCAGGGCGCACGCGAGGTCGACGATGTAGGTCGCGTGGGCGTCAGCCTCAAAGCCCGCACCCTCGGCGGTACCGGTCTCGATCACCTTGCGGCATGCGCCGAAGACCTTCTTCTCGCGGCCGTCCATGACCTCGTTCGCACGGGTGTACTCGGGGTTGGACTCCTCCACCACGTAATCGGGGAAGGTGTAGTACTTGAGGTAGGTGTTGGGGATGGTCTCCGGGTCGATGGCGTAGACGTCCTTGGCCTTGCCGAACGTGTGGACCCAGCTCTCCTCGACATGCTGCTCCTTGCCCGGCTCGTGCACGATGCCGTCGAGGTAGCCGTTCTTGGCCATGTGCTCCTTGATCTGGGGCATGAGGTCGTTGCCCTCGCGGTCAAAGATCTTGGTGAACCAGCCGTAGTGGTTCAGGCCGTAATAGCTGTACTGCAGGTCGCGGTGGTCCTCAAGACCGCACATGACGGCCATCTTGTCCATGAGGTCGATGGGCATGTCGCAGATGTTGATGATGCGGGAGTTCGGGCGCAGCACGCGGCAGGCCTCGGCCACGATGGCCGCGGGGTTGGAGTAGTTGAGCATCCAGGCGTTGGGGCTGTACTTCTCCATGTAGTCGAGGATCTCGATGACGCCGCCGATGGAGCGCATGCCGTAGGCGATGCCGCCGGCACCGCAGGTCTCCTGGCCCACGCAGCCGTACTTCAGCGGGATCTTCTCGTCGAGCTCACGCATGGCGTACTTGCCCACGCGGATGTGCGCGAGGACGAAGTCGATGCCGGTGAAGGCCTCCTCGGGATCGGTGGTGTAGGAGAAGTCGAGCTCGGGGGCGTTCTCCTTGAAGTAGATCTCGCAGGCCTTGGCCACGATCTCCTGACGCTCGGCGTCGTTGTCGTAGAAGATGACCTTGTCCACCGGGAAGCGGTCGTGCTCCTTGAGAAGCATGAGGGCGATGCCGGGGGTGAACGTGGAGCCGCCGCCGGCGATGGTTACTGCGTAGCTGGTCTTGGACATGGTGCAACCTTTCTCTTGTGGCCATACGTGTTCGTGGTGGCGCCGCCTCGGCCGAGGGCGGCGCCGCTGTTACCGTGATTAGAGGAGCGCCTCGAAACGCTCGCGGACCTTGGGCACCTTCAGGCCTATGATGACCTGCATGGCCTTGCCGTTCTTGGCGATACCGCTGGTGCCGACGGACTTGAAGTCGGGGTCGTCGGCGACGAGCGTCTCATCGCGGACGTTGACGCGCAGGCGGGTCACGCAGTTGGTCACGTCGACGATGTTCTCGGCGCCGCCGAGCAGCTCGAGCACCGCGGCGGCCGTGACCGCGTACGGGTCGGACTCGTCCACATCGACACCGGCCGCGGGCTCGCCGTTCTTGGCGGCGCGATACTCGGCCTTGCTGCGGAACTTGATCTCTTCGTCGTCCTCGCGACCCGGGGTCTTGAAGTCAAACTTGACGATGAGGAAGCGGAAGACCACAAACCAGATCACCGTGAAGATGAGGCCGACGCCGAGGGTCATCAGGTACTGCTGCCAGTGATTGGCCATAAGCGGGATGAAGTTCAGCGAGCTGATCTCGATGAGGCCGCCGGCGAACACGCCCACGCAACCAACCAGGTTGATCGCCATGGCGAGGAACGCGGTGAGGACGCAGTGGACCAAGAACAGCGGCGGGGCGACGAAGAGGAACGTGAACTCGATGGGCTCGGTCACGCCGCAGAAGATAGCCGTGAGCGTGATGGGGATGAGCAGGGAGAGCAGTTCCTTCTTCTTTTCGGGCTTGGCGGTGGCGTAGAAGGCCAGCGCGATGCCCGGGCAACCGAAAAGCTTCGACCAGCTGGAGCAGGTGAACGCGGCGTAGGGCGCGAGCTCCTTCAGCGACTCGGTGGAAGCGGCGATCTGGGGCAGGGCGGTCGCGAAGGCGGTGTAGATGCCACCATCGACGACGGCGTTGTCGTAGTAGAACGGGCTATACATGAGGTGATGCAGGCCAAACGGGATCAAAGCGCGCTCCAGGAAGGCGAACACGCCCACGCCGAGCGTGCCCGTGGTGGCGACGAAGCCTTGGAAGGCGCGGATGCCGTCCTGGACATGGGGCCAGCCAAGGCAAGCCGCAAACGCCACGGGGAGCATCACGAAGAAGGAGATGATGTAGACGAACGTGGAGCCGGAGAACACACCGAGCCACTCGGGAAGCTCGACATCGTAGAACTTGTTGTGGATGGCGATGACGATACCGGAGACCGCCAGGGCGCCGATCATGCCCATGTCGAGCGTCTTGATGGACGCGATCATGGCCAGACCGGAGGTGCCGCCCACCTCAGCGGCGAAGTCCACGCCAAAGAAGCCGCCCCACTGGGAAAGCATGGTGGAGACGAAGTATTGGAACGTGAGGTAACCGACGAGCGCCTCCATGCAGCAACGGGCATTCTGCTTGTTGGCGAGGCCGATGGGCAGCGAAACGGCGAACAGCAGCGGAAGCTGGTTGAAGACCGTCCAACCGCCCTGGAGGATGACGTTCCAGATGCCATACCACATGGTGCCGGGCTCGGCGAGAGGCCCCATAATGACCTCGGTGGTGAAGAGCGTGCCAAAGCCAATCACGACGCCCGCAAACGCGAACAGCATGACCGGCGTGAACATCGCACCTCCAAACTTTTGAATCTTCTGCATCATGGCAGGAGTTCCTTTCTCCCCTCGTAACGCCCTGCGTTTGCGGAGCGTCCTTTCGCCTTGCACGGTCGGCCCTGGCGCCTCATAGTCGACTTGTTCGTACAAGTTACACATCAGCATAATGCACTGCTTGTTCGTACAAGTCAAATCCGAGTGTGTCGGTTTGCCGCGAACGGTACTTCATCGTCCGTGAACGGTATTGCGTTGTTGTCGAGCATGCGCCGCAGAGAGGGGCGCGCCGTTCGTGACCACATCATCTTCGCCCTTTTGCACAAACAATGGGTATCATGTACGAACAAGCATTATCAGCCTCGGAGGATCGTATGCCCAAAGCCGTATATCAAGAGATTTATGCAGACCTCAAGCGCCGGATCGAGGACGGCAAGTTCGCCTATGGCGAGTTCTTGCCCTCCGAAAACGAGCTCACCACTTCGTACGGCTGCTCGCGTAGCTCCATCAGGCGCGCGCTGTCCCAACTCGCCTCCGACGGCTACATCCAATCACAGCAGGGCAAGGGCGTGCGCGTCATTCGCGACCCCGCCCTCGACGTAACGCATGGCTACGACGGGCTGGAGACGTTTTCCGAGATGGCCCGGCGTCTCGGGTTTACCCCAAAAACACGGTGCCTGCTGCTCGAACGGGTCGTTGCCGATGAGGGGCTCTCAAAGAAGACCGGCTTCCCCGTGGGCACCGAGCTCGTGCGGGCGCTGCGGTCGCGCTGCGCTAACGACCTCGCCGTCTCGACCGACGACAGTTATCTCCCGGTGCACCTTGCCTCCAGCCTCACGCCGCAGATCGTGGAGCGCGGCATTTACACGCATCTCGAGGGGGAGCTCGGCATGGGCATCGCCACGAGCCGGCGCATCCTCACCGTGGAGCGAGCCACCGATGAGGACGAGCGGTATATTGACCTCGAGGGCTTCAATGCGGTCGCCGTCATGCGCAGTCACACCTTCGACACCGAAGGCACCATGGTCGAGTTCACCGAATCGCGCCAGCGTCCCGAGTTTTTCTCGCAATACGCAACGGTCGTGCGCCCGCACTAACGCCGACCACCAGGACGTTGTGCAATTCGGGGACGGGCGCAAAACTACACATCCGTGCCACAGCAGACCAGACAAAGAGCCCGATGTGTAATTCTGCACCCGTCCCCGAATTGCACAACGCAAAAATCCCCCGGCGAACCCCTGCGCGCAGCTTGTGAGCGCGCAGGGTCGCCGGGGGATACAAGTGGGTCAGCTAGGCCTTACGGCTTAGTACATGCCGCCACCCTGGGCGCCAGCGGTGGCAGCCGCGATGGCATCCTCAAGCTGGGTGTTCTTGGGCACGTCGGAGACGGTGGCCTCGGTGATGAGGATGAGGGAGGCCACGGACGCAGCGTTCTGCAGGGTGGTGCGGGTGACCTTGACCGGATCGAGCACGCCCATATCGATCATGTTGCCCCACTCGCCGTTGGCGGAGTTCAGGCCCTCGCCCGCGGGGAGCTCGGAGACCTTGTCCACGATGACGGCGCCCTCAAAGCCAGCGTTCTTGGCGATGGTGGCCACAGGAGCAGTCAGGGCCTTCTTGATGATGTCGACGCCGATCTGCTCCTCGGGATCGGAGATCTCGATGTTGTCGAGCGCGGGCAGAGCGTCCATGAAGGCGACACCGCCGCCGGCGACAATGCCCTCCTCAACAGCAGCGCGGGTGGCCTGCAGGGCGTCCTCGACGCGGTGCTTGATCTCCTTGAGCTCGGTCTCGGTAGCGGCACCGACCTTGATGACGGCAACGCCGCCGGAGAGCTTGGCCAGGCGCTCCTGGAGCTTCTCGCGGTCAAACTCGGACTCGGTGTGCTCCATCTCGCCCTTGATGGCGGCAACGCGGTCGGCGATGGCCTCCTTGGAACCAGCGCCATCGACGATGGTGGTGTTGTCCTTGGTGATGGTCACGCTCTTGGCGGTGCCGAGCATGTCGGCGGTGATGTCGGCGACCTTGATGCCGAGCTCGTCGAGCGCAGCCTGGCCACCGGTGAGAACGGCGATGTCCTCGAGGAGGCGCTTGCGGCGATCGCCGTAGCCGGGAGCCTTCACGGCGCAGACGTTGAGGGCGCCGCGGATCTTGTTGAGGACGAGGGTGGGCAGAGCCTCGCCGTCGATGTCCTCAGCGATGATGAGCAGGCCCTTGCCGGCGCGGGAGACGGCCTCGAGCACAGGCATGATGTCCTGAACATTGGAGATCTTCTGGTCGGTGATGAGGATGTAGGGATCCTTCATCACGGCCTCCATGCGGTCGTTGTCCGTGACGAAGTACGCGGAGACGTAGCCCTTGTCGAACTGCATGCCCTCGACGGTGTCGATCTGGATATCGAAAGTCTGGGAGTCCTCGACGGTGATGACGCCATCCTTGCCCACGACGTCCATGGCGTCAGCGATCTTGTTGCCGACCTCGGCGTCGCCAGCGGAGATGGTGCCGACGGAAGCGATCTGCTCCTTAGTCTCGACCGGCTTGGCGAGATTCTTCATCTCGGCCACGGCGGCGTTGACGGCCTTGTCGATACCACGGCGGATGGCCAGCGGGTTGGCGCCGGCGGCGACGTTCTTGAGGCCGTCGTTGACGATGGCCTGGGCAAGCAACGTGGCGGTGGTGGTGCCGTCACCCACGGTGTCGTTGGTCTTGGTGGCGACCTCCTTCACCAGCTGGGCGCCCATGTTCTCGATGTTGTCCTCGAGCTCGATCTCCTTGGCGACGGAAACGCCGTCGTTGGTGATCATGGGAGCGCCAAAGGAGCGCTGCAGGGCGACGTAGCGGCCCTTGGGGCCCATGGTGACGGTAACGGCGTCGGCCAGAGTGTTGACGCCCTTCGCGAGCTTGGCGCGGGCATCGGTATCGAACGTGATGTTCTTAGCCATAATTCAATCCTCCAAAAATGACTAATTTGGGGACGGGTGCAAAATTGCACATCCGTCGAATTCGCCACCTGCGGCTGAGTCGCACGCCGCGCCTCGATGTGGGAGAGCCCAACCTGAGGTTGAGTGGCGGGTGGGGACCAGAAACGCTACTCGACGACGGCGTAGATGTCGTCGGCGCGCATGAGGAGGTAATCCTCGCCGTCGACCTTGATCTCGTTGCCACCGAACTTGCCGTAGATGACAACGTCGCCCTCGTGGACGTCGAGCGGCATGCGCTCGCCCTTGTCGTTGAGCTTGCCGGCGCCGACGGCGACGACGGTGCCGCGCTGCGGCTTCTCCTGGGCGTTGCTGGCAATGTACAGACCGGAAGCGGTCTTCTGCTCGGCGGCGTCGGGCTTGATCAGAACGCGATCTGCAAGCGGCTTCAAAGACATATGTGTCTCCTCCTTTTGCCGGGCCTCCGGTCGCCCCGGAGCCCATGCGGTTTGTGTACGCGATGAATAGTACCCAGCTTCGCGAAGTTATACAACGCAACTACAAAAAATCTTATAAAAGGGCACTTAGATTTCCTGAGCGCAATCAAATGCAGGCGCAATTCGCCCGACATCAGTCGTCAAGCAGCCATTTCCACGCTGGAACGACGTGCACGGTCCCCGACTTCGTCTCTACCTTCTCCTCGGAATCCATCGTCACGACCGTCGATTCATCGATTCCGTACTTTTCCATAGCCGCCTCGAGGGCCGAAAGCTCACGCTGGCGCGTCTTGGGATTCGACAGATCGACGCTCACCTGAACCAGCCGAAACACATCGCCAAGCAAAGCATCGCCCATGACAAAATCGACCTCGTGCGAGCCGCCTTTGTGCTCAAAAGTCAGTCGAGCGAGCGACCCCGAACGAACCTGCGGAGCGAAACGCCGCAGCTTGTTGAACACCGCGGTTTCCAGGCGCTGCCCTTCCTCTTTACTGGCCGCACGAGAGAAGGCCGCAAGCATACCGGGATCAACAGCGTAAACCTTTGAACTGGAACGAGGGTTGTCGGCAAGTGAGCGGTTCAAATCACCCAGAGAGAAAACCAGGTACGCCTCCTCATAATACGAAAGCAAATTGGAAAGCGTCTCGCGCGAGGTAGAGGCACCTCGGCTCTTGTATTCATTGACAACTTTATTTACGGACAGCTCACGCCCGGACGAGGCGATGCACCTATTCAAGAAACTCGCGGCGATTTGCGGGGTCCGCAGGTTGTAGCGTTCCACAATGTCCATGGCGACTGTTCGATACGCGTATTCCTGCATCAACATCATGCCATCCGGTGTGGGGAGATCGAGCGTGGCCACATAGCCGCCCCGCAAGAGATAGTCCCCCAGCGCCCCGCGCAGCGCCGCGGCATCGGAGGAAGAAAGCCCCTTTGCCACCGAGAGCTGCCCGCCGTTCATGCGACGGAAAAACTCCGAAAAACTCAAGGGGAAAAGCTCTCTCGACAGCGAACGCCCCCTGAACTCGCTGGACAGCTCCGATGAAAGCATCTTTGACGATGAGCCCGTGACATAAACGGTGGCCCTGGTCGAGTCGATTACCCGGCGAAGAAACAGTCCCCAATCGGGCACCTCTTGGATCTCATCGAAAAAAAGGAAGGACCCCTCCTCGCGCGCCTTGGGGCGCATCATGAAAAACGTGTCGATAACATCGGAAAGCAACGACGTTGAATAGGGCTTGAGTCGCTCGTCCTCAAAGTTGAAGTACAGAATGGTCGCAGGGTCGTAGCCCGCCCGAACGATGTCGCGCATCTCCTGGAACAAGCGATAGGTTTTTCCGCAACGACGCGTACCGACGATCACCTGCGCCAGATTATTCCGCTCGGGCTTTTGAATGGGTGCAAGACGCAAGTCACGGTCGAAAACCTCGGGAATACCTAACGCTTCGAAGTCGAGGATCTTCTCTTGCACAAGCGCGTTGAAAGACATGTCAACTCCAAATCTTGCAAAGTAGAACTGCAAGATATCGTAAATCTTGCAAAGTAGAACTGCAAGATTTGACAATATGAATATCACGGGTGCGACGCCTGCTCGAGAATGCCGACGCGATAGAGGTCCTCAGCAATATCGAGAGCTTTCGCAGCCCGAACGACGACATCGAGACCGTCATCAACAAGTCCGAGCACGTCAAGAAGGAGGGCGGGAAGCTCACCCCGAAGGAGGAGAAGGACTTCGAGGATATGACGCGCATGGTGCGGGCGGCCGTCAACCGTATGCCTATGAAATGCAGAACGCCGCGTACAACAGGACGCTCTTGCAAGCAGCGTCTTGGGACGTAGCGCCTACCGCTTAAACACCTGCTCACCGCCCACGTAAGTGGCCATGACACGCGCGCCTTGAAGCTCTTGCGGGTCGCACGTGGTGATGTCGCGGTCGAGAACCACAAAGTCCGCGAGCATGCCCGGCGCGATTCTGCCCAGCTCGTCCTCGCGCCCCGCCGCCGCGGCGCTTCCGGCAGTGTAGATGCGCAGGGCCTCGGCGGCCGTGATGTGCTCGCTCGGCAGCCAGCCGCCCGCGGGCTCATGCGTGAACGGATCCTGGCGCGTCACGGCGCAATACAGCACATCCATGCTGGTCGGCGCCGTGATGGGCGAATCGGTGCCAAACGCCTGGTCCACGCCACGCTCCTCGTAGGTTGCAAACGGCCACATAATTTGGCTGCGCTCGGGCCCCAGGTCGCGCTCGGGACCGCCCGGGTCGAGCGTGATGTGACCCGGCTGGGAGCTCGCCAAAATACCCAGATCGGCCAGACGGTCGATATCCTCGGGCAGCAGGTTCTCGAGGTGCTCGAGCGTATTACGGCCCTGCATGGGCGCCCCGTACCAGGCCTGAGCCTCTCCGAAGATGTCGAGCGCCTCGTGGATGGCGCGGTCGCCGATGGCGTGGATGCGCACGGAATGCCCGCGCTCGGCGGCGGCGAGCACCAGCTCGCGCATGCGGTCGGCCGGCACCGTCGGGCGGCCGCAGTCATCGGGCGTGCGGGCGTTGGTGTAGGGCTCGGTGAGCCACGCGGTGTGCTGGCTGCTCACCCCATCGAAGAACTGCTTGAAGCCCGGAGCGCGCAGCAGCGGAAACTCATCGTCCGCGTAGCGATCCTGCAGGTCCTCGAGGCGCGATTGGTCGTCGAGCAGCGTGGGGTACATGTGCACGCGCAAGGTGAGCTTGCCCTCGCGCGAGAGCTTCTCGTACACGTCGTCGCGGATGAAGTCGCATCCCGGATGCGGCATGAGGGCCATGTCGCAGATCGACGTGATGCCCTGCTCGGCCATGCGGCCCATCTGGTCCTCGTAGGCGCAAGCGATGTCCTCCTCGGTAAGCCACTCAAGGCAGCGGGGCAAGAGCTCCATCGCGGCGGCCTCGCGAACAATACCCGTGAGCTCGCCGTTCTCGTCGCGATCGTAGCTGCCGCCCTGCGGGGGCACAGAATCGCGCGTCACACCGAGGGCGTCGAGGGCGCAGGTGTTCATCCACAGCGTATGGCCGTCGCCGGAGTACATGACGCAGGGGCGATCGGGGAACGCCTCATCGAGCGAGCGCTTGGTGGGCGGCACCGGCGGGTTCCAGCGATAATCGCGCCAACCTTGAGTGACCACCCACGCGTGCTCGGGCAGCCCTTTTGCAAATTCGAGCGTTGCCGCCACGAGCTCGGCCTCGCTTTCGCCCATATGCATGAGCAGGTAGGGCGAAGCGCCAAGCGCAGTATGGAAGAAGTGCAGGTGGGCGTCGTGAAAACCGGGGCAGATGAAAGCGTCGCCGTAGTCGATCACCGGCGTGTCGGCGGGGCACGAGCCGATGAGGTCTTCTGGGGTGCCCACACTCACGAACCGGTCGCCCACCACGGCACATGCCAGCGGACGTGGCGCGCTCTCCCCCATCTCGCTTGTAAACACGCGCTTGGACGTAACGATGTAGTCGACTTGCCCGGATATCATCTTGAGCTCCCATCGAAAGCGATTTCCAACCACAGAAATTGTCGAACCAGCGGGCGGAAAACTCAAGGTGTAGCTTTTCTTGGGGGGGTCGGGGCATCACACGCGCATGGTTTGACGAGCAGCATGGGA
This sequence comes from uncultured Collinsella sp., assembly GCA_900540845.1. Lineage (GTDB taxonomy): Bacteria > Actinomycetota > Coriobacteriia > Coriobacteriales > Coriobacteriaceae > Collinsella. The sequence continues at coordinate 23,893 of UQHS01000006.1, forward strand.
CAACTTTTGCTGCAAAATTCCCTTGGACTAAAATGCTATTATTCTTGACGCATCTTCTGTGCCATAACGAGCTTTTGCGACCTGCGGTTTTCTCACCGCAAACCTCGTTTTTATATGGAGTGCTTGAGTCACAATTTATACCAAGGGATTTTTGCAGCAACAGCGCTGCGAACGATCTAGTTCACCAATTGCAAAAATGGTGCGCGAAATAAAGCTATACATACAGCTATACCGGACAATGGTCTACATGACACGGGATACATGCTGGCGAGGCTCCCGACACGGAAGCAAACCTCGGGACCCCGACCTTCTGCGTGCGATCGGGATTCCTTTGTGACGGGAGCGAGACGCAGCGAGCGGCGTTCCGACCAACTCGAAAGGGCGGCAAGATGATTCCGTGCAACGGAATCCACATCTTGCCAGCCCATCGGGATGGCGAACGGAGGGCCCTTGCGGATCCCATGGCAACCGGGAAGTTCGGCCCCATGGACTCGGCCGACCCGGTCTCTGCGTCCGTGGGGGTGATCGGGCCCGTGGACAGGGCCCAGGCAAGACCGCCCAACGCTACGACGCCCAGAGCGGCCGCCCCGGCGGCGCCCTTGTGCTCCGAGATTGCCTCGATGATCTTACTAAAATCCATCCTCATCCTCTCCCCCGCCGTCCAGGCCGGGCCACGCCCCGGCAGGACGGCATGCAAGGGCCCAATGAGCAGGCCATCCACTCAACGCGCGCGGCATGGCTCTCCAGCGCCCTCCGATGAGCCCGCCGGGCGGGCCTCAACGGCTCACCCCTCGACGATCTTGGACGCCATCTCCGGGGGAAGGCTGGGGGCAAAGCAAGCGGGAAGTCCCGGCGGGTTGCTGTAGATGCTCGGAACGAATCGATTCCGCCTCACCGCGATGGTCTTGTACTCGTACTTCCGGATCTCGCGCCCGGAGCCGGCCCCGAACGTCTCCGCCGACGTGAGGCACCCGCCCTCATCGAACCTCAGGAAGTCCGTCGTGCCCCACGGGTACGTATATGCGTAAACGTGGTTTCCCATATCGGATTTCTCCTCGGAAAGGAAGATGCCCATGGGTCCGGGCTCCGAAGCGACGACCTTGAGGAGGGCGCCCGAATCCGCGTACTCGAATGAAACCTCGTAGCGGGTGAAGTCGTTGGGGTTGACGTAGTCGTCCACAGACGCCGAGACGATCCTCCCGTCATCGCCCCTCCTGTAGAAGCACTCCCTCTTCCCAGAGCCCTGCGAAACGACCTCGGAGGCGAAGAAGACGCAGTCGCCGGCATCGTCGTACTCGAATGTCTCGGTGCCCGCCACGTCCCAGTCGAGATGGGCGAATGAAATCGCGGTAGATACCAGCCTGCCGTCCCCGTCGTATTTGAAGTCCGTCCTTGAAACTGCGCCCTCGGATTCCGAAAGCGGGCCGGAGGTCTCCTCGACATGGGTCAGGAGCCCCTGGTCGTCGTAGGAATACTGGCTGCAGCTCCGGTAGAGCCCGTCATCCCGATAGTCGACGAGATCCCTGTCGACGACGCGGACCTCGATGTACTCGCCTTCCTGATCGGAGGGCCTCGGCCCCTCATCGGACCCACCGGGGGCAGCGGGCGCGCAGCCGCACAGCAAACCCAATGGAGGAAGGACCAGACCGGAGAGAAGCGCCCTCCGGGTAAGACTCTGTGCCATAAACCAACCACCCAACGTCAGAAGATCTGAGGCCTTTTGGCCTCAAGGAGATTGTTGGGCATACGGGGGCGGTTTTCAACCCTTCCCACAGCCTGCGAGCGAGTTGCAGGGCCCTCCGGCGTGGGAAGCGTCGAAAACCGCCCCCGCACCGCAGGGTCTCTTGCAAGGCTGGGATGCACAGTTATTTGCGACGGCTATCCACGTTCCGATCCGACCCCGTCGAGCAGGGCCGACAGGGTGACACCGAGGCCGTCGGCAATCTTCTTCATGTTCATCAGCGTGACGTTGCGCCTACCGACCTCGATGGACGCGTAGTAGGACCGGTCCATCTCGATCAGATGCGCAAAGTTCTCCTGGCTCAGGCCCATCTCGGACCTCAGCTCCTTGCAGCGCATGCCAAATTGGAGGCTCAACTCATTCTTCATCCCCCTAAGGTCATGCTATGGTGTATAAATCACAACGGACTTTGTACAACAATCGAAAGCAGGTGCCCCATGATAGAAGAAGAGCTTCCCCAAGCCGAGCGCGCCACCGACGGCGAAACATCGGCCAACCGTCAGAAAGCGAGGGAGATAGTCCACACCGTCGGCCAGGCCGCCGCCGCATCTCTCGCCTACAACTTTGTGCTCTGCCTGCTGCTCCAAAAATTCGACATGTTTCTGGCGGGCACCCTTCTTCTCATCGGACCTTTCCAGCTCATCATCTATTTCAGCGATGGCCGCCTGAGCATGCCCACCATCTTCTTTACAGGTGTGATAGGCTGCTCATTCACCGCCTTACTTTACCTCTGCCTATTACTTCTGCCCGCTCTCATACTCGGAGTTTCGCTTCTTATCCCCGGCCTGTCCGTGGTCCTGATTCTCTGGCCCGCCTTTCGGTTGCTGCAGGCTCTTCTGCTCTACATAAGCGGGTAGCCCCGGAAGAGGCAACCGCGACAGGTGTGAACGCGCCGTCACGTGGAAACGGATCGCCTCACAACGATGCATCTTCCTCGAAGAAATCCTTGTCGGGCTCTTTGATCTCGAACGTCGCCTTGGTGCTGACGCCCACTCCGTAATCGATCATGAGCTCGGCGAGGTCGTGACCGTCGACGAGGACGATCTTTTGAGTGTGGATGCCTCTCGCGTACTCCCTTGCCCCCGAGGAGAATTTGGCGGTGGTGATGAACAGGCCGCGCGAGGCGCCCTTGCCGGAGAGCGCGCCGACGAACGCCTGGATGTCGGGCCTGGTGACGGTGCGCGACGGCTCCCATCTCTTCGCCTGATAGTAGATGGTGTCGAAGCCGAACCTGTCCTCCCTGACCGTGCCGTCGATCCCCTCGTCGCTGCTCTTCGGGGTGACGGTCACGGACTCCTCGCGCTCGCCGTAGCCCATGGCGAGGAGGATCCTTCCGACGAGGTATTCGAAGAAGTACGGGCTCTTGTTCATGATCATGGAGAGAAGATCCTCGATAAGCGCCTCACGCATCTCACCATAAGAGGCCTCCATCGTTTCCATGGGGGACATCTGCTCCTGGGCCGTGTCGTCCGGGCAGCTGCCCTTGTCGGCGTTTTTCTTTTTGGAGGCGTAGCCGTTCTTCCACGCCCGGAATGCCTCACACTCCTTCATGAGCTCTTTCGCGGTGAACGGACCGTCGTGATTGGACAGGAAAACCCGCCCGGAATCGGTGATGAGGTAGGTCCCCTTCTTCTCTCCATATTCGACGAGCTTGGCCTTTTCGAGATCGGTGATGGCCCAGTAGAGGCGGTTGTAGAAGCGCAGCTGACCGCTCGACAGCCGCTCGGCCTGCTCCTCCTCGGTGAGCGAGAAGTGCTCGATCATGTCCGCCTGGATCTCCTTGGAGGAGACGAGCCCATTGCGCTTACTGAGTGAAACGAGGACGGGCTGCATGAACTCGTGCCATTTAGGCATCGCCATGGCTATTCACCGACTTTCTCCGCATAAAGCTTGAACAGGTGCGCGACGATCCTTTCCTCGTCGCCCTTGAAGTCGACCCCGTAGGCGGCCTCCACGGCCGCATCGAGGGCCCTGTGGGCGCGCATCAAGTCGGGGAAGAACGTCTCGTTGTCAGGGTCGTACATGTCGGCCAGCGTGGCCCCATCTTGATTCGAGCGGGCATCGAGAACAGCTTGGGCGCAGCGCTCGATTTCGGATTTCTGGGCATCCGTCGGGTCGGGCCAGACAAAGTTGTTGTAGACCACGCCGCCCGAATAGCGGTAGTCGCTCTTGAGGCGACCTGCAACGGTTCTAATCCATGCGTTGTGGAACTGTGAGTGAAGGACGCCGAATTGGTAAATCGACGCCTCTGGCAGCATGGTGTTCGCGTCGCCACACAGCACATCAGGCCCGATAAAGCCAAGGGGCAGGTACTTGCGGCGCTCAGAGCTGTGCCTTGGGAAGACGATCGAGTTTCCCTCCGGCATGTTCTCGACATGGAAACGGGCGGGGATCTCCGCCAGTTTGCGCGTCGGGGCGCTCTTACTCGCGAGACGGTAATCGCGAACGGATTCTATGCGCTCGCGGCAACGCGGCAGACCCTTCAGCTCGGAAAAGGTCGCGTTTCCGAGGTAGAGGCACCAGCGGCTCTCCCCATGCAGGAACTCCCTTGCTCCGATCCACTTGCGGAAGTAAGGCTCCGCCCCTGGCTCGGACTTGAGGAAATCCGCCTTCTCATCATCGCTGAACAGGTAGAAGCCGCCGTCGATGGGCTTGTTGCCGATTCCGATCTTCGGCACGTCGCATATCGGCGCGCTGCGGTTCCAAACGAACGCATCCGGCGCGTCTGCCAGGTAGGCGTTGATGTTCCTCGGGTGCCTCAGCTCCTCAGGTGCATCGGGGGTATCGTGCAGGTACAGCCGCCTCTCCGAGACCTCTCGGGAGAAACCCACGATGACGCAGAACACATGGGCCTTGTCCATGGCCTCGTTGTCCCAGCGGAAGGTGTTGTGGGCGAAGTCGATGTGGATCCCCATGTCGTGCAGGGGCTTCCAAAGGTTCGCCACCTGCTCGCCTTGGCAGATGGAGTTGGTGGAGACCAGGGCGCATCTGGTGTGCTTGCCCTGCGTGAACCTCGCGGCCTTCATATACCATGCACCGCAGAAGTCGATGTTGCCCGCGTTCTTCGCGCCGTCGAACACCGCCAGAAGGTCCGCCTTCTGCTCCTTGGACTGGTTGCGCGCCCCCAGGAACGGCGGATTGCCGACAAGATAGGTGAGGTCCGTGGGGAAAACCTCGGCCCAGTCGGTCGTGAGGGCGTTGCCCTCACGCAGGTTGTCGAGGTTGCGCAGCGGCAGGAAGTCGAACTGGTATCCCGGCAGGATCTCCTGCGTCTTGCGCAGCATCTGCTCCTCGGTGATCCACAGCGCGGTCTTGGCGACCGACACGGCAAAGTCGTTGATCTCGATGCCGTAGAACTGGTCGAGGGAGACGCGGATGGGGTTGTCCAGCACGCCGAAGAGCGCCGTCTGGTCGCCGTGCTCGTCCTCGATGATGCGGTTCTCGATCGTGCGCAGCTGGCGGTACGCCTCGGTGAGGAAGTTGCCGGAGCCGCAGGCGGGGTCGCCGACCGTGATCTTCGAGATCTTGTCGTGCAGCGCCTCGAGCATCTGCTGGCGCTTTGCCCCTGACCTCTCGCCCTCCGCCGCGTGGAGCTCGGCCCACAGCTCGTCGAGGAACAGCGGCCTCAGGCAGCGCTCGATGTTCTCGACGCTCGTGTAGTGCATCCCGCCCGCATGACGGGTCTCGGGGTTCAGGGTGCCCTCGAACACGCCGCCGAAGATGACGCCCGAGATCTCACGCCAGTCGAAACCGCGCGATGCGTCCTCAATCGCGTTGGCGATCTCCTCGGTCATCTGGGGGATGACGATGGACTGGTCGGAGAACAGGCCGCCGTTGACGTAGGGGAAGGCCGCTACGTCGTCGTCCGCGTACTCATCGCGCTCCTCATAGGGAGTGTCGATGGTTTCGAACAGAGTGGCAAGCTTGCGGCGCAGCTTGCTCGGGTCGCCCTTGCAGAAGTCGCCGAAGGCGAAGTGCGATTGCAGCAGGTCGGCGTCCTCGGCGTAGAGCAGGAAGATGATGCGGGTGATGAGGACGTTGAGGGAGCGCTGCTCCTCCTCGTCGGTGTCGATGTGGTGGTACTGCTTGCTGATGGCGTCGTAGAGGCGCGAGACGTGCCGCCCAGCCTCGACGGACAGCTCCTGCTCCTTGTGGAGGCGGCTAGACGCCTTGGAGGTGAGGAAGCCCAGGAGGTAGAGGTGGTCGGGCAGCTCCTCGAGGGTGAACTCCTGAACGTTGTCTTCGGGGCGCTCCTCGTCGAGGTCGTAGAGGCGGAGCGTCTCGAAGTTGCACGTCATGAGCCAACGGGGACGCTCGGAGTACGGCAGGTGCTGGGCGTACCACGTCGCCTGCTGGTAGGGGGTCTCGAGGCCGCCGTTTCGCGGCTCGGGCTTGTCGAGGTCGACGCCCACGGATTTTTGCTCGCACAGGAAGTGATGGTCGCTCACGAACACGTCGATGCGGCGTCCGCGCACCTTGCGCTCGAAGTCGACGAACGTGGCCATGGCGCTCGACGGCACGCCGAGGACATTCACGAGCAGGTCCTGCCAGAACTTGGCGGTGTCCTGCTGCTCGTTGTTCTTGCCATCGGGGACCTGGTCGAGAATCGACCGCCAACGTTGCACAAATTCCTTGGCGTCAGATTTGGTGCCAGCCATGAAGACCTCCATCAAGATGATTCCCATCAATTCTAAGGCAACTGACACCCTAAGCGGTTTTCAACCCTTCCCACAGCCTGCGGACGAGTCGTAGAGTCCTCCGACTATGGAAAGCGTTGAAAACCGCTCCGCAGAGATGGAGGGCATGTGAATCCACGAATTCCCGAAAAATTGTTCTAAAAAAATATTCCACCCCATTTTCACCCCTTTCGGGATGAAAGAGGAAGGATGAATACAAAAACAGGCCAGAGGAATAACACCTCTGACCTGCAAATTTCGATGGAGCCAGCGACCGGGCTCGAACCGGTGACCCCCGCTTTACGAGAGCGGTGCTCTGCCAACTGAGCTACGCTGGCGGTTCCATGGACAGCACGGCGGTGCCGTGCCGACGATTGTTTATAGTACGTGGAAATCGCCAGTGACGCAAGTACCTAGCGACTTCCAGCCAAAAAATCTTCTATGTCTGCCTGCCAGCTAGCGCCCCATGCGACGAATGATACCCAAGGCCACGGCCTGCATCGCCTCGGCAGCGGCATCGGCCGCCTCGAGCACCTCGGCATGGCTCTCCCCCGGGCAACCCGCCTTGTTCGTGACGAGCGTCAGCCCCAGCAGTTCCATGCCCAAAGCGCGCGCCATAATCGCCTCGCACACCGTGGACATTCCTACATAGTCGGCCCCAAGCAGGCCGAGCATGCGAATCTCGGCGGGCGTCTCGTAGCTCGGACCCAACAACCCGGCGTACACGCCCTCGGCAAGCTCCATTCCCAGCTCATCGGCCGCCTCGCGCGCGAGCGCAGACAGATACGGCGAGTACGCGCCGGCCATGGACACGAACGGCAAATCGAGTTCGGCGGCGGTCACCCCGGCGGGCGTTGCCAGAGGATTGCATCCGGTAAGGTTTAGCTGGTCGGTGATGATGCCGACGGTCCCGGGCTTGATCTCCCCCACCGCGCCCGTGGCGCAGCTCAACATGATGCTGCGACAACCGAGCTTATGCGCATGGCGCACGAGCGACGTGACCTGCAGCGCGTTGTAGCCCTGGTACATGTGGACGCGACCGGGGTACACCACGACGGGCACGCCCTCGAGCTCGCCCACGAGCACCGTGAACTTATGCCCCTCGACCGGAATCGCCTCGACGGGGAATCCGTCGATGTCGGCATAGGGGATATGGCGCACCACGCGCACGCGCTCCCCCAGGGAACCCAGGCCACTTCCAAGCACGATCGCAAGCGGATGCTCCATGGTCGGCTTGTACTGCGCGGCGATTGCCTCACACGTCTCGTCCATGATGACGTCCCTTCTCGTTACGCGGCGGGCACGTGCGCCCGTCTCAAAGCACGTCCTCAGCATAGCAAGATGCCCGCCGGCCGCCCGGACAATCCCGTGAGCGGCGCGCCGGGCATCCGGGCGGTGTATGTGGTGGGGTGCGCGTCGGGTCGCGTGGTCGCCCGTACGGTGCTCGTGCGTCGGCGCGTCCCAGCTCGTGCGTCGGCGCATCCCAGCTTGCGCGGCGGCTTTCGCGCGCCAAACCCCTCGCGAACGGAGCCGATCAAAACCTACGCAAACAGTCCGTACATCTCGATATCGGCATTGGCGAAGAGCTTGTTCACGTATTCCGTCCACTTCGCGTTCGCGCTCGTGGCCTCGTTAGCGTACGCCTGATACGCCGCGGCATACGCCTTCTGGGCCTGCGCAAACGTAGCGGACGTCCCGTCAAACTCCTCATTGGCGAGCGCGGACGCGATCATGCCCTCGGCATCCTTCCAAGCGGTGGCGTCCTTATCCCACTCCTCGCCCGCAAGGTCGACGATATAGGCGGCGTACTCGGCGGTCGCGGCGTCCTCGGCGCCCTCGGCGGGCTCCTCGGGAGCCGTCGGAACGGTGGCAGAAACCTCAACGACCTGCTGGTACAGCCTCTGAATCATCGTCTGCTCGCGCACGATCTCCTTGGCCTGATCCTCATCAACCTGATACTGCGAGGCGATGAGCTCAAAATCGGAGGTGCCGAGCGACTCCTCGGCGGCCTGCTCAAGCTCATCGTCGCTCACCATGATGCCCTGCTTTTCGGCCTCTTTGATGAGCACCTGGTTGCGCGCGTAGGACAAGATCATGTCTGCAGACGGCGCGGGGTAGTTGCCGTCCTCATCCTTCACGCTGTCGAGGCTGTACTGGCTCTCGATGGCCTCGCGCGCCGAGATGTTCTCGCGGGCGCCGTTGTAGCTCCACGTCGCCACGGTGGCGTCGAGCTCGTTTTCGGAAAAGACGGGCGCGCCGACGCCCTTTGCGCCCAGGCCGCCGGAGCCCAGGGCGTATCCGGCGATTCCCGCGATGACAATCGCCACGGCGGCGCCTGCGACATACAGCTTGTGCTTCCCGGCGAACATGCGGGAGAAGGTGCCCTTCTTGGCCGAGCGGGGAGCGTCTGCGTGCGTGGCGGATGCGGGCTCGTCTTCGGTCTCGAGCTCGTCCTCGGCCACAGGCTCGCCGTCGCTCACGTCGTCGCCCTCGGGCTCGTCCTCGTCCACGGGCTCGAGCAGCTCAGGGTCGGCCTCGAGCTCGCGCTCCGCCTCGGCGGCGGCGGTCTTGCCGGAAATGTCCTCGGCAGTTAGACCCTCGTGGATCTCGACCTCCGCCTCGTCGTCCCCGTCCGGACCCTCGCCGCGGCCGATGACCTCGATGCCGTCGATGTACTCGTTGTCCTCGGAGTCGTCCTTCTTCATGATCAGACCCATACGGCCCGCTCCTCTCATATGCGCACATTCATCCATGCGCCTGCATTGCGCTCGGTTATGTCCAGCGGATACGATACCCGCTCATAAGCAAAAGGATACGCCGAGCCTCGACGTATCCTCGTTAAGGTTTGCTTAAACGTGCGCCTGGCTGGGCCCCGGATGACAAATGTTACACCCGTCCCCGAATTGCACACGTCGGGGCCGAATGACAAATTTTGCACCCGTCCCCGGATTGCACATCTTAGGCGGTGAGGTGCGCGATGACAGCGTCGGCGTACTCCTGCGTGCCTGCCGCGTCCTCGGCGCTCCCGGTGAGCGCGCGCTTCACGTCGCCCGTCACGCAAGTGCCCTCGGCGAGCGTCGCGCGGACGGCGGCGCGAATCCTCTCCGCGGCTTCGCCCTCGCCCAGGTGGTCGAGCATCATCGCGGCAGACAGGATCTCGGCCGTGGGGTTGGCGATGTCCTTGCCCGCGATGTCGGGGGCGCTGCCATGCGTCGGCTCGAAGATGGCGGCGTCCGCGCCGATGTTCGCGCCCGGGGCCATGCCAAGGCCGCCCACGAGGCCCGCGCACAGATCGCTCACGATGTCGCCGTACAGGTTGAGGCACACGAGCACATCGAAGTCGCGCGGGTTCTGGACGAGCCCCATGCACGTGGCGTCGACGATCTTGTCGTTGAACTCGATATCCGGGTAGCGCTCGGCAACTTCGCGCGCGATGCGCAGGTACAGGCCGTCGGTCGCCTTCATGATGTTGGCCTTGTGCACGCACGTGACCTTCTTGCGGCCGCAGCGACGGGCGTACTCAAACGCGTACTCGACAATGCGGCGAGAGCGCGCGACGGAGATAGGCTTGATGGAGATGGCGGAGTCGGCGGCGAAGGTCTTTTGGCCCGATGCCTCGACCAGCTCGCTCAGGCGCACGACCTCGGGGGCACCTTCGTCGAACTCGATGCCCGCGTAGAGGTCCTCGGTGTTCTCGCGCACGATGACGAGGTCGATATCGCGATAACGCGAGCCGTCCCCAGGCTGAGACAGGCAGGGGCGCACACACGCATACAGGTCGAACTCCTTGCGCAGGGCGACGTTAACACTGCGGAAGCCCGTGCCCACGGGCGTGGTGATGGGGCCCTTGATGGCGACCTTGGTGGCACGCACGGCGTCGAGCACATGCTCGGGCAGCGGCGTGCCGTACTCGTCCATCACGCCGGCACCGGCATCCTGCACGTTCCAGGCGATCTCCACGCCCGTGGCCTCCACCACGCGGCGCATCGCGCTCGTGATCTCGGGGCCGATTCCGTCACCGGGAATCAAGACAACATCATGTGCCATGGTCTACTCCTCGTCGTCGGTGTCGCTCTTCTTGGCGCGCACGCGCTTTTGCGGATTGTCGAGTTTGAAGCGCTTGACGAGCGCCTCGTAGATCTCACGGGAACGAACGCGCAGGTAGCTGCCCTTGCCGTTCTCGGCGTCGAAGTGCAGACGGCCGGCGAGCTCGGCGGCGACGGAACCGGAGATCTGGCCGTGGGCGAACGTGAAGAGCAGCGCGAGCATATCGCGGTACTCGAGGTCGCCGTGGTAGCACTGGATCGCCTCGTCGACGATGGGCCAGACCTTCTCGGAGCGGCGACGCTCGGTGGCGCCCCACACGGTGAGGAAACGGAAGGCAGACAGACGCAGCGGCGCGGAGATCTCATCGAACAGCGCGGCCTCGGCACCCTCATACGCGGCGCCACACTCCTTGGCGTTGTCGGGCGCGAGCAGCGTCAGCGCGTCGAGAATCTCCCAGCGCGTCTGAGCCTCGGGGCGATACAGGGCGTCGATGAGCTGCTCGATGTAGGGCACGAGCAACGCCGGCTCGCGCTGGGCGAACAGGTTGACCACGCGCGCGGCCATCTGGCGAGAGCGGCGGCTCGAGCTCGAAAGGTCCTCGATGAGCGCCGAAAGGGCATCTGCGCTGTTCTCGACGCTTGCGAGACGGGAGGCCTCCTCAGGGCTCAGCTCAACTGCGGTTTCTTCTGCCATGTCTTAGTACCTCTTACCTTTCCAGTAGTAGTTGCCGTGGATTCGCTACGAGCGATGCGAGCGTTCGTGCGTTGAGGAGCCCTGCTCGTCGACGGAGATCAGGTCGGGGCCGGCCTCGCCCGTCTTGCGACGGCGGCGATACGCCTCGCCCGTCCCCTTTTGCGCCACCTTGCGCTGGCGACGATTGATGTCCATGAAATTGTCGAGCCACTTCCAAGGGCCCACGGACTCGCCAAAGCCCATCTTGATGCCGGCGATGCCGCCCGCAAGCACGCCCATGGCGCTCACCTGGAGAAACGCCGAGCGCACGATGCTCACGAACAGGATGACGGCCACCAGGGCGGCAAGGTTGCTCAACCAGTATTGCCGCGTCGTGACGATGCGCTTGCCCTGCGCGTCGCCCAGCAAGAAGCCGATGTAGACGGCAAAGCCGAACACCATCACGTAGACGATGGCGAAAGCCCAATCTGCCGGCATGCCCTACTCCTCGTGGTGGCCGCCGCAGCAGCACTCGTGGTCGTGATCGTGGCCGTGGCCGCCGCAGCACTCGTGATCCTCGCCATGGTCGTGACCGCAGGCACACTCGTGGTCGTGGCCCTCGTGGTTGTGGTCGCAACCGCAATCGCACTCGTCATCGTGCTCGTGCGCCGCGGTGTACAGCGACCAGTCGAGACCCGCGGCCACCGCCTCGGCCTCCTCCTGATACAGCAGCGTGATGGCCTGCGTGCCCATGCGGCCGCCGCCGATGGCCTCGAGCATGTCGTACAGCGTGAAAGCGGTGTCGGCGCCCGGAAGGGCAAGCTCCTTCTCCTCGGCGACCGCAAGGGCCAGGCCCAGGTCCTTGAGGAAGTGCTCAACCAGGAATCCGGGCTTGTAGTCGCCGTCGAGGGCCTTGGGCGCGAGCACGTTCATGGCGCCCGTGCTTCCCGTGCCGGAGCAGATCATCTCGCGAACCTCCGCCACGTCGAGGTCGTTTTGCTGGGCGAAGGAGAGGGCGTCGGCCATGCCCACCATGGAGCTGGCGAGCGCGACCTGGTTTGCGAGCTTCGCGGCCTGGCCCTTGCCGGCGCCGCCGAAGCAGAAAATCTTGGAGGTGAAGGTCTCGAGCACCTCGCGCACGGGCTCGATATCGCGCTCGGTGCCGCCCACGATGGCCGTGAGGGTGCCGGCGATGGCCCCGCCCTCGCCGCCCGTCACGGGGCAGTCGAAGGCGTGCTTGCCGCTCACCTCGGCCGCACCGGCGATATCGCGCGCGAGCTCGGGCGCGCTCGTGGTGAGGTCGATGAGGTAGGCGCCTTCCTTGGCGCGGGCGAGCAGGCCGTCACCTGCGAGGTAGATCTCCTCGACATCGGTGGGGAACCCGACCATGGTGAAGACGACGTCGGCGTCACGGGCGGCCTCGGCCGGGGAGTCGGCCCAGGTAGCGCCCTTGGCGACCAGGGAGTCGGCCTTGGACTTCGTGCGGTTGAAAACGGTGAGCGGATAGCCCGCGTCGAGGATGTGGCCGGCGATGGGGGCGCCCATGATGCCGGTGCCGATGAACGCGACCTTGAGGGTTTTGGTGGTCATATGTGTACTCCTAATCGTCGGGTTGAGATGCAATCTTACCAATGGGCCGCCGGCGCCGCAGGCAGACGGCGCAGATGGGCCATCGGTGCCAAGGGCGCATGACGCACCGGAGGGGCGAAGGGCTCTGCTACTCCCCGCGCACGCGGTTGGCGATGCGGTCGGTGAGCGAGATCTTGTCCGCGCGGTTGTTGCCCCAGAAGACGATGGCGACCATGCCCGGACCGACATGCGCGCCGATGGTCGGCCCCACCGAGCCGCGCAAAATGGTGAGGTCCTCGCAACCAGGCTCCTTGCGCACGGCGGCCTCCAGCCAATCCGCGTCCTTCTCGGCATCGGCCGAGACGATCGCGAGCGGCAGCTGCGGGTCGAGCTCGTAGTTCTCCTTAAAGGATTTGACGAGCGACTTGAGTGCCTTCTTGCGCCCGCGGTTCACGCCGATGAGCGACAGCGAGCCAGAGAGATCGAACGAGAGCTCGGGCTTGATGTCGAGCTTTGAGGACAGCGACGCCGCCGCAGGCGGGATGCGGCCGCCCGCCGCGAGCGCATCGAGCCCGTCGAGCGTGAAGTAGCCGTGCACGTAGGTCTTCGCCTCGTTTGCCCAGTCGGCAAGCTGGCGCGCCGTGAGGCCCGCCGCACGCTGACGCACGGCCTCCATCGCCAGCAGGGCGCCACACGAGCAGGGCAGGGAGTTGTCGACCACGTACAGCTCGAAGCCGGGGTAGTCGGCGCGGACCTGCTGGGCGGCGTTGCACGCGGAGTTGTAGCTGGAAGACAGGGCGCTGGTAAAGCACAGGTAGACCGTCGGGGTACCTTCTTCGGCGCACTTGGTGAAGAACTCCAGATACGTGCCGAGGGAGACCGCCGAGGTGGAGGCTTTCGAGCCCGCACGAAGCTTGTCGTAAAACTCCTTGGGCGTCACGCTGGACCATATGTCGTCGACGAATTCCTCGCCGTCGATGATGTACGGGAACCCCAGGATATCGACGTCGAGCGTGGCGGCGATTTCGGGCGTGAAGTCGGAGCAGGTGTCGACGACGATACGGCACGGGCCCAGACTGTCCGTCGAGGCATGTGCAGTGTCCATAGACAATCCCTTCGTACGAAAGTGGCGGCCACCCACATGGGATGACCGCCATCCAAATCATGCAATGGAAGCTATTTTACTCGCCCTCTACCTCAAGTTTAGGCCTGATGATGCCGTATCCACCATTCTTACGGTGATACACCACATTGATGAGGCCCGTCGTGCTGTTCTCGAAGACGTAGAAGTCATGGCCGAGGAGGTCGGTTTGGATGAGCGCCTGCTCGTCGGTCATCGGGGTGAGGTCGATTTCCTTCACGCGGACGAGCTGGTCGTCTTCATCCTCGGGAATAAGCAGGTCCGCGAGGTCTGCCACGGGCTCGACCGGGGCGACATCGGCAGCGGACGGGCCGCCCTGGCGGCCGTCGACCACGCGTGTCTTGAACTTGCGCAGCTGACGCATCGCCTTGTCGGCGGCGAGGTCGATGGCGGCGTACATATCGGCGCCGTGCTCGGCAACGCGAATCACAGAACCGCGTGCGCGAACCGTTACCTCAACGATTGCGGGATTGGGGTTTGAAGGGTTCTTCTCATAGCGTAAAACGACGTCGGCGGTCATGGGCTCGATGTCGAATACCTTGAGGGCTTCGCCGATCTTGTCATCGACGTGGGCACGCAGAGCGTCGGTAACCGTAGTCTTGCGACCGGAGACCTTGATATCCATACGTGACTCCAATCTATCCGGGGATAGGACCATGTCCTTGTTGTACCCAAGAACAACCGGTCCACACGTTAAGATATCGTGCTCCCGTTGACTGGAGTAAACGCGCGCGTCCGCCGAATTCTCGTGGCATAAGCGCGCGAAGACGGTTAGCCCATGGAGTTGATGTCGCCTTCGATGGTGAACTGGTCGGATTCTCCCTGGTCGGCGGGCTCCTCCACCGCATCTTCATCGGTGACGTTCCCATCGCTGAGCCCCTGGAGGCGCATGCTGCTCAAGCTCATCGGAAGCGATCCGTACCAGCTGCGGAAGATGGTGTCGAGCACGCCCTCGTTCGCAAGGGCGGTCAGCGCGTTTTCGACCTCCTCGGCGACGGCGGTCGAGGCCTCGAGGACACCGACGCCGTACGTGGTGACATCCCCGATCGTCGCCACGAACGTCGCGTCGGGGTAGGCGCGGGCGAGATAAGCGCCGGCGGTGGCGTCGCAGGCGACATAGGACGCCTGGCCGGCGGCGAGCGCCTCGAAGCACTCGTTCACGTTGGCGCACGTCTTGAGCGTCGCGTTGATGCCGCCGCGGACGAGCGCATCCTGGGCGGCCGAGCCGCTTTGCACCGCGATGACGACACCGGAGAGGGCGGCGGCGTCCAGCGAGGTCGAGATGGAGGAGCCCTTCTCGACGATGGTGAAGATGGACGAGGCGTTCTCCATGATGGAGTCGCTCACCTCAATCGTGTCGTCGGCATCCGCCGTCTTCATGCCGATATACATATCGGCCTCGCGGTCGGCAAGGGCGCCATCGGCGTTCGCCGTGGAAACGATGGCAAGGTCGAGACCCATGCGCTCGGCGAGCGCGCGGGCGATATCGGCGTAGTACCCGGCGGCGAGCCCATCGGCATCGGTCATCGCCTGGGGGGCGTCGGTGGTGTCCATCGCGACCGTGAGCACGCCCTCATTCACCAGGTCGGCCGCTCCCAGCTTGGCCTCGACGCGCGGACGCTCGACCTCGGCGATGGAGGGGGTGGTGAGGGCGCAGCCCGAAAGCCCGAGCGCCAGCGCGCACGCACATGCTCCCGCAGCGACCTTCTTGAGCCAAGGAGCCCAACCGACCTGAGCGTTGCAAACCATCATCTTTCCCCCGAACGACACGCCCGATTGTTCGCCCGCACCGATGCGTGCGGGCGCTCGATATCAATGTCCCTCCAGCTGACCTGGTTTTTGACCCCACACCTGCGCACCGGGGCGTTTGCTCGGCCACCGCAGTGACTTCACGACTAACCCGCTCGCCCGCGAGACACCTATTGCCTCAAAAGAATAAGACGGACGGTGCGACTGACCTCTAGGACGCGCCATGATCGCCTCTGCGCGCACGCATTGGCTTACGTGGATCCCTTTGACCGCGTCTGTCCTGGACTAAGGAGCCTGGGCGCGCCGCCCAACAGCCCCCGCAACCACAGCCTGGAAGGAACTGCGGGGCATTATACCGCAGGTTGCAAGGGGTGTGAGCAAAGAGGGGCCAAAAGCGGCGCGGGGCGCGGGGCTCGCAGTGCGCGAGATCCGCCTCGAAACCCGCTCGGTGGCAGGTGCGCAGGGCGGGATGCCTTACGCCCACACCCGCGCGAAGGCCAGGGCATCCACATGCTCCGCGCCCGCATCGACAAGCGCCGAGGCGGCCGCATTGAGCGTCGAGCCGGTGGTGATGACGTCATCGATGAGCAGCAGCCGCATGTCTCCCACGGGCTCGACCACCTCATACGCGCCTCGGCCCGCAGCCCACCGCTCCTCCCGCGTGAACACACGTTGGTCGGCGGCACCATGCTTTACCAGGGCGTCGTGCACGGGCAAGCCCACCATCTCCGCAAGCTCGCGCGCAATCGCCTCCATATGGTCGAACCCTCGGCGGCGATACGCCTGCGCCGTGACAGGGACGAACACGATGGCGTCGGTTGAGGTCAGCAGCCCTCCATACCGATCGGGAGCGCAGCGCTCGGCATCGATTGCGGCCCGCGCTAACACCGACGCGATCTCGCGGGCCAACCTACGCTCCCCGCCATCCTTGTATGCGCGCACGATCCGCGCGGGCGGGCCCTCAAACACCGTCGCCGCCAAACAGCGGTCGTGCGCGCCAGGCTCCATGTCGCATTCCGTGCAGACAAGCCTTCCCGCGGGCGCGCCACAGTACCTGCACGATTCGCGCGGGTCGATGCGCACCATCGCGTCGAGACAGGCATCGCATATGAGCCTGCCGGGCCTTTCGCACGCGGCACAGCGCGTGGGACTCAGCAACTCGAGCACATGGTGGGCGCAGGCGCGCGCAAGGCGTCGCGCGGCGAGATGAACCTCGGGGCGTAGGTTCGATGCCCCGGGCACGGCGCGCTCAGGCAGGTCCGAGCCGCCGTGTGCGGCGTGAGCCGGCAAAGCACCCCCTGTTGGCGGAGGCGCGCAGCCTTCCGCTTGGTCGTCGAACGGAAACCTATCATGTTTCTGACACGGTATGAAAAAGCCCTCCCCCGTCGAAGCGAGGGAGGGCGATGTGACATCTTGGTCGCATGCGCCTGACACGAAGGCGCGCATGGCTATTCCGCCGAAGGCGTTGCGGGGGCCGAGCCCTCACCGCCGTCCTGCTTGGGCTTGCGGCGGGTGCGGCGACGGCGCTTTTTGGGGGCGTCCTCGCCAGAGGCCTGGGCGTCCTGCGCGGGGCGCGCCTGAGCGCCTCCCCCATCGCCCGGACGGCGGCGCTGCACCTTAACCTCGCCATCCACGAGCTGCTCGGCAACCGACTTCACCTCGGGCTTGCGCGTGCGACGACGACGCGAGGAGGAACCCTCCCCGGCAGGCTGCGCGGCGTCGGTACCGGAGCTCGCCACGTGCTTGCGGCGGCTGCGGCCGGATGCTGCGTCGGCATTGGAAGCGGAGCGCTCATCGGCGCGTGGGGCACCTGCCGCAGCCTCGCTGGCGCGATGGCGGCGACGGCGGGACGGCGCGGAGGATTCCTGAGCCTGCCCCTGCTCAGCCTGGGAAGTCACGCTGCACTCCTCGCCCGCAGCGGAACGACGGCGACGACGGCGCGAGCTGCCGGCGCCTCCCTCGCCCGCGTTCGCGTCCTTACCCTTGGTAGGAGCCGTGGCTCCAGAGCCCTTCTTAGAGCGGGAGACTCCCTTGCCGCCCTGGTCGAACTTGGCGGCCTCCTCCTCGCGCATGCGGCGGCGACGGGGAGTGGGGCCAGAGGCGACGATGCGGTCGGCGCGATCGAGGCCATCGCCCACGTCGACGCCGTTTTGACGGTCGAGCTCCATCAGGGCGAGGGCGAGCTCGGGCGACTCGAGGCGCTCGAGCACATCGCGGGTCACGCAGTCGGGGCGGCAGGAGCAGCCCTGCGTCTCGCAGCGCTTCTTGTTCTCGTCCGTGCAGGTCATGTCGGCGAGGTCCACGCGAAACACCTTGCCGTTCTCAAGCCTCAGCACCAGCTGCTCGCGCGGCGTGTTGTACTCCATGATGCGGGCCTTGCCGAGCGGGGTGTCGATGAGCGTCTTCTTTTTGGGGGCGCGGGACTTGAAGTCCTTGTACGCCTCGAACTCGTAGCGCAGGCAACACATGAGACGGCCGCACACGCCCGAGATCTTGGCGGAGTTGAGCGGGAGGTCCTGCTCCTTGGCCATGCGGATGGACACGGGCTCGAACTGGCCGCCAAAACGGGTGCAGCACAGCTCCTGGCCGCACGTGGCGTAGCCGCCCTGCAGGCGGGTCTCATCGCGCACGCCGATTTGGCGCATGTCAACGCGCACGTGGAAATGGGCGGAGAGGTCTTTCACAAGTTGGCGAAAGTCGACGCGATCCTCGGCCGCGAAGTAAAAGACGGCCTTCTCCCCGCCGAACAGGTACTCGACACCGACGGGCTTCATGTCCAGGTCGTTTTTCTCCACCAGGCGGCGGAAGTCGAACATGGCGTCCTCACCAGCATCGGCCAGGTCGTCTGCGCGGTCGAGGTCGGCGTCGGTCGCGACGCGCACCACGGGCTTGAGCGGCGCGGCGAGCTCGGAGGTGTCGACCTGATAAGGGTCGGCCGTGACGAGGCCGATCTCGGTGCCGCGCTCGGTGGTGCAGATGGCGTGATCGCCCTCGAGGATGTCGAGGTCGCGCGGATCGAACCACAGCTCGCGCGCGGCGAACGCAAATTTAACGGGAACAACTACGGGCATTGGAGCGCCTTCCTGATATCGAAGAGCATGACCTCGATGGCCAGCTGGGGAGTTACGTTGCGGGCGATGCGGTGCTCGGTGGCGGCAACCGCGTCGAGCGCGGCGGTGACACCGGGAGTCGATGTGCGCGCGGCGAGGCGCTCGACCACGTCCGTCACGTCCTCGTTGACGGGCGAGGCAGGCGCACCCTCAAGAGCGATGAGGACGTCGCGCAACAGCGAACGGATGCTCGCCAGCGCCTCCATGATACCCGAACGCTCGCGGGCATTGAGTTCACGCTTGTTGCGGTCTTCCAGCTGCTTTAAAGCACCACGGGAGAGATAGTCCTGATTTTGCTCGAGCATCTTCTTCTGCGCCTGCTCGACCTGCTGAAGCGGGGCCTTGGCCGCGAGCGTCAAGCCCTTGGCGGAGGCGAGTATGTCGGCCTCGTCGGCACGGGCGAGCGCGTCGATCGCCCGCACGGCCTCGCGGCGGGCGGCCTGGCGCTCCGCCGACTTGAGGAACTCCACGGCGCGGGCGGGGCTCCCCGCAACCGACACCGCCATCCGGCAGCGGGCGGCGGGCAGGCCGGTCGCGCGCTCCACGAAGGCGGCGGACTCATCGGGGGAAAGCGGGCGAAACGGCACACACTGGCAACGCGAGACGATGGTGGAGAGCATGACGTCGGGGCTGGTGCCCAGCAGGATGAACGTCACGTTCGCCGGTGGCTCCTCGAGGGTCTTGAGCAGCGCGTTTGCGGTGTTGGCGCGCAGTTGTTCGGCGCGGTCGATGATGTAGACCTTGGAGCGGGCGCGGATGGGCGCGAGCGCCACGTCCTCGAGCAGCTCGCGCGTCTGCGCGATGAGGTAGCCCGTCGCGGACTCGGGGGCGTAATAGTGCACATCCGGGTGGGTGCGGCGAGCGACACGCGAGCAGTCGTCGCACGCCCCGCACGCGCCGGGGTTGGCGACGACCGCCAGGTGCCCGGATGAGGGCGAACTGATAGCACAGCTGGAAAAACTTTGCGATTCCTCGAAGTTTTTCCCGTTGTGCGACGCATTGGACGAACCCTCGGCGGCAACGGGCGCGGTGTCGGCAGCGGGCGCACTTGAGCACAGGAGCGCTTGGGCCAGCGCCCAGGCGGCGTCGAGCTTACCCGAGCCGGGCGCGCCCAAAAAGAGATAGGCATGGCTCGCACGGCCGCTCGCGACCGCACGGGCAAGGAAATCCCGCACGCGCGGCTGCGTGTCGAGCTTGGCGAGCAGGCTGTTGGAGGCGAGGCGGTCGGGCATGGCTAGCTCACTTCCCCGCCGGTCGTTGCCAGCGCAGCGGCGACGGCCTCCTGGGGCAAGTCGAGCCGCGCGACGCGCAGCTCATGCACGACGCTCGCGAACACCTCGGCGACGGGATGCTCGGCGTCGATGAGCTTCACGCGGGCGGGCTCCTCGGCGGCGACGGCGCGGAACCCCGCGGCGACCTTGCGTTGGAAATCCAGCCCCTTGAGCTCGAGGCGGTCGGCAGCTCCCTCGCGGCCCGCACGGCGGCGCAGGGCCTCCTCGACGGGAAGGTCAAAGACGAAGGTGAGATTGGGGCGGCAGCCATCAACCGCGAGTTCATTGGCCTGGGCGACCATACCTCGGTCAAGACCATCCGCAAACGCCTGGTACGCCGTGGTGGAATCGTAGAAACGGTCGCAGATCACCGTCTTGCCGGCGGCGAGGGCGGGCTTGATCACCTGATGCACGAGTTGCGCGCGGGCAGCCTCGTAGAGCAGCAGCTCGCAGACATCGCCCATCTCGTCGTGAGTTGGGTCGAGCAGAATTGCCCGTATCTTCTCGGAGATCACCACGCCGCCCGGCTCGCGCAGGCGAAGCACGTCCAGGCCGGCGGCTTCCAGCGCAGCGGCGATCAGCTCCGCCTGCGTCGACTTGCCGCAGCCATCGATGCCCTCGACGGTTATGAATAGACCCTCGCGCATCAATCACGCCTTCTTTGCAGCTGTCTTCTTGGCTGGAGCCTTCTTGGCAGCTGTTTTCTTGGCGCCGGCGGCCGTCTTCTTGGCCGGGGCCTTCTTCGCGGCGGCCTTGCCGCGGGCGGGCTTCTTCTCCTTGCTCGGGCAATCCATGTTCACGCAGATGCGCCACGGGCCGCGCGCGGTCTCGACCACTACCACGGGCGCGCCGCAGTGCTCGCACACCTCACCGGTGGCGGAGAGCTTGCCGCGTGCGGGCAGCGGGTAGCTCACGCCGCATTCCTCGTAGTTCTCGCAGCGAATGAAGCGCTTGCCGGTCTTCTCGCTCTTATGGGCGATCAGGTCGCCGTGACGGCCGGCCTCGGCGCACACAGAGCACTCGCCCACCTTGAGGTCGGGCTCGAAATTCGTGGGGCACTTGGGGTTCACGCACTGCTCGTAGGCTTTTTGGCGGAACGGCTGGCACTTGATGCGCGGCGCCCCGCACTCGGGGCACACGGCGGCCTCGCCCTCAAGCGGGCTCACCTTCACGCCGGAGGGCACCGGGTAGGTCACGTCGCAGTCGGGCCAGCCCATGCACCCGATGAAGCTGCCGCGCGTCTTGGCGCTCGTCTTCATGACGAGGTCTTTGCCGCACGTGGGACAGGCGCCCACGCGGGCATCGGCCGTGACGGCGTCGGAGATCGCCTCGCCCAGGTCGTCCTTGTGCTCAATCAGCGCGTCGAGCATGCCGGCGAGCAGGGCGCGCGAGTGGTCCACGACGTGATCCTGCGTGTCCTTGCCCTCGGCCACCTTGGTCATGTCGGCGTCGAGCTCGGCGGTCATGTCGGGCGTGGTCACGCGCGGCGCGAACTCCGAGAGGGCGTCGATAATGGCGATGCCGAGCTGGCTGGGCTCGATCGGGTCGTTCTTGAGGTAACGCACCGTGTAGAGGCGCTCGATGATGCTCGCGCGCGTGGACTTGGTGCCCAGGCCCCGCTTCTCCATCTCCTGGACGAGCTTGCCCTGGCTGTAGCGCGCGGGCGGCTCGGTCTGCTTGGCCTCGAGCTTGATATCGTGCACGTCGATGACGTCGCCCTCGGCGAGCGCGGGCAGCTGCTCATCGCGCTTGAGGCCGTAGGGGTACGCCTCGCGGAAGCCGGGCTCCACCAGCACGTCTCCGCTCGCGGCGAACGGCTCGCCGCCCACATCGATGGAGAGCTTCGTGTTCTCGATGGTCGCAGGACCCATGAGGGTCGCCAGGAAGCGGCGGGCGATGAGGTTGTAGAGTTTGAGCTGGCCGCCGTCGAGCATGGTGGGGTCGCCCTGGCCGGTGGGATGGATGGGCGGGTGGTCGGTGGTCTCGACCTTGCCACGCGTAGGCGTGAGCGGACCGGCGAGCACCTTTTTGCACACAGGGGCGAGCGCGGGCGTGCCACTAGCCAGGCCCTTCACGATGCCCTCGATATCGAGGCTCTTGGGGTACACCGTGTTGTCAACACGGGGGTAGGAGATGTAGCCGCTCATGTAGAGGGACTCGGCAATGCGCATGGTGCGCGCAGGGCTGATGCCCTCGGCGGCAGCGGCGGCCTGCAGGGCCGTGGTGTTGAACGGCACCGGAGGGTGCTGTTTACGGCTGCGCTTCGCCACGGCGATGATGGTGCCCGTGGTGGCGCCGTCGACGTGGGCGAAAGCCGCCTCGGCAGCCGCGTGGTCGGTAAAGCGCGCCGAGGTGTGCGCGATCTTGAACTCCTGGCCAGACGCCTCGCCCAGCCCGCGAATCTGCCAGTAATCCTCAGGCACAAACGCCATGCGCTCGCGCTCGCGCTCTACCACCAGGGCAAGCGTGGGCGTCTGCACGCGGCCGGCCGAGCGCACGTTGCCAAAGCCGCCGAACTTCGCCAGCGTGAGATAGCGCGTGAGCACGGCACCCCAGATGAGGTCGATGTACTGACGGGACTCGCCGGCGTCGGCCAGGTCCTGGTCGAGCTCGACGAGGTTCGCGAAGGCCTCGGTCACCTCGCCCTTGATGAGGGCGGAGTAGCGCGCGCGGCGGGCGGGCAGCTCGGGCGCAACCTCACGCACCATGTTAAGGGCGTCGGAGCCGATGAGCTCGCCCTCGCGGTCGAAGTCCGTGGCGATAATGACCTCGTCCGCCTTTTTGGCGAGGTTCTTGAGGACGCGGATGATCTCCTTCTCGGCGGGCAGCTTGACGATGGGAGCCCACGTGAGATACGGCAGGCTCTCGACCTTCCAGCCCTTGATGGAAATGCCGTTGGCGAGATAGGGCTTGCGCTTGGTGTCGTACGGCGGGCGCGCCAGGATGCTGGGCACCTCGGCGGGCAGTACCTCCCCATCGGGCGACACACCGTACCAGCCCATCTTCTTATCGTAGAGGATCTCGTCGGGGAAGTCGGGGGCCAGGATGTGGCCCGCCAGGCCCATCGAGACCCAGTCCTCGCCATCGACCTTGAAGCGATAGACCTGCGTGTTGTATACCTTGTCGGCCTTAGGTGCGCCGGCATCGGCCAACAGCTGCGCGATCTTCTGCGCGGCGATGTTTTTCTCTGCAACGACGAGCTTCACGTCAAGCTCCTCCTCGTACGGCGCAAGCGCGCCAGGCGTATTTATATATAGTGTGCGTCAGTGTACACGAGTTCGGGCAGAAGCGCGAAAAGTGCACGTAGAGCGGCTGGCGCTCCCAAGGATAGAAAAACATGGCGCCCGAGGTGAGATACCCCGGGCGCCAACGATTTGAATCGCATTGTGCGCAAGCTGGACATTCGACAGATAAGACGGCAGCGAGCGGATACTAATCGTCGTCCTCGTCGTCTCCGAACAGGCCCAGGCGGCTCTCGGTGAGGCCCACCTTGCCATCGCGCGCGACCACCACGAAACGGGTGATCATGAGCGAGACCTCATACAGCGACAGCATGACCGCGTACATGAAGATGAGCGTCACCGGCGAGGCGTCGGGCGTGATGGACGCCGAGACAACCAGCATAACCACGTAGACGTAACGCCAGGCGGCACGGAAGCTGGCATAGGGCACGATGTGGAAGACAGCGAGGTAGAACACGATGAGCGGAAGCTCAAACGACACGCCGAATCCGATCATGAGCAGCAACTCGGTGTTGATGAAGTCCTCGAGCTGCGGCATGGCGGCGCCGATGGTGCGCGTCTCCTGCAGCAGCCAGTCAAACGCGGCGGGGGCGATGAAGGCGTAGCAGAAGATGACGCCCGCGAAGAACAGCACCGTGGCGACCAGCACCGTGGGGACCACCCACTTGCGCTCGTTGGGGCGAAGCGCCGGCAGGAAGAACGCCAAGATCTGCCAGATGATCATGGGCGTGCACATGGCCAGTGCGACCTTGACGGCGATGTTGAACTTGATGGAGAAGCCGCCGAGCGACGTCATGACCGCGAGCTGCTCGCCGGGCTGCAGCGAACCGTTGATCGGGTCCTTCAAGATATCGACGAGCGTGGGCGCGGCGAAATACATAAAGACGGTGGCGGCGATGACGGACACCACCACGATGGTGAGGCGGCGGCGCAGCTCACCAAGATGATCCATGAGCGGCATGCGCGCTGGTCCGATGGGCATTACTGCTCGCCTCCCTTCGCCTGGTCTGCGGAATCGGATACAGCGGCCTCCTCGGCAGGCGCGCTCTCGGGAGCGGCCTTGCGCTTGCGGGGACGGCGCGCGTACAGGTCTTCGGTCGTCAGCTCGGCGGGCTCCTCTGCAGGGGCCTCGGCCTCGACGGCGGGCTCGTCGGCAGATGCGGCCTGCTCGCCGGCAGCAGTGGCGTTCGCGTCGAGCGCGGGTGCCTCAGACGCATCGGACGCCTTCTCGGCAGCGCCCTCGGCAGCGTCGGCAGCGGCCTTGGCAACCTCGGCCTCGGCACGCTCGGCCGCCAGGCGCGCGCGGCGCTCGGCGAAGGTCTCTTTGCGAGCCGGAGCCGCGTCCTGCGCGACGGGAGCATCGACGTCGTCGTCATCGTCTGCCGCGGCGGCGCTCATGGCGACCACGGGCTTCTTCGCGGCGGCGGCCATCGGGTCGACCACCTCGGTTTGGACCACGGCGGTCAACTTCTCCTGCGTCTCCCTAAACTGACGCAGCGCGCGGCCGATGGTGCGACCCATCTGCGGCAGCTTGTCGGGCCCAAACAGCAAAAAGCCGAAGACCAGAATAATGACCAGCTCGGTCGAGCCAATTCCTAGCACGGGATACCTCCCAGGGCAATCCATGGACATGCGCGCCACACCCGAGGCGCGCATGCGATTGTCGACAATTGTTTTAGTATACCCCCGCGCGAGCCGCCCGAAAGCGAGGGGTCGCGCAAACGGCTGTATGCCTTACGCAGCGCTGATATCGATGTCCTTGTCGACCCCGAGCAGCTGCGCCACGCGCAGCACGTTAGGCTGCGCACCGGTGATGGCAAGGCCGCGGCTGCGCTCGGAAGCGCGGTGGGCCGCCCCAACCAGCACGCCGATACCCGTGGAATCGATGTAGGGCACCTGGGCGAAGTCGAGCTCGACGCACTCGGTAGGCTGCTCGAGCGCGAGGTCGATCGCGCTACGGAGCCTGTCCGCGTTGGAGATGTCGATCTCGCCCGCGACCGACACGACGTAGCGCTGCGGGTTGGGGTTCGTGGTGATGGTGAGTTCCATAAGAAGCCTCTCCTATTTTTTGAGTGCGTCAAGGTGCTGTTGCGCGTAGTCCTTGACGCCATACGTATCGTCCTTCTCGGCGGCGGCGATGGCCTTCTCGTAGGCATCGACCGCCTGGTGCGCATCGCCATGCGACTCGTAGAACATGCCGAGGTTCGCCCAGGCAGGGGCGAACGTGGTGTCGTGCTTGGTGAACGCCTCGAGGTCGGCGATGGCCCCCTCGTGATCGCCCGCGTAAAAGACGCAGATGGCACGGTCGACCTCCGCGGAAGCGGACACGTGCTCGGCTAGGTACTCGTCGTAGTGGGCGATCGCCTGCGTAAAGAGCTCGGCAGCCTGAGATTGACCCTCGGCGTCGGTCGCGCTCGTCATGGCGCTCATGCCCATGTCGAAGTAGTTGTTCGCGAGCGTCAGCGGGTCGCTCGTCGTGGTCGTACCACCCTCGGAGACAACCGCGTTGCCGTCCTCGTCGACCTCGACCTGGGGATGGCCCTCGGGCATGGAGACGGAGCCGTCCTGCGTGGCCTCGCCTTGGCTGGCGTTTTGCTCCGCCGTGGCCTCGAGCTCGGCGATGGTCGCCGAGGTTCCGGCGAGATAGCCGATCACGACGCCCAGCGCGAGCGAGACGCCGGCGATCGCCAGGACCATCCAAAACGGCGGTGCCTTGCGCTCCGGCGTGGCAGGCGCGGCGGCACCGGGCGCGCTTGCGCTGGCGGTACCCCCTTCCAGCACGGCGCCGGGAGCGATTCCCCCTGTGCCTGCTTTCTTCGCGGCCACGCCGTCGGCCGCCGCGTCACGGCTGGCCGTCGCCTCAGCTGGAGCAGCGACCTCTGCGTTCGGGGCCTTTTCGGCCTGGGTCGCCACGGATGCCTCGGCCTCAGGCTCTACCCCAGCCTCTGCCTGAGCGGCAAGCTCCTGCTCGTCATCGAAAAACTCGTCGAAAGAATCGGCCATCTACGCGCGCTCCTCCATTGCCAGCTCGGCGCTCACCAGCTTCACCGCGAGCACCAGCACGTCGAGCGCGGCGGCGAGCTCGTCGACCGTCGGGTAGCTCGGGGCGATACGGATGTTCGTGTCGAGCGGGTCCTTGCCATACGGCCACGTGGCGCCGGCCGGGGTCATGACGACGCCCATCTCGCGGCACAGGGCGCCCACACGCTTGGCGGAGCCCACGAGGCCGTCGAAGCTCACGAAGTAGCCGCCGTTGGGGTGCGTCCACGTGGCGCAGCCGGTGCCGCCCAGGCCCTCCTCGAGCTTGGCCTGCACGCACTCGAAGCGCGGGCGCAAGAACTCGGCGTGCTTGGACATGTGCTCGCGAACGACGTCGAGCGTGGGCAGGAAGCGCACGTGCATGAGCTGATTGAGCTTGTTGGCGGAGATCAGGCCGACCATGAGGGTGCTGGCGATCTCGGCAACGTTCGACGGGGAGGAGCCGAAGAAGGCGATGCCCGCGCCGGGGAAGGTGATCTTTGAGGTGGAGGCTACGGCGAGGATGCGGTCCTCGTTGCCGACCTCGCGCGCCAGGTCGAAGATGTTCGCGAGCCTCTCGGGCTGTTCGCCAAAGTCGTGCACGGCATAGGCGTTGTCCCACACAATGCGGAAGTCGGGGGCGGCGCACTCCATGGTGGCCAGGCGGCGGACGGTCTCATCGGAGTAGGTCACGCCGGTGGGGTTGGAGTACTTGGGGACGCAGAACATACCCTTGATGGAGGGGTCGGTGGCCACGAGACGCTCGACCTCATCCATGTCGGGGCCGGTCTCGGTCATGCGCACCGGGATGTTCTCGATGCCGAGGTCCTCGGTGAGGCCGAAGTGGCGATCGTAGCCGGGCGACGGGCAGAGCCACTTCACGTTATCGAGCTTGTGCCACGGGGTGTGGCCGGGGACGCCCTTCTCCCAGTAGTGCACGATGACGTCCTGCATGATGTTGAGGCTTGAGGAGCCGAGCACGATGGTCTGCTCGGCCGGCACGCCCAGAAACTCTCCGGCGAGACGGCGCGCCGAGGGGATGCCCTCGAAGCAACCGTAGTTGGAGCAGTCCACGCCTTCGTCGGTGAGATCGGCGGTGGAGCTCAGGAGGTCAAGCATGGGGCGGGAGATGTCGACCTGGGCGGGCGAGGGCTTGCCGCGCGCCATATCGAGTTTGAGGCCGCGGGCCTTGACCTCGGCGACCTGAGCCTTGAGATCGGCGAGAGCCTCCGCCAGTTCGGCATCGCTCATGTTCTGATACATCGTCTGCATAACGACCCCTTTCTTGGAGGCGAGATATTACAGGAGCCCAAGGGGCTTATTCGTACAGCGCGGGTAACGCTTCGCTTCGGAACAGTATACGTGGTTTTCCGTGCATATCTCCTTTGACCCATATGGAGCCTTCACACTTCCCCAACAGACCCTGCACACATCCATCATGGTAAACGGTCGGTTTCTTAAGGCATACGTAACGTTGTGTGGGGGCTAACGTGGCGACAACCGCTGTTTTTTGCCGTTTAGCTGGGGGTTCATCGCTCAGGCAAAGACCGTTAAGTGTTTCTTATGGCACGATTGGGCCCGCAGGTGGCAATAATGAAGACAGCACCCGGGGCCAAAGCAGCGAGGCCCCGCGTGGCTTTTGGTGGTAGACGAGGAGGTCCGAGCATGCATTCTTCCAACGATGCCAGGCGTGCCCGGTCTCTCCGGTCGCAGCTCACATGTGCGAACCATTTCTCCTTCCCCCCGACACAGAGAATGGGCCTCCTCGACCCCACCGCGCCTACGCGTTCGACCGATCAGCACGCAAATTTGCAACGGTCGTACCAAAACCTGCTGAGCGCCCTAAACGTGGCACCCATGCAGCACACCGCAGCTTAAGCGCATCACCAACATAGCGACTCACCGAACGGGCCCCGGATAACCGGGGCCCGTTCGGTATGGATTGCACGCTGCAATTCCTCTTGCCGGCGCGGCGTCCCGGCACGCCACGCGATCTGTGCTCGACGGCGGGAACAATATGAACGCTTGAGAACAGAGGCGACAACAACTCCAGCAGCAACGCCCGGCAATCGCATCAGGCACAAGCGCTCGGCAGCAATGTCCGGCAATCGCACTCGAGGACAACTCTATCGCGCCCGATTTGCGGCACATACAGAAGGGAGGACGGCCAAAAGCCGCCCTCCCCTATGCTCGCAGCAGCACACCGCCGCCGCATGTGCGTTATCGCTTAGGCGCGACCGCAGGAACCGAGGTTCTCCATGCGGATCTTGACGATCTTGGTGATCTCGTCGGCGCCGGCCTTGCCCGGGTTCTTGGGATCGAAGTTGTTCGGGTTCTCGGCCATGTAAGCCATATAGCCCTTGGTGTAAGCCTGACGCAGCTCGGTGGCGTAGTTCACCTTGCAGATGCCGTTCTTCACGGCCTCGGCGACCTGCTCGTCCGGCACGCCGGAGGTGCCGTGCAGGACCAGCGGCACGTCGACGGCGGCGCGAATGGCCTTAACGACGTCCTGGTCGATGTGGGGCTCCTCGGTGTACACACCGTGAGCGGTGCCGACGCCGATGGCGAGGCTGGTGCAGCCGGTACGCTCGACGAACTCCTTGGCCTCGACCGGGTCGGTGTAGGGGGACTCGCCCTCGACCTCGACGTCGTCCTCCTTGCCGCCAACCTTGCCGAGCTCGGCCTCGACCGGCACGCCCATGCAGGCGCCGGCGTCGGCAACGGACTTGGTGAGGGCGATGTTGTCCTCGAAAGACTCGTGGGAGCCGTCGATCATGACGGAGGTGTAGCCGGTGCGGAGGGCCTTCATGCAGCGATCGTAGCCGTCACCGTGATCGAGGTGCAGGGCCACGGGCACGGAAGCGCGCTCAGCGGCGGCCTTAACCATGCCGTAGAAGTAATCCAGGCCGGTCTTCTTGATGGTGCCAGAGGTGGTCTGCATGATGACGGGGGACTTGGTCTCCTCGGCGGCGGCCAGGACGGCCATGACGAACTCGAGGTTCTCGACGTTGAAGGCGCCGACGGCGTAGTGGTTCTTCTGCGCGTCGAGCAGCATCTCCTTGGTGGTTACGAGCATGAGCGATCGCTCCCTTCTCCACGGGCGGGATGGCCCCCGCGCCGCTTGGCAATGCGTCGGCCCCATCGCCGACGTACTTGATGGCTCTATTGTACGAAAAAGGGCAGGCACACGCCTGCGCCAACACGCGCCTCCCCCGCAGATGGCAGCGGGGCTTTGATAAGAAAACACAACAGCCCGCCCAGGCGATTCGGACGCGCGGCACGTCCCTCGCGGCCCTTCGCATTTGCGTTCATGGCAAAACGAAAGAGTTAGAAACTTCTATTACTTCTTTAAAAGAAAATATAAGAAAATAGAGTCTGCACAATTCGTCCACGATTCGAACGGAGGCCACGTTGTCCGCCTCAACATCGCGCACCTTTGCCGAAGAGCGCCGCGCCGCCATCATGGACATGCTCGACCGTACGTCCTCGGTGCAGGTCGCCGGCATCGCCGAGACGTTCGGCGTGTCGTCGGTAACCGCCCGCGCCGACCTCGACGCCCTGGCCAGCGCCGGCAAGCTGCGCCGCACGCACGGCGGGGCAGTCTCGCTGCACAAGAAGCTCACCGTCTCCGTGCAAGACCAGCGAATCAACGTCAACGTCGACGCCAAGCAGGCCATCGCGCGGGCGGCCATCGAGCTCGTCCACGATGGCGACACGATCTTCGTCGACTCGGGCACTACCGCACTCGAATTTGTCCGCATGCTCGACATGCGCAGCGGCGCGACGGTCATCACGGCCGACATCACCATCGCGGACTTCATCGACGAGAGCCTTCCCGGCGTTACCGCCATCATGCTCGGCGGCGAGCTGCGCCAGGGGCACCGCTACCTCTTTGGCCCGCTCACCATGGCGTCCCTCGGCGCCCTGCATGCGGACCTGGCCATCATCTGCCCGGGGGCGTTTGTCGCCAACCGCGGTTTCATGACCGACTTCCCCCAAATGGCGGAGATCAAAACGGCCGCGATCGAGGTCGCGACCCACAGTGCCGCCCTCATGGACGCCAGCAAGCTCGAGGCGCGGGGCACATACTGTTTCGCCCCGTTACACGCCGTGGACCACATCGTCATCGACCGCGACGAAAAGGGCATCCTCACGGACGCCCTTGACGCGTTGCCCGAGGGCTCCACGCGCCCTCAGCTTATGGTCGCGAACTGATAGCGCCCATCACTGCACGCTCCGAGCGCAAGACGGTAGCACAGCTGGAAAAACTTCGAGATTGGGGGAAGTTTTTTCCAGTTGTGCTACCGTCCGCGTGCCTGTGGAAAACCGCTACAGCTCGGTGACCTCGACGGCGTTGTAGACCTCGTCCCAACGCTCGATGACCAGATGGCCCGTCTGAGGATCCATCGCGTTGAGCTTGCCGCAGGTGTTGGCGGTCTTGAGCACGGTGACGTCGTCGGCACCGGCGGCGATGGCGTGAGCGAAGCCGGCGATGGTGGAGTCGCCGGAACCGGTGGCGTTCACGGCCGGAATCGGCGGGGTGACGGCGCGGTAGATCTTGTCGCCGTGGAAGGCAAAGGAACCAGCAGCGCCCATGGACACGACAACCCACGGAATGCCGGCGAAGCGCTCGTCGGCCTTGAGGGCGGCGGCGAGGTCGGCGACCTGCTCAGGGGTGTAGCTGGTGCCCAGCAGCGCGTTGATCTCGGTGAGGTTGGGCTTCACGAGCGTGGGCTTGACCTCGGCCTCGAGGGCGGCGTCCAGGGAAGCGCCCGAGGTGTCGAGCAGCACGGGGACGTTGTGCTTGGCTGCCTCGGCGACCATGCCGGCGTAGAAGTCGGCGGGAACGCCCTTGGGCAGGGAGCCGGAGATGGTCACGCAGTCGGCCTTGGCAACGAGCTCGGCAAACTTGGCGGAGAAGGAGGCGAGCTCCTCAGCGGAGATCTCGGGGCCGCTCTCGAGCAGCTCGGTCTGGTTGCCCTCGTGCAGAATGTTCAGGCAGATGCGGGTCTCGCCGGCGATGGGCGTGAATTCGTGGTTGATGCCGTCGGCGTCCATGAGGGAGCCCATGTAGGCGCCCATGTGACCGCCGAGCAGACCG
This sequence comes from uncultured Collinsella sp., assembly GCA_900540845.1. GTDB lineage: Bacteria > Actinomycetota > Coriobacteriia > Coriobacteriales > Coriobacteriaceae > Collinsella. Next base: position 55,230 of record UQHS01000006.1, read on the forward strand.
GTGGCGACCACGTCGTCGCCCAGCTGGCAGAGCACGCGGCTGACGTTCAGACCCTTGCCGCCAGCCGTCTTCTTGGGCGAAACGCGGTTGACGTCGTCGATGATCAGCTTGTCGAGCTGATAGGCGGTGTCGATGGCGGGGTTCATGGTTACGGTCAGGATCATGTTCACTCCATTTCTCGGGCCCTTTGCGGCAGGTCCCGGTTCAACACGATTCGGTGCGTGCAAGACAACGGCCGGACGCGCGGGCGGCCCGCCGTCCCCTCGCCTCTAGAGAATCTCGATCGAGAAGCTGCGGATCACGGTCTGCCCGGGCTTGGCAACCAGGCAGCCGCGCTTGTCCTCAAAGACGTCGCCCTCGTCGGAGCAGGTGGACAGGCCGCCCCACGGCTCGATTGCGACGAAATCGGCCATCGCCTTCTCCTAACCGCACGATACGACGTGCGACAACGAAGGAATACATGCACACGTGATGCGCCTTAGATTGTACCGCTCACGGGTACCTTGAGGTCGCATCGCCCGCTCACCGCAAAGCGCGGGGGCGTGCGCAAAGCAAACTAAAGAAAAGCCCACGCCCCGAAACACGAGAGAGCGCGGGCTATGGAAGCTTTGTTGCGGATGCGTCGCGCGGCGAGGGGAGCCGCAGGCAGCGCCCGCAGGGTTGATTGAAAGAACACATTCCCGCCACTCGCCCACCGCACAAAAAAAGCCGCCGAGAGCAATCTCTCGGCGGCGCCTACCATTGGTGCCAGGAACACATGACCGGTGCCAATGGGCACGCGGGCAAAAGCGGCGATTTGCGGCCAGAGGCTACTTAAGCGCGGCCTCCAGAGCCTTTTCGGCGCGACCCGCGTACTCCTTGGACTTCTCCGAGTCGCCGCGATTCTCGTACTGCAGCGAGAGCAGGTGATACAGGCGGGCCTGGTCCATCTTGGACGCGTCCTTGAGCTCGCGCTCCATCTCGTCCACGTAAGCCGAGGAGCCGCACAGGAAGATGTCGAACGTCTGACGGCTCGCCCGGGCGACCCCCTCGCCCCCATCTTCCTCAAGGATGGCGAGCATGCGCTCAGCCTTCGGCTTGTCCTCGACCTCGACGAAGAAGCTGAAACCCTTGATTGCCAAGGCGAGCTTTTGCTCCTTGCTCATGCGCAGCGTCATCATCTTGTCGAGCACGCGTGCGGTGTTTTCGTTGTCGTCCATGCCCAGATAGGCGTTGAGGCGCAGGAACAAGCGGTTGTACTCGGGGTACAGGATGTTCGTCACGGGGCGATCGAGCACCGCAAGGTAGTTGTCAAAATCCCGCTCGGCCATATAATGCTCGAGCTTCGCGAACGTGGAGCGCTTTTGCACCTCCACGTAAATGAGGGCTGCAAAAGCAGCAACCAGTACGATGATGCCAATCGTCTTCATATCCATAGCGTCCCCTAACGCGACCTGCTACGCACCACGCGGGTGCTCAAGAACAACCGCGGGCTCGCGGCCGACAACTAGCTTACCATCTTCCACGTAGCCCTCTTCGCGACCTTCGAGCTCGGCATGTCACCGAGGATGATGCCGACACGGCCCTACCGTGCAGGCTCACTCCGAACCCCTCTTGCCCGGAGCTTGGTACCAATCCTTAGTAATGTCTCCAGGCTCTTCTCGGCGGTAAGACCAAGGGCGGCCACATCGTTTTGCTTGCCCGCGATCATTTCGACGGCACCGAGGGCAGCGCGTGCAAACTCTCCGTGGCTTGCGAGGATGACGCCAATTCGCATGTGCTTTCCTTCCTGTTGACTTCTGTTCGGTTTTACAACAACTATGTCCGTAGATGTTTGAATACATGTCAAGTTTTGTTTAAGTTTTATCGACGAAAGTCGTCTCTGTCCTGTGTTTTTCTCTGATTTTTTCCGTAAACGTGCGTTTTTTGACGATGAACAGTTGTTTGTTGTTCTTTGTTACCTCTATGTTTAATAATGTTGTTCGTTTGGTTATTTCCAGATGTGAGTTCCCAGCACAGTTTGTACGGAGGCACCATGAAATCCGAGCGTCAGCAAGTAATTCTCGACTTGCTCCAACAGCGCCAGACGGTCACGGTCAAGATGATTGCCGACACCCTGCGCGTCTCCGATATGACCGTTCGTCGCGACCTTGCGGAGATGGCCGAGGACGGGCTCGTCGTGCGCGTTCACGGTGGGGCTCAGCTCCCCCGCAGCGCCCGCGGCAACTCCCTTCTACGCGTGCGCTCCCATGAAGAGAAGAAGCTTCGATCCGTCGAGCAGAAGCGCGCGGCCGCGCAGGCTGCCGCCAAGGTGATCAAGCCCGGCGACACCATCTTCCTCGGCGGCGGCACGACCCTTGAGCTCATGTGCGACTACCTGCCCAAGGCCGATATCCGCGTCGTCACCAACAGCATGCCCGTGCTCAACCTGCTTGCCGACAACCCGCATGTCGACCTCTTTTTGGTTGGCGGCACGCTACGACAGGACACTCGCGTCTTCACCACCCCCTACGGTGTGAGCTCGTTTCATGGCCTCAGCACCAACAAGGCGTTCGTCTCCGCGACGGGCGTGTTCGACAACGAAGTGTTCGGCTCTCATCCCGACGCCGCCGTGCTTCTCGGCGAGGCTTGCTCGCGCTCGAACGAAGCCTACCTCGTGCTCGACGCCGACAAGGTCGGCGTGCGCGACTTCTGCTCGTTCACCACGCTCGACCGCATCGCCGCCGCTTTTATCAACCCCGAGGCCAGCGCCGAGGCAATTCAGGCGCTTGAGGTCTACACCACCGTTATCACCGAATAGTCCAGGGAGCCGATAGCCATGCTTAAATCTCAACGCCATGAGCAGCTGATGGACCTGTGCTCCCAGCGCGGCGTGATTTCCGTACGACAGGCCGCCAAGATCTTCGGCATCTCCGAGATGACCGTCCGCCGCGATTTTGACGAGCTCGCCTCCACCGGTGCCGTCGTTCGCGAACACGGCGGCATTCGCCTGCCGGAGGTGGCGCAGTCCGTTCCGTCCGAAATCCCCTACTTCGACAAACTCGCCGTGCGCCAGAGCGAGAAGCAGCGCATCGCCCAAGCGGCATGCGCGCTCATCGAGCCCGACGACACCGTCTTCCTGGGGCCCGGCTCCACCTGCGCCGCCATCGCCCGCGCGCTGCCGCCCGTGCGCCTGCGCATCGTGACCAACAGCATCATCGCGCTCAACATGCTGCAGATTCACCCCGGGCTCGAGGTGTGCTGTCTCGGCGGGCAGTACCGCCGCCGCTCCGGGTCGTTCATCGGCCCGGTTGCCGAGGACTCGCTCGCGCCGCTGGGCATCGACAAGTGCTTCATCGGCACCAACGGCGTCATGTCGGGTGTCATCTCATGCTCGAATCTCGAGGAGGGCCGCCTGCAGGCGCTCGCGTGCGACCGCGCCGCTTCCCGCTTCCTCGTCTGCGACTCGAGCAAGCTCGACCAGCTCGACTTCTACAATTTCTATAACCTCGATCGTATCGACGCGGTAATTACCGACGCGGGCGCCAGCGACGAGCAGCGCTTCGCCATCGAAAGCGCAACCAGCCTCATCGTCGCCGACTAGCGCCCCCTCGGTGCCCCCTCGACTCCTCACCGCCCTTGCCGAGTGTGCGCTTTTCCCACGTTTGATGTGTTGAAACGTAGGTAAGGCGCACACTCGAGTGAATGGCACAGGGACGGGTGCTGGGCGGGGAAGCCGCAGAGGAGCGATGAGCGACGGCGTCGAGGACGAAATTCGAGTAGGGACGTCGCCTGAGCGCGAGTGGAATCGCTGCACGAAAAAGCGCCCCGGGAATCCCGAGGCGCTTTGTTTGCCGAAAACCAAGCGTTCCACACGTCCTTATGTGTGGTGCCGCGCAGACGCGTATTACGCCTTGTAGACGCTCTCGCCGCCGAGATACGTCTCGACCAGCGTGAGGTCGGGGTTCAGCACGACGAAGTCGGCGTTGCGGCCGGGGCGAATGGAGCCGCACTCGTCGGCGATGTCGTTGGCCTCGGCGGGAGCCTGAGTTGCCATGAAAATGGCCTCGGCCTTGGTGGCGATACCCCAATCGAAAACGTTCTTCACGCCGTCCTTCATGTTGAGGATGGAGCCCGCGAGAGAGCCGCCGTCCTTGAGGCGCGCGGTGCCGCCGGCAACCACAACGGGCAGCTCACCGAGGAAGTAGTCGCCGTCGGGCATACCACCCGCGCACATGCAGTCGGTGATGAGGGCGACGTGCTCGTGACCCTTGGCGTGCATCACGATGCCCGCGGAAATGGGGTTGACGTGATGCCCGTCGCAGATGAGCTCGGAGTAGGACTTGTCCTGGCTGGACAGGGCGGCGCCCACCATACCGGGCTCGCGGTGGTGCAGGCCGCTCATGCCGTTGTAGGTGTGGACAAAGACCTTGGCGCCCGCGTCCAGACACGCCTGAGCCTGCTCGCATGTCGCAGCGGAGTGGCCAAGGGCGACCACGACGCCGGACTTAACGGCCTCGGCGGTGAACTCGACAGCACCCTCGTACTCAGGAGCGACGGCGATTTTCTTCACGAGGCCATGGGCGGCGTTCTGCCATGCGTCGAGCTTGTCCATGGTCGGGGCGGAAAGGTACGCGGGGTTTTGCGCGCCCTTGTACTTCTCGGTGAAGAAGGGGCCCTCGAGGAAGATGCCCTGGATGCGGGCGTGCGGCTGATCGTCGCCGGCCTCGACATACTCGGCAACGCTGGCGCAGGCGGCCTCAAGCTGCTCGGTGCTTGCGGTGAGGGTGGTGGGCAAGTAGCTGGTCACGCCGTTGCGCAGGATGCCGCGGGACACGGCGGCCACGCTCTCGGCCTTGCAGTCCATGATGTCGTGGTTGTCAAAACCGTGGATATGGGTGTCGACAAAACCGGGAGCGATCTCGTGACCCGTGTAGTCGAGGATCTCGCAGGAAGGGGCCTCAGCGACATGCTCGCCAAAGACGCCGTCCTCAACCATGAGATACCCGCCGCGAGCGACGCGAGTGGGAAGGTAGAAAGCATCGGCCTTTATTGCATAGGTGCTCATGTGTTCTCCTAACACGAGTTGTCTGCACTTATTGTGCATGGTACCCAATATGAAAGCGCCCGCTCCGTCCAAGGACAGGGCGGGCGCCACATGGGAGCAAATATCCGGGGCGGTATGTTAGATGTGCAATTATGCACCCGTCCCCAAATTACCCAAATTACACCTGGGGTGGGATGTCAAATGTGCAATTTTGCACCCGTCCCCAAATTGGTTATTAGGCCTCGAAGGGGTGGATCGTCACGCCCTTGACAACGCGGTTCACGGTGCCGGAAGGAGACGGGGTGTCGGGGGTGTTGCCCACGCGGACGGAGTTGAGCAGGGAGATGACCTGCGCAACCATCACGAACGGCAGAGCGAGGTAGCCCTCGGGCAGCGCGTCGAAGCCAGCGAAGGTGAAAGCGGTGCCGTCAAACTTGGTGGCGCCGTCCTGCTGGATCGCGATCGTCTTGGCGGCGATCTGGTCACCGTTGATCTCGTTGAGGATGTCGAGGTCGTACTGACGGGTGTACTCGTCGTTGTTCATGTACACGAACACGAGGGTCTTGTCGTCGACGAAGGACTTCGGCCCATGACGATAGCCCATGCAAGAGTCCCAAGAGGTGGCGACGAGGCCGTGGGCGAGCTCGAGGATCTTGAGCTGAGCCTCCTGAGCCAGACCCACGAAGGAGCCGGAACCCAGGTAGGTCACGCGGTTGAAGTCACCGGAGAGGAACTCGGCAATCTCGGCCTCGCGGGCGACGACGTCCTCGCCCATCTTGGCGGCCTGCTCGACCCAAGCGGTCTTCTGCTCGAGGGAAGCGGAGTCGAAGATGAGGGTGGACAGGAGCGTCATGCAGCTGTAGGAGCCGGTCATGGCGAAGCCCTTGTCGTTGGCGCGAGGGATGAGGATGGTCAGCGCGTTGGGGTCATCGGCGGACTCGACGGCGAGCTTGCCTTCAGGCGCGCAGGTGATGTTGATGAACTTGACATTCTTCACGAAGGTCTTGGCGACTTGGACGGCAGCCAGGGACTCGGGGCTGTTGCCGGAACGAGCGAAGGAGACCAGCACGGTGGGCTCGTCGGGGTTCAAGAAGTCGCGAGGAGCGGAGACGATATCGGTGGTCGCGATGGGCTTGAAGTCGTAAAGCTTGGTGTCGCCAGCGTGGCGCAGGTAGGGAGCGCAGGTGTCGCCAACGTAATCGGAGGTGCCGGCGCCGGTGAACACAACGGACAGACGGCCCTCGCCCATGGCGCGAGCATCAGCCAGGAACGCCTCGATGGCCTCGAGGTTCTCGCGGTAGATGTTCAGCGTGTCGAGCCAAAGCTCAGGCTGCTGCTTGATCTCGACGGTGGTGTTGTAGCCGCCGATCTCGTGGAGTTCTTCCGTCGTCTTCTCGAACATGGATGATACCTCTCTTTCTGGCTGACGCCTTTACAAGCTGTTTTCATTATAAACTGGTTAGCTGGTTGTAACCAGTTGTTCCAGAATTGCACGTGTTTGACACATACGCGCCACGCATGTCCCAAACGGTGAAACCAGGTCTGGCAACGGGAAGGCGTTGACTTCTCGCACGCGGCACGACGCCGCGATGAGAGGCCAATGCTCTCCAATTGACAGGCCCAAGCCTGCACTGCACATCGAGCGGGCCACCCAGACCGCGCTCGAACCCGCTCACCAAGATCATGCCCTCGAGCACGCCCCGTGCGCAACCTCGCCTTCCTCGGGCAAGCCCTACTCTCCCCTGCGGTGCGAAACCTTGTACTTGAACTGGTCGGCGCGAGCGACGGACAACGTGTACTCCACAACTTCGTTGGAGGTGTTGAAGGTCGTGCGGACCAGATCGAGAACGGGTGCCCCTTCGGTGATGCCCAGCAGGTGCGCGTCGGCGGGACGGGCGATGCTGGCGAAAAACTCCTCTTCGGCGACGACGATCTTCTCGCGATACTCCTTCTCGATGATGTCGTACAGCGGCATCGACTCGAGCAGCGGGCGCTTCAAGGAGAGGAACTTGCGAACGGGAAGGTAGGAACGCTCGACCATCATGGGCATACCATCGGCGGAGCGAAGGCGCTTGATCTTATACAGCTTTTCGCCCAGACGCACGCCCATGTGCTCGGCGAGGTTCTTGTCTGCCTCGAAGTCACTGAACTCCAAGATGGTGGTGCGGGGTTCGCGTCCCATCGAGCGCATCTGCTCGGTGAAGCTATACGCCTGCATGAGGTTGGCGGTTTGCGCCGAGCGGTCGGCCACAAACGTGCCGCGCCCGTGCTGGCGCACGACCAGGCCAAGTCGCTCGAGCTCCTGCAGGGCAAGGCGAACGGTGGTGCGAGAAAGACCGTAGCGCTCGGACAGCTCGCGCTCGGAGGGGATCATGTCGCCAGCGCGATATTCGTGCTCAATCTTATCCGTGAGGATGTCAACGAGCTGGTCATACAGGGGCTGCCTGCGCGCTGCGATCGCCATGAGTAATGCCTCCGACTGAACGGTCAACTGGGCACGCGGGCGATTCCGGCGCGGCCATGTGCCGGCGGAGGTCGCCGTTACCCAGATTAGGGAACGAATGAAAATACCCGGCGTGGGCGCGAGACCCACGCCGGGCAAGAAGGCGCATCTGGGGGAGATAGGCCCTCAGCAGGCCGCTGGAATTACCAGAGACCGGTCCACCAAGTGATGCCGAGCCACTCGTTGAGCGGAAGGGCGCCAATGATGCCGATGATCAGCATGAGAACGATGCCCTTGATGGGGGTGAAGTTCTTCTTGGCGAACAGGAAGTAGAGCATCAGCACGAGCGCGAGCGGCACGAGCTTAGGCATAACGGTGTCGAGCGTCTCGGCCACGGAGAAGGAAACCGGAGTCTCGGTAACCTCAGCGTAGGTGACGGTGCTCATGCCGTTGCCCATGTCGACGATGCCGGTCTCAACAGCGTTGCCATCAGCGTCGGCAGCGGTGAGGGCGGAGCCGTCCTCGGCGGTGAGGCCAAGGGTGCCGGGCTCAGCGGTCTCGGTGTCGATGGCGAGGTCGGCGAAGTTCTCAGCCTCCTCGTTGGAAACCACAACAGTGTGAGCGGCGAGGCCACGGGTGGTGCCGTTCGGGATGTTGAGGTTGATCTGGGTGCCACCCATGTTGACCGTCAGGGCGCCAACCACGAAGCAGCCCATGATGGCGGCAGCGCGGGTGAAGGCCTGCATGTTAGCGGTCAGGGAGTCGATGGCAGAGGTGCCCATCTTGTAAGCCCAGTTCATCAGACCAAAGCGGCAAGCGAAGAGGGCCGCGTGGAAGACGATCAGGAAGATGAGCGGGGCGATGATGTTGCCCTCGATGGCCATGTTCGAGGTGATGCCGGCCGTGATCGGCACGAGCGTCAGCCAGAACAGAGCGTCGCCGATGCCGCCCAGCGGGGAAGCAGCGGAAATACGCACGGAGCGGATGGTCTGGGTGTCAACCTTGTTCTGCTCGAGGGAGAGAACAATACCCATAACGAAGGTGACCAGGAACGGGTGCGTGTTGATGAAGTCCAGGTTGTGGTACATCGACGCAGAGAGGTCGTTCTTGTTGGTGTGAACCTTCTCGAGGCCCGGAACCATGGCGAAGAGCCAGCCACCGGACTGCATGGTCTCGTAGTTGAACGAGGACTGGAGCCAGTAGGAACGCCAGACCATGCGGTTGAGCGTCTTCTTGTCGACGTTCGGTGCAGGAGTCAGGTCCTCGTACTGTGCAGGTACAGTGAACTCATTAGATGCCATCGCTCATATCACCTCCGTCAAAAGCAGCGCCCTTGAGCTCGGTCTGCTGCTGGAAGTCCCAGAAGGCAAGACCGAAGCCAATGATGGCCATGATCAGCAGCTCGGGCTTGGCAAGCGAGGGGATGCCGTGCACGATGGTCGTCAGACCAAAGCCGAGCAGGAAGAAGGCCCACATGTCGCGGGACATCATAATCTTCAGCAGGATCGCGAAGCCGACGAACTTCATCATGCCACCGGCAGCGGACAGACCAGCGTTGAGCCATGCGGGGATGGCGGAGACGACAGCCTGGCCAGCGGTGAGGCCACCCACGAAGAACAGGGTGACGATGGCGGCGAAGATGAGGCCGAGGATGACCTCGGAGATGACGGTCAGCTTGGTGATAGCCTTGGTGTCAGCCTTCACAGCGGCCGCGCGGAAGGACTCCATCATCGGGGCACGCAGGGTGAAGAACAGGGTGACGCCGTACTGGCCCAGCAGAGCGAACGGAATCGCGGTTGCAACGGCAACGTTGGGATCCATCTCGAGGGTGCAGGCGAAGACGGCAGCCATGATGCCACCAATAACAGCGTTCGGCGGCTGAGCACCACCAATCGGCATGTTACCGATGGTCATCAGCTGATAGGTACCACCGACGACGAGGCCGGTCTGCACATCGCCGAGGATGGCGCCGATGATCGGGCCGGTGACGATGGGCTGGTACAGGGACTCAGTGAAGTCGAACTGGTCGATAGCGGCGACGAAGGTCACCAGGAAGACCAAGGCGATCTGAAGGAAATTCACGTCCATCTTATGCTCCTCCTTTCAAATTTACTTTCTCGTACTAAGTGTTACGACCGAAGCGATTGTTCGCCCCGTATACAAACAAACTGCTCGCAATCCCCCACATTACGCAAACAGCTTGTTGGTATCCTCGACGGGCGTGCTGGGCACGCGCTGGATAGAGAGCTCGACACCGTGCTCCTGGAGCTTACGGAAGCACTCGACGTCGTCGTCGTCGACGGCGACGGTCGTGGCGACCTGACGCTTGCCCTCGGCCATGTGCATGTTGCCGATGTTGAGCTTCTTGATCGGCACGCCGCCCTCGACGAGCTTCAGGGCGTCCTGAGGAGAGTCGAGGACGATGAAGATCTTCTGCTTAGGCGAGGCCTTGGAGATGATGTCGATGGTGTGCTGGATGGAGAAGAAGCGGGTGGCAACGCCGGTAGGAGCGGCCATCTTCATGAGATTCTGGCGCATGGTGTTGGTGGACACCTCGTCGTTGGCGACGAGGATGAGGTTGGAGCCCAGGGTGGAGTTCCACTGGGTGGCAACCTGACCATGAATCAGGCGGTTGTCGATACGGGTAAGAAGAATGTTAGGCTCTGCCATTGCGATCCGTTCCTTTCGTATTCGCTGATTAGCCTATGTGCACTGGGGTCTCTGCAATTTGCATGGCGGAGAAGCTCCCATTGATGCCCTGCTGAGCTCGCCTACTTGACGATCTCCTGGATTGCGTAGCGCGAGACGTCGAGGGTTGCGCCGGAGCGAACCTTGACCTCGACGACGTCGCCATTCACGCTCTTCACATCGCCGAAGATGCCGCCGCCGAACATGACGCGCTGGCCAGGGGCGAGGTCGGTGTGAATGTGCTCGAAGTACTTGACCTTCTTCTTCATGTTTGCTTTGGACCAGAAGAAGTACACGAGGCCCATGACCGCCATGATGAGCAGCAGGGCGACGGAGGAAGCGAGGACGTTTTGCCCGAAGTTAGCCATTAAATGCCATCCTCTTCGGTGTCATCCTCGGCAGCGCCCATGACAGAAGCCAGGGACTGGCGGGTGACGGCCTGCTGACCCACGGACACGGCCTGCTCGGCGAGCGCGGTGACGTCGGTGGCGCCGTTGCGGGCGAAGAGGAGCTCGATGATCATAGGCAGGTTGGAGCCGGTGACGATCTCCAGCTTGTCGACATCGTTGGCGATCATCATGGACTGGTTGAACGGAGTGCCGCCCAGCAGGTCGACGAAGACGATGACGCCCTCCTCGCACTCGCCGCGCATCTTAGTGATGGCAGCGCGGAGGTCGTCACCATAGGTGGCAGCCTGAGAGCCCTCAAACGGAACGATCTCGAAGTGCTCCTGATCGCCAGCGACCATGTCGAGCGCGCTCTTGATGCCGTTTGCGAAGTGTCCGTGACCAGTCAAAATGAAACCGACCATCTATCCCTCTTTCTCGCTCTTCGGCTGCACCTCTTGTGCAGCACTGGTAGTAACCACGTGACAAGTTGTTTCCACTATAGCAGTTGTGGATGTTCTGTTCTCGAGTTTTTAATCTTTTCTGGTTTAGGTACCGTTCGCCGTTATTTTTCGACCGTTTATCCGCCGCACGGCCATTCACCTGCATATTATTTGAGAACGCGCACGTTCTCGCCGCGCAATCGGCCAAACGAGGCAAAATTCAGGCAGGATGCGCAGGCCTCAGCACCTTCATGGTGGACAGCTCGAATTTGTGAAGATATTCTCGTATTGGTATGTAATTAGACCAATGGTATTACAAGTGAACAACATGCGTACCACCGGCTGCGAGCATTTGGCGTACTTGGTGGTATCTCCACCGCATTCGCCAGCGCACCTTGCGCGTTTCGCTATGATTACCCCTTAGTACCGCTGTATCTGAAAGGTCGCCCCATGGATCTCAAGACCGTCATCGTGTATCGCTCCAAGCATCACGGCAACACGAAAAAGCTGGTGGACGCCATCGTGGCGGCCCACCCGGACATCGACACGGTCGACGTCGGCGCGCTGGGCAAAAATGAGTATCCCGACCTCTCCCCCTACCACATCATCGTGATGGCCTCCGGGATCTACTACGGCAGCTTCGACAAGGACCTGCTGCGCGTGGCCGACCACTGCCTGCGCGACGGCGACAAGGTCGTCGGCCTCATGACCTACGGTGGCCAGTCCAAATACAACGGGCGCGACCTCGACAGCGCGTGCCGCTTGAAGTTCGCCAACCTGCTGTGCATGTACGGATGCCCGGGCTTCGACACCTACGGACCGTTCAAGTTCGTGGGCGGCATGAACAAGGACCGTCCCAACCAGGAGGACATCGACGGCGCCGTGACGTTTTACGATCGCTTGGTCGACGATTACGGCGAGATCATCATCGAGGAGCGCATCAAGCGCGACAAGCAGGACGCCTTCAACGCCGCGCACCCCGCGGGCGGCTTGCTCACCAATATCAAGCGCACGGCCAAAAAGATCGCCAACCGCGGCAAAAAGAAGGATGGCGCCAATGCGCCTGCCGCCGGCCAGCAAGAAGCGGCCCACGCCCATGACGCCGCGGATAGCGCCCCTTCGCAGGCCCCCAAGGCGGCCCAAAACGGTAATTCTGACCCATCGGGCAGCGCAGAAGAGTAAGCTTTAGGGCATACTAACCCGTTGCGGCGCCAGCGCGCCGCCATCTTGCGAGGCGGATATCATGCCCAAAACAAAGGCTCAGCACATCATGGCCCAAACCGAAGCGCGCTCCGAGACGGAAATCACCCGCGCCATCTTGGATATCGCCGAGGAGTTCGAGCCCTACATCATCCGCCAACGCCGCCATTTTCATAAGCACCCCGAGCTGAGCATGGAGGAGGTCCGCACGACCTCCGACATCGCCGGCCAGCTCGACGCCATGAACATCCCCTACGAGCGCCCCTTGAAGACGGGCCTCGTCGCCACCCTGCGCGGCACGGCACCAGACGCCTACCTCGAGGACGGCACCCCGCGCCGCCGCCTGCTCATGCGCGCCGATATCGACGCCCTGCCCGTGCTCGAGCGCACCAACGAAGAATTTGCGAGCGTCAACGAGGGCTGCATGCACGCATGCGGTCACGACTGCCACATCGCCATGCTTCTCGGCGCTCTGCAAGTGCTGCGCCACATGACCGACGACATCCACGGCGAGATTCGTGTGGTGTTCCAGCCCTCCGAGGAGAACGGCTCGGGGGCGCGCCTGATGTGCGAGACCGGCGTGTGCGAGGGCGTGGACGGCGCGTTTGCCATGCATATCTGGAGCGAGGTTGACGCGGGCACGATCAGCTGCGAGCCCGGGCCGCGCATGGCCAACACCGACTGGTTCCGCGTGGACGTGCACGGCACCTCCTGTCACGGCGCGATGCCCCAGCGCGGCAGCGACGCCGTCATGGTCGCCGCCGAGATTGTCAATGCCCTGCAGACCATCGTGAGCCGCGAGCTGTCCCCGTACGAACCTGCCGTGGTCACCGTCGGCAAGCTGCATGCGGGCACGGCGCGCAACGTCATCGCCGGCGAGGCGAGCTTGGAAGGCACGGTGCGCACGTATTCGGACGCCACCCACGAGCTGATGCCCGCGCTCATCGAGCGCATCGCCGTGCATATCGCCCAGGCCCACGGCGCCGAGGCGGAACTCGCCGACTACACCATCGCCAACTACAAGGTCGACAACGAGCCGCGCGCCAGCGAACGCTGCCGCCAGGCCGTGCTCAAAAGCCTGGGGCCGCAGGGCGAGGGCAGCTACCGCGGCACGATGTCGGGCGAGGATTTCTCCGAATACCTGCGCCGCGTTCCGGGCGTCCTGGCCTTCGTGGGGTGCCGCAACCCCCAGATCGGCGCCACGTTTGCGCAACATTCCTGCTATTTCAAGGTGGACGAGAGCGTGCTCGCCAAGGGATCGGCGGTCGCCGCGCAATACGCCATCGACTTCTTGGCCGAGCCCACGCAGGCGGAGCTTGACGGCCCGCTGGTGAAGCGCGTTGCGGAGACCAACCCCGTGCTGGCGGAGACGCTGCGCGGCGCCAAGACCAAGACGGTCGATGCGCACTATGCTCTGCGCGACGCGCGCGAGGCCCGCATGGCCGCCGCCCGCGAGGTGCGCGATGCCCGGCACTCAAAATAGAAAACGGCGCGGGCTCTCGCGTGGGCCCTCACCAGGTTTTAGCGCCCGAGCCCTCGCGCGGGATCTCGCCAGGCTTTAGCGCCCAGGTCCGAAAAACGCGCGGGTCGTGGCGATAAACTCCGCCAAGTGTGGAGCGAGCCATTTCCGGTTATGCCATAACAGCTGCGACTCCATCTCGACCGCGGGCACGTCGCAGCTCATTTCGACGAGGGTGCCCCGGCTCAGCTCAGCCGCCGCCGAAAACCTGGGAACGAACGTCGCGCCCACGCCGCGCTCCGCCAGATGCACGAGCGTCTCGGTGTTGCCCGCCTCCACAAGCGGCGTGATCGCGAGGTCGCGTTCGGCAAGCAACCGGTCCAGCTCCAAGCGATAGCTCTCACCGCGCTCCGTGAGGACAAACGGCAGCCCGACGAGATTCTCCGGCGAACATGTACGCTCGCTTCCTGCGCCCCCGTTGCGCAACGTCTCCACGAGATGCGGCGCCGCCACAAAGACCACGGGCTCGCGCCGGAGCGCCTCCACGTGAATCCCCGGCTCGCATACCCGCCGCTCCATGGTGAGCAGCAGGTCGAGCGTGTTGTTGCGCAGCCCCTCGACCATGCGCTCGCGGCGCGTGGCGCTCACCACGACCTGCACGTGCGGGCACCGCTCGTGAAACGATATGAGAAGCTCGGGCAAAAGCGCCGTGGAGATCGACTCGGCGCTTCCCAAGCGAATGACTCCCGTGAGTTCGTGCGCGCCCTCCGCCGGTGCCGCAACCGCCCGACAGGCGGAATGCACCGCGCCCGCGATCTCGTTGGCGTGAAAGGCAAACGCCCTCCCCTGCTCGGTGAGGACCACACCACGGGGAATGCGATCGAACAGGCGCACCCCCAGCTCCTGCTCCAGCTGGCGCATCTGGACCGTCACCGCGGACTGCGAATACCCCAAGCGCTCGGCAGCGCGGGAGAATGTTCCGTATTCGACGATGGCGAGGAAGGTCTCGATTTCACGCAGTTCCATGCGCTCTCACTTTCACGCGTTCTACCTTGTGGTATTAGTTTTACTCAATATCTATTTCGAGACTTGAATTATACATATAGGCAGTGCTGTGCCACGATATCGCTCGACAAATCACCGCATACCGATTGGAGAGCCTCATGTACTCACGTGGATCGGCGCAGGAGCAAGACGTCGAGTTAGCGGCCGTCCGCTTTGTCTGCGAGCTGTTCTCGCGCAACCGCCATCTTTCTGAGGGGCCCGTCGCCTGCGAGGCCAGCCCTAAGGTGCTCGAGCAGATTGCCGGGCACACCATCCCCGATCAGGGGCGCCCGCTTGAAGACGTCGTGCGCGAGATGCAGGACAGCATCATCGGGTACGGCTACAACATCGACCACGCGCGCTTTTTAGGTTTTGTCCCCGGCCCGGTCAACGCCGTGTCGTGGCTCGGCGACATGATGGCCTCCGGCTACAACCGCCATGCCGGCAGCTTTGCCAACTACCCCGCCGGATGCATCGCCGAAAACGAGGTCCTCAGGTGGTTGTGCGACAAGGCCGGGTTCCCGGAGGGCGCGGGCGGCGTCTTCGTGAGCGGAGGCTCCATGGCCAACATGACCGCGCTCGTCGCAGCGCGCGACAACAAGCTCGACCTGAGCGACTGGTGCCGTGGCGTCGCCTATCTCTCCGAGCAGACGCACAGCTCGGTGGCCAAGGGCATGCACATGGTGGGAATCGCGCCCGACAACATCCGAACTATTCCCTGCCATGACGACTTCACCATGGATGTCGACGCCCTTGAGCGCGCCATCAAGCAGGACCGCGAGCGCGGTCTCGTCCCCTTCGCCGTAGTCGCCACCGCGGGCAGCACCAACACGGGCGCCATCGACCCGCTGCGCGAGATCGCCGGCGTCTGCCACGCAAACGACCTGTGGATGCATGTGGACGGGGCCATCGGTGCGTCGGTCCTCATCACCAAGCACCGCGACCTGCTCGACGGCGTCGAGCTCGCCGACTCGCTCAGCTGGGATGCGCACAAGTGGCTCTTCCAGACCTACTCGTGCGGCATCATCCTCGTGCGCGACACCCGCACGCTCACCGCAAGCTTCTCCACGCACCCCGAGTACCTCAAGGACCTCGAGGGCGCGCAGATCACCAACCCCTGGGACATGGGGCCGGAGCTCACGCGCCCGGCACGCGGACTCAAACTGTGGTTCACTCTGCAGGTGATGGGCTCCGAGGCGCTCTCAGCGGCCGTCGAGCACGGATTCGACCTCGCCCGCTGGGCCGAGGACGAGATGCGCCGCGAGCCCCTCATCGAGGTGGTCTCCCCCGCGCAAATGGCCATGGTGAACTTCCGTTACAGCCCCGAGGGCATGGACGAGACGGCGAAAGACGCCCTCAACGCCCGCATCTCCCGCCGCATGATCGAAAGCGGTTATGCGGGCGTGTTCACCACCGAGCTCCACGGCAAGAAAGTGCTGCGCATCTGCGCGTTGCACCCCGAGGCGACCGAACTCGACATGCGCGAGACGGTGCGCCGCCTCACCGCGATCTGCCGTGAGGAGATCGCGGCGGGCGCCTAGCTGAGCGCTTGGCGCAGCAGCTCGTTGAACAGCTTCGGGTTGCCCGTGCCGCGGCTCGCCTTCATGCATTGGCCCACCAAGAAGCCGATCACCTTCTGGTTGCCATCGCGGTACTGCTGGGCCTGGTCGGGGCAGTTGGCCAAGACCTCGTCCACGATCGGCTGGAGGGCGCCCGTGTCGCTCACCTGACGCATGCCGCGCTCATCCACGATCTTGGCGGGGTCGTCGCCGCTTTTCGCCATGGCCTCGAACACCTCGTGCGCCTGGTTGCTCGAGATGGCGTCCTCGGCGAGAAGCTTTGCCAGCGACGCCACCTGGCCCGGGGCGATGCCGCTCTCGGCAAGGCCCACACCGGCGCCCTTAAGATAGGCCGTCAGCTCGTTGACCACGAGATTCGCGACCGTCTGGGCCGCCTTGCCAACAAGTCCCGCGGCCGCGGCCTCAAAGAAGGCCGCCGTCTCGGGATCGCCCGCAAGCTGCTCGGCGTCGGCGCGCTTGATGCCGAAATCCTGCTCAAAGCGCTCACGCTTAGCGTCGGGCAGCTCGGGCAGCTCCGCGCGGCAATGCTCGATGAACTCGTCGGATAGGTCGAACGGCGCCAGGTCGGGATCGGGGAACAGGCGATAGTCGTCCGCCGTCTCCTTCACGCGCATCACCACGGTGCGTTTGCGACTGGGCTCCCAATGGCGCGTCTCCTGGTAGATGGTGCCACCGTTTTCCAGCACCTCCGCCTGACGGCAGATCTCGTACGCAAGGCCGTCGTGCAGGGCCTTGAAGGAGTTGAGGTTCTTGAGCTCGGTCTTTGTGCCCAGGCCCGTCTCGCCGCGGCGGCGGATGGACACGTTGCCGTCGCAGCGCATGGAGCCCTTCTCCATCGAGCAGTCCGAGATGCCGATGGTGAGGAAGATGCGGCGGAGCTTCTCCATGAACAGGCGCGCCTCCTCGGGAGTGCGCAGGTCGGGCTCGGTCACCAGCTCGATGAGCGGCGTGCCGCAGCGGTTGTAGTCGATGAGGCTCTCGGCGGCACCTCCGATGCGGCCCTCCTCACCGCCCACGTGCACCATCTTTGCGGCGTCTTCCTCCATGTGGATGCGCAGGATGCGGATGGGCGCCGTGTACGAGCCGTCGTCGTGGCGCACGGGCAGCGCCATCGCGCTGGCGTCGTAGTTCGCCATGGCGGCAAGCGCGCCGCCTGCCTGCTCGGGCAGCCCCTCGGCCATCTGGCGCGACAGGCCCTCGGCGTTCGCGCTGGCAGAAGCCAAGCTCGCGGCCTCACCGTCGCCAAACGCGCACTCCGGGCGCTCGGCGGCTCCGCGGCCGGTCACCTCCAGGTCGAGGTGACCGTGCATGCAAAACGCCACAGGACCCTGCGTCGTCTGGAAGTTCTTGGCCATGTCAGGATAGAAGTAGTGCTTGCGATAGAACATCGAGCGCTTTTGGATCTCGCAGTTGGTGGCGAGACCCGCCTTCACGATGCTCTCGATGGCGCGGCGGTTGGGCACCGGCAGGGCGCCGGGCAACCCCAGGCACACGGGGCACACGTTGGTGTTGGGCGCGTCGTCGTGGCTGAGCTTGCACCCGCAGAACATCTTGGTCTCAAGCGTGGTGAGCTCGGTGTGGATCTCCAGGCCGATGACGGCCTCCCAATCTTTCAGGACCTCGGCAAGCTCCTTCATGAAAGATCGCCTCCCTTCCCGGCAAACGCGGGCGCGACGGCGCACCCGGCCGCCCCGGTGGCCTCGGCGTGGGCGCGCTCCACGGCGCGGGCGAACGTGAGCAGGCGGCGGTCGTCAAACGCGCGGCCCACCAGCTGCACCGCGACGGGCATGCCCGAGGTGGTGCCCAAGCCGCACGGCACCGTGATGCCGCCGTTCCCGGCGATGTTGATCGAAATGGTGAACATGTCGGACAGGTACATCTGTGTCGGGTTGGACAGCTCGCCGTGCCTGAACGCGCAGGTGGGGCTCGCCGGCATGAGAATCACGTCGACCTGCTTGAATGCGCGCTGGTAGTCGGCCGTGATGAGCGAACGGGCTTTCTGGGCGGCATAGTAGTAGCGGTCGTAGACGCCCGAGGACAGCAAGTAGGCACCGAGCATCTGACGGCGCTTCGCCTCAGCGCCAAAGCCGTGGGCGCGCGAGAGGGCGCTTTGGCTTGCGAGATTGGGGCAGTCGGGCTCCTGGTAGCCGTAGCGCACGCCGTCGAAACGCGCGAGGTTGGAGAACGCCTCGGCGGGGCCGATCACGTAGTAGGCGGCGATGGCGGCGTCGAGATGGGGCAGGTCGACATCCACGAGCGTGGCGCCCTGATCCACGAGCGAGCTAGCGGCCTTCTCAACGGTGGCCTTGACCTCGGCATCCAAACCCTCGGCATCCATGAACGCGGGGATGATGCCCACGCGCAGGCCAGCAATGTCATCGTCGAGATGGGCCGCGAAGGCGCCCTCGGCATCCTGGCTCGTGCCGTCAAACGGGTCGCGCCCGCCAGCGGTGAGGGCGTCGAGCGCGAGCGCCGTGTCCTCGACCGTGCGGCCAAACGGGCCCACCTGGTCGAGCGAGGAGCCAAACGCCACCACGCCGTAACGGGAGACCGTGCCATACGAGGGCTTCATGCCCACGACGCCGCAGAACGCGGCGGGCTGGCGAATGGAGCCGCCCGTGTCGGAACCCAGGGCGAGCGTCGCCATGCCGGCAGCCACCGCCGCGGCAGATCCGCCGGAAGAGCCACCGGGCACGCGCTCGAGGTCCCACGGGTTATGCGTAGGCTTGAACGCCGAGGACTCCGTGGAGGAGCCAAAGGCGAACTCGTCCATGTTGACCTTGCCGAGCGGCAGGCAACCCGCATCGAGCATGCGCTGCACGCACGTGGCGGTATAGGGGCTCTCGTAGGTCTCGAGCATGCGCGAGGCGCAGGTGGTGCGCGTGCCCACGAGGTTCATGTTGTCCTTAATGGCAAAAGGCGCGCCCGCGAGCGGCGGCAGGGGCTCGCCCGCAGCGCGGCGCGCATCGATGGCCGCGGCAGCGTCGAGGGCAAGCTCGGGCGTGACCTGCAGGTACGCCTGAACCTCCGCATCGCGCGCATCGATGGCCGACAGCGCGGCGTGCGCGACCTCGGCGGCCGTGAAATCGCCCGCCGCGACGCCCGCTGCAATCTGGGCGGCGGAGAGGGAATCGAGGTTCGCGAGCATTAGCGCTCACCTCCCAAGATGGAGGGCACGCGGAACTGGCCGTCGCGTTGGGCGCCGGCGTTGGCGAGCGCCTCGTTCGTGGACAGGGCACGATTTGCATCAGGCGCATCGGCGCGCATGACGTTGGCCAGCCCACCGATAGGATGGAACGTGGGCGCCACGTCCTCGGCGGCGTATTGGAGAATCGGCTCGAGCATCTCGACCGCATCGTTGAGATATGCGGTCATCTCAGAGAGCTCCTCGGTATCGAGCGCGATGGTCGCGTACTCCGCGATCCCGCGCACATCATCCTCAGTGAGAGCCATGCGGGGCCCCTTTCGATGGTGAACATGCAATTGTTCCATTATAGACACGAAGGGCACTCCATCGTCATGGAGTGCCCCATACACATGATTGAAACGGCCCCGATTGAAACGGATCCGCGCCCGGCGCTCGCCCCTCCCGTCACTCCTGCCGCTCGCCCTCGGAGCCAATGACGCGCCCCGGACGGGCGAGCGGGATCAAGCTTAGAACGTGAAGACCGACCGCATCGCCTCGGCGCAGGCCGCCTCGTCTTCACCCGAGATGCGCACGACGAGCTCATCGCCCTTGCGTCCATCGAGCGCCATGAGCCCCATCAGGTCCGTGGCGCTCGTCTCCGCGCCGCGGCAGGTGATAACGATATCGCTCCCCCATTGATGGGCCTCGGAGCAGATTATCGCAACGGGGCGCGCGTGCAACCCCTGCATATCGAGAATTACATAGGAAAACTCAACCATCGGCGGGCCCTTTCTCACAACAGGTGTCACTCGCCTTGGGCGCCAGTGGACCGGCGGCGGCTTTGCCTTGCCACCACCCAACTGATGCTGGGGGGCGAGTGACGGGCGGCGATATGACAAAGGCGCCGGGCAGCGCGATCGCACCGCCCGGCGCCTCACGCCCCCACTACGAGGGGCACATCATGTAGCAGGCAAACGCTACTTGCGCACGACCTTGACCACGGGGGCGCCGGCGGCAACAGCGGCGTCGGCATCGACGGCCATCTCGACGGCCTCGAACTCGGCGGTGTTGGACACGGCGAGGACGACGCAATCCTTGTAGCCGGCCTCGGCGATCACGGAGCGGTCCATCTTGAGGACGGGCTGACCGGCGACGACGGCGTCACCCTGGCCAACATAGGCGGTGAAGCCCTTGCCCTGGAGGTTGACGGTGTCAACGCCCACGTGCACGAGAACCTCGACGCCGGAGTCGGACATGATACCCACGGCGTGACCCATGGTAACGGTGACCTTGCCGGAAACCGGAGCGTAGACGACCTCGTCCTCGGGCCACACGGCGCAGCCCTTGCCGAGGATCTCGCCGGAGAACACCGGGTCGGGCACGTCGGTCATCGCGATGGCCTTGCCGGAAACCGGGGAGCACAGCACATCGGGGCCTGCCTGAGCATCGATGTTGGCGGGGGCTGCCGGGGCAGCCGGGGCTTCCTTCTTCTTGAACATGTCGAACAGACCCATGAAACTCTCCTTGTTTGTCTGTACTGCGCCTTATCTCCCGCGACACGGCGCCGCGGGAGAAAAGGCTCCCTTCCTTTGCCCCACATTATAGAGCCCGCATTGGCGATTTGGCGTACAAGCAGCAGAAAAGCCAGACGAATTGCACTCGCGTGCAACCCCACCCTCGCCCGCGTGCGGAAAGCCGAGCTAGCTCAAATCCTCGCCGTTGGACTCGATGACCTTCTTGTACCAGTAGAACGAGTCCTTGCGGCTGCGCTCGAGCGTGCCGTTGCCCTCGTTGTCCTTGTCGACGTAGATGAAGCCGTAGCGCTTCTTCATCTCACCCGTGGAAGCCGACACGAGGTCGATGCAGCCCCACATGGTGTAGCCCATGAGGTCGACGCCGTCGGCGATGGCCTCGTCCATCTGCTGGATATGACGACGCAGGTAGTCGATGCGATAGGGGTCGTGAATGGAGCCATCGGCCTCGACCTCGTCCACGGCGCCCAGACCGTTCTCCACAATCATGAGCGGAATCTGGTAACGGTCGTAGACCTCCTCCAAATAGTACTTGAGACCCTCGGGGTCGATCGCCCAGCCCCAGTCGCTCTTCTCGAGATACGGGTTGCCGGCGCCGCCAAAGATGTTGCCGCCCTCGTTTTCCTTGGGGTCGGCGGAGGCAGTGGCGCTCATGTAGTAGCTGAAGGAGTAGAAGTCCACCGTGCCGGCCTTGAGGATCGCGGCGTCCTCGTCGCTGACCTCGATCGTGACGCCCTCGCGCGCCCACACGCTCGGCGCCCACGCGGGATAGGCACCGCGCACCTGGACGTCGCCGCAATAGAAATTGTGCTCGCGCTGCTCACGCTGCGCCTTGAGAACGTCGGCGGGATTGCAGGTGTGCGGATAGGTCGCATTGCCGGCGATCATACAGCCGACCTTGTTCTCGGGATCGATCTCATGCGCCATGACGACGCACTTGGCGCTCGCCAGGAACTGATTGTGCAGGGCGTCGAAGCGCGCCTGAGGATCGTCCCACTCGCAGGCGCCAAACGTCATGGGCACGTCCTCGAGCCCCTCGGGCACCATGCCGCCGCCCATCACGCCGCCGAATCCACCCATGAGCAGGCAGTTGATCTCGTTGAACGTGAGCCAGTACTTCACCAGGCCGCGATACTCGGTCATGACGGTGCGGGCGTAGTTGAGGTAGAACTCGATGAGCGCGGGGTTTTTCCAACCGCCGTAGTTCTTGGACAGGCCGTAGGGCAGCTCGTAGTGGGACAGGGTCACCATGGGCTCGATGCCCTGCTCCCGGCAAGCCTCGAACACGCGGCGATAGAACTCGACGCCCGCGGCGTTGGGCTCGGCCTCGTCGCCTGCGGGGAACAGACGGCTCCAGTTGATGGACATGCGATAGCACTTGAAGCCCATCTCGCCGAACAGCTTGATGTCATCGAGGTAGTGGTGGTACATGTCCACGGCCTCATGGCTGGGGTAATGGTACTCGGGCAAGATGCCGTCGGTGATGTGGCGCGGCTCGCTCACCGTGCCACCGGTCATGATGTCCGGCACGCCGAGGCCCTTGCCGCCCTCATTGTAGCCGCCCTCGCACTGGTTGGCGGCGGTGGCGCCACCCCAGAGGAACCCTTGCGGAAAATGTGCCATGGTCTTCCCCTTTCCGAAATGAGGGCGCACGGACTTGCGCCCATGCGCCCTTGCAGGAATGTATTACTTAGTCTCGGGCTTGTAGGTCGCAAACTCGAGCACAAATCCAACCGCGGCGCCCACGAGGGAGGCCACGATGGCCCAAATCATGTGGGTGATACCGTTGCCAAGCACGCCGGGGTCGATGAAGGACAGCCAGTTGAAGACACCCAGGCCGCCGGAGATGTAGGTCATGGCGCCCGTGAGGCCGATGATGAGACCACCGACCGCGGAACCGATGCTCGCGTTGATGAACGCCTTCTTGTCGGGCAGGGCGACGCCATAGATGGCGGGCTCGGTAACGCCGAAGAAGAACGAGGAGATCATGGCCGGCAGAGCGATGCCGCGGAAATTCTGGTCCTTGTTCTTGAGATACATGGCGAAAACGACCGCGCCGAGGGCGAAGGAGTGGGCAATGACGGAGCCAAGGATGTAGTCGTAGCCCTGGATGGTGAGGTTCATGATCGCGATAGGCGCAAGGCTCCAGTGGAAGCCGAAGATGACAAGAGACATCCAGAAGGCGCCGACGAGGGTGCAGCCGAGAACGGAGCCGACAACGGGCAGGCCGAACAGCGTGCTGAACAGCAAGGCAAGCAGGTTGGTGATGAGCGTGGCGATCGGGCCGATAACCAGATAGCCGAGCACGATGGTAGCGGTCATGGTAAGCAGCGGGGTGAAGAACATCTTGATGGAAGCGGGCATCCACTTCTTGCACCAGTGCTCAACCACAGAGGCAAACCAGATCATCAGCAGAATCGGGATGACGGAGCTCGCGTAACCGGAAGCGGGCATGATAATCGGCAAGCCGAAGAAATCGGCATACCAGGAGAAGGTGCCCGCAAAGCCGAGCTCGACGCTGCCCAGGACCTCGCCGCCGGTGAGGGCGGTCATGGTCGGGTACAGGAGGGCGAAACCGATGGCAAGGCCCGTGAACTCATTCAGCTTGAACTTGCGGGACGCGGTGAGCGCTAGCACGACGGGCAGGAAGTAGAACATGCCGTCGGCGATGGTGTAAAGCAGCGTGTACGCGCCGGAAGCGGCGAACGTACCGCCAAAGAACTGCTGGTCGACAAAGGTGGCGAGCGCGAGCAAGCCCTTCATGATACCGGCGGCGGCAAAGGCGCCGAGCATGGGCTGGAAGATGCCGGAGATGAGGTCGATGGCCTTGGCGGCGATACCCTGGGGCGCATCCTCCTCGCTGTCGATCTGGGCGCCCGCGGAAAGCCCGCCCACGGTGAGAACGGCATCGAACACATCCTCGACCTTGTTGCCCACGACCACCTGATACTGGCCGTTGGCCTGCATGACCTTGATCACACCCTCGAGACCCTCGATGGCCTCGGTGTCGGCCTTCCCTTCATCCTTCAGCTTAAAGCGCACACGCGTGATGCAGTGCGTGACACCGTTAACGTTGGCGGGACCACCCACGAGCTCAACAATGGAGCGAGCGAGATCGTCGTACTTTCCTGCCATGTCTCAGTCCTTTCTCTCCAGAAATCCTGACTGTTGGAACTATGTCCATCGCGCTGCCGGGCCCTTGGCGCACGACGAATCAACAACGGGTGTGCGCGGGCGGCGCGCACGGATGCACTGTGCACGTGGACGGGCTGGTCTCAAGGTGCCGCTCGAAGGACGCCGCATCCGTGCACCAGCGACGAGAGCTAGCCCTGTCGCAGGCGGTTGACGTGCATCATGAGATAGAGCAACTCTTCGTCGGAGCAGCTCCAGTTGTAATCGCGTTTGAGGTATTCATTGATGCCCGCAGCGCAGCGGTAGGCATCGGGAAAATCGCGGGCGGCCTGGCGGAAAAGGCCAGAATTTTCGGTTTCCTTGCACGACCCGCGCATGAGGCGCCGGATAAGAAACCGCAGGTGCGCCACAAAGCGCACGTATGCATAGGAGGTGCGGTCGAGCTCTTGTTTGAGCTGCCCCTCGACGATCTGCGTCGCGCGGTCGAGAATCACGGCGCTCTTCATAACGAGATCCATATCTTGAGCGCTGCCCATACCGTCGACCTCGGCGTTCACGAGGTGCAAGGCGACGGACGTCACCTCGGAGTCGGGAAGATCCACACCCAAGCGTTCGCGCACGACCTCGACGGCGCGACGGCCGATCTCGGTCTCGCGCGGGTAGACGAAGGCGACCTCATGTGAAAGGGGGTTCTCGATGGCGATGCCCTCGCCCGTGCGCTCAACCGCGTATTGGAGATGATCGGCGAGGCCGATGACGAGGTTGCCGGCAAGTTTGCAGTCGAGGGCCTTGTCCGCCATGCCCACGATGTCGGAAGCAACCAGCAGGACCTCGTCTGAGATGCCCTGAAAGCCGTCGATTGCCTTCTCGTCCACATCGCGGAAGATACGCTGAATAACCGACTCGTCCTCGAGCTCGTAGGGCGTCTCGTGGAAGCCCACGCCCTTGCCAAAGACAACGACCTCTTCGCCCGCGTCGGTGGACGCGAGGGCGACGTTGTTGTTGATCTTTTTAAGGATAAGCATGAAAAAACTCCCCGAACCATCTCTGCGCACGAACGGCGGCCGCAAGGCCCCCGGACTTATGTGCGCAAGTGATGCCTCCCGGAGAGTAACAACCTTGCAACGAGTGGAAGTATACGGAAAACTGGCTTCGTAATCCAGTTTTTGGCTGTGGACGGTCGCAAATTCGCTCCGAACGGTCGAAACGAAGCGGCGGGGCACGCGTAGGCTCGCACCCCGTCGCCGGCGACGACCAACGCCTCACCGCCGCCGGGCCCGCTTTGTCCTCGTCGGTGGCCCGCCGCCCGCCGCCGGCGACCGGACGGCTTAGTCGTTGGGGTTAATGGCGTCTATCAATTCGAAGCCGGAATCCCCGTCGAATTCGTAGACGAACATCCCGCAGTTGCCGACGCGCACCCCGCTCCCGAGCTTCTCTCGCAAATCGGTGCCAAACGCGCGAGGGAACTGCGCACATGCGGCGCCGTGGCTCACCATAAGCACCTGCTCGTGATCTGGGCGACGCATCAGCTCGGTGATCGTGGTGAAGAGCCGCTCGCGAAACTCGAGCTCATCCTCGCCACCAAATTGAACGTAGAAATCGCCAAACGGGACGGGAATGTTCAGATCCTCGGTGATGCCCTCGAACTTGCCGAAATTCCACTCCTTGAGGCCCTTCACGCGCTCGTAAGGCGTCCCCGGAACCACCAGCTCCGTGGTGTCGCAGCACCTCTCCGACGTGCTGGAATACACATGGTCAAATGTGATCTCGTGCTCGCGGAGGTACTCGCCGGCGCGCTTCGCCTGCTCGATGCCGAGCTCGGTGAGCGGAGAGTCGCACCACCCCTGCTTGCGCCTGAGCACGTTAAAGAGCGTCTGCCCATGCCTCATCATATACAGCTTCGACATATCGACTTCCCTTCACAAATGACATCTCAATCACAGACATCGTAACCCCTGGAGCACACTCCAGGGCAAGCCGCGAGGCCCCCATGCGACGAGGATGCGCATGGGGGCCTCAAAGTGGTTTCGGCAGTGAGGGTGCAGAAACCGCCCGCCTAAATCAAGCCCAGGTGCTTGAAGGCATTCCACATGCCGTCGTCGTCCACGTCGGTGGTGACCCAATCGGCAGCGGCCTTGGCCTCGTCGCCACCGCTGCCCATGCACACGCTCGTGCCGCAGCACTCGAACATGGGGATGTCGACCTTTGCGTCGCCCACGGCGATGGTGTCTGCTATATCCGCCCCAAGGTGCTCGACGAGCACGTGAATCGCGTGGCCTTTGTCGATGCCCTTCACTCCCAGGTCGCCAAACAGCGCATGCTCGCCCTTGCCGCCCCACGTGCGGGCCACCAGGTCGGGAAACTCCTCGATCGAGTCGAGGTGGTCCTGATAGCTCGACAGGATAAAGCTCACCTTGTTGAGGTCGTCGCGGTACAGCTCGCCGTCGTAGATGAGCGTCTCCATAAACGCGTGCGCCGACGTCTCGGCGTCCTCGTCGCTGGCGCCCTTGCCCTTGGCGTACAGCGTCATGACCGGGCCGGCCGCCTCACGGAAATGTTCGCTCGCGAACAGGCCGTTGTTAGATTCGAGATAGAACTCCAGGCCGCGCTCGTGCAGCCAGTCCACGATATGGCGCCCTTGCTCCGCCGTGATGAGCCGGTGCATCACGACCTCGTCATCGGACTCGACATAGCAGCCATTGCCGCCGATCATGCCGTCAAACCCGATCTCGGTGATCTCGGGCGGGTTCTCGGCCTTGCTGCGGCCCGTGCACATATACACGCGGTGGCCGTTGGCTCGCGCCTGCCTGATGGCGTCCTTCGCGCTCTGCGGCACGTTGTTGTCGTAATCGGTGATGGTGCCGTCCACATCGAGGAAGACGATCTTCGCTTGCGTCATTACTCGATTCCCTCGGCCCCATTGGACTTGATAATCTTCTGGTAGGCGAAGAACGAGTCCTTGCGACGGCGCTCATAGGTGCCCGTGCCGTCGTCGTACTTGTCGACGTGGATGAAGCCGTAACGCTTGCGCATCTCGCCGGTGCCGGCGCTCACCAGGTCAATCGGACCCCACCAGGTGTAGGCGATGAGGTCCACGCCGTCGGCGATGGCCTCGGCCATGGCCTTCACGTGGCTCTTGAGGTAGTCGATGCGGTACTGGTCGTGAATCGAACCGTCCTCTTCAACCTCGTCGTAGGCGCCCATACCGTTTTCGACCACCATCAACGGAATCTCGTAACGGGCATAGATCTGGTTGAGGGCGATGCGCAGGCCCTCGGGGTCGATCTGCCAGCCCCAGTCGGTGCTCTTGAGGTAGGGGTTCTTGCCGCCGAAGGTCATGTTGCCCTCGGTCATCTCGTGGTCGGCGTGCGTGCTCACGGTACCGGACATGTAATAGGAGAAGGTGTAGAAATCCACCTTGCCGGCGGCGATGTCCTCGAGGTCGCCGTCGACCATCTGAAGCTCGATGTCGTTCTCGCGCCAGAAGCGTTTAGCGTAGAACGGATAGGCGCCGCGGACCTGGACGTCGGAGCAATACCAGTTCATACGGTTCATCTCAAGCTCATTCGCGAGCACGTCGGCGGGATCGCAGGTGCCGGGGTAACTGAGGATGAAGCAATCCATGTTGCCCATCTTGAACTGCGGATACTTCTCATGGGCGAGCTTGACCGCGCGCCCGCTCGCGACGAACTGATGGTGCAGAGCCTGGTAGCGCTGCTGCGGCGTGGTTTTGATTGCGGAGGCGGGGCCCTCAAAGCCCTGGATGAGGCCGGTTTCCATCATGGCGCCCATATCCATGGTGCCGCAGTTGATCTCGTTGAAGGTGAGCCAGAACTTCACCTTGTCCTGGTAGCGCTCGAAAACGGTGGCGCAGTAGTTCTCGAAAAAGCCGATGAGCTCGCGGGATGCCCAGCCGTTGTACTTCTCGACCAGGTGGTAGGGCATCTCGTAGTGGGACAGCGTCACGAGCGGCTCGATGCCGTGCTTGGCGCAGCAATCGAAAACGCGATCGTAGAAGGCGAGGCCGGCCTCGTTGGGCTCGGCGTCGTCGCCGTTGGGGAAGATGCGGCTCCAGGAGATGGACATGCGGAACATGTTGAAGCCCATCTCGGCGAACAGCGCGATGTCCTCCTCGTAGTGGTGGTAGAAATCGATGCCGTCATGGTTGGGGTAGAGCACATCGGGCTTGATGTCGATGGTGATCTCGCGCGGCTTTTCGTAGCTGCCGCCGGTGAAGTGGTCGTCAACGGACGGGCCGCGGCCGTCGACATCCCACGCGCCCTCAAACTGATTGGCCGCCGTGGCGCCTCCCCAAAAGAATCCCTCGGGAAACAGCGCGGTTTTCTCCGACATATCGTCCTTCTTTCGATTCGATGTCCCCATATAAGGGGTTGCTAACATGTATGAAGGGGGTTACTAATTAAGATGTGTGGGGTTTTTCTCGAGGGTGCCGAGTAGAAGCCCTTCTGAGACGTACGCAATCTGTGGTTTTGCGCGCATTTCTGCCTCTATACTCGACTCTCCGGAATTAACCACGCACATCTTATTTTGCAACCCCCCTGTCTCTGCCTTTGCGGCAGTTTATAACGCCAGCATGTGTCAAATGAGTGGCCTCGCGCCTGCGGGCGTGCCAAGCCCTTAGGCCAGGTCTTCGCCGTTGGTGGCGATTACCTTCTTATACCAATCGAAGCTCTTCTTCTTGGAACGCTTGAGGGTGCCGTTGCCCGCGTCGTCGCGGTCGACGTAGATAAAGCCGTAGCGCTTGGACATCTCCCCGGTACCCGCGGAAACCAGATCGATCGGGCCCCAGGTGGTGTAACCCAGCAGGTCGACGCCGTCCTCGTTCACCGCGTCGCGCATGACCTGGATATGCTGACGCAGGTAGTCGATGCGGTAGTCGTCGTTGATGGAGCCATCCTCCTCGACGACGTCCTTGGCGCCCAGGCCGTTCTCGACCACGAACAGCGGCTTCTGATAACGGTCGTACAGGTCGTTGAGGGTAATGCGGAAGCCCAGCGGATCGATGGCCCAGCCCCACTGGCTCTCCTGCAGATAGGGATTCTTGGCGCCGGCGAAGGCGTTGCCCTTGGTCTTCTCGACATCGGGGTTATCGGCACCGGCGGAGCAGCGGGTGGAGTAGTAGCTAAAGCTGATGAAGTCGACGGTGTTTTCGGCCAGGATCTCGCGATCCTCGTCGGTCATCCCGACGTCGATGCCCAGGCGCTCGAGCTTCTTGAGCGCGTAGGCCGGGTAGTAGCCGCGGCTCTGGACGTCGACGAAGAAGTAGTTGTCCTGGTTGTCGAGCTGGGCCGCGCGAACGTCCTCGGGGCGGCAGCTGTACGGGTAGTAGCTGCCGGCGGCCAGCATGCAGCCGATCTTCACCTCGGGGTCGATCTCGTGCGCGATCTTGGTTGCCCATGCGCTCGCGACCAGCTCGTTGTGAGCAGCGAGATACTCGACGGCCTTCTTGTCCTCGCCCTCCTCAAAGACCAGGCCGGCGCCCATAAACGGCAGGTGCAGGATCATGTTGATCTCGTTGAAGGTGAGCCAGTACTTCACCAGGCCCTTGTAGCGGGTGAAGATCGTGGTCGCGAGGTTCTTGTAGAAATCGATGAGCTTGCGGTTGCGCCAGCCGCCGTACTCCTTGATGAGGTGGATCGGGCAGTCGAAGTGCGTGATGGTGACGAGCGGCTCGATGCCGTGCGCTTGGCACTCGCGGAACACGTCCTCGTAGAAGGCGAGGCCTGCCTCGTTGGGCTCGGTCTCGTCGCCGTTGGGGAAGATGCGCGTCCAGGCCAGGCTCATGCGGAACGTCTTGAAGCCCATCTCGGCAAAGAGGGCAATGTCCTCCTTGTAGTGATGGTAGAAATCGATGCCGGTCTGCGCGGGGTAGTAATAGCCGTCCTCGAAGTCGAGCATCTTGCGCTGGCCGGAGACCACCGCAAAGCGCTCGGGGCCGTGCGGGGCCACGTCCACGTTGGCCAGGCCGCGACCGTCAACGTTGTACGCGCCCTCGCACTGGTTGGCAGCCGTCGCGCCGCCCCACAGGAAGTCTTTACGGAAAGCCATGCATCAATCCTTTCACACGCTGTTTGTCGTGGCTTCAGTATCCCCGCAAGCAGCGCGCTACTCAACGGCAGCGGCGCAGGCCGACACTTCTTTTCGCGCGCAGACGCTCGGCAGCCGCCCACGTCTGACACTTTTTGATACCCGCCGGCCCAAACCGCCAACCACCACAAAGGGGACAGGCACCTTTGTGGTGGTTTGGGCAGGTTTGTCTTGATCTGTAACAGGTAGACCGTCAAAATCGGGCCTGGTGTTACAGATCGAGATCTTTCGGACAGCCCTCTACGGTTTGTCTAAATCTGTAACAGGTAGAGACGATTTAGCCCGCTAGATGTTACAGATCGAGACAAACAGGAAGCCCCTAGTCGCAGGTGACGTCGAGGTTCTTGCCGACGAGGCCTACGTAGCCGCCCTCGGCAGCTTTGGGGCTGTCGGCGTGGCAGAGGACCCACTTGTCGGCCTTCCAGTAGCAGTAGCTGTCGCCGGCCGCGGGCATGTCGGCCGCCGCCTCGGGGCGCGGGCCGTTGGTGCCAGCGGGAAGCGCCACCATCACCTGGAAGCCGCCGTCGTCGACCATGCAGGGCGTGTAGTGGAGCGTGGTGTTGAAGACCTCGACGACCTTGCCGGCCGGCACGCGGAACGCCTTGACGCACGCGGTGTCGAGCTTGCCGTCCTCGATCTCCCAGCGATGCGCCACGAGCAGGATAAAGTCGCGGGCGCCCAGGTTGAACTCGCTGGCACGGTGATACTCCAGGCAGTTGAGACGCGTGTTGTGCCCGTTGCACCAGCCGAGCTGGAAGGGGCGGCCGCCGTACATGAGAAAGCCCAGTTTATCGGCATCCTTGACGCCCTCGAGCTCCGGCGCGCTTGCTACGTACTTGCTGCCCTCGGGGATGGGCGTAGCCGCGAGCGCCTCGATGAGCGGAGCGGTCAGGTTGGACGGAACGTCGTTCCACACACGGCCATAAGATTTGAACTCGTGATCTGATACAGAGTAGATATGCATGTTCGCTCCTGTTCGTTTATGTGACAGTATGAACATTCTAGAACATCATTCATCCACGACCACGATCAATACCGAAAACATTGCATGACGAAATCACCCGCTCAAAAAGCGACATGCAGCTTCCTAGTCGAGATAATCTTTAAGAAACTCAATAACGCTCATACACCAGTAGTCGGTCTCCGGCGCATGGGGCTTCATCAATGCGTGCCCCCCTTCTGAATACATGACTCCCTCATGGTGTACTCCAGCTGCATCCAGAGCATCGACCATCTTTTCATAATTGTCGGGCGATACAATATCATCGTCGGCGCATTGCCAAAGATATGTCGGAGGATACTGCTCCCACACATGCTGATTAATACAGAAATCATCGAGCGAGTCGCGACCAGCCCCGCCGCACACCGAATCAAGAAATCTATTGTCTGATGCGCTCTCAAAGCCACGAAGATCAATCGGTGCATAACACAGGACCAAGGCTTTGGGTGCCTCGCATCCGTAGGACGCAAATCCCTTGTTGTCCGTCCCCCACTCGGCAGTTAAATGCGCACCAGCAGAAAAGCCGATAACTGCATAACTTTTTGCGACATTAAATTTCGCTGAATTCTCGAAGACAAAACGGACAGCTCGATTTAAATCGTCGATTGGACGCGGCATCAAAGGCTCGACCCTCACCCTGTATGACAGCACGAACACGTTATAGCCCGCATCGTTGAGCTCGGGGGCAACGGGAAAGCCTTCCATTTGATGACAAACGCTCTGATAACCTCCGCCCGAAACCGCAATGATAAAGGGAGCCCCGGGTCTCCCGGGAAAGAAGAACAGTTTCGTGTTGCGTCGAGTCGGATCACGGATGCAGTCGGCTTCATCCCATATATCGTAGGCAACTTGCCTCCCGTCATCCACGAGCTCGACAATCCGATTCAATCCACGCAAAACGCGAGTAGTTTCATATGGATTAGCATCAGAATTCATATGAGACACGATGGGTTTATTCCACATGCGCTCCCAAGTTGAAGGCCGGCAAAGCATAAGGTGCTCGCCAAAGCCAGCGAACTCAGGAAGGAGCGCGATTTCGCCAAACGTCATATCGGCTGTAATTGTCATAGCTAGTCACTCCAAAAATGAGGGTGGGCTCGCGTGAATCAACGGCAAGCCCACCGCATGCAATCTGTCGCGGGGTTTTCGGCAGCTTACATCCCAAATAATTGTCTACTCCACTACTGCCTCTTCATCAGGGCGATACAGGATGTAAACGAGAACGAAGTTAAGAATTAAACCGACGACATTGCAAAGAATTGCGCCGATGAGGCTGCTCATATCACCAGAAGGATCCATATAACCGGGGAAGCTAAAAATGCCGCTCGACGTCATAACGAACGTACAGGTGTTGAAAATCGCCGGGATAACAGCACTGATTGCTCCGGCGACCATGGAAGCGATAATGATCTTCTTGTGCTCCAAGATGATGCCGTACAGCGCCGGTTCCGTAATCCCGAAAAAGCCCGTAATGGCACAGCTGAACCCAAGACTCTTTTCACTCGGGTCCTTCGAGCGGAGGGCAAACGCCAAACAAGCGCCGACAACACCCATGCTGCAGCAGAGAAGTCCAAGGATAGGATCGGAGCCGACGGTCATAATATTGTTGATGGAAAGCACGATCAGGGCCCAATGGAGTCCAAGGGGGATCATAACGAGACCGAATATCGGCCCGAGAATAACGCCGCAAAGGACGGGGCTGAACTGATAGACCGCCAGCACTGCAGTCGCAAGCAAAGAGCTCGCCTGCTGAATAACGGGGCCGATCACAAGGAGCGAGACGGGGGCGGCAACAGCAACCGTCAGGAACGGGACGAGCGCAAATGCCACAACATCGGGAAGAACCGCCCGCAGCCACTTATTAAGAACGGATGCGAACCAAGCCGCCACGATAGCAGGAAACACCGTGGAGGAATAGCTCACCATTGTGAACTTCATGCCGAGCAAATCCAGCGCATCGCCCGCTCCGGCCGCAGCAACGAAAGTCGGATAAATCAGGATTGCACCGAGTACCGCACCGATATATCGATCGGTTCCAAAGAACTGAGCAGCAGATGATCCGACAAGAACGGGCAGAAAATACATGCAGGCATTTCCCATGCCGTACAGCAGAGTGTATATTCCGCTCTCGGCGGAAACAGCACCCGCCGTCGTCAGAATACTAAGGACGGCGTTTATCATTCCGCATGCGATCAAGGCAGGAAGAACGGGCATCATGATGCCGCTGATGAGCTTCATTAGCTTTCCCAGAAAGCCCTTAGTCTCTCCTTCGCTTGCCTCGGAATCTCCGGCATCAATCCCGGTTTCCTTGGCAACGATTTCATAGACCTTATCGACCTTAGGTCCCACAATCACCTGATATTGCCCCGCGGAATGGCGAATGTCGATCACGCCATCAATCGCCTTGACTTTTGCATCGTCTACGATGCTTTCGTCCTTAAGGTTGAACCTTAAACGAGTCATGCAGTGAGCTACAAATGTAACGTTGTCTGCGCCGCCCACCATCTCGAGAATCTCGGCAGCGAGCTTGGTTGTATCTGCCATAAATACCATTTCTCCCATGTTGAGTTTTATATGTAACCATCAGCAAAGCGCGCGCCTTTGCCAACTAATTACCTTGTTTTCGATGCAATTCGATTGATGTGCATCATGAGGTAGAGTCTTTCTTCGTCTATAAGTTCCCGCCCCGTCAGTCGGCTGAGAACAGAAGCAATATCATCGGCGCACATTGATGCCACCGGATATTCTTTTTTGAGCGAGAGGTACATCTTGCGGTTGTCGCTCACGATGCTTTCGCCAGAGTTCAACCTATTGAATAAGTACTGAAGATGGGTTGCGAACCTTGCGTAATCGAAACCTTCCCGATCAACTTGAATGCCAAGCCGATTTTCAACAGCAACGGTTGACTCCTCCAGAACACGATCGTAGATATCCGCGCTAAACTCTTTAACTACTTCGCATGAGTCCGAATCGGCCATGTTATTGATAAACGCCATGGCAATTCCAACTGCCTCATGAGCTGGAAGCCTAACGTTAAGACGTTTCCTGATTATCTTAAGTGCATACTCGCCGATTCTAAATTCGACGGGATATTGTTGGCGGACATCAAACGATAAAGGCATGCGGACAACGATATTTTGCTCTTTGCGCTTAACCGCATACGCGATATGGTCCGCAAGGATAAACGGCAAATTAGGGCTCACCTCATAAGACAGCAAACCTGTCGACATATCAATAACATCCGAGGTAAGCTCGAGAAGCTCGTCGGGGACCTCGTCAACGAGAGCGATGTAGCGAGAGCTAACGTTATAAAACGTTCGTTGAATCTCCGAAAGAGGGACCTCGTCTCCGACATTCTTAAACCCCAGACCACGGCCGAATGCAACCAACTGTCTGCCATTTCCATCGACGCA
This sequence comes from uncultured Collinsella sp., assembly GCA_900540845.1. Taxonomy (GTDB): domain Bacteria; phylum Actinomycetota; class Coriobacteriia; order Coriobacteriales; family Coriobacteriaceae; genus Collinsella. The sequence goes on from UQHS01000006.1 coordinate 89,790, forward strand.
GAGGACAGCGCTGGTATTAATTCGTTTAACAATTTCCATGTGTCCCCCCCTAAACAGAACAAGGCTCCCGAAGCAGAATCCGACAATCAATGTCGACAGATGCTGCTTCAGGAGCCTTGCCTGAATATCACTCTGAGGACTAGTTTAAGCGAGCTAGTGCTAATGACCTCGAATAAACACTTCTAAACAGTTAAACGGTCGATATCTCCGTGTGAACGGTTTGGAGGCAGAGGGCGGCCCTATGCCTGCTGATAGTGCAGGTGCTTCTCGTCGATATCGGCCAGGTCGCGGTCGAGATAGCGGCGCGCGAGCCAGTTTGCCATGGGGAGGTTCTGGTCCAGGTAGTTTCCTCACTCCTCGGGAGCAGCGCCGGGGATATCGTCCTCAAAGCCAGCAACAAACTCGAACAGCTCACGCACGAGCGGCAAGATTTCCTCGCTCGTCAGCTCACCAAAAAAGACGAAGTAAAAGCCCGTGCGGCAGCCCATTCCAGATCAAGGATCAGCTTCTTGATCGCCATAGTTCTACTCCGCTTCTCCGTCTTGTACCAAATCGTCTAAATCAAACACGCGCTCAACTTCGGCACGCGTGGGAATCGACTGCTGCGCGCCCAGGCGCGACACCGTCACCGCCGAGGCGCGTGCGCCCGCCGCCATGCACTCAAAGAGCGGCAGGCCCTCCAGACGAGCCGCCGCAAGCGCGCCGATAAACGTATCGCCCGCAGCCGTGGTGTCGACCACCTCGCTCGAAAACGCCGGCATGCGCAGCAGCTCACCGTCATCGCCAAGTGCAACTGAGCCGGCACCGCCTAGCGTGATGACCGCAGTCCCGGCGCCCTTGTCGAGCAGCGCCGGCAAGACTGCAAAAAGTATAAGGAACAGTGCGGTGATGGCGCCGGCGACAGCGAAGACGCGGCGGCGGTATGCGCGATGCGATATGCCAACAAGGAATCGCGGCATGGCGAAGAGCCTGCCGCCCCTGGGATCCGCCGCGGGTGCGGGTCGGGCGGCCGCGTGGCCGATATGTCGCTCGCGGGTACCCATAGTGCTTTCAGTGTACCGACAGATGGGTCCAAAAATCGGGCCGCATATCCCAAAATCCGCAGACGGTAAGGCGCCCGGCGGGCATAAGCTGCTCGTCGGGCGCCTTGGTTAGGAAGCTATTGCTGTTGGGAAACCCTAGGCCAGGTCTTCGCCATTGGTGGCGATTACCTTCTTATACCAATCGAAGCTCTTCTTCTTGGAACGCTTGAGGGTGCCGTTGCCCGCGTCGTCGCGGTCGACGTAGATAAAGCCGTAGCGCTTGGACATCTCCCCGGTACCCGCGGAAACCAGATCGATCGGGCCCCAGGTGGTGTAACCCAGCAGGTCGACGCCGTCCTCGTTCACCGCGTCGCGCATGACCTGGATATGCTGACGCAGGTAGTCGATGCGGTAGTCGTCGTTGATGGAGCCATCCTCCTCGACGACGTCCTTGGCGCCCAGGCCGTTCTCGACCACGAACAGCGGCTTCTGATAACGGTCGTACAGGTCGTTGAGGGTAATGCGGAAGCCCAGCGGATCGATGGCCCAGCCCCACTGGCTCTCCTGCAGATAGGGATTCTTGGCGCCGGCGAAGGCGTTGCCCTTGGTCTTCTCGACATCGGGGTTATCGGCACCGGCGGAGCAGCGGGTGGAGTAGTAGCTAAAGCTGATGAAGTCGACGGTGTTTTCGGCCAGGATCTCGCGATCCTCGTCGGTCATCCCGACGTCGATGCCCAGGCGCTCGAGCTTCTTGAGCGCGTAGGCCGGGTAGTAGCCGCGGCTCTGGACGTCGACGAAGAAGTAGTTGTCCTGGTTGTCGAGCTGGGCCGCGCGAACGTCCTCGGGGCGGCAGCTGTACGGGTAGTAGCTGCCGGCGGCCAGCATGCAGCCGATCTTCACCTCGGGGTCGATCTCGTGCGCGATCTTGGTTGCCCATGCGCTCGCGACCAGCTCGTTGTGAGCAGCGAGATACTCGACGGCCTTCTTGTCCTCGCCCTCCTCAAAGACCAGGCCGGCGCCCATAAACGGCAGGTGCAGGATCATGTTGATCTCGTTGAAGGTGAGCCAGTACTTCACCAGGCCCTTGTAGCGGGTGAAGATCGTGGTCGCGAGGTTCTTGTAGAAATCGATGAGCTTGCGGTTGCGCCAGCCGCCGTACTCCTTGATGAGGTGGATCGGGCAGTCGAAGTGCGTGATGGTGACGAGCGGCTCGATGCCGTGCGCTTGGCACTCGCGGAACACGTCCTCGTAGAAGGCGAGGCCTGCCTCGTTGGGCTCGGTCTCGTCGCCGTTGGGGAAGATGCGCGTCCAGGCCAGGCTCATGCGGAACGTCTTGAAGCCCATCTCGGCAAACAGCGCGATGTCCTCTTTGTAGTGGTGGTAGAAATCGATGCCGGATTGGGCGGGATAGTAGTAGCCCTCTTCGAAATCGAGCATCTTGCGGACACCGGCGCCCACGGCAAAGCGCTCCGGGCCGTGCGGCATGACGTCAACGTTCGCAAGGCCGCGACCATCGACGTTGTAGGCGCCCTCGCACTGGTTTGCTGCGGTCGCGCCACCCCACAGGAAGCCCTCGGGGAACTGCTGTACCTGGTTTGCCATGGGAATCCCTCTCTACTCGCCTGGCGCCACGCAGGCCGCATCCAACAGCCCGCACGCCGACTCGATACACCTTGAGTATCGCCCGCGCGAAGGCGGCGCTCAATGGCCCGGCGGCATCGTGATACTTCTTTTCGGCACCAATAACCGCAGGCGACAAGCGCGTTGATATCTTTTGATACTTTTGATGAACACTCGGTCGCCCGTTGATGCGTGCACCGCCGCTCGCATCCCGCGCACCTCCGCTCGCGTCCCCGCGGTGCGGCAAGGCGGCCCTGCGCTACTCAAAGTAGTGCATCTTGTTGGTGGGGAACCCGATGGTCACCGCGAAATACTCGCCCGGCTGCGAGGACGCTCTAACCGTGAGCCCCATCTTGTCGCACAGGCGTTTGACCAGATACAAACCGATTCCAGTCGCCCGTTTGCCGGCACGGCCATTGTCACCCGTAAAGCCGCGGTCGAACACACGAGGAAGATCCGCCTCAGGCACGCCGCACCCGTTATCGCGCACCTCGAGCTCAATGCGCTCGCGCGCCAGCCCCTCGTCGCACAACGTGCTCGAAAACACGATTTCAGCCCCATCGCCCTGGGCGTATTTCACGCTGTTCTGAATGAGCTGACCCAAAATGAACGTCATCCACTTCTCGTCCGTGAACACCGTGTGCTCCAGCCCCCGCCGGTAGGGCGCCACGTGGGCGCCGATAAGCACGCGGGCATTTGCGCGAACCGCATCGCCCACGAGCTTTTGCAGGTCATATGCGCGAATGAGGTAGTCGCGGTCGAGCGACTCAGACCGGGCGAAAAACAGCGCCTGCTCGATGAAGTTCTCGACGCGCTCGAGCTCCTCGCCCATCGCCTCGGTTTTGACGAGCAGCTTCTCCCCCGTCTCATCGGCGGGAGCGGCCTCCATGATGTTTTCCAGCATGAGGTGGGCGGCGGCCAGGGGCGACTTCGCCTCGTGCACCCACGTCTCGATGTACTCGCGGTAATCCTGCGACTGGCGCCGGTACGCGGCGACATCGTCGTTGGCGACCTTGGACACGGCGCACAGCGCCTCGTACGCGAGCCTTCCCTCGGCAAAATTCGGCTCGTCGATCATCTCGCTCACCCACAGCGGGTGCTCGACCTCCTCGACGCACGATTCGAGGGTGGCGTAAAACGAGCGCTTGCGCTGGTATTGAATGAAGATCCCGCCGAGGCTCGCGCAGATGAACAGGCCGGCCACCAGCACGGTCACCACGGTGGACGCCGCACCCACCGCGAGGATGAACGAACTCAGCACCGCTGCGGCACAGGTGAGCGCGATGCCCGGCCACTCGGAGGCGACGAACTCGAAACCCTTCATCGCGCCTCCCTACACCGAGTACCCGCGGCCGCGATGCGTCGCGAGATAGCCCGTCACGCCGATCTTCTCGAGCGTCGAGCGCAGGCGGTTGATGTTCACAGTGAGGGTGTTGTCATCTACGAACGCGTCGGAATCCCACAGGTCGCGCATAATGGCCTCGCGGCTCACAATGGTGCCGGCATGGCTCATGAGCAGCGACAGGATGCGCATCTCGTTTTTGGTGAGCTCGACGGACTTGCCGGTCTCGCGCGAGGTGGCGCAGGAGCGCGACAGGTCGATGGCGAGGCCCTTGTGCTCCAGCGTGCGCGATGCATCCTGAGAGGGCTGCGCACGACGCAGGAGCGCCTGAATGCGCGCTACCAGCACGCGGGCGCTGTAGGGCTTGGAGACAAAGTCGTCGGCGCCCATGGTCATGCTCATGATCTCGTCCACCTCGGTCACGCGCGACGTGAGCACGATCACGGGTATATCCGACTGCTGACGCAGCTCGCGGCAGATGAGCTGGCCGTCCGTTCCGGGCAAGGTGAGGTCGAGCAGGACCAGGTTGGGCTGAGCGGCGAGGATGTCCTCGACGACATGATCGAACGTGAGGCAGTACGAGACCTCGAACCCTTGACGCTCGAGCACCTCGATGACCTCGTTACGAATGGGGGCGTCGTCCTCGACCACGAATATGCGCGCCATGCCATCACTTCCTTCGACCGTCAAGCGCGAGAGGGCGTAATCACCGCGCGCACAACAGGCTGACGTTTTTCATCCTTCCATTATCCTCCGCCAACTCGGCGGAAGGGACTGCGAGCGGAGAGCTTTCATCAATGTAAGGTCAACGCTGGCATTCCGTGGCGTCTGGCGGGCCGCCGGCGCGCTCGGCCCGTGGACGCTTGGCGGGTGGGCGATCGGGTGGGCACTCGGGCGATCGGGTGGGCGGGCACTCGGGTGGGCGCCCGGGCGGGCGCATGCTTCCGCGAGAGTTAACTATCGCGGAGGCATACGAGCGTTTTGCAGCAAAATTGGCCGCGAGAGTCAACTTTCGCGACAGAAAAATGAATATGAGAATGGATATAGAAGGGCACCTGATTGAACGGATGAGAATCTGGCCCTCGTCTGCGTATCGTGGGCTAGGCGAAGAGCTTGCGGACTCCAGCGGCGAGGCCCTCGGCAACGGCGCGGGCGCATGAGCCGGTTGCGGGGGCTTGGGCAGAGGCTTGGGCGGAAGCCTGCCCATCGCACGCGGGCTCGGGGTCCTCGACCACCACGCCATGCTCGTCCGAGATGAGCACCACTGCGGCGCCCTCGCCGGCGGCGGCAACGACCCCCTCGATCGTCGGGGTGCCCTCAAGCGCGCAGCTCACCTCGTGCCCGCGCGTGGCGGCGAGCTGCTCCACCAGGGTGGCGGCCCCGCAAAGCGCCTCGCCGGGGGCGGCGGCGATCAGCACACGGCCGTCGGCGGTAATTGCGCCGAGCAGCTCGGGCGCCACCCCCGTGCTCGCTGCCTCCGCGCGGGCGGCGGAGGCGCGGGACATGAGCGCCGCGCGCGACGTGCAGGCAAGTCGCTCGTAGGGGCCCACGCTCATGAGGGCATCTCCGTTGACGTCGATCACCAACATGAGCACGCCGTTGGGATCTTGATACTCCCCCGCCGCGAGCGACCACTCGACGTGCTGCTTTGCCCACGAGAGCATGTTTGTGGTGAGGGGCGCACCGTTGACCACGCGCTGTGAAAGCGCCCGGATGTGGCGGTTGAGCAGTGGCACCGCTCGGCGCGCCATGCGCCAGCGGCACACCAGCGCCGGCTCTGCCAGCTCGAACTTCTCGAGCCCGCGCTCCTGCTCCGCGCAAAACGTCTCGTACGCGGCGCATTCCTCCGCAGAATTGAAATACGGCTCAAGCTCGCTCACGACGACTTCCTCCACATCTCGTAGTGTGCAATTTGGGGACGGGTGCAAAATTGCACATTTTGCACCGAAGGGGGCGCGGGCCACCGCAGCACGGGCGTCGCGGGCCCACCGCAATACGCGCCGCGGTTGCGCGGCAGCCGCGGCCAGTTGCGGCGGGTGCACAGCGGGCGCACGATAAGCGCACCCACGCGCCGCGCGGCACACAGATACCCTAGGCGCGCCCTCATGCACAAGGGGCGCACGCACATGCGCACGCCCCCGTCTTGCTGTATCGCGCCGCGCCGTCTAGTGGCGGAAGTGGCGGGTGCCCGTGAAGACCATCGCGATGCCGTGCTCGTTGCAGGCATCGATGGACTCCTCGTCGCGCACGGAACCGCCGGGCTGGATGATGGCGGTCACACCGTGAGCGGCAAGCGTGTCCACGTTGTCGCGGAACGGGAAGAAGGCGTCGGAAGCGCAAGCGTAGCCGCCGGCCTCCTGGCCAAGGCGCTCGCAGACCTCGTCCGCACGCTGGCAAGCCAGCAGCGCAGAGTCGACGCGGTTGGGCTGACCAGGACCCATGCCGATGCCCATCTCGTTCTTGGCGATCAGGATGGCGTTGGACTTGACGGTCTTGCAGACCTTCCAGGCAAACATAAGGTCGCGCATCTCGGCGTCCGTGGGCTTGCGCTCCGTGGGGAAGGTGAAGGTCGCCGGATCCTCGTCGACGGTGTCGACGCGCTGGACGAGCATGCCGCCGTCGACGGTGCGCATCTCAAGCTTGGCGTGGCCGGACGCGGCGCCCGTGGCGAGCACGCGCAGGTTGGGACGCTTGGAGAGGCGCTCGAGGGCCTCAGGAGTGAAGCTCGGAGCGATGAGGACCTCGACGAACAGCTTGTCGCGGTCGGCGAAGTGCTCGACAAGCGACAGGGGCACCTCGCGGTTGACGGCGACGATGCCGCCGAAAGCGCTCTTGGGATCACATGCGAACGCGCGGTCGTATGCCTCGGTGACATCGTCCGCCACGGCGGAGCCGCAGGGGTTCTGATGCTTGAGGATGATCACGCCGGGCTCGTCGAACTCGCGCACGGCGTTCCAAGCGGCCTCGGCGTCGAGGAAGTTGTTGTAAGACAGAGGCTTGCCCTGCAGCTGCTCGGCACCCACGAGCGGAGCGTCGGAGGAGAAGAGCGGGGCGTTGGCGGCGTCGAAGCGATAGACCGCGGCGGCCTGCTGCGGGTTCTCGCCATAGCGCAGGTCCTGGGTCTTCTCGAGCTTCATGCCCATGGTCGCCGGGGCGGCGAACTCGCCATCGGCAGTGAGCGGGGCGCATGCCGCGCCATCGACCTGAGCGGCGAGCCACGTGGAGATGGCAGTGTCGTACGCGGCGGTGGTGGTGTAGACCTTCACCTGCAGGCGGCGGCGCGTCTCAAGCGTGGTGGCGCCGTCGTTGGCGCGCATCTCCTCGAGGATGGCGTCGTAGTCGGCGGGATCGGAGACCACGGTGACCGCGGCGGCGTTCTTGGCGGCGGAGCGCAGCATCGAGGGACCGCCGATATCGATGTGCTCGATGGCGTCGGCGAAGGTGACGCCTGGGTTGGCGACGGTCTTCTCGAACTCATAGAGGTTCACGCAGACGAGGTCGATCATGCCGATTCCGTGCTCAGCGGCCTCGGCCATGTGCTGCTCAGAATCGCGGCGGGCAAGCAGGCCGCCATGGACCTTGGGATGCAGCGTCTTGACGCGGCCCTCCATCATCTCGGGGAAGCCGGTGTACTCCTCGATCGGGACCACGGGGACACCCGCCTCGACCAGGACCTTGGCGGTGCCGCCGGTGGAGATGATCTCAACACCGAACTCTTCCGCCAGCGCATGCGCGAACTCAACCACACCGGTTTTGTCCGTAACAGAAATTAACGCGCGCGAGACCTTCCCTAGGTCAGCCATGTGCCCTCCTTCGCACGGGTGACGCACCGCGACAGACCGCGGAGACGTCCGATTCCAACATCTCCCTACTGTACCGCAGGGAGTAAACGGGGGTGCGCCTCAACGCCGGCGATTTGAAGAACTTGCCGAGAAACCATGACGTTTGCGCGTAAAAAATGCGGTGAATGGCAGGCTTCACGAACGCACCACAACACGTTTGCATTTGGGTGGTAGAAACGAAGGGAATGACAGGAGGAAACATGGTCTCGCGCGTAACGTATAGACCTTTCGAAGAGGAAGACTTCGAGGAGCTCGCCGCCATTTTGCAGGAGACGTGGCACACCGAAGTCCCCTCGCCCGAATACGGCTTTCTCGAGGCCTGCAACGACCTCTCCTATTCGCTTTCCATCTCCACGTTTTCGCAGGTGGCGCTTGTGGACGACAAGCCCTGCGGCATCGTTTTGGCGTGCCCGGACACCTCGCGTGTGAGGGCACACAAGCGCTGGTTCGTCATTTCCAAGGAATACTTCCGTCGCATGCGCGAGCTCGAGCCCGAGGCGGCCGCCGCGTACTGGAGGGGTATTCAGCTCACCGAGGCGAAAAACGACCAGCTCCTGCACGACAGCGGCTACGCCGGGTCGACCGAAATCACGCTCCTCGCCGTAAGCTCCTCGGCGCGCGGCATGGGCATTGGAAGCGTGCTGATCGACGCCGCGACCACATACCTCACCGAGGCCGGCGCGAACCGGGCGTTCCTCTACACCGACACCGATTGCACGTGGCAGTTCTACGAGAGCCACGGGTTCAAGCGCGCGAGCACGTACCGCAGCACCCGCGAGGAACGGCACCTGCTGCCGCGCGAGCTGTACGTCTATGGGCTCGACCTGAGCGCATAGGGCACGCCGCATCTCGTCCGGGGCGGCTTTAGGTACCCGACCCCGGCGCCCCACCTTTAGCTGAACAATCACATGGCAGTTTGCCGTCGCCACTTTTTGGCACGAAAAGGCCGCCGCACGCCTAACGTGCGGCGGCCAGCGATTAAGTGCCGAGGTGCGGTGCCAGGGGAAGCGTCAGAATGTGCCGCCGCCTCCGCCGCCCACTCCCCCGCCGCCTCCGCCGGAGAAGCCGCCGCCAAAACCGCTGTCCGAACTGTCGGAGCTCGAAGCCAACTCGGCAACGGTCGCCTGATACGCATCGTGCATCTCACTCATCGGCGAATGCAGGCGGCCGTGCGAGTAGTACCACCAGTAGCTGGGATAGTAGTAGGAGCCGTTCTCATCCTCGCGCAGCTCGACGGGCACGGCATCCGCAAGCTGACGCAGCACCTCATCGCTCACGCCAAACGCCACCGCGAGCACGAGCATTTTGTTCCACAGAATAAGGTCGTCGGGCACGGCTTCATCCAGATTGGTGAAATCCTCAAGCCAGCGCTCGAGCGCCTGACAGCGGTTAAGCAGCTCGATCGTCTCGGACGAATAATGCTTGGCGGTCGCCGCGAGCACCGCCGACGCGATGGAGCACCCGAGCCCCGCTAGCACGAACGGGAGAGTGATGCCGTCGGTGAACACGATGAAGAGGATCGCGGCGAGCCCCAAGACGATGCCCACGGTGCCCACAAGCACCTTGAACCCGACGGGAGCGAGGTTGACGAGATTGCGCCGCTCGAGTTCCGCCGTGACCTGATCCGTGAAGTCCTGCATCAACTCGCCCGCATCATCTCGATCCCTAAGGGCATCGAAACGCACCGTGTCGCCGTTTGCGGCATCCGACCCGAAGTACAGGTCGATCGCCGCAAGGTCGATGGGGTCGACGACGCGCTCACGCGCCACGAGCTCGATCGAATACTCCTCGACCTCCTTCTCGCCCAAACCGAGGAACCTGTCTTCGGTTCGCGTCTCGTGCGCGATTTTGATCACGCGGTCGTCCGTGAGCTTCATGAGGGTCGCCACAAAGGCGCAGTCCTGCACCGTCCCGCTATACACCAGGGCGGAGAGAACCGCGGGGTGATCGTTTGAAGGCAGATCGCGGAAATAGGTCTCGTCGAATACGGGGCGGGGGCTCGCGTACTTGGTCTTGCGCAGGTAGATGACGACGCCGAGCATGACGGCGGGCAGCACGGTGAGCACGCCGGTGCCCACCACGGCGATCGTGCGGGCGCGCTCGCGCTCGGCGTTGGCCTGCTCGGCCCACTGCGTTTCCTCGGAGAAGATCGTCTCGAGACGAGGCTCGCCCGTGGGGGCGAGGCTCGGCACCCACGCGTTGGGGAACGCGACGCGGACCTCGGCAAACTGGCCGGCATGCACCCGGGGCGCCGTCAGCGTCACGCGCGGGTCGGCGGGATCTGCCGCATCGAGGGAAACTTCGCCGTCGAGCGGGCCGTGGCCCCATGCGCGGAAGTTGGCGTCGGACGTGCCCGTGATCGCCGCCGCGTCCTGAGAGGCGCCCGCGAACATAACGTTGAGCTCGACGTTCTCGGCGTCCTCCTCCCACTCCGACCCGACGAACTGCCAGTACAGCTCTGCCGTGTCGGGCCACGCCATGACCGCGCCCTCGATCATGTAGGACACCCAAATCGTCACCTCGTCGCCATCGACGCGCGGAACGAACACCTTGAGCTTGAGGGCATCCCCCTCCTGCTCGGTCGTGTAAACGTGCTCGTCGCCCGACGACGCGTCCGCGACCTCTTGCATAGGCTCGGCGGCGCGGCGGGCCTCGGCCTCGTTTTCGACGGCGCCATCATGCTCGTACACCGTGAAAACCGTGACCGCCGACTTCGCCCCCTGCTCGTTTTGGGCAAAGGGGATGGTCCAGTACACGCCGTTGACCGTGTCCTCAAACGCAAAGGTGCGCGCCTCCGTGACATGCAGATCGCCGTTTTCCATGACCTGCGCCTGGATGTTCACGCGCGGCAGGGAATACGTGTCCGCATGCGCACGCACGGGACGGGCAACCAGTAGCGCCAAAGCGACGATGGCGAGCATCAGCGCCCATGCAAACGCGCGAGGTGCGGGCGCAGTTCGAGCGGTGCGCTCGTCGTGGCGGCGACACGAGAAGGCTGGGGAGGCGTGCATGGGAGCACCTTTCTCTCGGGCAAATATGCGCCCATTGTACCCATCTTGCGCGTACCACAGATTGGCGGGCACGGCGAGCGGGCACCCCAATCGGGCGTATACTAAACCCAGAATTGACCCCTCACGGGAAAGGATCGCCGATGGCCATGAACGAGAACGTCGCGAAGGTGCTGGAGGAACAAATCAACAAAGAGCTGTACTCCGCGTATCTCTACCTCACGTTTGCCGACTATTACGAAGACCGGGGCCTCAAGGGCTTTGCCAACTGGTACGAAATCCAGGTCAAAGAAGAGGTCGACCACGCCATGGCCATCCGTCGTTACCTGCTCGACAACGACTACAAACCCACGATGCTCGCCATCGAGCAGCCCACGATGCGCTTTGACAACGACCTCGCCCCGCTCGAGGCCGGATTGGCGCACGAGGAGTACGTGACCAGTCTGATTCACCACTGTTACGAGGTTGCGCAGGAGGCGCACGACATCCGCGCGCTGCAGATGCTCGATTACTTCGTGAAAGAGCAGGGCGAGGAGGAGTCCAACGCCCGCGACATGGTCAACAACATGAAGCTCTTCGGCTGCGATCCCAAGGGACTGTACGATCTCGACCGCGAGTACCAGGCACGCACGTACACGCAGATGACCGCGCTGCCGCTGTAATCCGCCCCGCGCCGCCCATCTCGAAACCCCGCCACCTGGACCGCCTCCCATGTCTCGGACACGAGACATGGGAGGTTTTTGATGCCAAAACCCCATCTACCTGCGTAAACCCTACTGACATGAATACGCCCCGCCTCGTGGACTTTTACCTACACGCCTGTCTCATGCCCCTCCTTTTTCCGCAATCAGAATCGAACGGCTCAAACTTTCGTTTTTGGGAAGCAATATTGGATCTAGCCGAGTACAACCGCGTTTTCAGCTTACGTGACCTGCGCTTTTAATGGTAAAATTCCTTGTCTACTCGAGGTGATGCGATATTGCTTCCCAAATCCGAAAGTTTCGACATCCGGCTATTTGCACACCTCCTTTGTGGAGGGGCCTCCCCATGCCTCCTGGAGTACCCGCGGGCATCCGTTTTGCGAGGCGGCAACAAAAAAAGCGAGTCCTGGCGGGCTCGCTTCTCAATTCATACTGGCGGAGAGCTGGGGATTCGAACCCCAGATGGGCTTGTGGCCCATACTCGCTTAGCAGGCGAGCACCTTCGGCCTCTCGGTCAGCTCTCCGGAACAGCTAGTCGATAATAACGCACTTCCGCAAGCTTGAACAGGGCACCGGGCCAATAATTCAAAAGTAGCCCAGAAACCCCCGCAGCGAAGCCGCAAAGGCCCCGGCCTGGTTTGGGGATGGGCGACTCGAGGGTCTCATCCCAAGAAACCAGGGACAACGACCATGTTATCCCGATGCTCGCGCACCCAATCCCAGGTAAAGCCCTCGGCAAGACGCTCGGCCGAGCACGGCATCGCATCCGGGCGCAGGCCCAGACCGCACGCGAGGCGGCCGAGCAGCTCCTCCGGCGTATCGAACCGCGAACGCAACTCCCCCATATCGAGGTCGCGGTCGCGCTTGGAAAGGCGCCTGCCGTCGGGCGCAACGAGCAGCGGCACGTGCGCGTACGTGGGATGCCTATAGCCGAGCACATCCTGCAGGTAAATCTGGCGGGCGGTCGACCCCAGCAAATCGCAACCGCGCACCACCTCCGTGATACCCATCGCGGCATCGTCCACCACGACCGCAAGCTGATACGCAAACACGCCATCACTACGCCGCACAAGAAAGTCGCCGCATTCGCGAGCCAAAACCTCGCGATACGTGCCATACGTGCGATCCTCAAAGCGAATCTCGCCCTCGCAGTCGTACTCAAAGGGCGCAGCGCCCTCCGCGAGAGGTAACTCTCGCGGCTTCAAATCGTCAAAAACAGGCGACTGCGGCTCCGAAAGTAAACTCTCGCGGACGTTGGCGCCAAAGCGGGACGAGATGCCCGCAGCGGGAACACGCAATCTCAAGGCAGGAGGCCGCAATTTTGAACGTTCAGCAACCTCAGCAGCCGTCAAGGTGCGACACGTCCCCGCGTATACGGGCGTCCCGTCGCTGGCATGGGGCGCGCTCGCGGCATGAAGCTCCGCGCGCGTACAAAAACAGGGGTAGAGCAAGCCGAGCGCATCGAGCCTGCGCAAGGCGTCCTCATACAGGTCGAGGCGCTCGGTCTGGTAGTACGGCCCTTCGTCCCAGTCGAGGCCCAGCCAGCGGAGATCGTCCATGAGCAGATCCGCCCACGGGCCGCTGCGCGCGCGGTCGTCCAAGTCCTCGATGCGCAACACGAGCGTGCCGCCCTGGCTGCGCACCGACAGCCATGCCAACAGGGAAGCCATGACGTTGCCCAGGTGCATGCGGCCGGTGGGCGACGGGGCGAACCGGCCCACAACGGGGCGCGGATCTCCCGCCGCCACGGGATCGCCCCCTTGGTGGACGGTAGGCGCGGAGGGCGAGGCCTTCCCGGCGCCGTGCCGCGCTTCCGAACTCATCTCAACCACCTTGGTCGCAGCGGGCGCCGCTACGCCCACGGGTCGCGCTCAAACAGCGGCTCGGGGTCGGGCCGACGGTCGGAATACGGGTCGTAGCCGTCGTCGTCCTCGTTTTCCGCGCGGATGCACGGGTCGTCGTATTCGGGAGCGCGCTGCTCCCCGGTCGCCTTCTTCGTCTCGTCCATGGTGTCTCCCCAAAACAGGGCTCGGCCTCCCGCGAGCTTGCCAGCGGAAGGCCGAGCAGCCGATTTATTCGCTGTCTAGCAGCATATACGAGTTTCATCCATACGAAAACGGCGAGGCTAGGGACAGGACGCGGCTCGCATTGGCGCCGCACGAAGCTGGCACGCCATGTGCAGCGATGTGCAATTTTGCACCCGTCCCCAAATTTGTCATTAGGCGACGATGAACGCGCCGTCCTCGTCAACGTCGACGCAAACCGTATCGCCCTCGTGGACGCGGCCGTCGATGATGGCGCGCGCAATGGCGTCGACCACCTCGCGCTGAATGAGGCGCTTGAGCGGGCGGGCGCCAAACACCGGGTCCAGGCCGCCCACCGCGAGCATCTGCTTTGCTGCGGGTGCGATCGTGAGCGTCATGCGCTCCTTGGCCAGGCGCGCACGCACGTCGGCGAGCTGGATGTCCACGATCTTCTCGATCTCGGCCATGCCGAGCGGATGGAACACCACGATGTCGTCGATGCGGTTCAAGAACTCAGGCCTGAACGTGTGGCTCATGGCCTCATCCACCAGACGGCGCATCTCGGCGTCGTCGCGGCCCGCGAACTCGGCGATCGCGCTCGAACCGACGTTGCTCGTCATGATGATGATCGTGTTCTTGAAGCTCACCTGGCGGCCTTGGCCGTCGGTGAGGCGACCGTCATCGAGCACCTGGAGCAGCACGTTGAACACATCCGGGTGCGCCTTCTCCATCTCGTCCAGCAGGATGACGGAGTACGGGCGCCGACGCACGGCCTCGGTGAGCTGGCCTCCCTCGTCGTAACCCACATATCCGGGAGGGGCTCCGATAAGGCGCTGCACGCTGAACTTCTCCATGTACTCCGACATGTCGATGCGCACGAGCGCGCGCTCGTCGTCGAACAGGCACTCGGCGAGCGCCTTGGCGAGCTCGGTCTTGCCCACGCCGGTGGGGCCGAGGAAGAAGAAGCTGCCGATGGGGCGATCGGGATCGGAGAGGCCGGCGCGACTGCGGCGCACGGCTGCGGCGACGGCGCTCACGGCCTCGTCTTGGCCGATGACGCGGCGATGCAGCTCGTCCTCGAGGCCTTGCAGCTTCTCGAGCTCGCCCTGCATCATCTTCGCTACGGGCACGCCGGTCCACGAGCTCACGACCTCGGCGATCTCGTCTGAGGTGACCTCCTCCTTGAGGGCGCCCTCGCCCTCCTTTTGGGCCGCGAGCTGCTCCTCGCCCTCGCGCACCTGGGCCTCCAAACCCGGAATCACGCTAAAGCGCAGCTCGGACGCACGAGCAAGGTCGCCGTCGCGCGTCGCGCGCTCCTCTTCGCCGCGAGCCTCGTCCAGCTGGCTTTTGAGCTCCTGGACGCGGTCGATGGCGTTCTTCTGGTTGAGCCAGCCGGCCTTCGCCACGTTGAGGCGCTCCTGCACCTCGGCGATGTCCTGGCGCAGTGCCTCGAGACGCTCGGCCGAAGCCTCGTCCGTCTCCTTCATGAGGGCCTGCTCCTCGATCTGCATCCGCGTGAGCTGACGCGTGATGGCGTCGATCTCCACAGGCATGGAATCGAGCTCCATGCGCAGGCGGCTGGCGGCCTCATCCACGAGGTCGATGGCCTTGTCGGGCAGGAATCGATCGGCGATGTAGCGGCTCGAGAGGTCGGCGGCGGCCACGAGCGCGCCGTCGGTGATGCGCACTCCGTGGAAGATCTCGTACTTCTCCTTCAGGCCGCGCAGGATGGAGATGGTGTCCTCGACGCTGGGCTCGCCCACAAACACCTGCTGGAAGCGACGGGCGAGCGCGGCGTCCTTCTCGATGTACTTGCGGTACTCGTCGAGCGTGGTGGCGCCGATGGCGTGCAGGTCGCCGCGGGCGAGGGCGGGCTTCAGGATGTTGCCGGCATCCATCGACCCTTCCGTCGCGCCGGCGCCCACGATGGTGTGGAGCTCGTCGATGAACAGAATCACGCGGCCCTCGGCCTTCTCGACCTCCTTGAGCACTGCCTTGAGGCGGTCCTCGAACTCGCCACGGTATTTGGCACCGGCGACCAGCGCGCTCATGTCGAGCTCGATGAGGTCGCGGTCGCGCAGGGTGCTCGGCACGTCGCCGGCCACGATACGCTGAGCGATACCCTCGACGATGGCCGTCTTGCCGACGCCCGGCTCGCCGATGAGCACGGGGTTGTTCTTAGTGCGACGGGACAGGACCTGAATGGTACGACGGATCTCGTCGGTACGGCCGATGACAGGGTCGAGCTTGCCGGCGCGGGCAAGGTCACAGATGTTGCGTCCGTACTGCTCGAGGGCCTCGAACTCGGGTTTTGAATCCGCGGAGGTTACGCGGTCATCGCCGCGCAGCTCCTCGTAGACCTGCTCGATACGCTCCTTGGTGACGCCGGCGTCGCGCAGGACGCGGCCGGCCTCGCCCTTGTCCTCGGCAAGCGCCATCAGCAGATGCTCGGTCACCACAAAGCTGTCACCCATCTTGGCGGCCTTCTTCTCGGCGCGCTCAAGAACCCGCGTGAGATCCCCGCTAAGCTGCTGCTGGGAGCCCTCGACCTTGGGGGCGCGCTCGATGGCGGCCTGCGTGGAGCTTGCAAGCAGCGCTGGATCGGCCCCGATGCGCTCGATGATGACGGAGATGTTGCGCTCGCCGCCGGTGAGCAGCGCCGCGAGCAGGTGGATGGGCTCCACCGCTCCGGCCTGCGCGTCGGACGCGATGCCGATGGCGTTTTGCAGCGCCTCGCGCGAGGTCATGGCAAGCTTGTCGATTCTCATGGAATCACCCTCTCTCGCAATGTGCACTATGGGGACAGGCACCAAATTGCACATCGCTTTCGGCCGCCCTACGGGGCGGCGCGTTGTTCGTTCGAGAGATATTGTTGCCGAGTCACGGTTGTTCTATTCAATAATCTAAGTCTTAACACATAAGATTTTCTTAGTGTGACTATTGAAGAATCCCCGGGTGTCGCGACGTACCGCCGTTGAAACATTGTTGGCGAGGGTAAAAATGTCGAAAATCAGGCCGAATGGGACTGCGGACGTTTTCCTGTACATCCTACACCGGGTAGCCGAGGGACAGCCGG
>UQHS01000007.1 GCA_900540845.1 uncultured Collinsella sp.
GGCGTAGGTCAGCTTGTCGAGCACGGTCACGTGGACGCCCGGGTGCTCGCGCACGACGTGGTGGACGAAGTTGGAGCCGATGAAGCCGCAGCCGCCGGTGACGATTATGCGACGGGGCTCGAAGGTGGTGTCGGGCATTGCGCCTCCCTAGTAGTCGAGGTTCCGGTTGACGAACTCGCCGGCGGCGACGCGCTTCAGGTGCCTGCCGTACTCGGACTTGCCGTAGCGCTCGGCGCAGGCGGAGAGCGTCCCGCGGTCGATCCAGCCGTTCTCGTAGGCGATCTCCTCCAGCACGGACACGGGCATGTCCTGGGAGCGCTCGACGGCGCGGACGAACTCGCCCGCCTCGTGGAGGCTCTCCATGGTGCCGGTGTCGAGCCACGCGTAGCCGCGGCCGAGGGTCACGACGGACAGCAGCCCGTCCTCCAGGTACATGCGGTTGAGGTCGGTGATCTCGAGCTCGCCGCGGGCGGACGGCGTGACCCGCTTCGCGCGGGAGCACACGTCGCCCGGGTAGAAGTACAGGCCGGTGACGGCGTAGCTGGACTTCGGGTGCTCGGGCTTCTCCTCGATGGAGACGGCGTTGAAGTCGCCGTCGAACTCCACGACGCCGAAGCGCTCGGGGTCGTCGACGTGGTAGCCGAACACGGTGGCGAGCCCGCGGGTCTCGGCGTTCTCCACCGCGCGGCGCAGGTGCCGGCCCAGGCCGTTGCCGTAGAAGATGTTGTCCCCCAGCACCAGTGCGCAGGGCTCGCCGCCGGCGAACCGCTCGCCGATGACGAAGGCCTGGGCCAGGCCGTCCGGGCTGGGCTGGACGGCGTAGGACAGGTTCACGCCGTAGTCGGACCCGTCGCGCAGCAGGCGCTCGAAGTTCGGCAGGTCGGCCGGGGTCGAGATGATCAGGATGTCGCGGATGCCCGCCATCATGAGGACGGACAGCGGGTAGTAGATCATCGGCTTGTCGTAGACCGGCAGCAGCTGCTTGCTGGTGACGGTGGTCAGCGGGTACAGGCGGGTGCCGGAACCGCCGGCGAGAATGATGCCCTTCATGACTTTGCCCCTCATTCAAATCTCTTTACAAAAACGCCACGCTTCTTCTTGGTCAAATATGCCCCAACCAAACTTAAGCCGTGCACTCATCCACAATGCGCAGGAGCAACCCCTCTGGATAGGCCTTCCTTTTGCTTGCGTAGAATGCACGGGCGGGATCAGTCGCCAGTATTTCCCTCCACATGGATTGTTCGAAATCAAACCCTGGGAGAGTGTTTATTTCGCAGATATACACCTGATTATTTGTGATCATGAGGTCAAAACCGAAATAATCCAGGGATGAAAGATAGCTGCAAACATCATCGACGCATTTTTTGACAGCATCAAACTGCGGGATTTTCAAACCCTTAAAAGCTATACCTGTATTGGGATGTTCGCGTACATTCCAGTTTACACTCCCGCTTGCCCCCTCAGTCCAGCCACGGTCCCAAAGCGTTCCGTCTTCATAATCAAACGGAACAGCCACCCCCCCCTGAGATAGGTTGGAAGTCACACCTGAAGTTGACGCCCCAAATCGAGCATATGAGATAATATTGTCGAATGTTGCTGGAGCATACATATCGTTTTGTGGACACTTCGCCATAACGACGCGCAAACTGCATTCACTGCTCGGCCATATCTTTGCAAATTCATCGCACTGAGAGATATATTCAGTAACTATGTATCCGTTGAGTTTCTTCTCGACCTGAGCAAAATCAGCCTCGCTAATTAACTCACCATTCACCGAAATGAGATCATCCTCATTCATTTCAAGACGGATAAAGCCCGCTCCCCCCTCACCGTGATTCGGCTTCATAGCCAGAATTCGCTCACGCCTGAGAAGGTCGAGGAGGCAGCTTCGAGAACGTCTCACATCATCCGGCATGTCCATGAGATACGTATAGCGCCCGTCATTCTCAATGTAAAGATAGTACTTTGGCATCAGATGACCCAAGCTGGATGTGGAGAGCATATATTTAAGCGTTAGCTTGTCATTAACCCATATTTTAAAGTGATTATTAAGTGGGTGCATCATATGGTAGTCAAAATCGGAGAGAAACAGGTCGTAATTCCCATCATTCAAACCGAAAGCGTCCACCTTGTCGGGCACAAACCCGTGATACATCGCCTTTCGAGACTCAGCAGTATCAAAGGGAACCATTGTTTCAGCCATCTTCATTCTCTTTACAAATGCCTTCGCCCTACCAGACTCCATTCCGTTTGCCTGAAGTTTTGCCAAAAAGAGTTCGTAATCGATTTTCATCTTTCCCCCATGCTCGTGTTAAAAAACAAAGCTACCGCCAATGCTCATTTTTGAGCATTCCTGATAAATCCAGTTTGCAACCGCCACGTCAATTATTGACATTCCTATTGCGTTGAAATAAATCAGACCATCACTCGGCTCCCGAGGCGAAATCACCCCAGAAACCAAATCACCGAGGTTGCCAGAAATATCGTCATCGGCAAGGAGCCCCCTCTCGTACATCCGAGCAATCGTCGGAGACCCCCTGTGCTTCAGTGAATTCCAGTCATCACAAATTATCTTTGAAGCAGACTGTGCCACCGCATCCTCGTCCTCAAGACCACCAACGTGACAATACAAAACTCTTTCTCCAAGCCAACGCCGCTTCAAAAGAGCCTCTTGCCCACTAATAGCGGTAACCACAATGTCAGCACCACCGACTGCAGCAGCGTAATCCCCGTCATAAGAAGCCGCCGGAACACCTTGGCGCACAAGATCTGACGCTAGCGCGCGTACGTGCGCAGGATTTCTCCCCGCAATGCGAACCTCACCGATCTCCTCGAATAGAGCATTGAATATTATTGCATGCGAACGAGCCTGCCTGCCCGTCCCCAAAACCGCCATCACCCGAGTGTCATTTGGCTTCAGGTATGAAGCGGCGAGCGCGTCAACTATCGCGGTTCGCAATTCCGTCAAGCTAGAGGCATCCATCACGCATATTGCCCTGCCATCCTGTAAGTTTGAGAGAATCAGCAAGCCACCCACGTTCGGTATTCCCATTTTTGGGTTTTCAGGAAAGACGGAGACCCATTTGACACCGGCGACCTGTTGGGCCGGCAGACCAGATGGCATACAATTTATCCTGCTCTGAGTTACATCATCAAAAATCAGAGAAGTTTTCTGCGGCGAGACCACGCGGCCAGCATGCCAATCGCGAAACGCACTCTCCACCACAGAGAGAAGCTCCGATTCATGCCCCGCAGCAGCAGCTTCAACGTCTTTGCCTGAAAGCAGGATGCAATCTTGCAACATGGGCAGCACCCCTTTCTCACCTTCTTATTTCACGAATATGGATGAAGACCTATTTTGACCCAACTAACTGATCCCCGCTAAACACTTCGTACTTCATCTCTTTCCCGGCAATATCTCTGATACTCAACCTCTCGTTCACTTGGTTAATCCTATCCGCGAGATTCTGTAGACTGTCAGCCAAAATATCCACCTCGCATGCGCGTTGATTTACATCATATGTCCAGCAAATTTCATCCCCTTGCTCAACACGGGGAATAACTGATACAACTCCCGCCATTCTCGAAATCAACTCGAAGCTCTCCGTATTGCCAACTATTCCAGACTTGATAGTCGGAAACAAAATGGCAGCTGAGGAACCTTTTAGCAATACGCCATTCTCAGGCAAGCTGCTACATTCCAATTCCCCCGTAAGAGAGAGCTCGACAAGCATCTCTGCAAGGTCGATTCCAAATACCCGATCGTAGATACGTTCGTAGTCAACTCCAGGGAATCTCAAACCGGGATCGAAGAAACGAAAGGCCTCTCCATCATAAAAACCCTGCATAAATGCCGGTCCATTCTTCAATCCGAGAACCTCCAACATGTGCGCCACTGCGCCATGGGCTTTTTCCAGATAGACACCGGTGAATCTCGACGGCGATATTGCCCCAAGCACAACCTTTTCCAGGCCCGATCTTTCGTCACCTGTGAAACTGTCTGCAGTTCTCACGAGATGGGGGGTGCCGTTGACAACAAAGTATGTCGCTTGAAACTCCTGGGCCCCTTCTACATACTTTTCAATAATGTACTGCCCGTTAGACGATTCTATCCTTGCATTATCAACGGCAGCTTCCACCTCTTCTAATGTCCTACAAACCGCTTGTCCACGTGAACCGCGGCTATCCACCGGCTTGACAAAAACTGGAAATACGGAAGATGCCTCCTCAAGCTCTTCCAATCGGTATTCCGGAATTACATCGACTCCGCAGGATCGGCATAGCTCCTTAAATTCCAACTTATCCGTCATTTTTTGGAACTGCTCGCGGGTACCATAGCAATGAACGCCGAGCCTTTCACAGAGCTCTTGGTATGGCCTTTGACACGGATCGATGTATCCGCAGGCCACTCCATCAATTGATTCAGAGTGCGCCAAGGCCTCAAGCATGTTCACATCCTTGATGTCAATGCAATAGGACGCATCTGCAATCATCTTTGCCGGGGATTCAGGCAGGTAATCTGCAACCGCGCACCATACCCCTCGCCTCTTAGCGGCCTCGACGATTTTAACCTGCTGACCTGTACCTCCCAATACGAGAAGACGCTTGCCTCTCAAATCGATCATCGAGAACCTCCGCGGATGATGTCACAAATCTCAACCACTTTTTCAAATGAAAGATCAGCATACATGGGAAGTGTTAGGATTCGATCGGATACCCAGCGAGCAATGGGCGTTGCGACGCTGTTGTACACCGAACGATAGCAAGCATAATCGCTCACCAATGGATAGAAGTACTTTCGCGCGCAAAATCCCCTTTCCGCCAATCGATTAAAGACTTCGTCTCTCGTCGTCCCACACACGCTTTCATCGAAGAGAATGGGCATATACGCATGGTTGTGCCTTACGCCTTTTTGATAATCCACGAAGCGAATGCCCTCAATCCCATTAAGGCTCGCCCTGTAAAGCTCTTCAATTTTTTCCCTCTTGGCAATCTCCTCGTCAATATGTCTTAGATTGCATACACCCATTGCCGCACAAAACTCATTCATTTTGGCGTTGCCGCCAATATACTCGACATTTTCAGCATCGACGATGCCGAAGTTTTTCCAATGATTTAGAAGACTCATCAGATGCTCGTCAGAGAAGCAAACAGCGCCTCCCTCAATCGTGTTAAAAACTTTTGTCGCATGGAAAGAGAACATGGAGGCATCTCCAAAGGCCGCGGAGGAGATACCGTCTCTTTCGACTCCAAACGCATGGGCGGCGTCATAAATGACTTTCAAACCGTGAGCATTGGCTACATCGGCTATCGCATCCACATCGCACAAATTTCCGTAGACGTGCACGGGAACTATTGCCGAAGTCCTCGGAGTAATCAATCTTTCAATTGAAGCTGGGTCAATCGTGTAATCATCCGGCTTGATGTCGGCGAAGACTGGTGTAAGCCCAACTCTCTTTATGGCGTGAACTGTACTAGCAAATGTGAAGGGCGTCGTAATCACCTCGCCCGTCAGGTGCATTGCCTCCAGAGCGCACTCCAACGCAAGATGCCCATTGCAGAAAAGAGCAACGTTTTGCACCTTAAGATATTCCCTCAAACCCGCCTCGAGCTTTTCGTGTTCTACACCCATATTGGTCAGCCAATGACTATCCCATAAGGGGGCAATCTCCTCCATATACTCGCCAAGTCGAGGCATCGACGAGCGTGTAACCAGTATTTTTTCTTTGCTCATAATTTATGACACTCCTCAAGGATATCCTCAGCGACAGGTTCTCACCCCTATGGGCAGAAAGCTACTCACTGCCCTTCGTTGATAAAAACAGATTCACCAAGCTTCTAGCCGCAATTAAACCCAAGGGTAAACAGACTGCCCCCCAGATTCCCCATTCGGAAAATACATTCCAATAATGGTTTCCCTTCAATCAGCTATAGGCGAGCAACCGCTTTAACTTATTAAAAGGGTTAATTTAGCTCTCTGGCTAAAAGTACATCTCAACCACTTTATTTAAGCTCTCTTTTATTCCATCCCATCATCGCTCGCTTTTATCGTCGGACCATCGCGGCTGAACCTTGCAGTCCCATTCATTCCACCCGCTCAATCCTCCACCCCAGCAACCCGTTCCATCCAACCCTAACAACTTGAAATCCGAGCCTATCGATAGCCCAGGTCATTGCTGTTTTAATTTTCTGCTTTGTAGTTAACTTTTCAAAACACTCTAAGAGGAGGGGGGATTCCTCGATTTGCTTTCTCGAAAGGCATTTTATTTGAATTGCATAGTAAGCCGCATGGTCAACGATATCCAGGTGGTACTTGCCAAAAGTCGAACTATCAATTTCCGACAACATGTTCAACCATCTGTACGCATTCTCCACCTTTCTGCTTCGGCTATGCTTAACGCTCGTTGTCCATGAATTGGGCACGGAAAAACGGTATGTAGTGTCCACTGATGAAGAATAGAAAATAT
This sequence comes from uncultured Collinsella sp., assembly GCA_900540845.1. Taxonomy (GTDB): domain Bacteria; phylum Actinomycetota; class Coriobacteriia; order Coriobacteriales; family Coriobacteriaceae; genus Collinsella. The sequence goes on from UQHS01000007.1 coordinate 6,468, forward strand.
AGCCACGATCAGCCAGATATACAGCTCGAGGAAAATCACCGACGGGCTTTTCGAAGGTCCAGTGTTTCACATATTCAATTGCATCTTTTTTTCTATACAGGGTGCTAGCTGTCGGTATCTCCCATCTCTTGAGGAGGTCGACCACGCCGAGTCGGCAATCTTTCTCTCCATATCCAAAGAATCCTAGATTCTTTTCGCTAACGCCATCAACAACACGAGCCCGAGAACACACCATAGTGCAATCCGGGTGCCCCTCCATGTATTCAACCTGCCTCTTCAGCTTCCCGGGATCCAGCCAGCAGTCGTCCCCTTCACAAGACGCGAGGTATTTTCCCTCCGCACGGGGCAGAAAATAGTCTCTAAAGTAACTAATATTTGGATTGTTGTATTGATTCTCGTTCTCAGTAATTAGCTTGATTCTATTATCGTGCTCACACAAACGTTTTAACAGTTCCGTCGTTCCATCCGTCGAGGCGTCGTCATGAATTATCAACTCGAACGGAAAATCAGTTTCTTGCCTAAGAATCCCGTTGACAGCCTCTTCAACATAATCTACCTGGTTGTATGTTATGCAAAATATGGATACCAGGGGTTTTTCTTTTATTTCGCACACAGCACTCGTCCTTCTAACTTTGACAAAAACTAGCGCCTAATGAAATGCAGGCGTATAAGGCACCACTTCATGCTGCCTGAGTAAGACAAAATAAACTAGGTAAAAAACAATGATTAGAACATAAAACAGCAAGAGGCATTTCTTTTCATTCATGCCAATGCGGGTGAACGCCCTTTGGAAGTCGTTTTTTATCGGCTGTAAAACATTGCGCTCGAGGCCGCCGAAGCCCGCCAACAGGCCGGGCGCAAGTACTATGGGAGCTATAAGATACAAGGCAACGCGATACAAATCCATCGCATGAAATGCCAGTAGGTACATTATGCAGCCGTTGGCAATGGTGCCTGCAACCCATATTTCCTGATCGGTCATTTCACCAGGATCTTCACCGGGCAGCAGCATAGTCACCAACAATAATCCAACCGTTGCAGAAACCAGCACTGCGCTCATACCCAGAGACAGGCCCGTATCACCATATTTCGCAAAGTAGTCAGAAATAGCCGAAAGCACCGGAAGCACGACTGGATACGCCAACAGAACCAATGCTATAACCACGAAGCAGCCGACATACGGATACAGTCGCCTGGCTTTTCCACATTTCATTTGAATTAAATACAGAGCCATTGGGAGGATGGAAATCAGTGCAGAATAGTGCGAGAAAAATGCGAGTACCAATGTCATGGCAGCTGCTTTACTTTTGCCATTTATCAACATTGAAAATGCAAGCAGCGAGAATGCTATTGCCATCGATTGTCGAATTAAATTCAGGGATATGGGAAATAAAAGCAATCCGTATAGAAGGACTCCAAGGTCTCTCCTCCCTCGCCCCGCGAACCAAATCGCCGCAATCGCCGGCAGGGCGATCGGAATCTGAAGAATGAAAAAATAGCACTGTATTGATGGTGCTATTCGAGCCATGCCCCACGAGAGAATGGCGAATAGCGGTGCAAACGAATTAAAGTGGATGCAAAACTCTTCGAAAGTAAAATCGCGTGCGATGTGGTACATGTCAATTCCATATACCTTTAAATCGGTACCGACTGTCGACGCTCTTAAGCCGGCAATCACACAATAAGCCAACGTTACAACAATAATCGCCACAACGCCGTGGATATTTACCGAATCGGAACCTGCTCTATAATTAGTTCTTTCAGTTTTTTCACTCTTAGAAAAAATCCAGCGTGTAGCGAACGCAAGGATCAGATAGACCATTCAAACAACCAGCCTCTCAACCGCCGAACCCAACATCGCCCAAACTAAACCGCAGGCAATCTTTAACGTCGGCGTACCTCTTGCAGCCTGCGCAGCAGGCTGCAAGCCATCAGAAATCGATCGGAGAGCATCTCAATTGCACCCTTGTGCGTCATCTTCGATGCGTTGTCTCCATGTCTCCTATACTGAATTAGACAATCATCAATAAACATTGGATCGCTATTCAAGCATGAGGCCAATCCAATCCACCAGTCATGCATCGCGATGTGCCTGGGGAATGGAAGGCATAGCGGCAGAATCTCCCTACGAAACGCCATGCAGCACCCGATAAAAGAGTTGCGCTTCAGGTTCTTTATTAATCCCGGGCCGGACTTCCTCCATTCGAAAGTAGTAAAGCCCAATGATGTTAAATCGGAATCAACAATCTCCGCATTATGCACAATTAAGTCAGGTTCCACGGCTCCAAAGGCAGCCATAACCCTTTCTACTTTTTGAGGATTCCACACATCGTCTTGATCGGAGAGGAAGATGTAATCTCCACCGGCGTTTGAAATTGCGTTCTCAAAATTTGCAACAACGCCCAAATGAGGCCCTTCCACAATCTTGATGCTAGGGCACCTTCGCTGGAACGACTCGAGTATATGCACTGTCGCATCAGTTGATCCATCATCGGACACAACCAGCTCATCACCCTCATGAAGCTGAGAAACTATCGATTCAATCTGCCTCTCAAGATACTTCTCACCATTGTATGTTGCCATGCAGACGGAAATCATGATCGCAAGTGCCTTCCCATCCGATTACCGAGCAATCTCGCAACGCAGTCACCCGCGAATGCGATCATATCCCGATATTCCCCATTCGCTTGTAAACCCTTGAATACGTATTCGAGCAGTCTAAATCCCTCTTCCTTTTCCGAGGAATCCGCCAGTTCGTCTGAGTGACATTTCAAAAATGATCCAATTGCAATATTGCGAGCGAACTGTTGTCTAAACGTCAGATTATGCGAATGGAAGACACAGGCTTCAGCAACATAACAAACGATCATGCCAGATCTCAGGCAACGAGCAGCAGCGAGCATGTCCTCATTTGTGGAGCATGGAGCGGGGATTCCACCGATAATGCTAAGGGATGAGCGGCGATACATACAGCAGACATCAGAAGAGAAGAATGCCTTGATTCCGAGACGAGCGATATCTTTTTCGGTTCGCTTGTTTGACTGATCTGGATAGTTGAATTCCCTCACCAACCTCTCGAAGGGTCGCGCATCCTCCTTGGGGAGCTGGCGGGCGGACGCAATGGCTACATCCCGATCTTCAAAGGGGAGCAGCAACTTCTCAATCAAGAATTCATCAGTCGGAACGGCATCCTGCGTCATTAATAATATGAAATCACCAGCTGACTCGCTAAAGCCCAAATTTCTAGTTGCTCCGTGATCGAAATCATCTCTCTTGATCTCAATCACACGAACGAGAGGATGCGCGCTCGCAATCTCGACCGTACGGTCATCGGAGCTCGAATCTATCACGATAATCTCGCTTGGAGCAACGGTCTGGCTCTCCAGAAGAACCAGCAAGTCTTCGATTAACGACTCGGCATTAAGCGTCGGTATAATCACGGAAACACAATTGCTTTCCCTCACTGTCCGCTTCCCATCGCTTTGAAGGTCCTGACAAAAATTCGCAGGTCCAGCGCCAAACTCGCGTGCCTCACGTAGAACAGCTCAAGCATCTGCCTATCGCCGTTTTCCCACGTTGCGTTATTGCGCTCGGTCACCTGCCACCAGCCGGTAATACCGGGCTTCACTGACAAAAACTCGTCGCGGGCGTTGCCGAACTCGTAGGTCTCCTCCTCCGTCACGGGCCTGGGGCCGATCACCGACAACTCTCCGGTGAGCACGTTGAGAAACTGGGGCAGCTCATCCAGGCTGGTGTTGCGCAGGAATCTGCCAATGCGCGTGATGCGCGGATCGTCATCGACCTTCTGCTCACGCTCCCACTGCTCCAGCTGTTCGGGAGTCATATACCGCTCGGGATTGGTGTGCGCATCCGTCACCATGGAGCGAATCTTCCAAATGCGGATCTTCTTGCCATTCAGGCCAATGCGCTCCTGGCGAAAAAACGGAACGCCAGGGGAATCGACCATCACGAGCAGGCACAAAACCGCGACGGGCAGGGTGAGAATCGCACAAACCATGGCACTAAACACAATGTCGAACAAGCGCTTTATAAAACGATATCCCGCGCCACCAGGCTTGGGCGCGGGGACCGTATCGTCCGGTGGCGGGACGCGGAAATCTCCCCGCTTTGCCACACGAGAGCGAGTAGCCTGTTCTTCACTCATGACCTCATCCTTCGTGAGATCTCTCGGCTCGGCCACGGGCCCTTCCCCCTTTGGTCAATTCGAGCCTTATTTCTTGGACACAATCTCCAGCCCAACTCGAATCGTTTTACGTCGTCCGAACATTTCCATATCCACCCATGCCAGGCGCTTGTGACGATCGATGCGCGCAATGCTCGCCTCCTGACCCTTCAGGGGCCCAGAGGTCACCACCACGCGATCACCCTCGATGACGCCCTCGCTCATCTCCACAACATGCGTTTCCGCGTTTGTATGAACGTTGATCCAAGTGACCTCATCGCTGGTAAGGGGCAAGAATGTATCGCCTGCAGACCCAAGAATCCGGGTAAACGTCGGCACCGCCCGAAGCAGCTGCCACACCTCCAACGGATCATCGGTTTGCACAAACACATAACCGGGGAAGAGCCGTTCGCACTTCTTTTCCCAGGCGCCGTCTTTACGCCGCATAACCTCGCGACGGGGGACAAAACAATCCTCCACAACGCTCCGAGCAAGCTTCGCAATCATGCTGGCAGCCTTGGTCTCTTGACCACCGACCACCTGAACAACGTAAATGCCCACGGCACCTCATACCTTTCCGCATGGCTTCGCCAATACTCACTTGCACATGAGTTAGCTTCGCCATACAAAAGCGATACATATTCAAACCCCCAACCGCTCTTCCGCAACGCGCACTCAGCGACGATTACCGGCAATCGGGATATGTAACCAACACTATAGCGCAAGGAGGGCACCCCCCAACTTAGTCATATGTTGATAGTCTGCAGACAATTTTCTTCACTTGTTACCCATGTATGCCATTGCAGCCCATTTTGGGTACCATGAGAGTTCACTTCCCATAACCCCTCGCGTACGTTTGAAGGATTCCCATGGTCCGCGTTGATATTGAAAGCATTGTGATGGCCACAGGGCCGGTGCCCTCCGTTGTTGTCCTGCGCGAACGCAGGCCGTCGAGCGAATCCGATGCGCCGCTCCGCGCGCTCAGCATTCAAACCGGCTCCTATGAAGCGGCCGCCATTGGCGGCGGGATGGACCAGGCAAAATCCCCCGCGCGCCCCATCGCGCACGATCTGCTTCTCACCACCGTCCAGCAGCTTGGTGCCAAGGTCGAACGCGTGGAGATACGCCACTGGGACGCGCCGGTGTTCTATGCCGACGTTGTTTTGGGGCGCGACGGTATCAACTGCCCTGATGAACGCGAAGACGCAGAGGGCGGTGATCGCGAGGCGCTGCTCGACAGTGCAACCGCTGGCGACGCATCGGGCGGACGTGTGGGCGAGGCCGGCCATCCCAGCACCGATGTCCGTCGCCCGGACCAGCCCAAATCGACTCACAGCGAAATCAGGATCGATGCCCGACCGAGCGACGCTATCGCCCTGGCCGCGCGCTCAAACGCGCCCATTTATGTTGAAGACGACGTCATGAACCGCGCAGGCAGCATCTCGCTGCAATCCAACGCCAGCGAAGGTGCCGCCGAGAAGGAAATCGAGCGGTTCGACGAGTTTGTCCAGAACCTTTCGCCCGACGACTTCTAAATCGCTGCTAACGGGTCGAGGAAATCGCGCGGGTGAGCTCACGCACAACCCGTGCAAAACCCGTGAGGTAGTGCCCATTGAGCATGCCCACGAAACCCTCGACCGCCCCCAGCGGGACGCCGCTCGTGGTGAGCGAACGCAGCGGCATGTCCGCCGCCATCTCCCTCATCATCGTCCTCTGAATGTGGTCCATCTTGCTGGCGGGTTCCGCCACAACCCAATCGATGATGCGGAACATTCGGCGACCAAACCAGCTCGCCGCCATGTCCTCAACCGTAGAATCAACGGTGAAGGGAACGACGGAACGGGGTCCAGGTAGTTCCGATCCATAGAGCTGCGTAAACGCAGACTCCGCCTCGGGCTCGGCAAAACAGCCGGCATGCGGCTTCTCATATATCGACGGGACCGCGATGGGGCGGTTGTGCTGCGGGAAATCCGAAGCAGCCCGGGGCGGTTCGCGACGAGCGACCTCGACTACTCCGTCCTCCGACACCTCAAGCTGCAGGCGCAGGCGCACGTCGCGACTGGACGCAGAAGCCCGAAGCTCGTATGCCCCCGCACACACAACCCACTCATGAGCCGAAGCATCCCAGCTCCGCACGGCCTCCACCCCCAAAGAGAACTCAACCGCCCGTTCCTCGCCGGGTTCCACATGCACCTTGCGAAACGCGACGAGCTTTTGTGGTGGACGAGGAGGCGGCATCACTCCGGCCGAGGGTGCCATGTACAGCTGCACGACGTCGGCACCGGCGCGAACACCGGTGTTTTTTACCAGCAACCTCACGCGCCCATGATTCACCTCCAGGTTGCGGTACTCAAACTGCGTGTACGACAAGCCAAACCCAAACGGAAATGCAGGGTCGACACCCACCGCATCGTAATAGCGATATCCCACGAACACGCTCTCGCGGTAATGCACCTCGCGGTCCATATCGGGGAACGTAGAACCGAGCGCCGTGTCTGCCAGGCGCTGGGGCCAAGTTTCGGCAAGCTTTCCACTGGGATTCACATCACCCGCGAGCACGTCGACCGCCGCGCCGCCACCCTGGCAACCGGAGAGATACATCAACAGGATCGCAGCGGGCTTATCGTGCCAGGGCATCTCCATGGGCGCGCCGCCCTGCAGCACCACAACAGTTCGCGGATTGGCGGCGCACACGCGCTCGATGAGCTCCACGTGCCCTCGAGGCATCACCATGAGCTTGCGGTCGAATCCCTCCGATTCGTAGCGGGCGGGCAAACCCGCCACCACAACGGCAACGTCTGCATCGGAGGCAACGCGCTCCGCCTCAGCCAGCAGCTGCTCGTTGGTCTCTCCCATCTGGGGTTCGTAACCATCGGCGTACGTGGCGGCAAACCCACGTTGTTCGATGCGATACCAGATGTTGTCCAGAAACTTTGGGTTGATACGCGACGACCCCGAACCCTGGTACCGCGGCAGGCGGGCAAACGCCCCGATAACCGCCACCGTTTGCGTTGTGTTCAGCGGGAGCGTTCCCTCATTTTTAAGCAGCACTGCACTTTGTGCCGCGGCGCGGCGGGCGAGGTCTGCATGGGATCGATAAAACGTCTCTTTGTCCGCCGTGGCCACGGGTGGGCACTTGGGCTTGATCCGCGAGGTCAAGCGGGCAAGAGCCTCCACGCGCTCATCAGGGTCCTCCTCGCCCAACTCGCCAGACCGCACCGCCTCCGCGATGGCCGAGGCGTGATCGCGGCGCGGGCCAGGCATGCACAAGTCGAGACCCGCGTGAACCGACGCCACACTTGAACTCATGGCTCCCCAGTCGCTGACCGCAGCCCCGTCGAACCCCCACTCGTCGCGCAGCACGTCCTGCAGCAGCCAGCGATTCTGAGAACAATACTCACCATTGAGGCGGTTGTACGCTGTCATGATGGTACAGGGATGCGCCGACTTCACCACGTACTCGAAAGGGGCAAGATACAGCTCCCGCAACGCGCGCTCATCTATGACGGAGTCCGCCACCATGCGGGCGTGCTCCTGGCTGTTACCTGCGAAATGCTTGAGGCAGGCACCCACGCCGCGGCTCTGAATGCCACGAACCATTGCAGCGCCCATCTCGCCGGAGACGACGGGGTCCTCGCTGAAATACTCAAAATTGCGTCCGCACAGCGGATGTCGCTTTATGTTGACTCCTGGGCCAAGAACGACATCGACACCCTGGTTGGCAGCCTCCTCGCCGAGGGCGGCGCCGACTTCTTCGATGAGATCGGGATCAAACGAACACGCGAGCGCGGCGGCAGAGGGGAAACATGTTGCCGGTACGCTCTCGGCAATGCCCAAATGGTCGCTGGATCCCTCCTGCTTGCGCAGGCCATGCGGTCCATCCGAAAGCGTTAGGGCTGCCACCCCGAGCCGCTCGTCACCATAGGTGCGCCAGTGGGAGGCGCCGGCGAGCAGGCGCGCCTTATCCTCTATCGAAACACGCTCCATCGCGGTACCCCTCACAGCGGCGACACTTTGCACAGCAGGCAATCATTTTTGTTTTATACCCATGCGGCTGAGTTGGGGAGCGACGAAACTAACTCTGTGCGGGGCCAGGGCAAAACCACCGCGCAGCGGCCGCGAGCAGACGGTGGGGCTGCCTCGGTAAAATCCACCACATGTGGACGTCTCAACTGAGACACGGCGAAACCCGCCCGTCGCAGGCGGCTGCAAATTGGCCACACGAGGTGTTCACCAATGCCGATTACGATATAACAGGGTGTTGTTAATTAATATGTGCGGGGTTTATCGAACTGGGTCGAGTAGACATGTTTTTCCGCCAACAAATTCGAGGAATTATCCCTTGATTGGGCCCTCAAAACGAGTGCATACTCACGAGCTTTGAATAAACCCCACACATATTAATTACTGACCCCCCTCCTTGCAGAGAATCCAATCAATTTGCAAGTGCGGAGCCCGGAATCGAGCTTTTTCGAACGTAGGAACGGGCTCCAAAAGCGGGTGCGGGGCACCGGGATTAGATCTGCATCAAAAAGCGGGGGTGCGCGCGGCGCACCCCCGCTTATCAAACCTCGCGTCGAACGCGAGGAAAAATGTCGAACCCCGCATCGCAGTTCTTGGACCGCGAAAAGAGCCCTCGCCGAGAATTACGACCTCTTCCACCAGGAAGGCTCCCACCCCTCGGTCGGGAGCCTCCACCCCTCGGGAAGGCCCCATCTCCGGGCGAGCTCTTACTCCTCGAGCAGGTCCTCCAGCGCCTCGTCACCAGAGCCGATGTCGACGTGGTCGTCATCGGCCGGGGCTTCCATCGCACCGGCGGCCAGCAGGTCGAGCGACTCCTGGCCCTCGGCAACGGCCGGAGCCTTGGCCTTCTTCTTGGCACTCGTCATGCGAGCCACGGCGGTGACGCGGTCGCCATCGCCCACGCTCATCATCTTCACACCCTGGGTCGCGCGACCGGTCTGGGAAATCTCAGTGGTCTTCACGCGGATAACCGTGGCACCCTCGGTGATGATGAACAGCTCGTGCTGCGGCCCCACGACCTTCATGGCTGCCAGAGCGCCCTTGCGCTCGGTCATCTGAATCGTGTAGACGCCCTGACCACCACGATTCTGCTCGGGGTAGTCGGCAACCGGGGTGCGCTTGCCGTAGCCACGCTCGGTCACCACGAACAGCTCGCCGCGGCCGTTGGTGATCTCCATGCCCAGCACCTCGGCGTCACCCTTCATGGTGATGCCGCGGACGCCACTCGTGTCGCGACCGGTGGCGCGGACCTGGTCCTCGGCGAACATGATGGCCTTGCCGGCGGTGGTGGCCATGATGATCTTGTCGCCCGGCTTCACACGGCGGACGCCCAGCAGGCGGTCGCCGTTCTTAATGTTGATGGCGATGATACCATCGCGGCGCGAACGGTCGTAAGCGGCCATGGCCGTCTTCTTCACCATGCCGCTCGCCGTCGCGAACATGAGGTACTCGTCCTCGGGGAACTCGCGGCAAGAAATGACGGACGCGATCTTCTCTCCCTCCTCAAACGGAAGCAGATTGACGATCGCGGTGCCGCGGGCCTGGCGGGTGCCCACGGGCAGCTCATGCACCTTGAGGCGGTACACCTTGCCGCGCGTCGAGAAGAACAGCACATATTCATGGGTGCTGGCGATGAACATCTCGTCGATGACGTCGTCTTCCTTGAGGCTCACGCCGGAGACGCCCTTGCCGCCGCGCTTCTGGGCGCGGTAGGCGGCCACCGGGATGCGCTTCACGTAGCCGGTGTGAGTGATGGTCACGACCATGTCCTCGTCGGCGATGAGGTCCTCGACGTCGAGGTCCTTTTCGGCGTGGGTGATCTCGGTGCGGCGCTTGTCGCCAAACTTGCGGGCGATCTCGCGCATCTCCTCCTTGATCACGCCGAGGATCTTCTCCTCGTGCGCAAGCAGATCCTCGTAGTAGGCGATGGCGCGGCGCAGGCCGTCGAGCTCCTCCTCGATCTTGTCGCGCTCCAGGCCGGTGAGGCGGCGGAGCTTCATCTCGAGGATGGCCGTGGTCTGCTCGGGCGTGAACCCAAAGCGCTCGATGAGGCGCGCGGAAGCCTCGGCATCCGTCTGCGAGGAGCGGATAATGGAAATGACCTCGTCGATGTGGTCGAGGGCGATGAGGTAACCCTCGAGGATGTGCGCGCGGGCCTGGGCCTTCTTGAGGTCGAAGCGGGTGCGGCGGGTCACGACGTCGACCTGGTGATCGATGTAGTGCTGCAACATCTCGCGCAGGGACAGGCGCTTGGGGATGCCGTTGACCAGGGCGAGGTTGTTGGCGCCGAAGGTCGTCTGCAGGGAGGTGTACTTATAGAGGTTGTTGAGCACGACCTGCGGAATGACACCCTTCTTGAGTTCGATGACGAGGCGCAGGCCCTTTTGGGTCGACTCATCGCGCATGTCGGAGATGCCCTCGATGCGCTTCTCGTTGACGAGGCTCGCGATCTTCTCCTGCAGGGTGCCCTTGTTCACCATGTACGGGATCTCGGTGAACACGAGGCGGTTGCGGCCGGTCTTGGTGGACTCGACGTGCGCCTTGGCGCGCACGGTGATGGAGCCGCGGCCGGTCTCGTAGGACTGACGGATGCCATCGGTGCCCATGATGAGGGCGCCCGTGGGGAAGTCGGGGCCGGGCATGATCTGCATGAGCTCGTCGACCGTCGCGTCGGGGTGGTCGATGAGGTAGCAGGTCGCCTCAATGGCCTCACCCATGTTGTGCGGGGCGATGTTGGTCGCCATGCCGACGGCGATGCCCTGGCTGCCGTTGACCAGCAGGTTGGGGAAGCGCGCGGGCAGGGCGATGGGCTCGGCGAGCGACTCGTCGTAGTTGGGCTGCCAGTCGACTGTGTCCTTTTGGAGGTCGCGCAGGAGCTCCATGGCGGGCTTGGCCAGGCGGGACTCGGTGTAACGCATGGCCGCCGCGCCGTCGCCGTCGATGTTGCCGAAGTTGCCGTGACCGTCCACGAGCGGGGTGCGCATGGAGAACCACTGGGCCATGCGGACCATGGTCTCGTACACGGCGAAGTCGCCGTGCGGGTGGTACTTGCCGATAACTTCGCCGACCGTCCATGCAGACTTCTTGTGCGGGCGGTTGGGGAAGATGCCACTTTCGTTCATCGCATACAGGATACGGCGGTGGACGGGCTTGAGGCCGTCGCGGACATCGGGCAGGGCGCGGGCGGTGATGACCGACATCGAGTACTCGATGAAGGACTGCTTCATCTCGCGGCCGAATTCGCTGACCTGCAGCGTGCCGCCGTTGACGTCAGTGCCGGCGTCCTCGCCGCGGTCGTTGGCGCCGAAGCTCTCCTCGAGCTCCTCGTCGTCATTCTCTTCCTCGTCGGACTCGGCGTCGGGGTCGTACCCGCCGTCCTCGTCCTCCGTGGCGCGGGCGAGCAGGCGCTTGAGGTCCTCGGGCATGCCCTCGGATGCACCATCGAGCTCGCGCTCGTCGTTGTTCATATCGTCAGCCACGTGTTCTCCTTACCGGTCGTGGTTGCATGTGTAATTTGGGGACGGGTGCGCTTTTGCACATCGCCCGGGCGCGTGCCGAGCGATGTGCGCCTCTGTACCGATGTGTAAAAGCGCACCCGTCCCCAAATTACACATCGGGCGACGCCTGTTAGGCGTCCAGGAAGCGCGCGTCGTGCGCGTGCTTCTCGATATACTCGCGGCGATACCCAACCTCGGAGCCCATGAGCTCACGCACGGCGCGGTCGGCCACGACGGCGTCCTCGATGGTGACGCGCTGCAGGATGCGCGTCTTGGGGTCCATCGTGGTGCTCGCCAGCTGCTTGGGGTCCATCTCGCCCAAACCCTTATAGCGCTGGACGGTGTAGCCCTTGCGCTTCTTGGTGACCTTGCCGTTGGTCTGCTCCTCATCACCCTCGTCAGGGTTGAGGCCGAGGGAGGCGATGGACTCGCGCAAGATCTCGTCCTCGGACTGGCGGCCGTTGGGGTACACGTAGTGGATCTTGTTGCGCACCTTGATGCCAAAGATGGGCGGGCAGGCAACGTACACGTAGCCGGCGTCGATGAGCGGGCGCATGTACTTGTAGAAGAACGTGAGCAGCAGGATGCGGATATGGGCGCCGTCGACGTCAGCATCGGTCATGATGATGATCTTGTGGTAGCGTGCCTTGGTGATGTCGAAGTCGCCGCCGTCGCCGTTGCCGGTCGTCACGCCACAGCCAATGGCGGTGATGAGCGACTGGATGGTCTCGGAGGAGAAGGCGCGGTGGTCTCCCACGCGCTCGACGTTCAAAATCTTGCCGCGCAGGGGCAGAATCGCCTGGATGTCTCGGCGACGGCCGTCCTTTGCAGAACCGCCTGCCGAGTCGCCCTCGACGATGAACAGCTCGGTCATCTCGGCGTCGCGGACCGAGCAGTCGGCCAGCTTACCGGGAAGGCTCGCGGTCTCGAGCAGGGACTTGCGGCGGGTCGCCTCGCGCGCCTTGCGGGCGGCGTTGCGAGCCTTGGATGCCTGCTGGGCCTTCTTGATGATCTCGCGGGCCTGCTTGGGGTGCTCCTCGAGATAGTCGGTGAGGCCCTCGGACACGACCTTGCGGGTGAGGGTGCGCATGAAGGAGCTGCCAAGCTTGGCCTTGGTCTGACCCTCGAACTGCGGGTCGGCCAGTTTGACGGAGACGACCGCGGTGAGACCCTCGCGGATGTCATCGCCGGTGAGGTTGCCGTCCTTCTCCTTCAGGATGTTGTTCTTGCGCGCGTAATCGTTGATCACGCTGGTAAGGGCGGTGCGGAAGCCCTCCATGTGCATGCCGCCCTCGATGGTGCGGATGTCGTTGGCAAAGGAGACCACGTTCTCAGAATACGAGGTGTTCCACTGAATGGCGACCTCGACCTCGCCGGTCTTCTCCACCGGGGCGCCCTCTTCGGAGGCACCGGTCAGGTAGATGGGGCGCTTGAGGCCGTCGGGCACGGTTTTGCCCTCGTTGAGGAACTTGACAAAGTCGATGATGCCACCGGCATAGCAGAACTCCTCAACGCGCGGGGCGAGTTCGCGCTCGTCGCGCAGGACGATCTTGAGGTTCTTGTTGAGGAACGCCGTCTGCTGGAGGCGGTCGCGCAGGATGTCGTAATCGTAGACGGTGGTCTCGAAGATCTCGTCATCCGGCCAGAAGGTGGTAGTGGTACCCGTGGTCTTGGAGGTGCCAATCTCCTTCATCTTCTGGGTGGTCTTGCCGCGGGAGAACTCCATCTCGTAAATCTTGCCGTCGCGGCGGACCTGGACGTTCATCTTCTTGGACAGCGCGTTGACGACCGAGACGCCGACGCCGTGCAGGCCGCCGGAGACCTTGTACGCCGAGTTGTCGAACTTACCGCCGGCGTGGAGAATCGTCATGACGACCTCGAGGGTCGGGATCTTCTTCACCGGGTGCTTGTCGACCGGGATGCCACGGCCGTTGTCCACGACGGTGATGGAGTTGTCCGGGTGTACCGTCACCTCAATCTTGGAGCAGAAGCCGGCCATGGCCTCGTCAACGGAGTTGTCGACGATCTCCCACACGAGGTGGTGCAGACCGGTCGAGCTCGTGGAGCCAATATACATGCCGGGGCGGACGCGAACGGCCTCGAGGCCCTCGAGGACCTTGATCTCGCTTCCGCCGTATTCGTTCTTATTCGCCACGTAGTTCTCCCTTTATCATGCGAAGTATGGCTAACCTTTATAGTTTATCGTATGGGTTGACGGTAAAACACGGCACTCGAAATATCACAAATACCCCCAGAAGGCCCTGAGGTACGATTTGCGGGGCTGATACGGTCGGGTGGGTGGTCTTACACCAATCTAACCGACAGGCGTTGAGGACAGGTTCGTTGGCCTCGGCGACGGGCGGTGGGCCAGCCGTTCCACTGGCTGGCGGGACGGAGTTATTTGCGATCAAAGCCAGGGCGACTCGTCTTGACCACAATGTTGCTCACAGCACCGCCCAAGCGCTCCATCCGGGCGCGGATGATCTCGCGCATCATGGTGAGCTCCTGCGTCCACGAAGCACCGTCGGTGTACACCACCAGCTCATCGCGCTCGGGAACGTAGTGCAAGCCGGTGACGTGCTTGCCCTCACGCGTGTTGGCGCAGATCTGATTCCAGGCGTGATACACCTCGTGCCGGCGCTCGGCCTGTCGGAACTGCTGACGGCGCTCGGGCGAGGCACCGTCGAACAGGCGGCTGCGCTCGGAATTGATGAAGTCGCCCAATCCAGCCGTGCCGTTCAGGCGCCCCCTCTCGGTCACGCGACCCATTACCCTCACCTTTCCTTCCTCCGTCGATCAACCTACACCGCCCAGCCCAGCGCCCGCGCCGCTCACCCAACGCATCGGCGCCGGCGCAGAGAGGGGCGCAGATGCGGGCGGCGCATCCTAAGCCCCAACGTGTACGACCTTCGCGCGCTCAAGCACTTCCTCTGAGAAATACCCGAGGTTGGTCGTGGTGATCACCGTTTGGATCTCGTCCGCCACAAACCCCATGATTGCCTCGCGACGCACGGCATCCAGCTCGCTCATCACGTCGTCGAGTAACAGTAGTGGTGGGCGCCCGAGAATATCGCGCGTGACCTGCACCTCCGCGATCTTCCACGCGAGCACAATCGAACGCTGCTGTCCCTGGCTGCCAAAATCGCGGGCGGAGCGGCCGTCGATGGTGAAGAAGATCTCGTCGCGATGCGGCCCTACCAGCGTGAGCCCGCGGCGAAGCTCATCCTCCCTGCGCTCGATGAGCGCGGCGGCAAACTGCTTGGCGATCCCCTCGCGGGTCGACGCGAGCGGCCCCACCGTGGGGACGTAGGCCACATCCGGCTCCTCGTGCGGCGCGATTGCGCGGTATACCTCGATGAAATGCCCGCGAATGCGCTCGAGCAGCGCCACGCGGTGCATGAGCAGCTGCGCGCCCGTGGACGCGAGCGACTCGTCCCACACCTCGAGCAGGCTCGGCTGCGGCGCCTCTCTCAGCAGGTTGTTTCGCTGTTCAACCGTTCGCTCATAGGCCGAGAGCAGCTTGGCGTATTGCGCGTTGAGTTGCACGCCAAAAGAGTCCAGCGCGGCGCGGCGCGCCGAGGCCGACCGTTTGACCATGTCGAGGTCGTCCGGGCAAAACAGCACGCTCGGCAGCACGCCGCGCACGCCCGCGGCGGTTGTGCGCTTGCCATTGCGGGTAAAGGCGCGCTTGCCGTCAGCGAGGTTGAGTCCCATCTGCAGCAAACGGCCCTCCCCCTTGAGCGTGAGCTGTGCTCGGCCGCGCGGGCACCCCTCACGCAGCAGCTCGGATGCAGCGGGCTTGCGGAACGACGCGCCCGAGGTGAGCAGCTGCAACGCCTCCACAAGGTTGGTCTTGCCCACGGCGTTGCGACCCACCAAGACCGTCACGCGCGGGGCTAGATCGAGCTCGTACGCAGGAAAGCTGCGCCAAGAGTTCACCTCGAGGCGCGTCGCCACGATGCCAGTCACTAGATGCGCACAGGCATGACAAGATACAGGTAGTTGATCTTGTCGTAGGATTTGAATACGCCCGCCTGGCTGTAGCTCTGCAGCTCGAGGGTGATCTCCTTCTCGCGGGAGAGCACGTTCAGGCAACCGAAGATGTAATGGTAGTTGAAGGCGATGACGCCCGAGGCGCCCTCGGCCTCGACCTCGACCGTCGCCGTGGCGGCGTCCTGGTCGTTGGAGATGGCGGAGAGCACCATGGTCCCCGTCTCGGTGGAGATGTCGAACTTCACCGCGGAGTTCGCCTGGGCGACCGTGGACACGCGCTTGAGCGCCGAAGCGAGCGCGGAGACGTCGATCTTGACCGTGGTGGCGCACGCCGCCGGCAGCAGCGCCTTGTAGTTGGGGTAGATGCCCTCGATGCGGCGGGCGACGTACGTGGTGTTGCCAGACACGAACACAACCTGCGTGTCGGTGGAGCCGATGAGGATGGATCCCTGGCCGCCCGTGATGGCAAGGGCGTCGTTGAAAGCTTCGGCGGGGACGTTCAGCTCAAAGCTGCCCTCCAGCGTGGAGGTCTCGACCTGGGTGTCGCACACGGCCAGGCGGTAGGAGTCGGTGGCCACGAGGCGGATCGTGTTGTTCTCGACCGTCATGTACACACCGTTGAGCACCAGGCGATTCTTGTCGGTCGAGGTGACGCGCCACACGCGCGCGACCATCTCGGAGAGGATGTTGGCCGGCAGCTCGACGGAGCGCTCGAGGGCGAACGTGGGAAACTCGGGGAAGTCGCTTGCTGCCAGCGTGTTGAGGCGGAACGTGGAGCGTTCACAGGTGATGGTGACCTGGCGCTCGACGAGCTCGAAGGACACGGGAGCGTCGGGCAGAGTCTTCACGATGTTGGAGAGCATCTTGCAGGGAATGACGACCTGGCCCTCTTCCTCGACCCGCGCGGCGATGCGGTGGCGAATGGAGATCGTGTAGTTGGAGGTCTGGAACTCCAGGACGCCATCGGCTGCGCGAACGAGGACACCCGAGAGGATCGGGAGAGTCGATGAGGGCGCGATGCCCTTCATCACGACGGCGATGGCATCGGAAAGGGCCGACTGGCTGACCGTGAACTTCATCTCTTTTTATTCCTCTCTTAAATATATATAAGTAATAACAGTAATAACCCAGTGGACGATGTGGACTACTTTCGTTTGCCCAGATACAGACCGCGATTTCTTTCAACAATCCATTGTAGACAACCGCCGACTTTTACCCCGCGTGAGACGCGCTGTTTTTCTTTGAACACTCAACCCCGACTTATCCCCATCTTCTCCCCCTGGTTTCCAACAGCTTATCCACAGCGTTCTTGCTGAGATTTGGCCGAGTGGGCGCCGCTGCCATGTCTCACGTCGCGCGCCGTCCGGTCGAGCGGGGCCCGTCTGGCGTTTGCGGCTGCGCCCCCGTACGACTACGACTTGAGCATGATCGTGTTCCTGAGGTTTTGTAGGTCCTCGTAGATACGCCGATCCTCGCGCATCTTGTTCTCGACCACCTTGAGGGAGTTGAGAACCGTGGAGTGGTCGCGCCCGCCAAACTCCGCGCCGATGGCGGGCGTGGTCATCTCGCAGAGGCTGTTTGCCAGATACACGCCCACGTGGCGCGCGAATGCGATATTTGCCGTCCTGCGCGGCCCGATGAGCTCCTCGTGGCTCACGTGGTAGAACTCCTCTACCACGCGCTGCACCGTGTCTATGTGGATGGTCTTGTGCGCGGTGTTGAAATAGGTCTTGGCGGTCTCGTCGATGTCGGCAGCCGAAAGCCCTCCGCCCGCCGCCTCGCGCTCCGCCGCTAGCCCCGCGCACCGCTCGCAGAAACTTTCGAGGTTGCGGATGTTGTTACCCGAGATCTCCGCCATGTGGCGAAGGTGCTCGTCGGTGAGGTGGCCCTGTCGCTCGGGCAACATTGACAGCAGCGAAGTGTCGACGTTCATGCCCTCCGGCGTGTCGGCCGCGCTGATGATGCTTTCGTAGTAGCGCTTGAGGATGATGTATTTCATCTCGAACCCGGGTTCCGAGACGAGGCACAGCATGCCGCGGCTAAAGCGGCTGGTGAGGCGCTCGTCCATCGCGAGGTCCTTGGGCGCGCGGTCGGACGCGAACGCGATCTTCTTGCCCTCACGGATGAAGCCGTCCACGAGCTGGAAGAAGAACTCGACCGAGGCCTGCTTGCCCACGATGTTTTGGACGTCGTCGATGATGAGGATGTCGGCATCGCGGTATTCGCGCATGATGAGGCTGCCCGGGCCGCGCTGGCTGCCGAGCTCGTTCATGTAGTCGTCGAGGTATGCTTGCGAGTTGGCGTACTTGACCCGGATGTAGGGCTTCTCCTTGGCGAGGTAATTGCGCACCGCGAAGAGCAGATGGGTCTTGCCCAGGCCGGAATTGCCGTAGATGAACAGCGAGGGGCACTGCCCCGGCTCCTCCGCGTAGGCGGCGAAGCGCATGGCGCTGTTGAACGCATGGCGGTTTTCGTCGCCGGCGACGAAGCTCTCGAAGGTGTATTTGGCGTTGATGTCCACCGAGGGGGCCGCGGCCGCGACGTCGGTGTTAACTGCCGTGCCCGTAACTCCTCGATGCGCCGGTGCGCCTGCGCCTGCACTGGCGCGCTTGCCGGGTGTGGGAGCGCCGCCGTTCATCTCCTGCATCATCTTGCGGAAGGCTTCGGCGGAAACCGTGTTGACGACGTTGATGCTGCCCTTTTGCGTGCCCTCGCCGGCGCCCGCCCGGTCGAGCTCGTGCCTTGGGGCGGGTGCCTCGCCCACGGCGCTGTGTGTGGCGGGCAGGGGTTCATCCTGGCCGAGGAGGGATTCGAGCAGTGACGGCGCGTTTTCCCCGTCGATGGCCTCCGGGGTTTCGCTCTGTGCGGGCTTTACCTTGGCCTCGTTGTCAGTTGCGGTCGCGCTTGCGGGCTCTGCTGCGCATATGCGTGCGCTGGCGCTGGCACCCGTGTGCCCGCTCGCAGCCCCTGCGCGCTCTTCGAGGCTCACCTCGAGTCGCATGGGCATAAACGAGACCTCCTCGAGGTACGCCTCGACAATCTCGCGCTGGCGCTCGAGGTACGTGCACGCAAAGCGGCTGGGGACGGCGATGGTGAGGGACTCGTCATCGAAACTAACCGCTTGGCACTGCTCGAGCATGTTGACGAGGCGGGCCTCGCGGCCGTCCCGCCGGCAAAACTCGATAACGTCATCGAGGAGGATGCGCGCTTCGTTGTCCATGGTGAACCGTCCTATGTGTGTCTGCGGGCGCCCGCCCGCGCTGCTGCGTTTTGTGCTGTGCTCCGGTTGCGTGCGCGGAGCGGGGTGGTGATGCTAGCCCTGCTGCGTGGTGCTCCAGCTGAGGCCCATTTCGGTGAGTACGTACTTCTGCCCGCGCTTATAGATGAGGCCGGTGCCCGCGAGCGCGTCGAGCTCACGCGACCACGTGGCGTCGGAGTTTCCAAACGCGCGCGTGAGGTCGGTTGGCCCGCCCTTGCCGTTTTGCGCGATGAAGCGCAAGGCGAGCTCCCCACGCTCGCTCACGTGCGGCGCCGCGCTATGCGGACCTGCGCCGCTCGTGCCCGGTGCCATCGGTGCGCCCCCGCCGGGCATGCCGTTGGAGCCAGGGGCAAACGGCATGCCGTTGGAGCCAGGGGCAAAAGGCATGCCGTAGGGGTTGGGCGCTCCCGGCCACGGCGCGGTTTGGGGCCAGGGGTATCCTTGCGGGAAATAGCCCGCTTGCTGTTGGGGGTATGCCAAGAACCCGTCGCCTCCCGACATGGGTTGCTGCGCTGCTTGCGCTCCATAGGCCTCGGAGCTTGCGTAAGGATCAGGGGATGCAAAGCCGTAGGGGTTTGGTGCGGCGCCCTGTGCGCCGGCGCCTGCCATCCCAGGCCATGCCGCCGCGCCCATCGGGGCACCCGGTATCATGGCGCCGGTCATCCCTGGCATGCCCATCGCGGCTCCGGGCATCATGGCCCCTGGCATTCCTGCCACGGGTGCTGCTGCGCTGCTTGGCATCCCTGCCGCGCTGGGCATCGCCCCCGCCGCGTCGCCCGCCCCGGACCTAGCCGCTACCTGCGGATGGTCGGCTCCGCTGTGTCCGCTGCGCACGGCCGCTCCACGTGAAACGGCGTGCTCGATCTCGGCCACGCGCTTGGGGTTCACGCTCACGGTCACCACCGTGCCCGCGCCGAGGTTGTCCTCGACTGAGATCGCCCCGCCCGCGGCCTCGACATACTGCTGCACCATGGGCAGGCCTGCGCCCGTCCCTCGGATGTAGCGCTTCTTCATGCGGTCAGCGCTTGTGACGCCAAACTCGAAGGCCCGCTCCTTGTCGTTGATGCCGGGCCCCTGGTCGGCGAAGCGAATGGTGTCGCCGTCATCCAGGATGGAGATGACCGGTTCGCTAAATTGTGCGTGTATGAAATTTTCCACAAGCTCTCGAATGATCATGAGTGAAAGGTGTCCACCCTGCTCTTTCATCGTGCGGTGGACGGTGTTCGTCACGTCTTCGAGGTAGGTTCGCACGTCAGACTGTTCCACCACGATCACGCGCGGTGTGGACAACATGTCGTCGTACACCGATATGCGCGTCGTGTATGTGGGGCAATTCAGTTGTTGGTCGCCCTGTGTTGTCGCGCTGACCTCGCTGTTTCCCGTGAGATGGGTGTTATCGGGGGCGGGGTCGCCCGAGTCTACGAAAGGGTAGAAGTCTTCTGACATGGTGCGTTCTTTCTACGTTTGCCGTGAGCATAGGATAGCAGGTCGAACGGGAAGCTTTCAAAACTTTTCAACACGTTTTCCAAAGATGTTGAAAAGTGTCGGAAAGTCCTGAAAAGTTATCAACAAACAACTAACAACCTGTGGAAAACTCTGTGGAAGATTGTGAAAAGTATTTTTCCATCGATGAAAACGATAAGAGTTTGTGTTGAGACCATCGAAAAGTATGCGTATTTCATGGTTCTGAGATTGACATTCCCGCACCATATTCCCTACAATCTCTTAGCTCACGCGTACTTTTTTCGAGTAGTCGAAACGCACCAGGAGGATGTTAACCATGAAGCGTACCTACCAGCCGAACAAGCGCAAGCGCGCCAAGACCCACGGCTTCCGCGCCCGTATGGCCACCAAGGCCGGTCGCGCCGTTCTCGCCCGTCGTCGTGCCAAGGGCCGCAAGCGTCTCACGGTGAGCGACAACTAAGCTCTCATGCAGACCATCAAGTCCCATCAGGACTTTGAGCGGGTGTTCACTCAGGGGAAGCGACTCAACCATCCTCTGATTCGCATGGTTATATGTGATTGTGTTAGCGAAGGCGATCCGGCTCGGGTCGCCTTCGCTGCTGCAAAACGGCTGGGTAATGCCGTTGTGCGCAATCGCTCAAAGCGCGTTCTTCGCGAAGCCGCGCGCTCGTGTGACCTACCCGTCGAGGGCCACGAAATCATATTATTTGCTACGCCCCGCACGCGCACCGCGTCTCCGCAGGAGATGCACGATGCGTTGTGCGGGTTATTACGTCGCGCCCACGTGGTGCCCCACTGTGACCATTGCGACGAGCAGATGGGTGCATCTCGTGGTTAAACGCCTCTGCCTTGCGGCGATTCGCGGCTATCAGCGGATAATTTCACCCCTTTTGCCGGATGCATGTATATACATCCCCACCTGTTCTCAGTATGCTGTTGAGGCGATTGAGAAATATGGCGTGGTCAAGGGCTGTTGGCTGGGTCTGATGCGCATCCTGCGCTGTCACCCCTTTCATGCCGGCGGCTATGATCCCGTTCCGTAAGTATTGGTACCTACAGTAAGGATTCATCGTATGTGGGACTGGATTGTTCAAATTCTCTTCCAGGGTCTTCAGCTCATTCAGGGCTTTGCTGGAGACTGGGGCCTCTCGATCATCATTTTGGTGGTGATTATCCGTCTCGCTTTGACCCCCATGATGCTCAAGTCGACCAAGTCGACCGCCCGCATGCAGGTGCTGCAGCCCAAGCTTTTGGAGATTCAGGAGCGCTATGCAGATGACCCTCAGCGTCAGGCCGAGGAAATGCAGAAGTTCTACTCCGAGAACAAGTTCAACCCGTTTGGTGGTTGCCTGCCGCTGCTCATCCAGATGCCCATCCTGATTGCGTTGTTCAACCTTCTGCGCGACCTCGGTCACTATTTCCCCGACGCTGCCGAGAAGGGCTTCTCGTTCTTCAACATCCTTCCTGACCTCGTCATGTCTCCTGCGCAGGCGTTTGCCGGTGGCTTTACCGTCGCGCTGCCGTACCTGCTCGCCCTCATCCTGTTCGGCCTGCTCACGTTCATCCCTCAGATGTACATGATGCGTAACCAGACGGGCGCTCAGGTCCAGAGCACCAAGATGATGATGATCGTCATGACGGTCATGATGCTCTTCATGGGCTGGGGTCTGCCCGCCGGCGTGCTTCTGTATTACGACGTGTCCTCCGCATGGCAGGTCATCCAGCAGATCTTCGTTACGCAGAAGGTCATTGAGAAGGCCAAGGCCGAGGAGGAGGAGCGCATGGCGAACGCCCCCATTGAGGTTGACGTTGTTCGCCACGAGCGCAAGAAGCGCCCGCACAAGAGTCGTTAGTATTTCATGGTTCCTCTGGCTTTTGATACATGGGAACCAATCTTATTTAGGTACCTAACAAGGAGAGCCTTATGAGTGAAGATCGTATTGAAGAGCTTGAGCCGGAGACTGCTGTTCCTGCTGAAGAGTTCGCTGGTGAGTACCCGGAGATTGCTGCTCACTACAAGGCCGGCGTTGAGCTTACCGATGATGAACTCGACACCATCGCCGACCTCTCCATCTCCATTGTTCGTTCTCTGCTTTCCCATTTCGGTGCTGAGTCTTCTCCCATTGATGAGTATGAGGGTGATGAGGGTGAGCTAATCCTCGACATCACTGCCCCCGACCTGGCTGTTCTCATTGGTCGTCATGGTCGTACGCTTGAGGCGCTGCAGACTCTTGTGTCGCTTCTCGTGAGCCGTAAGCTTGGCTTCCGCTATCCCATTTCCATCGATGTCGAGGGTTACAAGAGCCGTCGTCACGATAAGGTGATCAGCATCGCCAAGAGTGCTGCCGCTCGTGCCGTCAGCCAGGATCGTAAGGTCTCCTTGCCTCCCATGTCTGCTTATGAGCGTCGTCTCGTGCATATTGCCTTGCGTGAGGACGATCGTATCGACACTCATTCTGAGGGCGTCGACCCTGAGCGTCGTGTTGTGATCACTGTTCGCTAAGCTGCTCGGTATAGTGTATGTTTGAGAGGGATGCCACTGGCATCCCTCTCTTTTTGACTCAAGTTCTTGTTACACTGATTTCAGTCACAGGTTGTTGTAGGAAGGTTTTCCCATGGCTATGGAAACTACCCGGTCTATTGAGATTCATGAGCTTGCAGAGTCTCCTTTGGAGATCGCTGAGTTGGTGTCCGAGCTGTGCTCGTACTGCTCTGAGATGGAGCTCGATGTGAGCGAGTCTGATGCCGAGCTTTGCGTTCGCCACCTGCTCATGGTCAACCAAGTTAACCAGTACATGAATCTCACTCGCATTGCAGATATTCATGACGCCCTTATTCTGCATATCGTTGATTCTCTCGCGCTGTTTAAGATTCTGCCGTTTGAGCCTGAGCGTTTTCTTGATATGGGTACGGGAGCCGGGTTCCCTGGCGTTCCGCTTGGTGTTCTTCTGTCCTGTGAGGGTGTTCTCCTCGACTCGGTGGGTAAGAAGGTCAATGCGGTCAACGCCTTCATTGCTGAGCTTGGTCTTGAGTCTCTTGTTGCTGTTCATGACCGAGCCGAGACGTTTGCTTTGCACGAGCCTGAGTCATTTGATCTCGTTCTTGCTCGTGCAGTTGGTCAATCGGGCATGCTGATTGAATATGCTGCTCCTTTTCTTGAGATGGATGGATATTTGCTGCTTGCAAAGGCAAACCTGTCTGACGATGAGTTTCGTGTTGCTCAGAAGACTGCTGAGATTTGTGGCCTTGAACTTGTTGGTCAGACGGAGTTTGATCTTCCTCGTGAGTTGGGTCATCGTACCGTGTTGCTCTATCAGAAAGTTGATGAGCCTCGAGTTCCCCTTCCTCGTGCTGTTGGTCTTGCGAAGCGTGAGCCTTTGGCGAAGTAGCCTCGCCCTTCTATACGTCCTCTTTGATCCCTGCATCTCATTCTGCTTCAGAGTTGTTATTGCCGGTTGTTTCACGTGAAACAACCGGCTATTTTTATGGTTCAACAGAATATCTTGCTGAGTGGATGTGTTTAATAGAATTCTATTCTACATATCAGGTCAAAGTTTTATGCTCGGTAGGCGAAACAGTGCAATTCAATTGTTGTTTACAGGCTCTATGTTGGTAATTTGATTCAGGTCGCTCGGGTCTCGTTCTCGCAATCGAAACAATCAGATCTGATTCAAGACGTACTACCATTGATTTATTGTTAATGAGTTTGATCTACCCATTCCCAAGACCAGTCATAAATATCGATTGTTTCACGTGAAACGAATGTCATTCACATGCTTGTTAAAGTAATCTTCGATACGGGTGTGAATTGTTAACCAAAACTGGTATCTGACCGGAATCAAGTCTGAATTATTCCTGATAAGACGCATTCGACTTCATATGAAGTCTGTTCAAAAAACCTACTTATATATCTGACGACAAATTAGGCTCTATGTATCCTCGTCAGTGAGGCTCTGCCATTATCAGTAGAAGTATTTGCTTGGTGATTGAGGTGTATCAATATACAGAAATGATCAAATAGTATTTCAGACTGAAAGTTGCAATAGTGCACTTAACGGTAAGTGAAACATGTCTTAAACAGTCAAAATAACGGCAATATGACGCAGAATTGTCTCGTTCTCAGTGTTTAAGATGCATATGTGCACTGAGATTGGAGATTTCCAAGCTCTCAGAGAATCGCTTATGTTGTTGACGTAAATCTCTCTATCAGTTTCACGTGAAACATACTATGATTACAAGCGTGTTATCCGTGTCAGTGCTGCTGTTTCACGTGAAACATGTACCCGATGGTATCAATGCACTATATATACGAACTCCAGGAGGTAACGTGGGATTTCGCGAAGTTAAGCGCTCGAAAAGTGCTAAGCCGATGCACACCATAGCCATAATCAATCAAAAAGGCGGTGTCGGCAAATCGACAACAACGGTCAATCTTGCCTCAGCTCTCGGAAAGCTTGGACGCAAGGTTCTTATAGTCGATTTTGACCCGCAGGGAAACAGCACGAGTGGCATTGGTGTCGATAAAGAAGAGTTGAGCCAGTGTGTGTACGATGCCTTGCTCCACGATGTCCCGGCAGAAGAGCTAATCTGTGACACTGGGAGTGAGCGAGTATTCATTATCCCCGCAACAATTCAGCTTGCAGGTGCTGAGATCGAGCTTGTGTCTGCAATGGCCCGTGAAACCCGACTTAAGGACCTTCTTGAGCCGGTGAAAGATGAGTTTGATTTCATCTTTATCGATTGTCCTCCTTCTCTTGGCCTTCTTACTATCAATGCCCTCGCTGCAGCTGATAGCGTGCTCATCCCGATTCAGTGCGAGTATTACGCACTTGAGGGTGTTACAAAGCTTCTTGAGTCGATGCGTATGGTTAAGGGTCGTATCAACAAAGACCTCGATACATTCGGCGTTCTGATGACCATGTACGACTCTCGTACCTCGCTTTCGAATCAGGTGGTCGAGGAGGTACAAGGGTACTTCGGTGATATCGCATTTAAGACCTGCATTCCTCGTTCTGTGAAAGTCTCCGAAGCGCCATCGTATGGAATGCCTGTCATTGAGTATGCGCCGCACAACAAGGGCGCAGAAGCCTATATGAATCTTGCAAAAGAGGTGATCCGTCGTGCCTAGCCCAAAGAAAAAGCCTGCACTCGGTCGTGGTCTTGGTTCCTTGATGGGTGAAGCG
Source organism: uncultured Collinsella sp. (assembly GCA_900540845.1). Classification (GTDB taxonomy): domain Bacteria; phylum Actinomycetota; class Coriobacteriia; order Coriobacteriales; family Coriobacteriaceae; genus Collinsella. Next base: position 32,070 of record UQHS01000007.1, read on the forward strand.
CAGTCTGAGACTGGGTTTGCTGCTGCTGAAACCGAGATGTCAATTGGAGATATCGTTCCTAATCCCAATCAGCCTCGTACTCACTTCAATGAGTCTTTGCTCGAAGAGTTGAGTGAGTCGATTAGGGAGAATGGTGTTCTTCAACCTCTGCTCGTGAGAAAGAATGGTTCGAAATACGAGATCATTGCAGGTGAGCGTCGATATCAGGCGTCGAAGATTGCAGGACTTGAGAAAGTGCCGGTGATTATTAAGGACGTCGATGATCAGAAGATGCTCGAGCTTGCCTTAATTGAAAATCTCCAGCGTTCTGATTTGAACCCCATCGAAGAGGCGAAGGGCTACAAGCAGCTTATCAAGGCGAGTGGTATGACTCAGGAAGCTCTATCGAAGGCTGTCTCCAAGTCACGCTCTGCGATCACAAACTCACTGCGTCTCCTGGATCTTCCTGATACGGTGCAGCAGTTGATGTATGACGGGAAGCTGACTGCTGGTCATGCAAGGGCGATTCTTGCCGTGCCTTTTGAAGAGGCGCGGATTAAACTTGCAGAGAAAGTTGTTGCTGAAGGTCTGTCCGTTCGTGCGACAGAAAACCTTGCTCCGTTGTTCTCTGTCGGAGATGCCCCCAAGACACCTCGTCCGGTTACTCCTCAGTCATACAAGAAGGCCGCACGTGTCTTGCGCCAGCTGTTCAACACCAATGTCAAGGTGAAGGCCACGCGCGGCAAGAACAAGATTGAGATTGAGTTCAAGGACGAAGAGGATCTTCAGCGCATTCTTGAGTCTATGGTAGATGCTGGTGCGAGCGATGAATAAGAAGACGAAGCTGGTCTCACTCGGTTTCCTTGCAGCTGGCGTGCTCGTGGGAGCCGGTGCTGCGTACTGCGTGGTGCGCAAGCCCGAAGTCATCAAGAAAATTAAGAATGTTGCGCAGCAGATGTTTGCAGGGACCAAATCGAACTTCGATTCGCTTTCTGAGGAAGTCGCTTTGCGCACAGCAAAGATGACGAACAACCCCAAGGTGAATCAAGACTGGGTATTGAGTCAATGGGAGTCCATAGGATATTGAGGTACCTAACAAAGAGTGACGTGAAAATCCTTCAAAAGTGAGTCTCATCGGTGCGCACTCTCGTATAGATCTCACATTGACCAGATAAGAAAGAACCCCGAAGCTGCTGAGAGGCTTCGGGGTTCTGTGTGTAAGACTCACGTCGAGTGAATGGCTCTAAGGCTCACCACGAAAGGTCGGAGGTGCAATCCTCACTACCCTACTGCCATCAGAAGACAGCACATGCGGGTCAGGCACGGTAAACGGCTTGAAGTCCCGACGCAGCGCACGTGATTAGCGCGCGCGGAAGCGACGCTGCTTGAGCTGCCCGCATGCCGCGTCGATGTCGCCGCCGCGAGAGTTGCGGATGGTCGTCTCGACACCGTGCATCGTGAGGCGACGCTGCAAGGTCTCGACCTTCTCCATCGGCGAAGGACGGAAGGGGCTGTCGGGGATGTCGTTGAGCTGGATGAGGTTGACGTGGCACAACGTACCCGCGCAGAAGTCGATCAGCGCCTGCATCTCGGGGTTGGTGTCGTTGATGCCGTCGATCATCGCGAACTCATACGTCGGGCGGCGTCCGGTTTTCTCGACGTATTCCTGGATGGCCTCGTGGAGGCGAAGCAGGGTGAACTTCTTGACGCCCGGCATGAGCTGATTGCGGGTTCCCTGGATGGCGGAATGCAGGGAGACAGCGAGGGTGAACTGCTCAGGCAGCTCGGCAAAGCGACGGATTCCAGGGATAACACCGCAGGTAGAGACGGTGAGGTGGCGTGCGCCGATGGCCAGCCCGTCGGGATCGTTGAGGATGCGGAGTGCATCGACGACGGCGTCAAAGTTGGCAAACGGCTCGCCCTGACCCATGAACACGACGCTCGTCACGCGCTCGCCAAAGTCGCGGGCGACATGGAGGACCTGGTCGACCATCTCCTGAGCGGTGAGCGAGCGAGAGAGGCCCGCGAGGCCCGTTGCGCAGAACGCGCAGCCCATGGCGCAGCCGGCCTGAGACGAGATGCACACCGCGAGCTTGTTGCGGTTTGGCATGCCGACCGTCTCGACAGAGACGCCGTCGGCAAATTGGAGCAGGTACTTGCGGGACCCGTCCTTCGAAACCTGCTTCACCAACTCCTCGGGAACATTGAAGGAGAAGCGCTCGGAGAGCTTCTGGCGCAATGCAGCCGGGAGATTGGTCATATCGTCAAACGAACATACGTTCTTCTCGTGAATCCACTCGTTGAGCTGCTTGGCGCGAAATGCGGGCTGGCCAAGCTCCTTGAAGAGATCCGTGAGGTCATCGAGGTCGAGAAGTCGAATATCGCGCGAACGGTTAGTGCGTTCCATTTGTCGCCTTTCGGGTGGCGGGAGGCAATCGCGTCCCTGTGACACATATACCTATACAATAGGGTATTGCCGGGCGTTTGCGGCGTAAACGTGCGGTTATTGCGTGAAATGGACACCGTGAGGGCGCCTGGAGAGCCCGATGATCGGTGAATTAGGGCGAAAGGTGGGACCATGGCCGACATCAAGCGTCAGGACATGAAGGTTGCGGTGCTCGCGGGCGGCATCTCGGACGAGCGTGAGATCTCGCTGGCATCGGGTAAGAACGTCGCGAACGCGCTCGATGAAGCCGGCTATGGCTGCGTGGAGCTTGTCGACCCAGCCTCGCCGGACTTCCTCAGCATCATCTCGAGCGGCGGCTATGACGTGGCGTTTATCGCCCTCCACGGCCGTGGTGGTGAGGACGGCATGACCCAGCACGTCCTGGAGTTCCTCAACATTCCCTACACGGGCTCGTCACCGCTCGCCAGCGGCATTGCCATGGACAAGGACCTCTCCAAGCTGCTCTACAAGCGCGCAGGGCTCCCCATCGCCCCGAGCGTGACGTTTGGCCGCGCGGATATGCCCTCGATTGAAACGATCGTTGAGGTTGTTGGCGAGCAGAGCTTCGTCAAGCCGGTTGTGAACGGCTCGAGCTACGGAATCTCGCTCGTCAAAGATCCCTCTGAGCTCCAGGCTGCCATCGATGTGGCCTTTGAGCATGGTGAAAAGGTCATGGTCGAGCGTCGCGTGTTTGGCGTGGAGTGCTCCGTTGCCGCGGTGGGCGACGGCGAGACCCTGCGCGCGCTGCCCGTTGTCGAGATTCTCATGCCAAAGCAGTCCGAGTTCTACGACCTCGAGGTCAAGTACGCCGATCCCACCGATATCCACCGCATTCCCGCGCAGCTCCCCGAGGACGTGTATGCCGAGGTCCAGGCCATCGCCTGCAGCGCCCACAACGCTCTCGGTCTCTACGGCATCTCGCGCACGGACGTCATCGTCACCGAGGACGGCCCCGTGATTTTGGAAACCAATAACATCCCCGGCATGACGCAGGAGTCCCTCGTGCCCGACGAGGCACGTCATGCGGGCATCGCGTTTTGCGACCTGTGCGCCGAACTGGTCGACCTGGCTCTCGCCCGGGCGGCTCGATGAGTGCGACCGCCGCGGCATCCCCGCTGGCCATGGCCGCGGCGGTGCTTCCGGGCACCCCGCAGCAGGTGATAGACGCCTACGCAACGCTTGCCGCCCGCGCCGAGGTGCGCGAGTTCGGCCTCATAGAAGACGATGTCGTGGTTCTCGATACCGAAACCACCGGTTTGTCGCATCGCGATAACGAGTTGATAGAGATCGCCGCCGCGAGGTTGCGCGGCAGGGAAATCGTCGACCGCTTTGACACGTTCGTGAAGCCCTCAGGCCTCATTCCCGAGGAGATAACGCAGCTCACGAGCATCACCAACGCCGATGTCGCCCATGCCCCATCGGCCGAGGAAGCGGTTGCGGCCTTGGCTGAGTTTGTCGGGGGTGCGCCGGTCATCGCGCACAACGCGACGTTTGACCGAGGGTTTATCGAGGCGGTCTCGGGCGGCGGGGACGTCTCCGACATCTGGATCGACTCCCTGGCGCTCTCGCGCATCGCGCTCCCTCGCCTGAGCTCTCACAAGCTGGCGTACATGGCGGAGTTGTTTGGGTGCGCCAGCGTGTCCCATCGCGCGAATGCCGACGTCGAGGCCTTGTGCGGGGTGTGGCGCATCTTGCTGTGCGGCTTGTCCGACCTGCCCGCGGGCCTCATGCGTCGCCTGGCCGACATGCATCCCGACGTGCCCTGGAGCTATCGACCGATATTCAGCTTTCTTGCCGGCATGGACCCCGATGTGACCTTCTCCCTCATCAATGCCCGCCACGAGCTGCTGGCGGCGGAGGATACGTCTACGGCGGCGCGCACGCAGCGGTTTGATGCGGACGAGTTGCCCGGCCTGTCCATGCCAACACGCGAGGAAATCGAGGAGGCTTTTGCCCCCGGTGGCTTGGTGAACCGGATGTACCCGGGGTATGAGCCCCGCGCGGAGCAGATGCAGATGGCGGCCGAGGTGTGCGACGCGCTTTCGACCTCGACGCATCGCGTGATCGAGGCCGGTACGGGTGTTGGCAAGTCCATTGCGTACCTTGTCCCGTTCGCGCAGGCGGCGAAGCGCAACAACATTACGGTCGGCATTGCCACGAAGTCGAATAATCTGGCAGATCAGCTGATGTATCACGAGCTTCCGCGTCTTGCCAAGGAGCTCGACGGCGGCCTGACCTACTGCGCTCTCAAGGGTTACGACCACTACCCGTGCCTGCGCAAGCTCGATCGCCTCGCCCGCGCTCAAGAGGTGCACACCACGCGCGACCCGGCCGACACGCTCACCGCTATCGCGGTGCTCTACGCGTTTGCCTGCCAATCCCCGGCAGGCGACTTGGACAGCCTCGGCATCAGGTGGCGCAGCGTGCGCAAATCCGACCTCACGACCTCGTCGAGGGAGTGCGCGCGCCGCCTGTGCCCGTATTACCCCGACAAGTGCGTGGTGCATGGTTCGCGCCGCCGCGCGGCCCGCGCCGACGTGGTGGTGACCAACCACTCCCTGCTGTTCCGCAACGTGGCAGCCGACGGCAAGATCCTGCCGCCCATTCGGCATTGGGTGGTCGATGAGGCACATTCCGTTGAGTCGGAGGCTCGCAGGCAGTGGGCGCTGAGCGTGTCTGCCGATGAATCCCGCGCGCTGTTTGAGCGCCTGGGCGGGGAGCGCACGGGCGTGTTGGGCAAGCTCACGCGCGATCTGGCATCGTCGGACGCCGCGACCCTCTTTATGGGGATCACCGCGAAGGCGACGGTCACGACGCAGCGCGCGTCGCTCGCCATGGTGCAGCTGTTCGACGGCGTGCGCGAGCTCGCCACGTCCAGCAGGAATGGCGGCTACGACAACGCAAACATGTGGATTGGCCCTGAGCTTCGCGAGAGCGCGGCGTGGGGTGCGTTCGATGCCGTGGCGCGCACCTGTGTGGACGCGCTCGATGAGGCCCAGAAAAACCTTGCCTCCCTGGTGGAGACGGTTGGGGCGGAGAAGCCCGAGATGGTTACCGACGCTGCCGACTGCCAGCGCCGCATGAAGGAGGCGCACGATGCCCTTCGCCTGATCGTTGAGGGTACCGATGAGCGCTACGTCTACTCCTGCCAGGTGAATCATCGCCTCAAGGCCGGCGGCGAGAGCCTCACGGCCGAGCGTCTTGATATCGGCGAGGCCTTGGCCGAAAGCTGGCTGCCCGAGACGCACACGGCGATCTTTGCTTCGGCGACCATGACCGTTTCGGATAGCTTCTCGCACTTCAACCATGCCGTCGGGCTTGACCGCCTGTCGAGGGGCGAGTACAAGACCATCCATCTTGATTCGAGCTACGACTTCGACGCGAACATGGCGGTTGTCGTCGCCGGCGACATCCCCGACCCCCGCAATCGCGAGGCTTATCTCACCGCGCTCGAAAAGCTCCTGGTAGATGTGCATATGGCGATGGGTGGCTCCACGCTTACTCTGTTCACCAACAGGCGCGACATGGAGGAGCTCTACGATCGCGTGGCCCCGCAACTATCCCATGCGGGCCTTGCCCTCGACTGTCAGCGCCGCAGCACCTCTGCAAAGATGCTGCGTGACCGTTTCCTGCAGGATAAGACGGCGTCGCTGTTTGCCCTAAAGGCATTTTGGGAGGGCTTTGATGCCGCAGGCGAGACGCTTCGCTGCGTCGTGATACCCAAACTGCCGTTCTCCAGCCCCACCGACCCGCTCTCCTGCGAGCGCGGCGTGCGCGAGGAGCGCGCCTGGGCAAAGTATTCCCTGCCTGAGGCGGTGCTCGAGGTCAAGCAGGCGGCTGGCCGTCTTATCAGGACTTCCACCGACGCGGGCGTCCTCGTCATGGCCGATTCACGGCTGGTGACGAAGGGGTATGGCAAGAAGTTCCTCAACTCCCTGCCAACCGGGTATCAGCGCATCGAGAGCTCCCAGGTGGGGCGCTATCTCACCTTGTGGAGGTCTGCGCGCTCGTAATCCGCGCTTGCGCGTATGTGGCGAGGTCGGCGCGCAGGTCGAGCGGGGACGTGATGACGATGTCCCCGCCGCCTGCGATGACATGGTTGAACAGCCACTCGCGTGAGGTGTAGCTCACGGGCGCGTCGATTCCGCCGTCGGCTGCCTCGCGCGCTTCTGTGTGGTTGATGCCTGCCCAGGTGCAGCGCTCGAATAGGGTTTTCGTCTTCCAGTGAAGCTGGGCGACCTCACCGTGTGCCGCGATGGATTCGGCGGCGGTCGTGCGCTGCGCCGGGTGACACATGACGGATTCGTCGGTCATCTCAAACTCGGCGATGCGGTCGAGGCGGTAGCTGCGCTGCTCATCCTTCTCGACGTTCCACGCGACAAGATAAGCCGCCTGACCTGCAATCTCGATATACATGGGGTCGATGAGGCGAGTGGATGGATGGCTTTCCGCGCTCGCCCGATACAGCATGCGAGAGCGCGCGCCCACGGCGAGCGCCTCCGCGATGGTGGGGTAATACCCGCCAAACAGGTCGTCACCCGCGAGAAGTTGGTGGGAGTCGCGTTCCTTCGCGATGGGCGCGAGTGCCCGGGCGATTCGCTCCTGCGTCCCAGCGTCGATGTGACAGCGCTCCAGCGCGTGAGTGAGCGCTGCGGCTTCGGACGGGCGCAGGCGCAGCGGCTGTAGCGCCCCCGCGTTTCCGAGCAGCTCGATGTCGCCCCCGTTGCGGTTGAGGGCTATGCGCGCTCCCGTGCGCTCGTCTGCGATGGATTGCAACATGTCGATGATGGCGTCGAGCTTGACGTCGTCAAGATCGTGCTCGGCCATGAACGCGGCGGCCTTGACTTTTGCGCAAGCCGCCGCCGTCAGCGAGGTGAGGAGGTCGAGGCAGCAGTTGAGTGCGGCTCCTGCCGCGATGACGTCTTTTTTCTTAGCCGACATGGGCCTGCACCGCCTTTTCGATGAGGTTCAACAGGTGTTGCCGAAGCTCGGCGGGCTCCTCGACGGTCATGCCACACGATGCGTGCTCGAGGGCAAAGCGTGCGGCCGCATCGATGTTGCGGACGCCGACGTCCCAGGTCCAAGCTTCGGATTCGGTCTGCGTGAGCTGCCCGCGCCCCTTGGTGATGAGGCTGATCTCGTTGAGGTCGACCCCCTTGGGAAAGGAGAACCGCGCGGGCACGGCTTCGGTTTCGTCGAAATCAAACGGCAGGAACTGGTGCCCGCTCACATCGAACTCGGCCGGGATGACGTATGGCTTACGCGAATTGGGCGCGGGCTTGACCTTGGAGATGCGGTCCGTGCGGAAGGTGCGCAGCGACCCCGAGCCCTCGTCGAGGCCCACAAGGTACACAAACGTGCCCTGCTCGAAAATGCCGTAGATGGACACCATGCGTTCCCGCTGCTCGCCGCGGGCGTTGCGGTAGGTGAAGGCGACGGGACGCCGGCGCTCGAACGCGTTCCAGATGTGCTCGAGGTAGGCGGGTTCGTGCGACGTGGCTGCGCTGTCGGGCGAGGAGGGGGTGCCCGCCGCCGCGCACAGCTTCGCGCGGGCGGTTTGCAGGGGCCATCGGGCAGGGTCCTCCGCGTTGAGGACGAAGATCTGGTCGATGGCGGTGACCGCTTCCTCGGCGTCGTACGGCGCGAGGGCGTCTATGGTGGCATGCGTGTGGGCGCGGTCGATCTCCCACCCGCGCTGCTCGTTCATCGCGCGGCCCGGCGTGTCGACCTCGTGGATGTGCACACCGAGGTCGAGCAGGGTCTTCCGGTCGCGCTGAAACGCCTTCTCGCGCGAGGCACGGTTATCCCCCCGATAGCCGATCTCGGGGTCGTTGATGATTTGGGTCGTGGTGAGGGGCTCGGCTGCGACGTTGAGCGAAAACAGGAGATTCAAGATGCGCCGCGTGGTCTCTTCCCCGCGCGGGGAGCCGCCGACAACAGGGGTCTCGTCCATTGAGTCTGTGGGGTTTGCATGCACGATGAAACCATCTCTTTCCAGTGAATGGAGCCATATTTTGTCTGAAGAACCTATTTTAGTGCAAGCCTTTGCGCGGTTGCGGCTGCGGACGTGCGCACGCGGGTGTCTTCAAGCATATCGAAACCTCGAAATGCTGCAGGTAAGGTATGAGAAAGGGTATACTTGCGACTATACATGCGTGCCGCCCACGGGGCGGTTTCGTCTGCACGTTTACGAGTTCGATGTGGAGCCCACATGGCGAATACGAAGAAATACCTGAGCCACCTTCTGCAGAACACCGGCATCACGCCGGCTTGTAGTGAGGAGGAGCGCGCGGCGGCCGATGTCATCGCGAAGATTTTTGCCGATCACGGCTTCGCGCCTGAGATTCAGGAATTCAGCGCGAGCGGCATGCCCAAGGTCGTCCAGGCGGGTCTTGGTATCGTTGCGTTTGTCGGCGCCGTGCTCGCGGGCATCGGTGGCGCGGTGGGCGTGATCGGCCTGCTTCTGACCATCGTCGCGGCCGTGCTGTTTGTGCTCGAGCGCACCGGGAAGCCGGTGCTGTCCGGTCTTGGTTCGGGTGGTTTGAGCCAAAACGTCATCGCATATCACAAGGCTTCCGGTCCGTTGGCGTCCCCGCGCAACCGCCCGGTTGTCGTGGTGGCTCACTACGACTCCCCGCGTGAGGACCTTCTGGCGCGCGAGCCGTTTGCCGCGTACCGTCCCATGATCGTCAAGCTGCTTCCCTTTGCCATGGTCGCGCCTGCCGTTCTGTGCGTTGTTCGCATGCTGCCCATGCCCGACGCGGCGAAGGTCGTTATGTGGATCCTGGCCATCGTCGCCGCTCTGATCCCGCTCGCCAACGGCGTGGCCATCATCGCGAACCGCTTCGTGCTCCCCTACACGACCGGCGCTGTTTCCAACAAGTCGTCCGTCGCCGCCATGCTCGGCGTTATGGACGCGGTGGCGCCGTATGAGCTGGGCGAGGAGTTCCCGCACGACACGCCTGCGGATGAGTATTTTGCCGAGCAGCAGCGCATTCTCGAGGAAGCGATCGCCGAGGCGGAGGCTGCGGCTGCAGCGCAGGCCGAGGCTGCCATGGCCTATCCCCATGAGCTCGAGGACGCTGAGGGTGTTGAGGATGTCGACGCTGAATCCGCTGAGGATGCGAGTGAGGAGGGCAAGCCGGGCGACGACGTGGTCGACCTTGGCTCGACGTCCACGATGGCCGCAGCCGACCTCGCCGCGGGCGTTACCGGTGTGATGACGGTGGCGGACGAAACGGGCGTGATGCCCGCCGCAAGCGAGACCGGCGTGATGCCTGCTGCAGGCGAGACAGGTGTCATGCCCGTCGCGGACGTGCTCGATATGGACGCCACGGTGACCTCGATGCCCACTTCCGAGGACGACGAGATGTCGCTTGCGGATGTCGCCGTCACCACGGAGGACGCGCCGCTTGCTTCCGGTGCCAATGGCGCCGATGGGGAGCAGACGGCCATGGATCTGGACTCCGTGGAGCCCGAGGAAAAGCTGCCGTTCTATCTCAACGCCGCCGGCAACGTGAGGTTTGGTGCCGATATAATCCGCGGCTTGGGCATGCTGCCCGCGTCGTGCGCCGTCGTGTACGAGGCCGCGCCCGAGGACGAGGCCGAGCAGCTCACCGCGTTTGATGCTCCCGCTCACGATGTGTTTTACAGCGATGAGCCCGTCGCCGCCTCCGAGCTCGCCAAAGAGCCGAGTTTTGTCGAGGCCGCAGATGTGCCCGCCGTCGACGATGCGGTGTATGACGAGGAGCCTGCCGAGGAGTATGAGCCCTCGTATGAGGACGACGAGGTGTTCGAGGTTGAAGCCGAGGAGGCTGCACCCGAAGACTTCGATGTGATTCTTGAGGCCGAGTACGAGGTCATCGAGGACGACGAGAGTGAGGGCGAGGCCGCTGCCGAGCTCGATGTCACGTCTGAGGACGCCCCCGCGTTCGACTCCGACGAAGCTGTGGTTGAGGACGACGAGGATGATCTCTCCGAGGATGGCCTCGACAAGACGGTCGCCGCGTCTCCGCTTATGCAAGACGCCGCTCTGTTCGAGGACGATCAGGACGACATGCCGTTTGAGATGGAGACGCCCGCCGGTTCCCTCGACTGGAATGATGTTGATGACGAGCAGGTAGGGGCTTCGTCTGAGGAGACTTCTGCCCCCGCTCCCGAGGCGGCGAGCGAGCCCGCACCCGATTTGTCGAGCACCGTTGCCATGCCTCTGCCCACGCGTCCGGCCGATACCGTTGACTCGCTCATGGCCGAGATCGACCGCGTTGTCCCCGCGCATCCGCAGCGCACCATTAACGTTCCGAGCACGGCCGATGCGCCGATGCCGCACACCCCGGCTTCCGCCAATCGCGCCTCGCTGTTCGACCTGCCCGATCCGTCGGCGACGCCGGTCGATCCGTTCGCTGCGTTTGGCACCGCGCAGTTTGACTCCGTGGCCGCTGACGACCGCGCTGCAAGCGAGGACGCCGCCGCGGAGGCACGCAGTGCCTTTACGGTTATCAGCTCCCCCGCATCGGCGGTCCAGCCCGCCGCAGTCGAGCAGCCGTTCGAGACCATCAGCGCCCCCGCGCCTGCTCCTGAAAAGCCTCGCCGTGGCCTTGGCCGCCTGTTTGGTCGCAAGAAGAAGAACGACGACAGCATGAGCGAGTGGCTCGGCGTCGATGATTCCTACGATGCCAAGATCAACGGGCACGATATCGGTTCGTGGGACAACTTTGACGATGACGGATGGAAGGGCGGTGCCGCCGGCTTCGATGGCGCCACCGAGGAGGAGCTGCGTGAGGCCGTTGCCGATATGGGTGACGACGAGCTCCTTGGCCACGACATCTGGTTCGTCGCCACGGGCGCGTCCGAGAACGGTAACGCTGGCATCCGTGCGTTCCTGGATGCGCACCGCGACAAACTGCGCGGCGTGTTCCTCATCAACCTCGAGAGCGTCGGTGCCGGTCAGGTCGCGATGCTGGCAACTGAGGGCGAGCAGCGCGTGCTCAAGGGCGATAAGCGCATCATGAAGCTCGTTCAGCGTGTGAGCGCCGACTTCCACCACGAGTACCCTGCCGTCGATATGCCGTATGTCACCACCGATGCCCACGCGGCGATGAGCATGAGCCTTCGTTCGCTCACGCTCGGTGGCGTCGAGGGCACTGGCTTTGCGCTTTCCCACACCGAGGAAGATCAGCCGTACAACATCGACACCGACAACGTCGCGCTTGTTTCCGATGTTGTGACCGAGGTGATCCGCCGGTCGTAGGATGCCGGCTTGCGTGCCCGAGGAGGGGTTTTGTTAGACTACGTAAAAGAGCACTGGCTGCAGTACCTCATTGGTGCGACTGTCGCAGCTCTTCTTGGATTAGGGCTTTCGTTTTATTTAGGGGAGAAGTGGTCTACCCCCGAGAGCGTTCGCGCCCAGCGTGTCGAGCAGGAGCAGGCTCAGGAAGATGAATTGAACCAAGATGAGGAAGAGATCAACGACCTGAGCGATATCAACGACGCCGGATAGCCCCTCCGTGCCTTCGGCGCGTACGGTTTTTGGTCGCGTGCAACAGAAATTGATCAAGCGTCGCCGTCCACCAGTGTGTGTGCGGCGACGCTTGCGTTATGGGCTGGTGTTGCGACGCATGTGCTGCGGGATGCCGTGGCGGCGCTTGTGTTGCTGGCTGGTGCGATGGTGTGGGTGAAGTGCCCCGGCATGACGATGCTTGCGTTATGGGCTCGTGCAAATGAGGATGGTGCGCCAGGGCGTGTTGGGATGGACGCTAGCGCAGGTGACAAGAGAGAGGACGGACTGCGCCTCCCGCAGTTGATCCTCCGTATGGGAGGCTCGGGCCGAGGCGTCATGCGACAGAGTTTGAAGCATGCGGTGCACCGTGGGTTCTTTGGGGCGCTCGAGTGAGCCGAGCTGGCCGAAATCGAACGTCTGAATCGGTTCATACGACGCGTCGACGCGCATGGACATCAGCGGCGTGTATGTGCGTCGCCCTTGGCGGGGAGTGTCCAGATGGACAGCGCGAATCTGATCGAACATCTCTTGCTCGTGCACGTTGTGTATAGGTCCAAAGACGGACTGGGGAGACGATGTGTCGAAGTGCCCGTAGATGAGGATGTGGACCGCATCTGCGGAACTCCTGGTATCGATGAATGGACAGCCAAGAAAGCTCGGAGTGCCCCAAAAGTCGTGCGTCAGATACAAGCTGGTTTGGTTTGAGACCTTCTCCTGCACGACGGGCAGGCTGACGTCAACGCTTGGAATGGAGAGCCAGCCTGCGATGTCTAAGTTGATGCGGCTGAGGGTGTCGAAATCTGGGGTGTGTCCTGCTGATTTCCCTGCATGCCGCGTATGAGCGCTGCCGAGCTGAGCATAAGCCCGCCGTGTTGCGAGGGAGTGGCTGGTAATTTGACCGGCTGTTGCCGCGAGGATGCTCGCTGCAAGCCCGAGTACCCCCATGAGCACGCCTCGCCTGGTTATGGCAGGTCTCTGATGGTTTGGCCAGTTGTTTTGCGCACGGGTGCTCATGGGGGTTCCTTACGTCTTACAGCGTTTTTCGCGGCGCAATAAAGCGGGCGCGGGGACCATGCGGTCCAAAGATCGATGCCGCGGCAGCGAGCGCACATGCCGTGAGTGCGAAGATGCGGCCCAGAGGCGTTTTGCCCGTTTGGGCGAGGCGTTCGGGCTGAGGTGCTTGCGTTCGCGGCGTTTGTGCGACTTCATCGGTGTCGTGGTCTTCGAGGGTCGAACCGCCTCCATTGCGATAGAGGTCGACGCGCGCGGTGTTCGTGAGCGAAATGCCCTCAACGTACGATTCGGTGACGCGCATGTGAATCAGAGCAGGGGCGAGGTCGCCCGCATCGGTTTTCGCGTCACGCTTTGCGTCATGCTTCGCGCCCCGCCCAGGTCTATCCTTCTCGGGTGCCGCGCCGGTTGCGCCGTCCGTCGCGGCTTCCGCGTCGCCGTTGGTTGCCGGGAAGGTGGTGCTTGCCTCCAAGTCGTCATGCGGACTCTTGAGGTCGTCGCGGTCCCATTCGTCTGCGCGCGTGGTGAAATCGCTTTGCACGCACCCAAACTCAAAGCGGACCGCGGTGACATGTTCTCCGTCGGCAAGATTGAGGTCGGAGACGGCGAGACGCGTCGACTCGTCTGCTGGCAGCCCCGCTTGCCAAAGACGCCAGCCGTCATATGAGAGCGCTCTCCCGTCTTCACCAAGGGATCTGCTGGTGGCTTGGTCGTGTAACCAGGGGTTTACGTGCCCATCGTGCAGCGTGGCATTGGCATCGTTGCCCACTTCTCCTTCACTCTGCTCGCTGACGTTTGCGGTGTACCACACGTTGAGCGTGCCGTCATAGTCGCCCCACGCTTGCGGGGTGGTAACGCTCTCAAGAACTGCCAGCCCGTCGCGCGCGGCTTGAAGGTCATCGGTGATCGTGAATTCGTCAACCCATGTGGTGCTCGTGTTGCGCGCGTCGATACTGTAGAGATAGCGTCCCTCGGGTGAAACCGTGACCTCGGCACGATTTGCCCCATTGCCGTCGGGTTCGGTGTTGGGGGCGGTGGGGTCGGCGATTTGCTGCCGTTTATCCACGTTTCCCGTAACTGAGATGGGCTCGTCGTACATCGCGAACGTTTGCAACTCAGGGGTGGGTTTGACGGTGATTTCGAGTCGCTGGGCGGTATCGTGGCCTTGGGGAGCGCGCGTCTCTTCGAGCGTGTAGGTGCCCGGTTCGAGGTGATCGATGTGATAGGGCTCGGCGGTCGATGTCCATGCGGCGACGACGCGGTCCTTGGCATCGACTAAAAGCAGCTCCGCTCCGCTTACAGGCTGCTCGCTGCCGGCATCGCGCTTGTGAATATCGATGCTCGTGTATTCGTTGGGGAGCGTAAAGGTGTGCGCTCCCGCCCCATCAATAAGGCCGCGGTCGTCGACGGTGAAGGCGCTCACCGAGCGATTTACGAGGTACCCCTTTGGAGCGCGTGCTTCACGAAGACAATATGTGCCGGCCTCGAGGTGTTTCACGTTGAACATTCCAGAACTATCCGTGGTGTATTCGTCAAGGGGTGCACCTTGTGCAAGGAGGATGGGCTGCTCGAGGAGTTTGCCGTCCGTTACGGTGTAGAAGTGCGAGCCATCATCAAGCTCGATGCGGCCGAGAGAGGCATCGTCAACAAAGATCTCCCATGTTCCCGCGGCGAGTCCTCGAGCGATATGCGCGTCATCGGATTCGTTGTACGCAAGGTCAATCGGTGGGCAGGATGAGCCCGTCACCTCGCAGGAGGTGCGTACGCCAAACAGCGAATCGCGAACGTTCAGGTGATGTCGTGCGTTTGCCTGCAGTTCTATGGTGGCATTCGGGCAAGCCACAGTGGCACCCCCACGGGCAAGGCAAACGGTGTATGTCCCTGGCTCAAGCTCGATCGCCTCTGAATCCAGAAGGTGTTCATCTCCCTTTGAGGACGTCAGCGTCACATCCATGTCATCCGGCGCCGTATGGGTGAGTGTCGCGAAGGTCACCTGTCGTTGGGCTATGACGCGGGAATCCGGTGTCGCGCGGATGGCCAGCGCGCCCGTTTCGTCGGCTCCCACGGATATCTGACTGTCCTCGCGCCACAGGGCGAACGTGGCTCCCTCGAGGAGCTCGCCGGTGCGCGCGTCAGTTTTGATGAGGGACATCTCAGTTGGGTTGTTTTGGGTCTCGACCTCCACGGTGACGAGCTCCGTTTCCTCATCTGCATAGCTGAGGGTGAAGGGGTGGGGAGTGGCGTCGAGGGCGTGTCCTGCGGGAGGAACGGTTTCGACAAACGTGTAGTTGGCTTCGCCATCGCCGAGGGGAAGCTCCTTGGTGGATGCCCATCCGTCTTCACCGGTGATGATGTGGTCCATCACCTCTCCCGCAATCGCCTGGACGGTGCCGTCTGCCGATACGACGTCATCCTGCGCGATGACGTCAAACTCGGCTCCCGCCAGACCTTTCGGTTGCGTGCTGGTGGTTTCGGAGCATGCCTTGTGAATGCGGGCTACACCGCGGGCTGCTTTGTTTGCGACCCGAATAACGGTGACGGGTTCGGGCACCTCGGAGTCGGAAATCGTCACCTTCACGTCCTCGTTTGACGCGAGATAGGGAGACTCGGACTGTACCTCTCGGACGTAATAGGTGCCGGGTTTGAGCGCCTGGGGGAATGTGACGGTGCCGCTGTCATCAGTGGTGAACGTGGTGAGCTCGGCGTGGTTGGGGTGCCAAATCTCCTGCGTTATGGGAGTTTTTGAGTTGTCGAGCAGCTGGAAGGAGAATCCGGCTCGGGGGATGGTGAGGCCGGTAGCGGCATCCACCTTCACAACTTGAATACGCGAGCTGACAAAATCATTGTCGACGATGAAATCGAGGCATGCCCCATCTGCCATCTGTTCGGGCGAAATGGCCCAATCCTTGCAGGGCCGATACCCCTCGGGAACGGTGGATGGCACCTCGCGGACGGTGTAGCCGGCGGCATCGTAGGGAAGGGCTCCATGAATGGCCTCAGTCCGCTTGCCCGCCCCCATCCACGGTTTTGAGGTGTCGTATGTTGTGCTGGCGCCGACGGCCTCGGTGTTGACACACGTGGCGTCTTGGGTCGAGGCGCGCCCGCGCGCGTTGGTGGTGATGGACCCGACAACCGCATGAGTGCTGTTTGAAATGATCTCGAAGGTGATGCCCGCGCCGGGTTGCTGGAGGCCCGATTGCTCCGCCCCCGAATCGAGGTATTTGACGATCTCGATGTCGAATGCGATGGGGTTGTCGGACACGCGCGCCTCGAGCTCAAACGTTCCGCTGCTGGTGAGCTGTCCCGCTTTGACCGTGTGCTTATAAGGGGTGGGGTTTGGAAGGTAACCTTTGGGCGGCTTGGTTTCGGTGATGACAATGTCTCCCAGCGGGACGTCTTTCATAGAAAGGCGCCCATGCGCGTCGGTGGTTGCCGTGCGGTGCCAGTTTGGCGTGGAGGATGTAATGGAGAATTCAGCTCCTTCGAGCGAGGTTCCCACCTGCGCATTTGAGCCGGTCGCGGCGTCGACCTTAATGAGGTCGAGCGTGACCGTCCCCGCTGTATCGGAGAGCTCGACCGTACTATCGGTATCGCTGGTTGTGAAGGGGATGCGTCCTTCGGTGCGCACGAATCCTTTGGGGGCCTGTGTCTCCACGGCGTAATACGAGGTATCCGCCTCGAGCGTGAGGTCTGCGCGTCCGCGGGCGTCTGTGGTGATGGAGGCGACGTTAGCGTCGGAGCTGGCGAGAAATATGTCATAGGACGCGCCCACGAGCGTATAGGAGGGATTCCCCTGGGTGATCTTTAGGCTGGCGGACGTCTTGATGAACGTGACGCGGGTCTTTGGCCGGTACGTGATGTGAATATCACCCATTTGCTGCGTGCCCCACATCTCGCCGGGGGCAAACGCACCGGCATTTGCCCCCGCGCTTACGTGCGAGTGGATAACGATGCTGTACGTTCCGTCTGCCTGAAGTGTCCCCACGTAATCGTAGGTACCGTCATAGGGGACCGCGTAGTGGTCGCCCGAGATGCAGCGCCCGGTTGCGGTTTGCGTGGTGCCGTCTGGAAGATGGATGGTCGCGCGGCACTGGGCAGCCGCCCCGTTGTAAGCCTCGGCTTTATTGGTGATGACGATGTCGGCCTTGCCGGTGATCGTGGCTGGAGCGGCGAACGCATCGCGCGCGGCAAACAATGTCCGGAAGCCGCCGGAAAGGAGCAGCGCCGTCACGATGGCGACGAGGCCGATCCCGAGGGCTTGCGCGCGCCGCGGGTGGGCTTTGGGACGTGTCTTTCTCATGGGCAGCCTCCAGGCGAACAGGCCCCTCTGCGCGACCGCGCGGAGATGTGGGCATGTGACAGGACGGCAAGCATATGCCTGGATATCTGTGTGTTTGTCCCGATTGATAGCCGTGTTGTCTAACGCGAATCACGACTGGTCTAACAAATAGGAGCCTTCCGCAGATGGCGAGTGCGAGTTATGAGTGAGCTATGGCGTGAGACTGCCCCATGGCTCGCCAATGCCCATGAGAAGACCATGGAATTATGTCGCCCGGGCTTTCGCACAGCCGCAAGAACGTTGTTTTTGACATCATTCTCCGCCCCGTGCGCTGTGTAATGAACATTGAATGAGCTGGTAAAAGGGGCAAGAAGTCCGACATACCTCAGATGTGCTCGGGTATACTTTGGATCACGATAGATACGTGACTGGGAGGCATCACTATGTCTGAGAACGAAAAGACCCCGCTCGTCGGCATCATCATGGGCTCTAAGTCCGACATGCCCGTCATGGAGGGCTGCACCGCCGAGCTCGAGGCGCTTGGCGTCCCGTACGAGCTGGTCATCGCCAGTGCCCACCGCAATCCCGCGCAGGTCCACGAATGGGCGGAGACCGCTGCCGACCGTGGTATCAAGGTCATCGTGGCCGCCGCCGGTAAGGCTGCGCACCTGGGTGGTGTTGTTGCCGCCTTCACCCCGCTGCCGGTGATTGGCGTTCCCATGAAGACGAGCGATCTGGGCGGCCTCGACTCCCTGCTCTCGATGGTGCAGATGCCTTCCGGCGTGCCGGTTGCCTGCGTTGCCATCAACGGCTCGAAGAACGCGGCCATCTACGCCACGCAGATTCTCGGTGCGACCATGCCCGAGTATCGCGAGGCGATTGCCCAGCTCAAGCGCGATATGGCCGAGTCGTAGACGGCGATGGTCACCGGAGGAAAGCATTTCAAGCCGGCCGGGGGCGCCCCTGTGCAGCACCCTGCGCCCGTCTCCCATGCTCGTCGCATGCAAGCGCCCGCATCGCCCACGCCGGCGGGGCGTACCCCCTATGTCCGCGCCCTGCACGCCGTGCCCGCGCACGAGCCTGCGCGCCCCAAACGTAACGTGTTGTCTACGGTTTTGATTGTTATCGGCGTTGTCTTGCTGCTGGTAGCTGGCGGCTTGTTTATCAAGGCTCAGCTGGGCTACAAGCAAGCGGCCGAGTTTTACGACGACCTGACCAGCGAGGTTGTTCAGGACTCCGACTCGAAGATTCCCGTTATCGATTTCGCGGCGCTTCAAAAGACGAATCCCGACGTGGTTGGTTGGATTTACGTGCCGGGCACGAACATCAATTACGTGGTCGCGCAGGGCAAGACGAATGATACGTACCTGCGCACGCTCATCACGGGCGAGTACAACGCCAACGGCACGGTGTTCCTCGATGCCGATCAAGTGGCGCCCGGTATGGCCGAGCAGCAGACGACGCTGTACGGGCATCACATGAACGATGGCTCGATGTTCAACGTTGTCAACGACACGCAGAATCAGGAGCGGTTCGATGATATCGACGTGGTGTACTACATCACGCCCGAGAAGACCTATGAGCTCAAGCCCATGTTCACCATGCAGGTCGAGGACGATTATGTCGATGCGCGCGTGGGGACCTTTGAGAGCGATACCGCTTTCAAGCAGTACCTCAAGGCGTCTTTGGCTCACGCCAAGGCTTCTGCAAAGGATGCCACCGACGAGATCGATCAGGCTGAGCGCGTCATGGCCCTTGTGACGTGCGAAGATGCGTTCTTGTCTCAGACGAAGCGCGCCGTCTTGATGTGCACGCTTGTGAGTGAGACGGATACCGTGGCGCCCGGGGATGCGTCGGGTGCATAAATAAAGGCCCTCTCGATGCGCTTGCCGGGACCGCACGTGCTGGTTTTAGCTGCTTCTAGCCATGTTTGCATCACGCAAAACAACCGGCTTCATGAGTGTCGAGAAGCGTATCGGGGGGGGGGCGCTCCAAAAAAGAGGTTCTAGCAGGGCGTCTGTCCAAGATGACGTTGCGGCGTGTGGAACGGTGCCCCCGACGGCGTGTCTGCCTCCGTGGTGTTCGACGCCATCGAGTATGACGCTCCGGGTGAGTTCGACTATCAGGTTGTTGAGGTCGAGGGCGATGCCGAGGGCGTCACCTACGACGAGACCGTGTTCACACATCACGTGTCTGTGAGCGATAACGGCAAGGGCAATCTGGAGGCAGCGTGGACTGAGGGCGAGACAGGCGACCCGGTGCGCGCGTGAACGAGACCGACTGTAAGGTGTTGCGTGTAATTGCCGGTCTCGCGGAGCAGCGAGAGGGGTTTCGGTGCGCGCCCGTTTCGGTGTCGCGCCGCACCCCGCATCGTCGTGCTCATACCTCGCATCCGCGCCGCGCGGGTGCGAGGTATTGTTGTTTTAAGGGTACCAATATGATAGGTTAGCTTCCGCGTAGAAAGACGCTTTTCACCCAGATAGAAAGCGAGCCCACCATGGCGCAGATGCCCTCCATCGACACCTGGCTTCGCGAGGCAAAAGCCGACCCGAACTTCCGAGCATGTGGCATGTACCTCATTCACAACGGTACGGTTCGCGAGACCCCCAAGGCCGAGGTGCGCGGCGTGGAGACCAACGGCGTTCAGCCGGGTGAAAAGGTCACGGGGATGTCGTTCTCCTACGACGAGGAAAAGGTGGCCGCCGCGCTCGATGAGGCGCGCTGTCTGCCGGGTATCGGCTATGTGCGCGTGTGGCTCAATTCGGGCGAGCTCGAGGTGGGGGACGACATCATGCTCGTGCTCATCGGCGGCGACATTCGCCCGCGCGTGATCGACGCGTTGCAGCACCTGGTGGGAACCATTAAAAATACGTGTGTGCGTGAGGTTGAGCGCGGCGCGTAGATGCAAATTAGGGGCGCCAAAAGGCTGCGGCTACCAAAATCGCCTAACTTGTAACCGAGATCATGCTCGAGCAGCGGGTTGGAGGGGCATCAACGCCACTTGAGGGGTATCGCGCTTACCTCATAACGCTATTTGACCCAAAGGAGCCCCGGGATAATGGACACGCGTGTCTATTATCCCGGGGCTCCTGCCTTGCTGGAGACGAATCGCGACGCAATGACCTTCCGCGCGGTTACAAGTTAGGCGTTTTTGGTAGCCAAGCCTGCGGTCCGCATCCCTGCGCCCAGTGCCGGTTGTTCTGCGATGCCTTCCAGCCGTTCGCGCGAAGTCCAGTGGCCAGGCCTGCGATCAGCGCCGTCTATTCCGCCGGCTTGGGCGAATCCACGCGGCTCGAAGTCTTGGGATGGATCGTCATGCTCTGGAAACGATGCTCCATGTATTTGTTGTCGAAGTGTTCCGCGTAAAACTCCTCCACCGGTGAGCTCGGCGCGAGGCCGCTTTCACGGCAGAACCAGCAGTCGAGCGCCTGCAGCGTCATGACTCCGTTGACCAGCATGAGCGCGGTGACAACCGTGGTGAGTGAATAGCGCATTTTCCACGGGATGAGGTTGATGAGCTTGAGCAACCTGGGCAGACACAGCTTGATCCAAAACAGACCGAGCGTTCCCCACATCAGCATGAACGGCGTTGACGTGCGCCCTGCGAAGAGGATCGCCATAGGGTCGGGGATGCCGGGGAGCAGCTCGTAGGAGTAGCTCCATGCGATCGCGCCGAAGGACGTCTGCATCCACCAGCTCACCGCCGCCTCGAACACGCCGCCGATGACCGCACTCACGAGGAAAATGATGACGAAGCTCTTCTTGTAAAAGCGATTAAGGGCAATGGTGAGCAGCACGGCGCCGAACCCATAGATGGGGCTAAACGGGCCAAAGAGCAAGCCGGCGCGGTCCTGATACACGCCCGGTTCGACGTACACCATATGGAAGATGACTTCGATGATGAGGCCAAGGATGCAGCAGACGAAGAAAACCCAGAAGAGGTTGAAGAAGTTGAGTTTGATATAGCCTTCGCCGGTGAGGTCACGGCCAAGCATGCCGCCCGCCGCCGCCACGCGATTTTCGAGGTCGCGCAGGTGACGCTGGAGTTCGCGCTCCTGCTTGAGGGTCGGGTCAATGGTGGCGGACAGAGCGGTGAGGATGCCGAGCTGAATCGCGGGGCGGATCAGGTGGACGCCGATGCCCTGGAGCATGACATCGATGAGGATCTGACCGACCGTCATGACGATGAGGGCGTATGCCCAGCGCCCCGCGTCGCGGCGATAGCTTTTGATGAGCGTCCAGCCAAAGATGATGAGCGCGATTGAGGACACGAAGGCGAGCACCGAGCCGATGGCCGTCATGGTGAAGGTCAGGGTGAGGTCGGAGCCGATGAGGACGTTCTCCTGGCCGATGGCGAGGCGGTACAGGATGATGCCAAAGTACGCGCCCATGAGGGGCAGGGCGACGACGCCGTCGAGCGCACAGAGGGCGCCGTAGACGCGGACGATCAGCGGGATGGTCTTGCGCTGCTCCGCGGTGGGGTTCTTGGGGTCGAGATCGTTGCCCGGCAGGTCGTAATCGGGGTTCGTGGTGGCAGCGCGGCATGTTGAGTCGCTCACAGATGCTCCTTGCTCGCAAAATGGCACATGTGGAATATTAGTTCATAGTACCCGTTTTGCCTGGTTATACTCGTTCAGCAGACCCCCTTCATGGAGGCAATGACCTTTTTGCCGGCATCCATGGCGATGATGACGGCGACTGCGCCGGTCACGCCGCTACCACCGGCCCCTGCACAAGTCGTCTGCATTTTCCAGTATCGTTCGAAGCTCCTCGAGGCTGCTTACGTCGCACTTTTTAAATGCATGATGCAGGTGGCTGTTGACGGTCGATTTCGACACAACCAGTCGATTTGCGATCTGGCCCGCATCGAGTCCGTCTGCCACTGCCGCGAGCACAAGTTTCTCCGTACGAGTCAGCTCGATGTTGTGGGGCTTAAGAGACAAGGCAATCGCCTCTGGTCTATCGAGAGACATAAACGCCGCCCGCGCAAGGGTGATGCGTCTCACTTCCAGTCCCGCTATGACCATGCACGCCACTCCGAATGCAAAAGCAATCCACTGCATTCCTGTGAAAACGCCAACTTCGCTCACGGCGATTCCGCAGCCCGCGCCAATCATCAGAACCGAGCATGTGAGGAACAAAAGGGCGTCTGTGGCGAGCTTCAGCTTCGATTCTAGTCGCTGGAACAGATTGGCGATGCCCATTAACAGCGCGAAGAAAGTACCCGGAAGGAAGATCGCCAAGACAGATGGCGCCCATGGAATCGCATCAAGTGCTTTCACACATGCAAACGCAAGGCATGCCGCAGCAAGTGCGAGGGCTCCTGCATATTGCGAATCCCATCGAAGATTGAACTTTCTGCCGCGCTCGCCCTTGAGAATGAACGGAAGAGACCTCAGATGCAGAATTGTGGCAAAAGTGGCAATCACGCTTATCGTGGTGGCCAACGCCCAAAGGCTTATGCCCAAGTGACATAACGTCAAATAGCCGGAGAGCGTTAGCGCGCCTGATATGGTGACGGCGGATATGTTGAGGCCCTTGCCGGAAGGGGAAACATTTACGAATACAAGGCCAACGGAGCCGGCCAGCATAGTTGCCCATACGAGCGCGCCAAGACCGTGATTAACCGCCTGCCAGCTCAGCGTCCCATCGGCAAGAGAAAACAGGCGCGTCGATTCTATGATGTGCAGCAGACCGCAAACCGCTGCCGCGGCCTCGAACTCCACTGCCGTCACCCTTTTTCGTGCAAACTTGCAGGCGGTCATGAGCAAAAGGCCAATAAACAGCATGGCGACAACAAGTCCCACTTTCTGCCCCTTGAGCAAGAAGGTCGCTGAATCCCTTTTGAGCACAAGTAGCACCGCATGCATCGCGATGCTTGCCAAAGAGATTCCAGCGCATATCGATCCCAGCTTCTTCTTTTCGCTCAGCCGTGCGTGGGCGGCTTCGGCTTCATCGGGAATAAGATCGATATCGCCAATCGTCGATTCAAGCAGCGCTCTTGTGTCGCATTCGCCGCTTGTCCCGAGCTTGTCGAAAAGGCGGCGCCTATACGTCCCCACCGCCGACCGGGACAGGCCAAAGCGCTCCGCTGTCTCAGAAACCGTTAGGCGTGCCATGAGGGCAAGCGCCACCTGAGCTTCTCGATCGCTGAGGCCAAATGGAGCAAGGGCGTCTCTGATGGGCGTCGAAAGGTCGGGAACATGGGTGGATTGCGAAAGATCGTGGCGCTCGCGGGGACTATTTGCGGGTTTACAATCACTCAACATCGCCAATCCACCCAACTCTAATTACGAAGATGCCCGGATCATCTAAAATGCCGGAATAAGGATGTTAAGGACAACGTACAGCAAGATGCCGAACACGAGGCCGAGGATGGATAGGCGCGCCAAGCGCTTTCCTTCGTCATTGCCCTTCATGATTGCCTCCATTCGCCTCAATAATCTGGGGGGCTATTTCTTCGTCAAACTCGGACAGATCGTTTACCTCAACGCAGACAATCTCATCTGCCCTAACTATAAACAAGGCTGGATAGTAGTCAAAATGCGGAAGCATGTCTTCGAGCCATTGCCTCTCATCCTCTGACGGGCTTTCGGGAAACTCCAGCTCGTACACGACCGTGCCGCCAAGGCGTTTGGAGCGCTCTTCGAGCTCATGCAGCGTCTCGCAGTACATGCAGCCCTGTTTGCTGACCTGCAAGAAGAATGTGCGCCGCTGATTAATCATGGAACTAACTTCATCCTTCGCAACGTTTCGTATTGCAAAATGCGTTGAGTCAACGCGCCACAGACTAACCCCGAGCATTAAAACAAAACCGATAAGCGTCCAGACGAGCGGATGGAGCCTTCGCTTCATGCGTCTCACAACCAAAATCGACTACGCATTTGAGCAGCGAATGTACTCCATCGAGTGGGGAGGATAGATGTCACAACTGAGATAAACCGCCTTGTTTGCTGGAACTGAATGGTTGACCAGTTTTTGGACCGCATAAGCCACCCAAGCAGCTCCCGATTGGCCCGTCACGGCAGTGATAATTCCATCCACCACCGTACAGATTACATATCCGGCGATCGCGTTGCCCACAAAGACGGCAATCGATACCGTAGCGGACCTTGGCCCAATCGCATCAAGATAAAGCGCATTGAGCGTATAAGTGTGAGAGATTTCGACTGGCTTTCCCGAACCGTCAAGTTCATAAGTCGCCCAGACGGTATCCTCTGCGTTCTTCTCGCGAATGTACTCAAGTCCTTCTCCTCGGCCCAACAGATCCTCCAGTCCGTCCGCGTACAAACGAACGGGCCGTGCGGACAGCGCCAAAGGAGAGAGCGCAGCTGCTGCCAAAAAACCACGGCGTGTAACGGTATGCATGTCTCCTCCTTGGGAACGAGGGACTTACGATGCTTTGGGCCCTGCATCTTGCCTGAAACTATGCTCCCGTTCGTTCAATTTGTATGTAGTACAGCGTGATGAAGAAGCATCTGGTGGCTCCTGGCTCGCCATGCAACGTGACCGACAGGCTCAAAGCGCTTGCGCTTTACCCAATCCGAAGGTATATACCGTCTTGAAAAGTGCCCGCCGACCGCATGGGTCGACGGGCCTTGAGATTCGCGTCTGGTGCGCGGTGCGCGTTGCGGCGATTTACTCGCCCAGCAGCGCCTTTTTGATGGACGCGGCGGCCTTCTTACCGGCGCCCATGGCGAGGATGACCGTGGCGGCACCGGTCACGATGTCGCCGCCGGCCCACACCTTGGGGTTGGAGGTGCGGCCGTCCTCGTCGGCCTCGATGAGACCCCAGCGGTTGAGCTCGACGTCGGCGCAGAGCTTGGCGAAGGGGTTGGCCATGGTGCCGATGGCGGTGATGGCCACGTCGCATGGAATCTCAAAGGCGGAGTCGGCCACGGGGACCGGGCGGCGACGGCCGGAGGCGTCGGGCTCTCCGAGCTCCATGCGCTCCAGCTTGACGGCGGATACGAAGCCGTCCTCACCCTTGATGAACTCGAGCGGGTTGACGAGCTCGAGGATCTTGACGCCCTCCTCCTTGGCGTGATGGACCTCAGCCAGGCGCGCGGGCATCTCGGCCTCGGTGCGGCGGTAGGCCAGGGTCACGCTGTCGGCGCCCAGGCGCAGAGCGGTGCGCGCGGCGTCCATGGCCACGTTGCCGCCGCCGAAGACGACGACGTTCTTGCCCTGGCGGATCGGGGTGTCGTAGACGGGGAAGTCGTAGGCGTGCATGAGGTTGGTGCGCGTGAGGTACTCGTTGGCGCAGTACACGCCGGGCAGGTTCTCGCCGGGGACCTTGAGGAAGCGGGGCAGGCCAGCGCCCACGGCGAGGTAGAGGGCATCAAAGCCCTCCTCGTTGAAGAGCTCCTCGGCGTCGAACAGGCGGCCGGCGACGGAGTTGTACTCGAACTTGACGCCGAGCTGCTCCAGACCGTCGATCTCGCGCTTGACGATCTTCTTGGGCAAGCGGAACTCGGGGATACCGTAGGTGAGCACACCGCCGCCGGTGAAGAAGGCCTCGAAGACGGTGACGTCGAAGCCCTCACGGGCGAGCTCGCCGGCGCAGGCGATGCCGGAGGGGCCGGAGCCCACGATGGCGACCTTCTTGCCGTTTTTGGGCTTGCACACGGGTGCGCGGCCCACCTCCTCGGCCATGTCGCCCACCATGCGCTCGAGTTGGCCGATTGCCACGGCCTCGCCCTTGCGGCCGAGGATGCACTTGCCCTCGCACTGGTTCTCCTGCGGGCACACGCGGCCGCAGACGGAGGGCAGCAGGTTGTCGCCCTTGATGGTCTCGAGGGCGCCGCCCCAGTCCTCCTCGCGGATCTTTGCGATGAAGCCGGGAATGTTCACGCCGACGGGGCAGCCCTGCATACACAGGGGCTTCTTGCAATCGAGGCAGCGGTTGGCCTCGGCGATGGCGTCTTCCTTGGTAAAACCGGTGTCGACCGGGCGGAAATCGCACGCGCGCTCGGCGGCGGGCTCCTCGTTGGGAGCGGTGCGGGGCGCGCCGATGTTCGGGCGGTACTTCTTTACTTCTGGCATGCGCAGGCCTCCTCATGGCGCTTGGTGGACAGTGCTTCCTCACCGCGGTAGCTGGCCTGACGTGCGGCCAGGTCGTCCCAGTCGACGGCGCTGGCGTCGAAGTCGGGTCCGTCGACGCAGGCGAACTTGGTCTCGCCGCCCACCTCGACGCGGCAGCATCCGCACATGCCGGTGCCGTCGACCATGATGGGGTTGAGGCTGGCGATGATCGGGATGTTGTGCTCGTGGCAGGTGAGGGAGGAGAATTTCATCATGGGCACGGGGCCAACGCAGAAGGCGTGGTCGATGGCGTCGTTCTCGCACAGGCGCGCGAGCGGTAGGGTAACGACGCCCTTCTCGCCCATGGAGCCGTCGTCGGTGGTGACGAACAGGCCGGCGAGCGGCAGCGCGTCGAACTGCTCGTGCAGGATGAGGAGATCCTTGGTGCGGGCGCCCATGATGGCGTAGACGTTCTTGCCCTGATCGCAGAGCATGCGGGCCACGGGGTAGGCGATGGCCAGGCCCACGCCGCCGCCGATGACGGCGACGGAGTCGCCCTCAATCTCGGTGGGCTTGCCCAGGGGGCCGGTGATGTCGCGGATGAAGTCACCTTCGTTGAGCTCGGAGAGGCACTGCGTGGTCTTGCCGACGACCATGAAGATGAACTCGATCCAGCCCTCCTCGGCATTCCAGTTGGCGAAGGTGAATGGCACGCGCTCGCCCGTCTCGTCGATGCGCACCATGAGGAACTGGCCGGCGTGAGCCTTCTTGGCCATCCTCGGGGCGTGGACGCGGAACTCGAAGACCTTCTCCGAGAACTGCGTCTTCTTCAGGATTTCAAACATAGAACCCCTCTCTGATTGGTCGGGGGATGTTTGTGCAGGTAGCACATGCAAATGCCCCCGATAGAGCCTGAACGGCATATGCGCACGAAGATTATGCGCATACAGCATTAAGTATACCGCTCGGGAACAGGCGTAAACATGGTCCGAGATTCTTTTGGGTAAGTGGTAAAACGCTTTTCGGTGGATGACGAATTTGGGGACGGGTGCAAAATTTGTCATTTATAGAGGGGCGCACAACGTGGCAACGGGGCGCAAGAGACGCGTGTACCTCTTGCCCCCCCCCGTTGTTGCGAGCAGGTTTTGGGGTCGCCTCGCCTGGGTGCACCTATGCAAACCCGAGGAGGCGCCTAGTGCTTGCCGTTTGCCTCTCCGCCGTTAACGTGGTCGCGGGCAAACACCACACCGCGCGTGATGGCGAGCGCCGCGGCCTCCGCCGCCTGGTGCGTCATGAGGTCAAAGTCCTCGGCCTCCTTGGAGCGCAGCTGCTTGAGGACATAGTCCGCCACCGGCATACGTCCCGGGGGATCGCCGATGCCCGCGCGGATGCGCGAGAAGTCGCGGCTTCCCAACTTATCGATGATGGAGCGCAGCCCGTTGTGCCCCGCGTGCCCGCCGCCCACCTTGACGCGGACATCGCCTGCGGGGATGTCGAGCTCGTCGTGGATCACCAGCAGCTCTTCGGGCTTGACTTTGTACTGGGCACACAGTTTGGAGATGGGGCCGCCGCTCGTGTTCATGTACGACTGGGGCTTCACGAGCACGACCTCGCGCTTGCCACCTTCAGCCTCGGGGTCGTTGACGCTGATGGTCGCGACCTCGGCGCCGGCTTGATTCTTCCAATACGTGACGCCGGCCTGAGAGGCCAGCACTTCGACGGCTTTGAACCCGGCGTTGTGCCGGGTGTTTGCGTATTCGTCTCCGGGGTTGCCGAGTCCGGCGACCATGCGGATGGGTTTGGGCTGTGCAGCGGCCATACGGCCTCCTTATAGTTGGCGTTTGCTGCAAATCATGGTGCCTGCGCTAAAGATGGGTGTCAACCCCAGTTGCATTGGCTGGAATTGGCTGGGCATTGCCCGGCGGCGTGGGTGGGGCATTTGCAAAGGGCACAGCATGGTGCCCGCGCAGCGCATCGTCTCTTCATGAGCCAAAGACGACAGCATCAATCACCTCTGGCTGCTCGCACAAAAACGGTGATTGTGCAATTTCCCGCCAACGGCTTTTTGGGTGGGATGAAAACGAAAAAAGCGGGCACCCGGCACCGGGCGCCCGCTTTACAGGCAAACTTGCGCGCGAATTACATCGCGAAGTCGCCGCCCACGAGGTTGCTCACGGACTGCTCGTAATACACGGCAGAGATGGTCTCGGCGAACTCGCCCGCCACGGAGATGGTCTTGATCTTGCCGGTCTCCTCTACGGGGATGGCGTCGGTGACCACGCACTCCACAATGGGGGCGTCGTTCAGGCGCTGGATGGCCTCGCCGGAGAAGATGCCGTGGGTGGCGCACACGTAGATGTCGCCGGCGCCCAGGGCCTTGAGCTCCTTGACGTTGGCGCACAGGGTGCCCGCGGTGTCGATCATGTCGTCGTTGATGATGCAGGTCTTGCCCTTGATGTCACCGATGATGCCCATGACCTCGGCGGCGTTGTGGCGCGGACGGCCCTTGTGGGCGATGGCGAGGCTGCATCCGAGCATGTCGGACAGCTTCTTGGCGGCCTTGGCGCGGCCCACGTCGGGGGAGACGACGACAAGGTTGTCGGTATCGAAACCCTTGGTGTCGTAGTACTCGGCAAAGAGGGGCAGGGCGGAGAGGTGGTTCACCGGGATGTCGAAGAAGCCCTGGATCTGGCCCTGGTGCAGGTCGAGCGTGATGATGCGGTCGACGCCGGCGCACTCGAGCAGGTTGGCGACGAGGCGGGCGGTGATGGGCTCACGCGGGCCGGCCTTGCGGTCCTGACGGGCGTAGCCGTAGTGGGTGATGACGGCGGTGATGGAACGGGCGGACGCGCGCTTGGCGGCGTCGGTGGCGATGAGGAGCTCCATCAGCATGTCGTTGACGTTGCCGCCGGCGACGGACTGGATGAGGAACACGTCGGCGCCGCGGACGGTCTCGTCATAGCGGGCGTAAATCTCGCCGTTGGCGAACTGCTTGAGTGTAAGGCCGGAGAGCTCGACGCCGAGCTGATTGGCGATTTTCTGGGCGAGCGCGCGGTTGGAGGAACCGGAGTACACTCGCAGGATCTTGCTCATATCCACGGTCTTTTTGGGATCGGTTGTTGGCATGACTTCTCCTTTATACGCCACAACTTCCTTACCTGTTCTATATTAGCCACTTTGCTAGGCAATTGACCACCGATAATCCGCCCAACGAAATTTCACTCCGATGGGCGGACGCGAGGCTCGATTGTCGCTGGTGCCGCTGATGCCGCTGGAGCCGAACGCGGCCTGCGGCCCGTGCGGTTGGCTACAGGCGTGCGCGGCGCGGCTCGGTGTAGCCCTCGATGATGCGCTGCTCGCTGCGCTCGACGGCGAGCGCGCCGGCGGGCACGTCGCGCGTGATGCAGCTGCTCGCGCCGGTCACCACGTCGGCGCCGATGTTCACGGGCGCCACCATCATGGTGTCGGACCCGATGAACGTGCGGTCGCCAATGGTGGTGGCGTGCTTGTTCTTGCCATCGTAGTTGCAGGTGATGGAGCCCGCGCCCACGTTGACGCCCGCGCCCATCGTGGTGTCGCCGATGTAGGAGAGGTGCGGCACCTTGGAGCCCTCGCCGATCGTGGACTTCTTGATCTCGACGTGCGTGCCAACGTGCGAGCGGTCCAGCAGGTGCGTGCCGGGGCGCAGGTAGCAGCGCGGGCCGCAGCTCACGCCGTTCTCGATCACGACGTCGATGCCGACGGTCTCATCGAGCGTGCAGCCGTCGCCGGCGGTGACGTTGGTGAGGCGCGTGTTGGGGCCGAGCTGACACTCCTCGCCAATGCGGCAGGCGCCGATGAGGTGCGTTTGAGGCCACACGACGGTGTCGCGGCCAATTTGCGCGTCGGGGCCGATCCAGGCCTGCGCGGGATCGATGAAGGTGACGCCCTCGGTCATGAGGCGCTCGTTGATGCGGTCGCGCGCGATGGCCGTGAGCTCGGCGAGCTGCACGCGGCTGTTCACGCCCAGGCCGTCGCGGTAGTCCTCGCAGTGCGAGATGGTGACGGCGTGACCGTGATGCTTGAGGATTTCGACCATGTCGGGCAGATAGTACTCGGACTGCGCGTTATCGTTGCCGATCTCGCCAATATGAAGGCTGAGCAGCTCGCCGTCGAAGGCGTAGCAGCCAGCGTTGCACTCCAGCAGCTCGGCGTCCTGCTCGGGCGTGCAGTCCTTCTGCTCGATGATGCGATTGACGGAGCCGTCCGCCGCGAGCTCGATGCGGCCGTAGCCAAAAGGCGCGGGCGGGGTGAAGGTGAGGACCGCACCGGCGTTGGCGCCGTCGGCGACGGTGCTTGCGAAGGCGGCGATGGTGTCGGCCTGGATGAGCGGCAGGTCGCCGTTGAGCACGACGACGGGGCCGGCGTTGATGCCGGTCGCCTCGAGGGCGCAACGGACGGCGTGGCCGGTGCCCAGGCGCTCGGTCTGCTCGACGCACTCGATGGCGGCCTCGGCGGGGGTGCCGTTGTAGGCGTCGGCGATGAGCGCGCGGACCTCGTCGGAATGGCTGCCGACGACCACGACCACGCGGGTGCAGCCCGCGGCGAGCGCGGCGTCGATGACCCAGCAGGCCATGGGCTTGCCGAGGATCTTGTGCGAAACCTTGGCGTGGTTGGACTTCATGCGCGTGCCCTCGCCGGCGGCCATGACAATCGCGGTAACATCCATGTGGGACTCCCTAGATTGGTTGAAAATATGCGCACACGTGCACCGCGCGCGTGCGAACGTACAGGTAGGTCGATAATACCGCAGCAGGCGAAGACAGGGCGCAGACGTGAGGCGATGCGCTCGCAATCGTCACAGGGGAGGTGGGTCTTGTGGCAAAACGAGTGACGCACACGGCGTTCGACGCGATGCACCCGGCGGTGCCCGCGCTGTATGCGTGCATCACTTTGGGGCTCACGATGGCTGCACTGCACCCGGTGCTGGTGGCGATTTCTTGCGCCGGGGCATTTGCGTACATCGCGTGCGTCCGCGGTCTTCGATCCGCCGTTTGCGCACTGCGCTGGCAGATTCCTGTCATGTTGGTGATCGCCTTGGTTAATCCGTTGTTCGTGCGAATGGGTTCGACAGTTGTCCTTGAGCTGTTCGGTCGCCCTGTGTTTTTGGAGAGCCTGCTGTATGGCTTGGCGATGGCGGGCATGTTTGTGGCGAGTGTGCAATGGTTCGCCGCGTGCTCGCAAATGCTCACGCACGACAAGGTGCTGGCTTTGTTTGGAAGTGCGGCGCCGGTGGTGGCGCTGATGATTTCGATGACGATGCGTTTGGTGCCGAGGTTTTTGCGGCAAGGGCGCACCATCGCCGCCGTTCAGGACGTGGCGCGGAGCTGCTTTGTGGCCGATGGTCGCGCAGGGCTGCCCGTACGCGTTGCGGACAGGCTGCGCCAGAGCTCCGTCCTCATGGGCTGGGCGATGGAGGAATCCCTCGAGACTGCCGACGCGATGCGAGCTCGTGGGTGGGGTGCGCGCCGCCGCAGAACGACCTACGTGCCGTACCGATTCACGTTGTGCGACGCCGCGGCGATCGTGCTGCTGGTCTTGGGCGGGGCTGCGGTGGCTTGGGTTGCATGGCGTGTGACAGCGCCATTTGCGTTCTATCCCCAGATGAGCCCTATCACCTTGTGGTGGGGTTACGGCGCATACGCGGCGTGGATGCTTGTTCCCGCACTGTTGCATATATATGAGACGAGGAGGTTCGCATGAGCGAAGGGGTGGCGCTTGCAGTCGAAGGACTCTCGTTTTCCTACGCGGGCTCGACCAAAAAGGTGCTGAGCAGCGTCGACATGCGTATCCCTCAGGGCGCATTCGCCCTGCTTGTCGGCGATACGGGTTCCGGAAAGTCGACGTTGCTCTCCCTCGTGAAGCCGCAGATAGCCCCAGCGGGCAGCCGTGAGGGCTCGGTGCGCGTGTTCGGGCGCGAGGTAGGCGAACTTTCGGATGAGGAGTCTGCCCGCACCGTGGGGTTTGTCTTTCAGGATCCCGACAACCAGGTGGTGTGCGACAGCGTGTGGCACGAGATGGCCTTTGGCTTGGAGAATCTCGGTGTTCCGCAGGCGGAGATGCGTCGCCGCGTTGCCGAGGCGGGCTACTTCTTTGGCATGGGCGAATGGTTTCACAGCCCTACAGACGCGCTGTCGGGCGGGCGCAAGCAGCTTCTCGCCCTTGCGTCCACGCTGGTTATGCAGCCGCGACTGCTGTTGCTGGACGAACCCACGGCGCAGCTCGACCCCATTGCGACGAAGAATTTCCTGCATGCGCTGTTTCGCGTGAACCGGGAGCTGGGTTGCACGGTGGTGGTGGCAACGCACGCCCCCGAGCTGATGGTCGACTACGCGACCTGCGCGTTTGAGTTGCGTGAGGGGCGTGTGTGCGAAATTGCTTCGCTCGATGCATGTAAGCAGGGCTTAAGGGCGCTTGCCGGCGGAGGCTCGGATGGGCGCTTGGAGCCCCAGGCAGATGGGCTCCCAGGAGGGCGTTCGGGCTCTCGGGAGGGCGCTCGGCGCATGTTGCCAGGTGGGCTGTCACTCGCCGGCAAGTTGCCCTCCGACGAGCGTGCCGCTTTGGCGCGGGGCGTGTGGTTTCGGTATGAACGTGATACGGACTGGGTTCTGCGCGGCCTTGATGTCGAGTTTGCCGCGGGGGAGATGCATGCTTTGGTGGGCGGCAACGGTTGCGGCAAGTCGACGTTGCTGGCACTTTTGGCCGGCGTGCGCCGTGCCCAGCGCGGATCGGTGCGCGTCGCGGTTCGCGAGTGCACCCTTCTTCCGCAAGATCCCAAGGCGCTGTTTGTCGAGGAGTCTGTCGCGGCCGAGCTCATGGAGTGGGCCGATCGCGGTGGATATGGCATCCGCGAGGCGAACGCCTTGCTCGAGCGCCTTGGTTTGGCGGCGCGCGCGCAGGCCCATCCGTATGATTTGTCCGGCGGCCAGCGCCAGCTGTTGGCGTTGGGCAAGCTGTTGCTGGTGAAGCCTCGGCTTTTGCTGCTCGACGAGCCCACCAAAGGGCTCGACGGTTGCGCCCGTCGTGAGGTTGCCCGTTTGCTGGAAGAGCAGCGCGGTCGGGGAACGACTATCGTCGTCGCCACGCACGACCTCGAGTTTGTCTCCGCCCGTGCCGACCGTGTCTCGATGCTGTTTGATGGCGAGGTGGCCTGCACGGAGCCGGTGGACGAGTTCTTTCGCAACAACATCTTCTATCGGCTGTGATGCGCATGGATGATCGTATGTCGACGCGAAGGGCGGAAAGCCTGTTTGAGGTTGGGCTGCTTGCCGCGGTTCCGCTTGCAATGGGCTTGGCGCTTGTGGCGGGGTTTGGTCAAACGGCCCTGCTCATGTTGTTTGTCGTGACAGTGGTGCTGGCGATGTTCTTTGCAGGCTACGAGGCCAGTAAGCCGGCGCTGCGTCAGATTATGCCCACGCTTGTGCTTGCAGCTCTGGCGGCTGCCGGGCGCATTTTGTTTGCCGCGGTGCCAGACTTCAAACCGGTTTCTGCCGTTGCGATTATTGCCGGTGCGACCTTGGGGCGCCGCAACGGATTCATGGTGGGGGCTCTTGCAGCCCTTACCAGCAACTTCTTTTTTGGTCAGGGCATGTGGAGCCCTTGGCAGATGTACGCCTGGGGCCTGATGGGTTATCTCGGCGGCGTATTGGCGGATGCGCAGATGTTTGACGATCCTAAATCGGGCAGCCCTCGCCGGTGGGCCCTTGCCGTATGTGGGCTGGCGTCGGGCGCCCTGTATGGGCTGATTATCAACGCCTACGGGGTGTTGGGATTTGTGCGTCCGCTCACGTGGCAGGGCGCGTTGGCGTATGTGACGGCGTCGTTGCCGTTCGACGCCGTGCACGGCGCGGCGACCGCGGTGTTCCTCGTGGTGCTTTACGGCCCATGGACGAGGCGCATCGGGCGTGTGGTGCGCAAATATGGACTGCGCGACGTGTGACAAATGGAGCTCGGCGGCGGGCTTGTCGCAAATCGGCGAGTTCTCGTTTCTCATTGGGTCGAGAGTGGGGGCGCAAGCTGCGGCGCTAGATCGGGGGTTACAGCTCGATCTCCAGCGTGACGGGGCAGTGGTCGGAGCCGAAGATGTCGTTGCGGATGCCCGTGGCGCGCACGCGGTCGGCGATTGAGTCACTCACCAGGAAGTAATCGATGCGCCATCCGGCGTTGTTCTTACGGGCATTGAACCGATAGCTCCACCAGCTGTACGCGCCCTCCAGGTCGGGGTTGGCGGCGCGGAACGTATCGGTGTAACCGGCATCGAGCAGCTCGCCGAACTTCCCTCGCTCCTCATTGGAGAAGCCGGCGTTGCCGCGGTTGCTCTTGGGGTTCTTGAGGTCGATCTCGTTGTGGGCGACGTTGAAGTCGCCGCAGGTGATGACTGGCTTTCCGGTTTCCGCCTCGAGTGAGCGAAGGAACGCGCGGTAGGCGTCGTCCCATGCCATGCGGACATCGATGCGAGCGAGCTCGTTTTGCGCGTTGGGGGTGTAGACGTCCACAAACCAATAGCGCTCGAACTCCAGGGCGCACACGCGACCTTCGGTCGCAGCGGCAGCCACAAGCTCAAGCTGGTCATCGCTCATGTCGGCCCCGCGCCCGGCGGCGAGGACAGCATCCGCGTGGCGCACGGAAAGGGGCTCCTCGCGCGTGAAGACAGCGGTTCCCGAGTAGCCCTTGCGCTCCGCATAGCTCCAAACCTGGTGATAGCCGGGCAGATCTATCTCAACCTGGCCTTCCTGTAGCTTGGTCTCCTGGAGAGCGAGCACGTCGGTGTCGAGTTCGGTGGCGATGTCGGTGAAGCTCGGCTCTTTTTTGAGCACGGCGCGCAGGCCGTTGACGTTCCATGAGGCGAGGCGATACGTATGGGTGGTGTCCATGAGGGCTCCTTATGTGTGCGGGCACGCCACGGTTAGAAGGCGGTTGGGGCTGCGAGGCGTTTGGGGCGTGCCGGGTGTACGCTGAGTGTTAGTCGGGCGATAGCCCTGCCCGCCCTCGCCAAGGTTTCACTTGGTTAACTATACTAGAAGAGCGGCATTACGAGAGTAGAAGAACAGCATTACAAGATGAACGGGAGGCAGATCGTGGAATCTGGTGCAATGGCCATCACGGACGCGCGCGAGGCACAGGAAGCCCTGAAGCGCCTGTTCGATACGCATGGGCACGTGGTCTTCTTTGGCGGTGCGGGGGTTTCCACGGCGAGCGGCATTCCCGATTTTCGCAGCCAGGACGGACTGTACTCACAGCATTTTGACTATCCGCCCGAGGTCATGCTCTCGCACGACTTCTACGTGACGCATCAAACAGAGTTCTATCGCTTCTATCGTGAAAAGATGATTGCGCCCACCGCGCAGCCCAATCAGTGTCACCGCAAGCTGGTCGAGCTCGAGTGCTCCGGTGTGCTCAGGGCGGTTGTGACGCAAAATATCGACGGCCTGCATCAGGCTGCGGGGTCGCGCAGGGTGTATGAGTTGCACGGATCGGTGCACCGCAATGTGTGTCAGGAGTGTGGCGAGGTGTACGGAGCCCAGTGGATTATGAGTCGGGCCCATGAGGACGAGCGCGAGATCCCGCGCTGCCCGAAGTGCGGGGGCTTCATAAAGCCCGATGTGGTGCTGTACGGCGAACCTTTGGACGAGGATGTCCTTGAGGGCGCCGTGGACGAAATCGCCCATGCCGATGCGCTTATCGTGGGTGGCACGTCGCTCGTGGTGTACCCGGCGGCAGGGCTTTTGCGCTACTTCCAGGGCGACACGCTGGCAATCGTCAACCGCGACCCAACGCCGCAGGATGCGCGGGCAGACCTCCTCATATCGTGTGACATCGCGAACGCGTTTGCGTTCTAGAGCCCTTTGCGGCTCGCAGGGCGTTCGATTGTTGCGAGGAAACCTATAAGGGGGGGCGAGCGCAGCGCGGCAAGATGGCCGCTTGAAAGCTTCGGATGAGGCTCAACCCCGGCGAGGAGAAAGCGGCAAGGGCGGATTGCCCGCATGGGAAATCGGGGGCGAGTGTGGCGCGCCCGCCCGGGCTGGATACAATAGAGAGACTTGAACGATCTCGAAAGGATTTTCATGGCACGCGATTCCAAAGTTTGGCGCTGCGGCAAGTATGAGCTGAAGTTCGACCGTCCTCGCATCATGGGCGTTCTCAACGTGACGCCCGACTCGTTTAGCGACGGCGGCGAGCACCTCGACACCGATGCCGCGATCGCGCATGGCCTGAAGATGCTCGACGACGGAGCCGACATCATCGACGTGGGCGGTGAGTCCACGCGTCCGGGCTTCACGCCCGTCGACCCTGATACCGAGGCGCAGCGGGTGCTCCCCGTAGTCAAGGCGCTTGCCCGTGCGGGCGCCATCGTCTCCATCGACACGCGCCATGTTGAGGTTGCCAAGGCTGCCGTGCGCGTGGGCGCTTCCATCGTCAACGACGTGACCGGCTTTACCGACCCGCGCATGGTCGACTTCGTGAAGGAGAGCGACTGCGGCGTGATCATCATGCATGCCGGCGAGGTGAGCGACATCGAGCGCCCCCGCACGCACACCGCCGTGCAGCTCGACACCTCCGCTGCCGCGTTCATGGCTGAGAAGGCCCGTGAGGCGGAGGCCGCCGCCCGCGCCCTGGGTGCCACCGGCAAGTCCAAGCGCGCCGCGAAGGCCAAACTCATTTCGAACATGATTCAGCCGCTCCAGCCCCAGCTGCCGTTTGATGCGGTTGCGCCGGCGAGTGTTGCAACTGACGCACCCGAGGTCGACCCCGTGACGGGCACGTTGGCGCTCGACATGAGTGCTGCGACCGCTGTGTCTGAGCCTGCTCCCGCCGAGGCTCCGGCCGCTCAGCCCGCGCCCTCCGTCGCGGCGACCGCCGGAGACGACCTCGTCAAGGTCATGGAACGCTCCGCCTCTCGTGCGGGTTCCGGAAACCGCACCTCTCAACTGCGTCGATTCACCCTTCCCGACTCGGCCCCTATCATGCGTCGCGTGATGGGCTTCCTGTCCGACCAGGCGCGCGCCCTCGTTCACGCCGGTGTCGACCGCGAGCGCATCTGCCTCGACCCGGGCCCCGGTTTTGGCAAGGACGCCAACGAGGACATCGTCATTCAGCGCGAGATGGGCAAGATCGCGTCCCTTGGATACCCGACGCTGTGCGCCGTGTCGCGCAAGCGCCTCGTTGGCGCCATTGCGGGCGTCGAGAACGCGCGCGATCGCGACATCGCCACGTTCGGCGTGTGTCTGGGCGCCATCGAACAGGGCGCCAACATCGTTCGCGTGCACGATGTGGCTGGTTTCTATCAGTTCCTGAACGGTTTTTGGGCAATCGCCCGCCCTCAGCCGCGCCGCGCCTACGTCGCCCTCGGCTCTAACAAGGGCGATCGCGAGGAGAACATCCGCGCCGCCCGCGACCTCATCACGCAGATTCCCATGACGTGCGTTTCCGCGTGCTCGCGCATCTATGAGAGCGAGCCTGCGTATGAGACGCGCCAAGCGGCGTTTGCCAACGCGGTGGTGGAGATCAAGACTGAGCTTGCGCCCCTCATTCTGCTCGAGGAGCTCATGAAGATCGAGCAAAAGCTCGGCCGCGCCCGCGGCAAGGGGACGCGTCCCAACGGCCCGCGCGTGATCGATTGCGACCTGCTGTGGATGGACAACGAGATTCACGGTGGCGAGAAGCTGCGGCTCCCGCATCCGGGCCTGGGCGAGCGCGATTTTGTGCTGGTTCCCCTGGAGGACCTCATGCACAACCCAGCGCGCTTCTTTAGGTACGAGGGCCTTGACGTGAAGGAGCCCGAGGATCGCGTGGGTCATGTGGTCGCGGAGCTCGGCACGCTGTAAGTTTCAACTGAGCCCGGGTGGCGATGACGCTGCCCGGGCTCAACTGTATAGGCACGTTAGTTCAAACGGCGATAGATCTCGCAGATGCCCTTGATGGTCAGCTGCGGGTCGATCACGTCGAAGACGTCGGTCGCCGTGGCCACGATGCCGGCAAGTCCGCCCGTGGCGATGACGTGGGCGTCGTCGCGTCCGAGCTCGTGCTTGATGCGCGCGACCAGGCCTTCCGCCATGGCTGCGGCCCCCACGACGGTGCCGCTTTGAACGGCCTCGATCGTGGTGCGTCCAATGGTGTTCGCCGGCGCCTCGAGGGGCACGCTCGCCAGGCGAGCCGCCCGCGCGGTGAGGGCGTCGAGCGACACGCGGATGCCGGGAGCGATGCAGCCGCCCACATACGCTCCGGTCTCATCGACGACGTCGATGTTTGTGGCGGTTCCAAAATCCACGACGATGCTGGGGCTGCCGTAGAGCGCCGCGGCGGCGGTGGCGTTGGCGATGCGGTCCGCGCCGACCTCCGCGGGATTGGTTGCGTTGATGCTGGTCACAGATGCCGTCTTGCGGCCGACCACGGTAAGGCGCGCGCCCAAGACCTCGGCCACGCCCTCCCACTCGCGCATGAGCTGGGGGACGACGCCGGCAAAGGCGATGGCATCCACGGAGGAGAGCTCGAGCCCATCTTTGCGGAAGTACCCCAGGAGGCGAACGTGCAGCTCGTCTTTGGTGAAAGTGCGATCGGTGGGCATGCGCCAGGCGTGGACGAGCTCGTTGTTGTCGAAGAGGCCCAGGGCGGTTTGCGTGTTGCCCATGTCGATGGCGAGCAGCATGATGGTGCACCTTCCAGGTTCGATGCCGGAAAGGGAGGGCTTCCCAGCGGCGGAGTTTGCGTGTGCGGCAGATAGCGGTTCGGATTCGTTACCAATGAGAAAACATTACCGTACTGTGCGGTCTGCCTGCGCACATTGTATACTTACTGGTTGTCTAAATCGCAGAGAGGGGCGCCAATGCGTCCGCCGCGTCGACGATGTCTGCGCGGCGAACCCGTGAGGAGCAGCATGAACAAGAAGGCCAAACGTCGTTTGGTGGTAACGGGCGGTATCGTGGCAGTTGCCATGCTGGTTATCGTGGCGATTGCGGGGGCCGGTGGGGCAGCCTCGTCCGTCACGGTGGCAGATGTCGCCGAGGGTTCATATCATGGCAAAAAGGTTCAGGTCAGCGGTGTTGTCGTGCCGAATTCTATCGAGAACTCTGGCACTCGCGTGACCTTTGACATCGCGCCGGAGGATGAGTCGGGCGAGGAGGATCCGTCCGTTCGCCTGCGCGTGGGCTACGATGGCGCCCTGCCCGCAACGTTTGGTGCGGGCGTCGTCGCGATTTGCACGGGTGGCGTGGACAATCCGCCGTTTCTCAACTGCACGGAAATGGTGACCAAGTGTCCGTCGAAGTACGAGAGCGCCGAGGGAGCCCTCACGGTTAAGGGCCTGCTCGACCAGGCGGATTCCATGCAGTTCGAGGACACGAAGGTCTGCGGCTACATCGAGGGCGATGTGAATGAGGCGGGCTCTGCGGTTAGGTTTGTGATCGAATCCCAGGGCGCCACACTCAATATGGTGTACGACGGCGGTTTGGACGAGCAGCTGGCCGACGACATGGCCGTCGTCGTGTCGGGGCACCTCGACTCCGACGGCAATTTCATCGCCACGGAACAGCCTGCGATTGACTCCTCCATCTCGAAGTAACTCGGGCATCTCATACGGCAAACTACAAGCGGGCGTCCACGTTGGGCGCCCGTGCGCTCGAAAGGACCTACATGGCTTCGACCATAGGTAACGTGTTGCAGACCCTCGCACTTGTGCTCTCGACCATCTCGGCGGTGCTGTTGCTCGCCGGCGTGAAGCTCGCTCCAAAGGGCGTCGGTGGGGCGGCCTCCGCTGCATCCCGCAAGGCGAGCGCCGCTCCCGATGCCCGCACGGTCGCCGGCCGCCGCATGGCGCGCGCCGGGTACGGCTTTGTCTATGCCTCCTTTGCCCTGCTCACGGGGTGCGTCGCAGTCGTGCTCATAGCGATGATCGCCGAGGACTACACGCTGGCGTATGTCGTGTCGAACTACCCCGCGACCGATAGCCCTCTGCAGCCGCTTTATCGCATCAGCGCTGTGTGGGCAGGGCGCCAGGGCTCCCTGTTGTTGTGGACGTGGCTCATCTCCGCCTTTACGGCGGTTCAGGCGTACCGCCGCCGTCGCACCCAGGATGACCTCACCGTTGCAGCCCTGGGTGTGGCCCAAATCGTGGTCGCCCTCTTCACCGCGACGCTCGTGTTCTCCACCTCCAACAATCCGTTTGTCGCCACCGCGGCGCAGTACCTCAACGCCGACGGATCGCTTGTGAGCAAAATCGGCGGCATGAACCCGTTGCTCATGCATTGGGCCATGATCTTGCACCCGCCGGCGACCTTTATCGGCTACGCCGCCATGACGTGTCCGTTTGCCTACGCCATGGCCGCCCTCATCACCGGCGACCTGTCGGCCCGTTGGATCGAGCTGTGCGACCGCCTCGCGGTGTTCGGTTTCATCTTCCTCTCCATCGGCATGGGCCTGGGCGCCGTCTGGGCGTACGTGGTTTTGGGCTGGGGCGGCTTTTGGGCGTGGGACGCCGTCGAGAACGCGAGCCTCATGAGCTGGCTCACCTGCGTCGCCATGATTCACAGCTTCACGATGTACCGCAAGCACGGCATATTCAAGCGCTGGAGCATGTTCTCGGCAACCATCACTTTCATCTTCGTGGTGCTGGGCACATTCATCACGCGCTCGGGCTTGGTGCAGAGCGTGCACGCGTTTGCCGAGGATCCCGTTTCCACGTATTTCTTCCTCGCTATCATGGTGGCGAGCGGCTTGGCGTTTTTGCTCGGGTTGCTGTACCGCCATGGCGAGATCGGCGAGGACGACGACCAGATTGAGTCCATGGTCTCCAAGAACGGCTCGTATTACCTTACCAACATCATCATGATCATGGCGGGCGTGCTCGTGGCGTACCTCACGGTTTCGAGCGCGCTTCCCAGCTGGATGCCCCTCGGTGGCTCCGTGGTCGCTGCAGGTGCGTACAATGCGGTCGCCCGACCGGTCGCCGTTGTCGTCGTGCTGCTCATGGCGGTGTGCCCGCTGTTGGGTTGGCGCAAGACGCAGGGCGCGGCGTTCTTTGAGCATATGCGCCGGCCCTTCATTGCGGCTGCCTTGGTGTTCGCGGCTGAGCTCGCCTATTTTGCGCTCGAGCTGGTTCCCACGTATTACGCCATCATCGAAGACGGAGGTGCTGCCGCCGCGGCGCTTGCCGAGCAGGGGCCCGCGGTGTACTACTTCGCCCTGACGATTGTTGCCTTCGCCGCGTTGGCGTTGCTGCTGGCGACCTCTGCCCACCTGTTGCTGCGGGGCGTGCGCGCCCGCATGAAGAACAAGGGCGAGAGCCCTCTTCGCGCCCTTGCACGGCTCTTCCGCTTTTCTCCCGCCCAGGCGGGCGGCTATCTGTGCCATTTGGGCATCGCGATCGCCGTCTTTGGCCTTGTGGGCTCCATGATGTACGTGCGCGAGGTGACCGTTAACGTCGCCGGCACCGCGGGCGAGCAGGTGCAGGTGGGCGAGTACGTCCTGACCCTTGCCAAGAGCGAACGGTATTCTGACAGCCAAAACAACGAGATCATGCGCGTCGAGTTGGAAGTGACGGACGAGCAGGGCCGAAGCCTTGGTCATGTGACGCCCTCCATGAAGGTATCGGCCGCCACGAGCCAGTCGACTCTCGATGCCGCCGTTCTCACGTTCCCCACGGAGGACCTGTTCGTGGCGTTTCAGGGCCTCAACGCCGACGGTACGCTGTCCATCAACGTGAAGATCAACCCGCTCATCATGTTCACCTGGGTGGGCGGCGCCGTGTCAACGCTCGGCATCGTGCTGGCCTTCGCGCCGCGCCGGGCAACGCGCCTGCTCGCCGCCGACGAGCGAGCCCGTGCGGAGGCGACCGCATGATGACCCCACAATCCACGTCATTCATCCCCGGCGCCAATGGCGCCGCGCCGTCCATTCCCAGCACCAACGCTGCCTCCGGCGCCAACGGCTCAGGCGCGGGAGCGCCCGTGGGTCTCGCCATCGAGGCGCATGGCCTTGTGAAGCAATTTGGCAGCCGGCGCGGATTGGATGGCGTGGACCTCGAGGTGTCCCAGGGGGCGTTTCTGTCCATCTTCGGCCCCAACGGGGCGGGCAAGACGACCTTGCTGCGGGAGCTCGCCCTGCTGGCGCGGCCCACGCGCGGCACCCTGCGCATGCTCGGCACCGACGCGCTCGAGGAGCCCGATGCCCTGCGTTCCCGCATAGGGCTCATCTCGCACAAATCAATGGTGTACGGAGATCTGACCGCCCGTGAGAACCTCGCCTTCTTCGCCTCGCTGTACGGCGTGACGGGGCCCGAGGCCGATGCCCGCATCGACGAACTGCTGCGCCTCGTCGAGCTCGATCATCGCCAACACGATTGCGCCCGCACGTTTTCCCGGGGTATGCAGCAGCGCCTTTCCATCGCACGGGCGCTCGTCAACGACCCCGAGCTCGTGCTGCTCGATGAGCCCTATTCAGGGCTCGACCCGCATGCTGCTGAGCTGTTTGACGCGCTCATCGCGCGCGTGCGCGACAACAAGACGTTCGTCATGGTGAGCCATGACCTCGATAAGGGCTTTGACCTCTGTACGCATGCGCTCATCATGGCGCGCGGCCAGGTGGTGGTGTGCGCCGAGAAGGACAAGATCGATCGCGCGGCATTCCGCAAACTGTATATGGCAACCGTCGGCATGGGGGTGGCATAGATGTCTCGAACTGGCATGCCCAAGCAGCCGTCGGTGTTTGCCCAGTACCGCGCACTGCTCGGAAAGGACGTGCGTCAGGAGCTCCGAACGCGCGAGATGCTCACCTCGATGGCGGTGTATTCCCTGCTCGTCCTAACCGTGTACGGTGCGGCCCTCTCGCAGGTGGGTGACAAATTCCAAACGGTTTCCTTTGCGGGCGGGCTGCTGTGGGCCCTCATCGTGTTCACGAGCCTACTCGGGCTCAACCGAAGCTTTTCCCATGAGACCGAGTCGGGCTGCCTGGAGGGCATCTTACTGGCGCCGGTCGACCGCGCCGTGGTGTTTCTTGCCAAGGCAACGTCCAACCTGTTGTTCCTGCTTGCGGTTGAGGTCGTGGTCGTCCCGCTGTTCTTCCTGTTCTTCCTGTCGGGCGCCGAGCTCGCCCCCACCACTCCGCTCGTGGTATTGCCGCTGGTGGTGGGCACGGTGGGTGTGGCCGGGGTGGGTACGCTGCTGTCTACGATGGCCATCGACACGCGCGGCAAGGACGTGCTCCTGGCGATCCTGTTCATCCCCGTCGCCTTCCCTCTGCTGTACGCGTGCGTGTCGGCCACAAGCGTGGCGTTTCTGGGAGTCGAGGGCACCTTGGGCGTGTTTTGGCGGAGCATGGTGCTCGCGGGCGCATATGATGTGGTGATGATGGCCGCGGCATGGGGCCTGTACGAGTTCGTTTTGGACGCGTAGGGCTGTGCGGTTGGTGATAGAGGGGAGCGCGATGCGCGAGAAACTTATTGACAGATTGGTGCCAGCCCTACTTGTAGTGGGCGCACTGCTTATCGCCACGGATGTGGTTTGGACGTTCACCGCGGCGCCTCTCGTGCAGGGAGCTCAGCTCAGCAAATCCGTGGTGATTGCGGGACAGGTGGTTACCACCAAGCTGTTGCTCAGCCAGAAGATCTTCTACCTGCACGTTCCCGTGGCGATTGCGTCGTTCGTGTTCATGACGGTCGCAGCGTACCATGCGCTGAGGTTCCTGCTCACCAAGGACGTCGCGCACGATATGCGCTCGTGCACGTCGATGCAGGTCACGCTCGTGTTCATTGTGGCGACGATGGTCTCCGGCGACCTGTGGACCCGCTTTGAGTGGGGCGTCTGGTGGGTGTGGGAGCCTCGCCTCACCACCTACTTCATTCTTATGCTGCTGGTCATCGGTTATTTCATCTTGCGTAACGCCATCGAGGACCCTGAGCGCAGCTCCAAGTTCGCCGCCGTGTTTTGCGTCATAGCCTTCATCGACGCGCCTATCTCTTTTCTTATCACGCGTCTGGTTCCGTCGTCGGTGCACCCTGTCGTGTTCCGAACCGATTCCGGCCTTCCGCCCATGATGCTCATCCCGTTTTTGCTTGGTATGGCAGGCGTGCTGATGGTCGCCGTGGCCCTATACCGCTACGCCCTGCGCGTGAATACCGCTGAGGTTGAGGTCGAGGAGCTCAAGCAGCGCCTTGAGGAGCTCGACGCTGCGGCTTCTCGCGCCGCCGCCTCCCAGGCGCTTGAGCAGCTGCAGGCACAAGCCGCCGCGATGATGCACGAGTGTGACGAAA
The DNA here is from genome assembly GCA_900540845.1 of uncultured Collinsella sp. GTDB lineage: Bacteria > Actinomycetota > Coriobacteriia > Coriobacteriales > Coriobacteriaceae > Collinsella. Next base: position 76,588 of record UQHS01000007.1, read on the forward strand.
TGAACGCCACCGACCGCGCCGATGTGCGTCATCAGGAAACCGAGGAGTAACCCATGGATCCGATTCTTGCCGAAGTGTATTCGACCGTCCTTCCCGCCGCTCCGTATGTGATCGCCGCATATGCCGGTATCGTCCTCGCGCTGTTTGCGTTCGTCCTCATGCTGTGGCGCAAATCCAAACGCATCCAGAGCGACTTGGACGCGCTCAAGCGTGCTCTTGACGACCGAAACGGCCGGTAATACCCCAATTGTGCAGAACCCATACGAGTTGCGTGAAAAGCGCGTGGCGACATGCTGCCACGTGCCCGTACCGCATACCGTTTGAGCTGCGGTTGTTTGACGATCCGGGGGTATATGGATAGGAATCTGTTCGACCGGTGCCACAGACCTCGGGAAATGCGCGTGTATGCTCGGTGCCCCATGAGAGACGAGCAGGCATGAGGTAAAGAGAGGGGCGGGAACCATGGCTCGAACAGGAGGCGTATGGCCCGATTTGGGCGCTCGGCCAAGGGGGATGCTGCCGGATGTAGAGGCACCCGCGGCGGCCACGCGTGAGCGATCGGAGGCTGGGTATGCGCGGACGGCCGGCAACTGTGCTCACATGCGCGTGCAAGAAGACTGGCGCGCGGCAGATGCATATGCGGATGCGTCTTGGGATGCGCTGTGCGCTGTCGCAGATCCGCCCCTCGTGGCAGAGGACGCGGCTGAGCCGCGCCCAGGGAGGCGGGTGACGAAGCGCCACCGCGCTGCCCCGGCGCCGGACATCCCGTTGGGCCAATGGCTCAACGACGACGGTGCGGTCCCGATGAGCCAGGCGAAGACGCACTTGAGCAGGCTTGCCTCATATGCCAACGAGACGGGTCAGAGTGTCACGGTGGTGCGCGACGGCGTTCCCTGGATCGAACTTCGTCCACTTGCCCACACCGATAGCAGACGACCGCCCGTTGCGTTTGGTGAGCAAGCGGGCGGTCGATGTGATGCGGCCGAGTGAGAGGGCCGCGAGAATATGGCGTCTGGGCTACTCCAGCTCGAACGCTCCCGTGTAGAGCTGATAGTAGTATCCGCGCTTCGCGATGAGCTCATCGTGGGTGCCGCGCTCGATGACGCGACCGTGCTCGAGGCAGATGATCACGTCGGAGTTGCGCACGGTCGAGAGGCGGTGTGCGATGACGAAGGTGGTGCGTCCCTGCATGAGGGCGTCCATGCCCTTTTGCACGATGGCCTCGGTGCGGGTGTCGATGGAGCTCGTGGCCTCGTCGAGGATCATCGCCGGCGGGTCCGCCACGGCGGCACGTGCGATGGAGACGAGTTGGCGCTGGCCCTGCGAGAGCTGCGAGCCGTTGCCCGTGAGCATGGTGTTGTAGCCGTCGGGCAGTCGGCAGATGAAGTCGTCGGCGCCGGCGAGCTTGGCCGCCTTGATGCATTCCTCGTCGGTGGCGTCGAGGTTGCCGTAGCGGATGTTGTCCATGACGGTGCCGGTGAACAGGTTGACGTCCTGGAGGACGACGCCGAGCGAACGGCGCAGGTCGGCCTTGCGGATCTTGTTCACGTTGATGCCGTCGTAGCGAATCTTGCCGTCGGCGATGTCGTAAAAGCGGTTGATGAGGTTGGTGATGGTGGTCTTACCTGCGCCGGTCGCGCCGACGAACGCGACCTTCTGGCCGGGTTTCGCATAGACGGAGACGCCGTGGAGCACCTCGTGATCGGGCGTGTAGCCAAAGTCGACGTCGACCATGCGCACGTCGCCGCGCAGCGGGACATACGTGACCGTGTTGTCGGCGCGGTGCGGGTGCTTCCATGCCCACAGGCCGGTGCGTTCGTCTGCCTCCTCCAGCTCCCAGGTCTCGGGGTTCACGCGCGCGTTGACGAGCGTGACGTAGCCCTCATCGACTTCGGGCTCCTCGTCGAGCAACTCGAAGATGCGGTCGGCGCCGGCAAGGCCCATGACCACGGCGTTGATCTGCTGGGAGATCTGGCCGATCTGGCCACAGAACTGCTTGGTCATGTTGAGGAAGGGCACCACGACGGCGATGGACAGCGGCAGGCCGGAGAGGGACACGTTGGGCACGCCCGCCGCAAGGAAGATGCCGCCTGCGAGCGCGACCATGACGTAAATCAGGTTGCCGAGGTTCATGAGGATGGGCATGAGGATGTTGGCGAACATGTTGGCCTTCTGCGAGACCTCGAAGAGCTTCTCGTTGCGCTCGTCGAAGTCCTCCTCGGCTGCGCGCTCGTGGCAGAACGCCTTGACGACCTTCTGGCCGTTCATGATCTCCTCGATGTGGCCCTCGACAACGCCGAGCTCGGTCTGCTGCGCGATGAAGAACCGCGCGGAGTTGGAGCCGAGCATCTTGGTGAGGAACATCATGACGATGACGCCGGCGATGATCACCAGGCTCATCCAAACCGAGAAGTAGAACATGATGAACAGGACGGTGGCGAGCACGATGACGGTCTGCAAGAGGTTGGGCAGCGACTGCGAGATCATCTGGCGAAGCGTGTCAATGTCGTTGGTGTAGTGCGACATGATGTCGCCGCGCTGATGCGTGTCGAAGTAGCGGATGGGCAGGTCCTGCATGCGGTTGAACATCATCTCGCGGAGCTTGTCGAGTGAGCCCTGCGTGATGGTCGCCATGTTGCGGTTCCAAAACAGGGAGGAGAGGTTGCCGATGATATAGATGATGGCAAGCAGGGTCACCAGGCCAAGAATCTTGGGCTGTGCCGCCGCCCAGTCTCCCGTCTGCCAAGAGGTAGAGATTACCTCAAGGGCCTTCTGGAGGAAGACCGATCCGATGGAGTTGATGAGTCCGCACAGTAGAACACCGGCCATGACCAGCGGCAACAGTACGGGATAGAAGGAGAAGAGCAGCTTGATGAGGCGCTTGAGAGTGCCGGGCTTGCGCATCTTTGCGCGCTGCGCGATGGCTGCCTTACTCATGGGCCTCACCTCCTTCCTCGGTGGATACATCCAGCTCGCTTGCGAGCTCCTCTGCGGCGTCGACGGATGGGGTTGCGGCCGCGTCGAGCTCAAGCTCAGTGGGCGTCTCCTCGCCGCCGGCCTCCGCCTCCGCGTTCATCTTGTTTTGCGAGATGAACGTCTCGCGGTAAATCTCGGAGCTTTCCAGCAGTTCCTCGTGCGTGCCGATGCTGGCGATGCGGCCGCCCTCCATGACGATGATGCGGTCGGCTTCCTGCACGCTGGCGATGCGCTGTGCGATGATCAGCTTGGTGGTCGTAGGCAGGTACTCGGCGAGGCCGGCGCGGATCTTTGCGTCGGTTTTGGTGTCGACGGCGCTCGTCGAGTCGTCGAGAATCAGGACCTTCGGCTTGCGCAGCAGGGCTCGCGCGATGCACAGGCGCTGCTTCTGGCCGCCGGAGACATTGGAGCCACCCTGCTCGATCCAGGTGTCGTAGCCCTTGGGGAAGGTGTCGACAAACTCGTCGGCACAGGCCAGGCGCGCGGCTTCGCGCACCTCCTCGTCCGTGGCGTTGGGGTCGCCCCAGCGCAGGTTGTCGGCGATGGTCCCGCTAAAGAGCACGTTCTTCTGCAGGACCATGGCCACCTGATGACGGAGGGAGTCGAGATCGTAGTCGCGCACGTCGCGGCCGCCCACGCGCACGGTGCCCTCGGTGACGTCGTACAGGCGCGCGATGAGGTTGACCAGGGAGGACTTTGCGGAGCCGGTGCCGCCGATGATGCCGATGGTCTCGCCGCTCGCGATGTGCAGGTCGATGTCGGACAGGGCCTGGCGCTCTGCGTGCTTGGAGTACTTGAAGCTCACGTGGTCAAAGTCGATGGAGCCGTCGGCCACCTCGCAGATGGGCTCTGCCGGGTTGGAGATGGTGGGGTCGGCGTGCAGGACCTCGACGATGCGGTTGGCGCTCTCCTCGGCCATGGTGACCATGACAAAGATCATGGACAGCTGCATGAGACTCATGAGGATCTGGAAGCCGTAGGTGAAGGTGGACGAGAGCTGGCCGACGTCGAACAGCTCGCCCTGGCTGGTGATGATCAGCTTGGACCCCAGGTAGATGATGATCACGAACGCGCCGTTGACGCACAGGTTCATGATGGGGTTGTTGAGGGCGAGGAGCTTCTCGGCGCGGGTGAAGTCGGCGCAGACGTCCTGTGCGGCGCGGGCGAACTTGCGCTTCTCGTAATCCTCGCGGACGTAGCTCTTGACCACGCGCATGCCGGTGATGTTTTCCTCGACAGACTCGTTGAGGGCGTCATATTTGTGGAAGACGCGGGTGAAGATGGGGCCGACCTTGTGGATGATGAGGCCCAGGCCGCCGCCGAGCAGCGGGATCATGGCCAGATACACAAAGGAGATGTAGCCGCCCATGGCGTAGGCCATGCCAAAGGCAAAGATCAGCACGAGCGGCGCGCGCACGGCGATGCGGATGATGAGCATGAACGCCTGCTGGACGTTGGTGATGTCGGTGGTGAGACGCGTGACCAGCGAAGAGCTGGAGAAGCGGTCGATGTTGGTGAACGAGAACGTCTGGATCTTGTAGAAGAGATCATGGCGGAGGTTCTTGGCAAAACCGCAGCTGGCGTAGCTGCAGGTGATGCCCGCTGCGGCGCCGAACAGAAGCGAGACGAGCGCGATGAGCACGAGCACGCCGGCGGTGGGTAAGATCTCGGCGACGGTGGCGCCGTCCTTGATGGTGTCGATGAGGTTTGCCGTCACAAAGGGGATGGCCATTTCGCAGGCGACCTCGAACAGCACCAAAATGGGGGTGGCGATGGTCGGCCATTTGTAGTCGCGAATAGACGCGATGAGTGATTTAAGCATCGAGCTCCTCCCAGGTCACGCGAATCTTTTCGAGCATTTCCGCGAGCTGCTCCTGCTCTTCGACGGTGAGCGCCGAGAAGGCGACGCGCCTAAACGCCTCGCGGTTCTCGTGCTCGCGCCAGGCGAGCTCTTGGCCCGCTTGCGTGAGGTGCACAAACAGCTGCCGGCGGTCCTTGGTGTCGCGCGTGCGCTCGATGAGCCCGGCAGCCTCCATCTTGGACAGGATCTCCGAAAGCGACCCCGGCTTGAGCTCGAAGCGCAGCCCGAGCTCCTGTTGGGAGAGCTGGCCGCCGCAGCGGTCGAGCATACACAAAATTGGAACTTGACCGGAGCGCCCGCCGCCGTGGAAGTGCAGGTAGTGCCCGCAAAAGCCGAGGCCCTGCAAGATGCGCTTGGCACGAGTTGTGCTCACGTCTTCCGGCTCGGGGATATACGCCTCGAGCGCCTTGTGGAAGTTGTGATCCGTCATTTCCACCCCTCTCCTCTATATCGTCTCAAGTTGTCTCGAAGAGAATATTCCCGTGTGAACAGATAGTCAAGGTACCGAACAATAAGGAACCGAACAAAATAACGCAATGGACATAATCGCGGGGGCATGGTGGATAATGGTGCGGTATCAATGCGCGCCCTCGACCGCTTGCCTGCGGGCGTGGACGCTTCGGTTTGGCGAAAGGAAGAGCTATGGCAACCGTCACCATTTCACAAGGCGGGCTCACCGCAACGATCGCTTCAATGGGCGCAGAGCTCACGAGTTTCAACTACGACGGCCGCGAGTACCTGTGGCAGGCCGACCCCGCGTTTTGGGGCAAGCACGCGCCGGTATTGTTCCCCATCGTGGGCTCCATTCGCGGTGACGAGGCGACGTGCTCCGAGGGCGTGTGCCGCATGCCGCGCCATGGCCTTGCCCGCATCGCCGAGCACGAGGTCGCCGAGGTGGCAGAGGACGGCTCCGCGGTGACGTTTGAGTACTGCGACAGCCCCGAGACCCTCGAGGCGTATCCGTATCACTTCAAGCTCAACATGGGGTATGCCATCACGGGTGACGCCACGCTCACCCAGACCTTCACGGTCACCAACACCGGCGACGTCGCGATGCCGTTCTCGGTGGGCGGCCACCCGGCGTTCAACGTGCCCGCTCCCGGCGCCGAAGGCGAGGATTTCGAGGACTACGTGATTGAGTTCTCCGAGGCTTGGACCTGCACCGCGCCGCGCATCGCCGAGGGCGGCCTGCTCTCGTTTGACGAGACCACCATGCCGGTTGAGAACTCCGACGTGCTGCCCGTGACCCGCGAGCTGTTCGCGAACGACGCCGTCATGCTGACGGACGTTCCCGGCGGCATCCTCACCCTGCGCGGGACGAAGAGCGGCCGCGGCGTGCGCGTGGACTTCGCCGACTTCAAGTACATCGGCCTGTGGTCTGCCCAGCAGGGCAACTCGCCGTTCATCGCGCTCGAGCCCTGGACCGGCCACGCGACGCTCACCAGCGAGGACGACGTGTTCGAGCACAAGCGCAACATTACGATCTTGGCCCCCGGCGAAACGGCGGAGTACAGCTTTAGCATGACGGCGCTGTAGAGATTCGGCCGCGCCGCCCATGTTGCGTATGCTGCGGGCGGCGCGGCCGGGACATTATTACGGTGCGTTGTGGCGAATCGCCCTAGCGCCTGTTCTGATTTCTATGCGCCTGTTGCTGACGCGTGCCGCGGCGGTCCCGAGCCTTGGCCGCGGCCTGGCTCGTCTTGGTGCTCACGTGCTGGCCCGCGCGGCGAATGGGGCGCACCACGGGACGCGCGACCTTCTTGACCGGCTCGGGGAGCTTGTGGAGGTCCACCTCGGTGGGGGACATGATGTTGTAACGGATGGACCACCAGCGAATGAACATGGTGAGGGCGACGCTTATAACCGCGGCCGCGATGTTCCACATGCCAAGGCTCTTCATGAGCGTCATGTATGCGATGGAGCCCGCGATGGCCGCCATGGCATAGAAATTGCTGCGCTGGAACACATACGGCACCCGCGCGAGGCACACGTCGCGGAGAATGCCTCCGCCAACAGCGGTGAAGAACCCCATCATGACGCAGGTGACCGCAGGGTATCCGTATGCCATGGTTTTGTCGGCGCCCATAACGGCAAAGAGGCCGACGGAGAAAATGTCGAGTACCGCAACGAGCCGATCGGGCTTTTCCACCATGATAGGGAAGACGAAGACGGCCGCCGCGGTGGCGATGGAGACGGGCAGCGCGAGGGGTTGCTGCAGGATATAGACATCGCCCTCTTGCAGAATGACGTCACGGATGAGACCTCCGCCGAGCGCGACGATGACGGCGAGCCCGATGGCGCCCACAAGGTCGAGCTTGTTTTGGCGCGCGGTCAAAACGCCCGAGGCCGACGCGACGATGACGGCGAGCATCTCGAACGCGATGGGAATCGCCACAGTTTGGCTTGCCACGGTCGAGGCGTTCAGAGCGCTTTGCGTGACCGACAACACGGCAGTAAGCACGATATCTCCCTTCGCGATGCATGTGCGCCCATCAATCTTAGCTGAGTGGGCAAGCGCCCGTGAGCGAGGGACATGCGCTGCGCGTGCGGGTTTCGGCGGGTTTCGCAATCTTTCTTACAATTTCGCTTGCATGCGCTAAGAAGTAAGGTACAATAGCCCCTGCATTCACGGAGAGTTGTCCGAGTGGCCGAAGGAGCACGATTGGAAATCGTGTAGGCGCCAAAAGCGTCTCCAGGGTTCAAATCCCTGACTCTCCGCCAGAACTTTCAGCGGCACGCATCCAATCGGATGACGTGCCGTTTTTCACTCTATACGGAGGAGTGGCAGAGTGGTTGAATGCGGCGGTCTCGAAAACCGTTTACGGGTACTCCCCGTACGAGGGTTCGAATCCCTCCTCCTCCGCCATCTGATTAACGCAGGCGAGCCCATGTGGCTCGTTTTTTTGTAGCGAGGTTGCCCGGCAGCGCGTTGCCCCTGGTGACGAGCCGCTTGGGACGAGCTGCCCTTCCGGCGTGGCCCGTGGCGTGTTCCCGTGTCGAGGGTAACATTGTCGAATAATACGCCGGAAACCGGCTACATTTTTGTCGAAATTACCCTCCAAGTTGTAGTTGGCTCGCAGGGCGGGCGTTTGCTCTCGAAGCGGACCACTGCTCCGAAGCCGACCAAGGCCATCGAAGCGGACCACCGCCTGAGGTGAGTTCTTGAGTCCGAAGTGAATCACCTCCCGAAGCGGACCGTCTCCTGAAACGGGTCCTTGCCTCCGAGGCCGACCCAGCGAACGGTATCGCCACGGTGCGCGCTCCGGCAGTACTTTTGGGCACCCCTTCACCTTAAGACCCGTTTAATTCCCCTTAAGACCTGTTTAATCCCGCGCAAACCCGTGCGAAGCGCGAGCTTATCGGGATACACTGCATAACGAAAACAAACCATCGGACGAAACGAGGCGCTCTTGAACGCTCAGAATCTCGGGTTCATCTCCTCCTGGCGTATGCTCACGCGGGACAAGGGCTGGATCAAACCCGTTCTCATCCTCACGCTGCTCGGCTGGATCCCTGTGTTGGGCCAAATCGTCGTGCTCGGCTATGCGCTCGAGTGGGCGCGTCTTACCGCCTGGGGAGTCGATGCCGCCCCGAAGCAGCGCGGTATCGACTACGGTAAGGTCCTCTCAACGGGTGGGCGCGCCTTTTTGGTCACCCTGTCGCTGGGCTTTGTGGTTGCCCTCGTGCTGCAGGTCCTGTTCCCCGGGTCGCTCGCGTGGATCATGTCGAGCGTCTACGGCGGCGGCCTTGCCGGGGTGAGCTCGGCGCTCGCCTTGGTCTCCGGCGCCACGCTTTCGCTCGTGTCCGTGGTGGTCTCTGCGTTTGTCGGCTTGTTCCTGCAGGCTGCGGCGCTGCGCGCGACGCTGTACGACAGCTTCTCTGCTGGTTGGCGCCTCGACCGCCTCTTCCAGATGATCACCCGCGACTTTGGCGGTTTTTGCAAGACCTGGCTCGTGAGCCTTATCGGCGGAATCATCCAGGGTGTGTACGGGCTTGTCGTTGGCCTGATTGCCGCGGTCTTCCTCATGGGCGGCGTCTTGAGCGCGTTCGCGGCGGTGAGCGTGTCGGGCAATTACATGACCGCCGAGCACTTCCTGTTCGATCAGCTGCTGAGGATGGGCGCCGGCCCCCTGTTGTTGTTCGTTTTGATGCTCATCGCGTTCTCTTATATTGGCGGCGCGATTGGAACGGCCATGACACTCGTCACCACGAATGCCATGGGCCAGTGGTTCTGCCGCTTTGACGTGAACCGGTGGGGCGTGTCGGCTGACCCGCTGCCCGAGGGCGTTCCGCATCGCGGCAACGACTGGGGCGCTGCGCCTCAGTCGTCTCCCGTCGCACCGAGTGTCACGGGTGAGCAGGCTGCCAATGGCGCTACGGATACACAGACGGTGCACGCTGCCCCGGAGACTGCGCAGGCGGCGCCGGTCGCTCCGGAGGCCGTGGGCGGGCAAGCGCAGGCTGCGGCCCCGGTCGTAGACGAGGTCGTGCCGCTCGATGCGCCGTATCCCGTGCACACGCCTGCCGTTCCCGAGGAGCCCGTTACCGACGCGGACGCGACTGCGCCCTCGAGTTCCGAGTCGCTCAAGAAGCCCATTCCGCTCGGACCCATCACGACGGAAGACGAGCACAACGAGGACGGCCCGATTCAAGCGTAAGAGCCGGTCCTCTTGCACAATTCAGCGCCAGCGCATGCCCCGAAGCGTGATTGTTCGATGAACATAAGCGCCTCGGGGCTCATTTTATGTACGCGCGCGCCACCCGCGACCTGCGCGTGTTAGAGAAACCCAAATTTGCGTCCAGCTCGGTGACCGAATAGTTCGGCAAACACGGCAAAAACATGTCAGGACGAAGTGGCATGCTGATGACGTGGCGAATCACGACCATGTGCGCAAGAATCGCACGCGGTTGTGTGGAGGTCATGGGGTGCGGGCGAAACCACCTTGCAAGATGTGCAGACTCGGCTATAGTTAGCACGTCTTTTCCTGCTTCGGGCGCACCTTCACGACCCGAAGCCGTTTGTCCAGAGGAGGTGACCACATGAAGGCTTATGAACTGCTGTTCTTCGTTGACCCCAACCTCGATCCCGAGACTCGTCTCGCCGTGATGAAGCGCATCGACACCACGATCGCCGAGGGCAATGGTAAGGTCGACAACGTCGACGAGTGGGGCAAGCGCAAGCTCGCTTACCAGATCGACAAGCTCACCGAAGGTGACTACACCCTCATCAACTTCCATGCAGACCCGGCTTCCATCGCGGAGCTCGATCGCGTGCTTCGTATTACCGACGCCGTGATCCGCCACATGATCGTCCGTCGCGACGACCAGGAGTAGGTCATTTTGTATGGGCGGTGCCATCGAGCACCGCAAGAGAGGTAGTGAACACGTATGAGCATCAATCGAGTCAACATTTCCGGTAACCTCACCCGCGACCCCGAGCTGCGCGCAACTGCAAGTGGCACGCAGGTTCTGAGCTTCGGCGTGGCCGTCAACGACCGTCGCCGCAACCCCCAGACGGGCGACTGGGAGGACTACCCGAACTTCGTGGACTGCACGATGTTCGGCACCCGTGCGGAGGCCGTGAACCGCTATCTCTCGAAGGGGTCGAAGGTCGCGATCGAGGGCAAGCTCCGTTACAGCTCCTGGGAGCGTGACGGTCAGCGCCGCAGCAAGCTCGAGGTCATCGTCGATGAGATCGAGTTCATGTCCCGCGGCCAGCAGGGCGAGGCAGGCGGTTATGCGCCCGCTCCCGCGTATGGCCAGCAGGGCGGCTACGCCCCCGCGCCCGCTCCGCAGCCGGCTCCGGCGCCCATGGCCCCGGTTCCCCCCGCGGTCGACGTCTACGATGAGGACATCCCGTTCTAAGGGATGTGTAGTTGACGGCAAGGCACACGCCAAGCCGTCGTCACGAAAGGTATTGAGACATGGCTAATGATTATTCTGCCCGTCAGCCGCGTCGCAAGTACTGCCAGTTCTGCAAGGAGAACACTGAGTACATCGACTACAAGGATACTCAGCTCCTCCGCAAGTACATGACCGACCGCGGCAAGATCAAGCCGCGCCGCGTCACTGGCGCCTGCACGCAGCATCAGCACGACATCGCGAACGCCATTAAGCGCGCCCGCGAGATGGCCCTTCTGCCGTACGCCGTGCCCGTGGTGTCCACCCGCGGTCCTCGCGAGAAGAAGTAGGGAGGGTACCCATGAAAGTTGTTCTGCTTGGTGAGATCAAGGGCAAGGGCGGCGAGGGCGACATCATCGACGTCGCTCAGGGTTACGCCGAGAACTACCTGATTCCGCAGAAGCTCGCCGTTGCTGCTACCAAGGGTAACCTCAAGCAGCTCGAGGAGCGTCGTCACAACATCGAGAAGCGCGAGGCCGTTCGTCTGGCCGACGCCGAGGCCCTCAAGGCCAAGCTCGATGGCCAGAAGGTCGCCGTCGACGCCAAGGTCGGCGAGGAGGGCGTCCTCTTCGGTTCCGTCACTGCTGCCATGATCGCCGACGCGGTCAAGGCCCAGCTCGATGTGGACGTCGACCGCAAGCGCATCGAGCTCGGCAAGCCCATCAAGGTTGCCGGTGCTCATGAGGTCTCCATCTCCATCTACCGCGAGATCCGCACCTCTATCATCGTCCTCGTGGGCGTTGAGGAGGAGGCCGAGGTCGAGGAGACCGTCGAGGCCGAGGCTGCCGCCGAGGTCGAGACTGAGGCTGCCGCTGAGTAGCTCTTCGCTACGCATATGCGACTCAAAGACCTTGCGCCTTTGGCGTGGGGTCTTTTTTGTGCGGAAAACTCCTCAGCGTGCCTGCGGCTCAAATGGGCACATTTCCACAGGTCGCGTGGGGGAACCTCGGCTCTACAGACGGTTTTGCACGGGAAGGACGCGGTACCGGACTGGTTTTAGACCCGGCATACCTCATTGCCTCTACCTCGGTAAACTCTCGTAACAGGCATATCTACCTGCGGAAACTATAAACATGCAGGTAAACACTGCAGCGCGTGACAGTGCTCACAGGAGCTTCCGTGTAAACCTGCAGGTCAGGCTGTTGTCTGTGGAAAACTTGCCATTCACGCACGGTTCACATTGTTGAAAACGTTGATAACCGTCTAAGCCCCAGCTCAATGCGGAGAGTTATCAACAGGGGAAGAATCTGGCCAAAATCACCCGTAAAACGCTTGACCGGCGAAGCCGACGCTAGGCATGAGCCCGCGGATACCCTACCATTGAGTGTCCGAACAATGCGAGCGAAGCATCTCGATGGTCGGTGCCGCGCACGGCGAAAACTGGGGGTTGGCTGTGCGGGTGCCGTCGCACGGGCTCGACGCATGCGCGCACGGAAGGGGGACGCGTGGAAATCATGGGCAGCGGTTGGTCTCAGACGGGATCGCCCGATATGGGCGCCGTGAAGGGCCTGCCTAACAACACCGAGGCGGAGGCGACCGTCCTCGCGGCAATGCTGCTTTCGGGCGAGGTCGTCGAGGAGGCCCTTGTCGAGCTTTTGCCCGATGACTTCTATCGCCCGTCGCACAAGACCATCTTCCAGGCCATGGGCAGCATGTACGACAGCAGCGTGCCAATCGACTCCATCTCGCTCATCGACTACCTGCGCTCCATCGACAAGCTCGAGGCCGTCGGCGGGGAAGCCTACATCATCGAGCTTATGGGCAACACGCTCGCGCTGGCCAACTGGCAGCACCACGCGGCCATGGTGCGCCGCGACGCCATGCTGCGTGAGATCATCGGCGCCACCAACCAGATCAGCGCGCTTGCCTACAATTCGCCGCTCGACACCAAAGAGGTGATCGAGCGCGCGGAGTCGATGCTGCTCTCCGTGACGGAGCGCGAGGTGAAAAGCTCGTACAAGGGCCTCACGGACTTCATGACCGAGGCCTACGAGGAGGCCGAGGAGGTCTCGCGCGCGGGCGGCGAGGTACACGGCGCACCGACCGGCTACCCGAGCCTCGACCGCATGCTCATGGGCCTGCGCGAGGGCCAGCTGGTCGTTTTGGGCGCGCGCCCCGCTGTTGGTAAGACCTCGTTCGCTCTGAACTTGGCGCTCAACGCGGCAAACGATGGGTACACCGTGGGCTTCTTCTCGCTCGAGATGTCGGGCAAGGAAATCGCGCAGCGCTTCATCTGCGCGCAGGCGATGGTCAACATGTCCAACTTCCGCACCGGCAGGATCTCGCCGGAGGAGTGGGCGAACATCAACGAGGCCATCGGCGAGCTGAGCCGCTTGGACATCCTCATCGACGACACCCCCGGCACAACGGTGACCGAGATTCGCGCGAAGGCGCGCCGCATGCTGCACAACAAGGAAAAGGCGGTCATCATCCTCGACTACCTGCAGCTGGTGAACCCGCCCGCGGGCAAGAACTACAACGGCAACCGCGCCGTCGAGGTCTCCGAGATGAGCCGTGGCCTCAAGATCATGGCTAAGGAGCTCGGAGTGCCGGTTGTGATGCTGTCGCAGCTCAACCGTTCGCTCGAGGGTCGCACGGGCAAGCGCCCGCAGATGAGTGACCTGCGCGAGTCCGGCTCCATCGAGCAGGACGCTGACATCATCATGCTGCTCGACCGTTCGGCGACCGAGGCCGAGGCCGAGCGCGAGGACCGTCCCGACTTTGGCGTCACACGCGTGATCCTCGCCAAGAACCGCTCGGGCCCCATCGGCGACGTCGACCTGATGTTCCTGCCCGCCTCGACGAAGTTCTATGAGATTGACGAACACGCCGTTGAGTAGCAAGAGCTAGGGTTCGTGCGCCTATAATAGAAAAGCTGGGCTTATTTTTGCCCAGCGCGATGGGCGAGAAGCCCGGAGCAAAAGACGACTCGCTCGCGGCGGGAGCACGCTGCGCGCGCACGGAATGAGGAGTAGCCATGCCGGCAACAGTGTTGGTGGGAACCCAGTGGGGCGATGAGGGCAAGGGTAAGATCTGCGACCTGATCGCGCCCGAGTTCGACTGCGTCGTTCGCTATCAGGGCGGCAACAATGCAGGTCACACTATCGTCGTGGGTGACAAGAAGTATGGTCTGCACCAGGTGCCCTCGGGCATCATGTACCCCGATTGCGTCTCGATCATCGGCAACGGCTGCGTTGTGAACCCGGCTGTGCTGCTGGAAGAGATCGACATGTTCGAGAACGACGGCATCTCCACCGCCAATCTCAAGGTCTCGGGCAACGCGCATGTGATCATGCCCTACCACGTCGACCTCGACGGCGCTTTTGAGGAGCTGCTGGGCAAGAACAACATCGGCACCACCAAGCGCGGCATCGGCCCGTGCTATCAGGACAAGATGGCCCGCATCGGCATCCGCATCCAGGACCTGATGAGCGAGGAGACCTTCCGCTCCAAGCTATCCGCCGCGCTTGACCGCGTGAATCCTCAGCTCGAGTGCATCTTCAACCTGCCCACCTACACCGTGGACCAGATCTGCGAGACCTATCTGCCCATGGCCGAGCGCCTGCGCCCCTACATCTGTGAGACCGGGATCCTGCTCAACGACATGCTCGAGCAGGGCAAGTCCGTCTTGTTCGAGGGCGCTCAGGCCACGCTGCTCGACATCGACCACGGCACCTACCCGTTTGTGACCTCGTCCAACTGCACCGCCGGCGGCGCAGTCACGGGCTCCGGCGTGGGCATGAAGAACGTCAACCGCGTGCTCGGCATCATGAAGGCCTACATTACGCGTGTCGGCTCCGGCCCCATGCCCACTGAGCTCGATTACGACACCAGCGAGGCGGGCCGTACGCTCACCGAGGTCGGCTACGAGTACGGCGTGACCACGGGCCGTCGCCGTCGCTGCGGTTGGTTCGACGCGGTCATCGCCCGCTACGCCACGCGCGTCAACGGCCTAACCGACATCGCCTTGACCAAGCTCGACGTGCTGTCCGAGTTCGACACCATCAAGGTCTGCGTCGCCTACGAGTGCGACGGCGTGCGCTACACGAGCGTGCCCGAGCACACGGTCGCCTTCGCCAACGCGGTGCCCGTGTATGAGGAGCTGCCCGGCTGGAAGTGCGACATCACCGGCTGCCGCACCTTTGAGGAGCTGCCTCAAGAGGCGCAGGACTACGTGAAGCACATCGAGGAGCTCGCCGGCTGCAAGGTGAGCTTCGTGGCCGTCGGCCCCGATCGCGAGCAGACCATCGTCCGCTCTTGGGATAAGTAATTACACTGATGGCGCGCCGTCCGTCCGGGCGGCGCCCTGCTCTTTGAGGAGGACGCATGAGCGCATCCGAGAACACTATCGACATTCTCCTGCTCGGCAACGGCGGTCGCGAGCACGCCCTGGCGGCCAAGCTCGCCGCCTCCCCGCTGTGCGGCACGCTCTACATCGCCCCAGGCAACGGCGGCACGCTCGCCGTGGGCGAGAACGTGGCGCTCGACGCCGAGGATTCTACCGCTGTGGCGGACTTCGCGCGCGAGACGGGCTGCGGCCTGGTTGTCATCGGTCCCGAGGCCCCGCTGGTTGCCGGCGTGGCCGACGCCGTGCGCGAGGCGGGCATCGCCTGCTTCGGGCCGGGTGCGGCCGGCGCCCAGCTTGAGGGCTCGAAGCGCTTCTCCAAGGAGCTCATGGCCCGCGCCGGCATCCCGACGGCCGCCTATGGTTCGTTTACCGATGAGGAGTCTGCCCTCGCGTACGTGCGCGAGCAGGGCGCTCCGGTGGTCGTGAAGGCCGACGGCCTCGCTGCGGGCAAGGGCGTCGTGGTGGCGCTCACGCTCGATGAGGCGCTCGACGCCGTGCACGGCTGCTTTGACGGCGCCTTTGGTGACGCGGGCAGCACGGTGGTCATCGAGGAGATGCTCACTGGCCCCGAGTGCACGCTGCTCGCCTTCACCGACGGCAAGACCGTGCGTCCCATGGCGACCTCGCAGGACCACAAGCGCGCCCTCGAGGGCGACCTCGGCCCCAACACCGGCGGCATGGGAGTCTACAGCCCCGTGCCGATTGTCACGCCCGAGGAGCACGCCGAGATGTGCCGCATTTTGGACGAGACGATCGCTGAGGCCAACCGCGAGGGCATCGACTTCCGCGGCTGCCTGTACGGCGGCTTCATGCTCACGCCGGCCGGCCCCAAGGTCATCGAGTACAACGCCCGCTTTGGCGACCCCGAGACCGAGGTGCTGATGCCTCGCCTCAAGAGCGACCTGGTTGAGGTCATGCTCGCATGTGCCGAGCAGCGCCTCGACGAGATTGAGCTCGAGTGGCGCGACGAGTGGGCGGTTTCGGTGGTGCTCACGAGCGCCGGCTACCCCGGTTCGTACGAGAAGGGCAAGGTTATCACCGGTATCGATGATGCTGCCGCCATGGAAAACGTGACGGTGTACCACGCCGGCACCGCGATGAACGAGGACGGCGAGGTCGTCACCTCCGGTGGCCGCGTGCTCGACGTGACCGCCCTGGGCGAGACGTTCGAGGCCGCCCGCGACCTGGCGTACGCCGCGTGCGAGAAGATCGACTTTGAGGGCAAGACCCTGCGCCGCGACATCGGCCTGCGCGCCCTGCGCGGCCGCGACGCCTGGGACGCGTAGGCGCGTCGCCGTCGGCGGCTGGTCCCCGCGCGTTGTTCGGGTACACGCTCGCTGGCGTGGCCCCGCGCTCTGCCCGGGTGCCCCGACTGCTCAGCATTGCGGGTAGAAATGTCGAAAATCGAAGCCAATATTCGGCATATTTTCGACATTTCTACCTTTTTCACTACGTATGGGAGGATGACGATGGAGAAGGTTGAGTTCGAGCCCGAGATTCTCGATGACAAGGGGACCGAGGCCGAGGTCATCGACGCGGATGAGGCCGAGACCGAGCAGGTTGAGCCTGCGCTCGTGCTGGGCGACGACGACCCGCGCGACGCATCGCTTCACGAGCGGATTCTCACGGAGGAGCCCGCCTGGCACGGCAAGTTTCTGGACGTCCGCAGCGCTCAGGTCGAGTTGCCGAGCGGCCGCATAACCGGGCGCGATCTGGTGCGTCATCCGGGCGCATCCGCCGTGGTCGCCCTCACGGAGACGGGCAAGATCGTGCTCGTGCGCCAGTACCGGACGGCGATCGACCGTGTGACGGTCGAGATTCCCGCGGGCAAGCTTGACCCGGGCGAGGACCCGATCGACTGCGCGCGGCGCGAGCTGCTGGAGGAGACCGGCTTCAAGGCGGGCCGCATGCGCCATCTCACCACCATCGCGACCACGCCGGGGTTCTGCGACGAGATTATCCACATCTACATGGCGACCGGTTTGACCTTTGAGGGCGCAAATCCCGATGACGACGAGTTCGTCAACGTCGACCTTGTACCGCTTTCCGAGCTGATAGACGCTGTGCTCGACGGGCGCATCGAGGATGCTAAGACCGTCGTGGGTGCGCTCGCCTGCGACGCGATCTCGCACAGGTTGTAGCTGGCCGGCGGCGGGGGAGGGTATTTACGCCTGGGCTGGTCATCGTTCCTGCGGAATCGCCCAGGCGTAAGCACCTTCTCCGCCGCCGGCGACAACATCGCGGCCGGGTCGCGGCGCAGGTGAGAGCGCCCGGTAGACGGCCGCGCTTTGCGAAACGAAGAAATTGGTTGGTTGAGAGTTTTAGATGTTCAAACGCTTTATTTCCTATTACGGGCCCGAGAAGGGGCTTTTTATTGCCGACACGCTGTGCGCCCTCACCTATGCGGGGATCGACCTGGCGTTCCCGGTGATTTTGCGCGCGCTTACCGGAGGGCTGTTTACCGAGGGCGCCGCCGCGATTATGGACGGTCTGGTCTTTATCGGTGTGGGCCTCGTGGTTATGTACCTCGTGCGCACCGCATGCATCTATTTCGTGTCTGCTCAGGGCCACATCATGGGTGCCCGTATGGAGTCTCGCATGCGCGAGGATCTGTTCGACCAGTACGAGCGTTTCAGCTTCGCGTATTTCGACGCGCATAGCTCGGGTGACATGATGAGCCGTGTGGTTAACGACCTGTTCGATATCTGTGAGGGCGCTCACCATCTGCCCGAGTGGATTATCATCTGCGGCATCAAGATCATCGGCGCCCTTGCCATCCTCTTTACCATCTCGCCGGCGCTCGCCGCGGCCCTGACGCTCGTCACGCTGGTGTTCGTTGTGATCATGGTTCGCCAGAACCTGCATATGCGCGAGGTGTTCGCCGACAACCGCAAGAAGATCTCCGAGGTCAATTCTCAGCTGCAAGATTCGCTGGGCGGTATGCGCGTGGTGAAGTCGTTTGCAAATGAGCGGACCGAGCGCGAGAAATTCCGCGTGGCAAACGGCCATTATCTCGAGTCGAAGGTCAACCAGTATCACGTTATGGGCCGCTACCAGGCAACGAGTGCGTGCATGACGGCGGCGCACTACCTTACCATCGTGCTGTTTGGCGGCTACCTCGTCGCGACAGGGTCGGTAACCGCCGTGGACCTGGCGACCTTCGCCCTCTACATCAGCCTGTTCACCGGTCCTATCGAGACGCTCGTCAACTCGACCGAGATGTTCCAAAAGGCCATCGCTGGCTTCCGCCGCATGGATGAGGTGCTCAACACCGCCCCCGACGTCGAGGATCGCGCCGGCGCCCGTCCGCTAGAGGTGCGCGCGGGCGCCATCGAGTACACGGACGTGTGCTTCTCCTACGACCAGGCCGAGCTGCCCGAGGACGAGTGTGCAGAAGAGCGCCCGGTGATCGACCACATGAACCTGAGCATCCGCCCGGGCGAGACCATCGCTTTGGTGGGGCCCTCGGGTGGCGGCAAGTCGACGACTTGCTCGCTGCTGCCGCGATTCTACGACGTGACGGCCGGCTCCATCACCATCGACGGTCAGGACGTGCGCGACGTGACGCAGGAGAGCCTGCGCCGCGCGATTGGCCTGGTACAGCAGGACGTGTATTTGTTCGACGGCACGCTGCGCGAGAACATCGCGTACGGTCGCCCCGGGGCCACGGACGTCGAGATCGAGGACGCCGCGCGTAAGGCGAATATCCACGAGTTCATCAGCGGACTGCCGGAGGGCTACGATACGGTTGTGGGTGAGCGCGGCAGCCGTCTGTCGGGCGGGCAAAAGCAGCGTGTGGCCATCGCGCGCG
Organism: uncultured Collinsella sp.; assembly: GCA_900540845.1. Taxonomy (GTDB): domain Bacteria; phylum Actinomycetota; class Coriobacteriia; order Coriobacteriales; family Coriobacteriaceae; genus Collinsella. The sequence goes on from UQHS01000007.1 coordinate 95,485, forward strand.
TGTTCCTCAAGAACCCCGCCATCCTGATTTTGGACGAGGCCACCTCGGCACTCGACAACGAAAGCGAGGGCGCCGTGCAGGAATCCCTCGAGCGCCTTGCCGCAGATCGAACCACGATCATCATCGCGCACCGCCTGTCGACCATCAAAGGCGCCGACGAGATCGCAACCGTGGAGCATGGTCGCGTTGTGGAGCGGGGCACGCACGAGGAGCTTCTCGCGCGCGGGGGCACCTATGCCCGTTACTATCGAATGCAGTTTGAAGGTGCGCGGGCGCGCGACGTGAGGTAAGCCATGAGCAAGAAGCACAACATGACACCCGAAGAGGCCGAGGAACTCTTCTCTGAACTCGATTCGTCAGGCGTGCTGGACCCCGACCGCGCGGCTGCGCGCGAGGGACGCATCAAGCGCCGCCTGTTTGCGCGTCGTCGCGGCGGCGAGGAGGCAGCCAGCGAGCAGGACGCCGCCGATCGCGAGCGGATGCGCGCCAAGCACGGCGTGATCGACCCGCTCTCGGAGCAGGACCCGTCGGGTTCGCAGGTGAGCAAGACTATCTCGCGCACGGCGATCGTCGTGATTGTGAGCATGTTCGCGTTCGTGCTCGGCATGCAGATCGTCTACGGTGTGAGCCGACGCCTCAACACGGCAAACCTGTCGGAGCGCACCAATGCGCAGACGGTGGCGCACGCCATGGAGTCCGGCGTCGAATGGGGCAACGGTTTCACGCAGTTCCCCGACGATTTCACGGTGGATGAGGCGAGTGAGAAGACGGGTACGGTCGAGGTGTCGGTCGTGGACACCGATTCTCGTAACGAGCTCGAGCTGTTGTCGAATTCGCAGATCCAGGCGAGCGCCTTGGCAACAAACGCCCTGCTCAACGTAAAGATCAACCGCGTCGTGTACAACGTATACACGCTGATGGATGACAACGGGACCTTCCAGCACGACAGCCTGTTTGGCTTTTTGCCCGCCCGCGGCACGCGCCGCCCCATGCTCACGTTCGTGTGGACCAAGTCGCAATCGGCGACGCCCACGAATATCGATTGGGAGCTCAAGATCATCGGCATGGACGATGATCTGGCCGAGGCTATTCAAAAGCAGGTGAACTCGGTGAGTTCGCTGACGGAGAACCCGGGCGTCACCCAGGCGGAACTCGACGAGGAGCTCCGCCTGTTGGACGAGGCGCGCATCGCGCGCGAGGGCGATTAGATCGCGGTTGGGTCGTGGTTTGATTGCGGTTAGACCGCGGTTGGAGCACGGCCGGAATGTTGTCAGGTCTCGGCCGGGCCGTGGTTGGGCCTTAGTTGGGCTGCGGTCGAGCCGCAGCCCAGACCTCAGCTAGGCCAAAAGCGCGGTGATCTTGCCGAGAACGGGCTCGAAGGAGACGCCGCGCATCTCGAAATCGGGCTGCTCGAGCGTGACGCGCATGGCGTCGCGAACGAACTCGCCGGCGAAGTCGACCGCATCGCGCGTGGTGCGACCGGTGTAGATGGCCGCCGTGAGGGCGCTGGCGAACAGGTCGCCCGTGCCGTGCAGCATGTAGGGGAGCAGCTCGCTGGAGACTTCCTCCACCGCGCCGCCGTCTGCGGCGCTCGCGATGTAGTTGCGGATGATGCTTTCGCCCTCATGCACGACGCCCTTGATGATGACGGTCTTGGCACCCATGTTGAGCAGGGCGTCTGCGTTCTTCTGGACGAACTCGATGCTGACGTCTTGGCCCTCGTAGGGGATGCCGGTGAGGATGGACGCCTCGGTGAGGTTGGGCGTGAGCACGTCTGCGCCGTTGACGAGCTGCGCCATCGCGGCACAGAGTTCGTCGGTGTAGGTCGGGTACTTGATGCCGCCGTCGCCCATCACGGGGTCGACGATGCGCAGGGCGTTTGCGTGCTCGCGATACAGGCGCTGGATGATCGCGACCTGCTCGGCAGACCCGAGGAACCCGGAGTACACGCCGTCGAGCTCAACGCCCTCTTCGCGCCAAGCGTCGAGGTATGCGGTGAGCATGTCGGTCGTGTCGTGCATGTGGAACACGGGGAACTTGGTGTGAGCGCTGAAGAGCGCCGTGGGCACGGGACACACGTCGACACCAGCTGCGCTGAGCACGGGGATGGCGCAACCAAGAGAGCACTTGCCGTAGCCGCACATGTCGTGCACGGCTGCAACGCGCGGGATGTACGCGCCTTCACGCTGATAGAGTTTGGTCATGATTTTGTTCCTTTCCGCGGACTTATGGACCAGCGTACAGCTCAACAGAGTAGACCTTCTAGGCCACATTTCCAATCAAGGTGAAGGGTTAGTCCCAAATATTCACGGTCGCGGCATGGTCGAGACAGGCCCCGACCCCTTCCTCGGCAAATGACCCCTCGCCGAATAAAACGCACGGTGGGCAGGGAAAATCGTTTCCGCATCGCCCCGAGGGCGTATGATGCAAGTACGCGTGCCCGTTTGGGGTTCGCTACGGCAAGCCGGATCGGGAAAGGTAAAACCATGGCTGATGTACATGAGCTTCTCGCCACATGGATCGAGAATGTCACTGATGAAGAGCTTCTCGCCGAGCTCAAGGCAATGAACGAAGCGGGCGATGAGGACGCCATCACCGATGCGTTCTTCCAGGACCTTGCGTTTGGCACCGCTGGCCTGCGCGGAACGCTGGGCGCCGGCACCAACCGCATGAACATCTACACCGTCGGCCGTGCCACCCAGGGATTTGCCGATTACCTCGTCAAGAACTTCGAGAACCCCACCGTCGCCATCGCGCGCGACAGCCGCAACAACGGCGAGCTGTTCGTGAAGACGACCGCCGCCATCTTGGCTGCCAACGGCGTGACCTCGTACGTGTACCCCAAGATCTCCCCGGTGCCCACCCTGTCCTGGGCCACGCGCTACCTCGAGTGCTCCGGCGGCATCTGCATGACCGCCAGCCATAACCCGGCTGCGTATAACGGCTACAAGGCTTACGGCCCGGACGGCTGCCAGATCACCAGCGAGGCCGCCGACGCCATCTCCGCCGCCATGGAGGCGTGCGACCCGTTCCACGATGTCAAGACGATGGACTTCGACGAGGCCGTGGAGCAGGGGCTCGTCAAGTGGATCGGCGATGACGTGCTCGACGCCTACTACGACGCCGTGGCCGACAAGTCGGTGAACAACCTCACGCCCGAGCAGATCGCCAACGCTCCGCTCGAGCTCGTGTACACGCCGCTCAACGGCACCGGCCTGATTCCCGTCACCACCGTGCTGAACAAGGTCGGCGTCACCGACATCACCGTGGTCCCCGAGCAGCGCGACCCCGACGGCGATTTCCCCACCTGCCCCTACCCGAACCCCGAGATCCGCGAGGCCATGCAGAAGGGTATCGACCTGTGCCAGGAGGTCAAGCCCGACCTGCTGCTCGCGACCGACCCCGACGCCGACCGCGTGGGCGTGGCGTGCGCCGACGGCGACGATTACACGCTGCTCACCGGCAACGAGATGGGCGTCCTGCTGCTCGACTACATCTGCAAGATGCGCGCCGAGCGCGGCGAGGACCTGTCCCGTAAGGTCGCCGTGACTACGATCGTGTCCTCCGCGATGGTCGACGCCCTGGCCGAGGAGTACGGCTTTGAGCTGCGTCGTTGCCTCACGGGCTTCAAGTACATCGGCGACATCATCACCGGCCTGTCCGACGCCGGCGAGGTCGATCGCTTCATCTTTGGTTTTGAGGAGAGCTACGGCTACCTGTCTGGCGACCACGTGCGCGACAAGGACGCCGTTAACGCCTCCATGCTCATCTGCCAGATGGCTCAGTACTACAAGCTGCAGGGTCTCAACCTGGTGCAGGCCATGCACGCGCTTTACGAGAAGCACGGCTTCTACCACAACAAGACCGTGTCGCTGAGCTATCCGGGCGCCGACGGAGCCGCTAAGATGGCCGGTATCATGGAGTCCCTACGCGCCGAGGCCCCGGCCGAGATCGCCGGCGCCAAGGTTGAGGCTGTTGTCGATTACGCCACGTGCGTGAACGGCCTGCCCAAGGCCGACGTCATCGAGTTCGATCTTGAGGGCGGCAACAAGGCCATCGTGCGCCCCTCCGGCACCGAGCCCAAGATCAAGCTCTACATCTTCGCCAAGGGCGAGGATGCCGCCGCCGCCGACGCCCTCATCGCCGCCATCGAGGAGGACGGCCGCAAGCTCCTCTCCTAATGTGCAGTTTGGGGACGGGTGCAAAATTAGTCATGTGAGGCCGGCTCGCGGCCGCTGACGTTGCAGCATTGTTTACGCCGCCGCCGCCGCCGGCGCTGCGGAACCAAAAACGCTACGGCAAAAGACGCCGCGATGGGCATGCAATCCCATCGCGGCGTCTTCGCGCTATTTGACTCCTGCCGGGCGCTGTTAAGTTGAGAGTTGTGCAGGTTTTGGGCCCGATGGCGGCGCGGTCGCGGGCTCAGGCTCGGGCCTCTGATTCGGTCTTGGCCTCAGGATTGGGCGCATGCTCAAGGCGTGCGTTACGCTCCGATCCCGCTCATGAGGCGGGCCCGTTTGATGGCTGCGGGGACACGCTGTTTGAGCAGATCGAGCTTTTCGCGCGTGATGTCGTTGGCGAGCGAGAGACGCAGGGCACCGCGTGCGGTTGCGGCGTCGACGCCCATGGCCGTGAGGACGTGCGACGGCTCGGTGGATCCGGTGGAGCACGCCGACCCCGTCGCCGCGGCGACCCCGGCGCGGTCGAGCAGGACAACCAGGAGCTCGCCGTCGACGTTTTTGCAGGTACATGACGCGATTGAGGGAAGACGCATCGGCGATACAGCTTCGACTGTTGGCACCCCGTCGTTTGCAGAGGTGTGGACAGCGTGGCTGCCGAGGGGCGCACCCGTGAGCAGCACCTCGTCGACTTCGGCGAGAAGGTGGCGCACGAACTCATCGCGCAGGGCAGCGACGCGCTCCATGTCGCGCCCGAGGTGCGCGCAAGACTCTTCCAGCGCAGCTGCCATGCCGATGATTCCCGCGAGGTTCTCGGTGCCCGCCCGTTCGCCGCGCTCCTGCGCTCCGCCGGCAATGAGCGGCGGGATGGAGAAGCCTTCGCGCAGGTAGAGCGCGCCGACGCCGCGCGGCCCGTGGAACTTGTGGGCGGACAGCGAAAGCGCGTCGACTCCGAGCTCCTCAACATCTACGGGAATGTGGCCCACGGCCTGAACGGCATCGGTGTGGAACGGGACCCCGTGGGTGTGTGCGATAGCGGCGAGCTCGCAGATGGGCTCAATCGTGCCGACCTCGTTGTTGGCCATCATGATGGAGACGAGGGCCGCTGCCGGAGCCTCGGTGCGGGCTTCTCGCTCGTGCTCTTCAAGCGCCGTTTCGAGGTCGCAGGGCCGCACAAAACCGTGTTCGTCCACGGGCAGATAGGTGACCTGAACGCCCTCTCGTTCAAGCGCATCGCAGCAGTGCAGAATCGCATGGTGCTCGATGGAGCTCGTAATGATTCGAACGTTGGCGTCGCGCCCGAAAAGATCTCGGTACCGTTGCACCGCCCCGCGAAGAACCCAGTTGTCGGACTCGGACCCGCCGCTCGTGAAGTACACCTCGCTTGCATGAGATGCGCCCAGCAGCCGTGCCATGTTGCCACGAGCGTTTCCGAGCGCCTCGGCGGCCTCGCGGGCAACCCGATGAATGCCGCTGGGGTTGCCAAACGAGCTGGTCAAATAGGGCATCATCGCCTCGAGCGCCCGCGGGGAAAGCGGCGTGGTCGCGGCGTTGTCTGCGTAGATATACGGTTCGGGTGCGGGTGCCATGTGATGAGGGCTCACTATCTAAGAACGAAATACCAAACCAGGGCCAGCGCGATGGCGGCGAGGATGAGAATCGCCATCAGGACCTTGATCCTGCGACGCTGCTTGTCTTGCCTTGAGGTGAAAATCGCCTTGCCCTTTTTGGGCGTGGAGAGATACCTGCTGTAGTTTGGCTGAGCAGGTTGGCCGGAAGGGGTGGTCGCTGCGGAGGCGGGGCGCTGCCGATAGGCCGTTGGATGCCCAGGTGTTGCGGTGCGGTTGCCGCCCGTGCCGGTGCCAAAGTTGCCGCTCGCTCCGGTGCCCATGGCGGGGCGCCCATTTGGGGCGGGGGAGAGGTAGTCGGGGTCACTCGTGGCGACGCCCATGTGCTTGCGCGTACCTCTGTTGGGGCCGTGTGTCATCGGCTGCTGCTCGTCCATGCGTGCCTCATCATGTAGCAGGAATACCACAGCTATTGTATGGCGAGGCTCATCGCCGCGACGGCAGTCCGGCAAAGCAGCTGCATTTCCGCATAAGTAGGCTAAGCGAAGGGCGAGCAGGCCGTTCGAAAACGGTTAGAGCGGACTGCCCTGTTCGATTGCCGCAAGCCGCGGAGGCGCAGCCCTGTTCGATTGCTGCAAGTCCTGCGGTCCAGCCCTGTTCGAAAATCGCAAGCCCCGTCGGGGTGGCCCTCCGTGTTCGATTGCCACAAGCCCCATCGGCCTCGAGCGGCACGGGCCCTGGCTGTGCAACCCTGTTCGAAGGAGGCAAGGGCTTTTCGTTGCGAAGGCGTGTCGTTTCTTCTGCGTACCTCGAGTGCGTATAATGCGCGCGTATAATTTTCACCGTATGGCCGCGCATGGTATCCAAAAGGGGAAACCGCATGTCTCTCGACACCAACCTGTCCGAATTCACCGCTTTTGATTCCGACACCGATCATCCGCACGACGAGTGCGGCGTGTTTGGCGTTTGGGCGCCCGACCGTGACGTCGCCCGTCTTACCTATTTTGGCCTGCGTGCCCTGCAGCACCGCGGTCAGGAGTCCGCCGGTATCGCCGTTGGCGACGGCGGCACGGTCATGGTCCGCAAGGACCTGGGCCTCGTGAGCCGCGTGTTCTCCAACGCCGACGTCTGCTCTTTGCCCGGCCAGTTGGCCGTGGGCCACGTGCGCTACGGCACCGCTGGCGCCAAGAGTTGGGAGTCCTCTCAGCCCCACCTCTCCACCATCGGTGAGGTCATCGTGGCCCTTGCTCACAACGGCACGCTCGTCAACACCGACGAACTGCGCCGCCAGCTCATCGAGCTCGGCGTCCCCTTCAACTCGAGCTCGGACTCCGAGGTCGCCGTCAAGCTGATCGGCTACTTCACCCAGCAGTCGCACCACCTCCGCGAGGGCATCCGCAAGACCATGGAGCTCATCCGCGGCGGTTACGCTATGGCGCTCATCAACGAGGAGGCCCTGTACGCCTTCCGCGATCCGCACGGCGTCCGCCCGCTCGTGCTCGGCCGTCTCACCAGCGATGAGGGCGTGGCCGCTGCCGACGCCGCCGCTGCCGCGTCTGCCATGCCGAGCGACGCCGCCTCTGCCGAGGACCTGGTGGGAGAGCAGGTTGTGGCCTCGACCGCCGGCTGGGTCGTCGCGTCCGAGACGTGCGCGCTTGACATCATCGGCGCCGAGTACGTGCGCGATATTCGCCCCGGCGAGATCTTGCGCATCTCCGCTGAGGGCCTCGTGTCCGAACAGGGCGTTCCCGCGGCCGAGAAGACCGCGCACTGCATCTTCGAACAGGTCTACTTCGCCCGCCCCGACTCCATTGTCGACGGCAAGTCCATTTACGCCTGCCGCTACGACATGGGCCGAAAGCTCGCCCTTGAGTGCCCGGTGGAGGCCGACATGGTTATCGGTACGCCCGATTCCGGTCTGCCTTCTGCTGAGGGCTACGCGTACGAGTCTGGCATTCCGTACGGCACCGGCCTCATCAAGAACCGCTATGTCGCCCGTACGTTTATCGAACCAACGCAGGAGCTGCGTGCCATGGGCGTGCGCCTCAAGCTCAACCCGCTCAAGGATGTGATCGAGGGCAAGCGCATCATCGTCGTTGACGACTCCATCGTGCGCGGCACCACCATGGTCCAGCTCGTGCGCATGCTGCGTCAGGCGGGTGCCAAGGAGATACACATCCGCATCAACTGCCCCGAGGATATCTGGCCGTGCTTCTACGGCGTTGACACCGGTGAGCAGAGCCAGCTGATTTCGGCCACGAAGTCGGTTGAGGAGGTCTGCGAGTTCATCGGCGCCGATACGCTGGCGTTCCTTTCCGTCGATGCGCTGCTCGAGTGCGTGCCGAAGGGCGGGTATTGCACCGCGTGCTTCACGGGCGAGTACCCTGTCGCCATTCCGAGCAGCTTCGGCCGCGAGAAGTTCATCGAGGGCTACGTGCCGCGCAACCTCACGAGGCCGCTCGCCCTGGGCGAGGGCGCCGTTGAGGAGAAGCACAACGATCACAGCTGGGAAGAGTTCCACGAGGCGTAATAGGGCGCAATAGGGCTACGTCGAGGGTAAGAATGTCGAAAACCATGCCGTGCGCAGCGGGTTTTTTCGACATTCTTACCCTCTTTCATTTCCGATGGCAAATCTGGGGACGGGTGCGCTTTCACACGTCGGCCGAGCGTCAGGCCGACGTGTGAAAGCGCAC
>UQHS01000008.1 GCA_900540845.1 uncultured Collinsella sp.
GGCTGTCCCTCGGCTACCCGGTGTAGGATGTACAGGAAAACGTCCGCAGTCCCATAGTGAGCTCAATTTTCGACATTATTACCCTCTTGCCGAGCAACTGGACTGCCCAAGGCAGCGCGGGCGCATCCGCCCTTTCCATTTTTGTACGCAACGGGCGTAGAATGACCCATCGAACCAAGATTCGATAGGGGGCAATGAAAGCATGACGACAGGGCTGGTGCTTGAGGGCGGAGGCATGCGAGGCCTGTACACGGCGGGCGTCCTCGACGTTTTTATGGAGCATGGGCTTGAGTTCGACCACGCGGTGGGCGTATCCGCCGGGGCGGCGTTTGGCGTGAATATCAAATCTCGGCAGATTGGCCGTGCCATCAGGTACAACAAGCGCTTTTGCGCCGACCCGCGCTACGCGAGCATGCGAAACCTGCTGCGCACGGGCGACCTCTACAGCATAGATTTCGCGTATCGCACGGTTCCGCTTGAGCTTGATCCCTTTGACACGGCGGCGCTGCGGGCGCACCCCATGCGCTTCACCGCGGTGTGCACGGATATCCATACGGGCGATGCGGTGTACCACGATATCGAGCGGGGAGACGAGGAGGACCTCGATTGGATTCGCGCGTCTGCCTCGGTGCCCATGCTTGCCCGGCCGGTTGAGCTGGCGGGTCACACGCTGCTGGACGGCGGCATCGCGAATTCGATCCCCGCAAGTTGGATGATGGAGCAGGGCTACGACCGAAACGTCGTTGTTCTTACGCAGCCCTCAGGTTTTCGCAAAGAGCCCAACAGCCTCATGCCGTTGTTGAGGGTTACGTTGCGAAGGTATCCCAAGCTGGTCGAACTCCTATCTAACCGGCACGTGCGCTACAACGCCCAGCTCGATGAGGTCGCCCGGCTTGAGGCGGAGGGCCGCATATTCGTGATTCGTCCGAGCGAGTCGGTCAAGGCGCCGATTGCGACCAAGGATCCCGAGCAGCTTGAACGCATCTATCAGGTGGGGCGACGCGACGGCGAGGCGAGCCTGTCGGTCCTCAGGCGTTATCTCGCGTAAGGCACGGGCTGACTGAGCCCATTGAGGGTAGGAATGTCGAAAAATGGGGACCAGGAAGGCATGGTTTTCGACATTGTTACCCTCCAGATGCAGCTGGCGTGAGTTGGCGGCGGGAGCGCTGCGCCGCGCACCGCGCCGGTCGCGCGCAATCGCGGATTCGATGTGTGCCACAAAACAAGCACGACCCGTTTGGCCTGCGAGCGCGTACACTACCCAATGGCGGTATGGAAAGCTCAGATGGAGCGTGCCGCATGAGACGCCGGAAGGCGTGGAGATGGTGCCAGAGCATTGTGAAAAGACGTGAGGGCACCGGGGCACTTTGCCCTACGATAGCGCGCCCGTGGGCGCAGAAGGAGGACGCAATGTCCGAGAACATCGAGAACGAGAACGAGATCATGGACGAGGCCGTCGTGGCTGAGGAGACCGTCGAGGTCGCCGACGTCGCCACCGCCGAGGTTGAGGGCGAGGTCGTCGCCGAGGTCGAGCAGGCCGAGGACGAGACCGTCGCTGCTGATGCTGAGGAGGTCGAGGAGGAGGTCTCTCTCGACGACCAGCTGTTTGAGAAGGTTCAGAAGGCTGCCCGCCTGCTTCGCAGCCGTAAGTTTGCCATGGGCCGTGAGGCCGAGGAGGACGCACGCCGCGCCGACGAGCTCAAGCGTGCCCTCAAGCTCCTCGAGCTCAAGCCCCAGATGGAGCAGAAGGAGATGTCCGACCTGCTGGGCATGCGCCTGCGCGAGCTCGACGGCCTGCTGCGTGAGGCCGAGGAGATCGGCGCCGTGACGCGCGTCATGCCCGAGGAGGAGGACATGCGCGCCATCCTCGTGTCCGCCAACGAGAACGCCGTGGAGCTCGCTGGCTCCCTCGGTGGCAAGCGCAAGAAGCTCGTCGCCCAGCTCTCCCAGGTCGACGCTGAGGATATCGTCGCGCTCATGGACAAGATCATCGACCCGCTGGTTGCCATGGGTCTCGACAACGACGACCGTGGCGGCTTTGGCGGTCGCGGTGGCGACCGTGGTGGCCGTGGTGGCGACCGTGGCGGTCGCGGCGGCGATCGCGGCGGCTTTGGTGGCCGCGGTGGCGATCGTGGCCCTCGTCGCGACTTTGGCGATCGCGGCCCTCGTCGTGACTCCGGCGACCGCGGTGGCCGTGGCGGCTTTGGCGGCCGTGACGACCGCGGTGGCCGCGGTGGCCACGGCGACCGTGATCGCAAGTTCAACGACCGCGGTGGCCGTGGCGGTTATGGCGACCGCGGTGGCCGTGGCGGCTTTGGCGGCCGTGACGACCGCGGTGGTCGCGGTGGCTACGGCGACCGTCGTGGTGGCTCCCGCTACTAGGCACTCGTAGGCCTTATCGCCCGTCGTCGCGCGAGCCTTCACGGCCTTTGAGCACATGGGGTTTTGCCCTGCATTGAACTATTGAGATGCGCCCCGTTTCCCGTTGCGCGGGAGGCGGGGTGCATCTTTGTGTAAATTGAACAAAATGAACTTCAGCACCAATCTTCCGTGCTACACTTTTTAAAATTGAACTTAAGGTTCAATTTGCACGATTGGAGAGTCGATGGCTGAGAAGAAACACACCTCAATAGCCACATCGGCGGCAGCCGAGCTGTTTGCCTTACGCTTGCGAGAAGGCATGAAACGGCGCGGCCTCAAGCAGGCCGATCTGATTCGCATGGCCGCACAGCACGGGGCAAAGCTTGGAAAAAGCCAGGTCAGCCAGTATGTGAGCGGCAAGACCATGCCACGTCCAGACGTGGCCGCCCTCCTTTCGACCCTGTTGAACGTCCCCGATGCATGGCTGATCGGCTCTGATGACGACCCGAATTGGGCCGGTGAACCCGCGCCTGCCGAGCCGGCGCCGGAGGGCCAAGACGTCCCCGTGACTGCCGCCACGCTTGACACCCTTTCCAGCTCAATTGAACCTTCCGTCCGCTTTTCCGCCACTTCATCCGAAAGGACCACTCCCATGGCTCAGCGCAAGTTCACCAAGTCCTCGAAGCTCGATAACGTGTTGTACGACGTCCGTGGCCCGGTGGTCGATGAGGCCGCTCGCCTTGAGTCCGAGGGCGCGCACATCCTCAAGCTCAACATTGGCAACCCCGCGCCGTTTGGGTTCCGCACGCCGGTCGAGGTCATTCAGGACATGCGCGAGCAGCTGCCCGAGTGCGAAGGCTACTCCGACAGCCGTGGCCTGTTCTCCGCTCGCAAGGCGATCATGCAGTATGCGCAGCTCAAGGGCCTGCCCAACGTGAGCATGGACGGCATCTACACCGGCAACGGCGTGTCGGAGCTCATTAACCTGTGCATGCAGGCACTGCTCGACACGGGCGACGAGATCCTCATCCCTGCGCCCGACTATCCGCTTTGGACCGCCTGCGCGACGCTCTCCGGCGGCACGCCCGTGCACTACCGCTGCGACGAGCAGGCCGATTGGAATCCGGACCTGGCCGACATGGAGGCCAAGATCACTCCGCGCACCAAGGCGCTCGTCATCATCAACCCCAACAACCCCACGGGCGCCGTCTACTCGAAGGACGTGCTCGAGGGCATCGTGGAGATTGCCCGCCGTCACCAGCTCATGATCTTCGCCGACGAAATCTACGATCGCCTCTGCATGGACGAGGCTGAGCACATTTCCATCGCGAGCCTCGCGCCCGACCTGTTCTGCGTGACGTTCTCCGGTTTGTCCAAGAGCCACATGATTGCCGGATATCGCATCGGCTGGATGATCGTGTCAGGCAACAAGCGCCTGGGCGACGACTTCATGCTGGGCGTGAACATGCTCTCCAACATGCGCCTGTGTTCCAACGTGCCCGCGCAGTCGATCGTGCAAACTGCGCTCGGCGGCCACCAGTCGGTTAAGAACTACGTGGTGCCGGGCGGCCGCGTGTATGAGCAGCGCAACTATGTCTACGAGGCGCTCAATGCTATCGACGGCATCACCGCGGTGAAGCCCAAGGCGGCGTTCTACATCTTCCCCAAGATGGACATCAAGAAGTTCAATATTCATGATGATGAGCAGTTTGCGCTCGATTTGCTGCACCAGAAGGGCATTCTCATCACGCGCGGCGGCGGCTTCAACTGGCCTGAGCCCGACCACTTCCGCATCGTGTACTTGCCGCGCATGGAGGTTTTGCACGAGGCGATGGAGGACCTGGCCGAGTTCTTCGAGACGTATCGCCAGGCGTAACGGCGCTGGTGATTTTGCCGGAAAGAAGGGTTCGCAGATGAAGATCACCGTCTTGGCGGTTGGCAAACTCAAAGAGCGGTTTTGGGCGGATGCCTGCGCGGAGTATTCAAAGCGACTTGGCGCGTATGCGAGCGTCAAGATGGTTGAGATCGCGGATCGCGACCCAGCGAAATCCGGTGGCGAGGAGGCCGGTCGCGCGCTCGAGGGCAAAGGCATCTTGGCGGCGATCCCCGAGCGCTCGCATGTGGTGCTGCTCGATATCGGAGGCAAGGAGCGATCCAGCGAGGAGATCGCTTCGCATTTGGACGACTTGATGCTGCGTGGCGAGAGCTCGATCACATTTGTGATTGGCGGGTCGTGTGGCGTGTCGGACGAGGTCCGCGCCCGGGCGGATGAACGGCTTTCGTTTGGGCGCATTACGCTGCCACATAATTTGGCGCGTGTCGTGCTGCTTGAGCAGGTTTATCGCGCATTTAAGATTATGCGCGGGGAGCCGTATCACAAGTGATGGGCGCTCGATGCGCATGGCACGCGCTGCGCTGATGTGGTGTCGCGTGCTGGTGCGGCGCGGCATGAGCTGGGGCTTCGCCGTGCGCGTCGACGCGGTGCGGTGTACGTCGGCGGCGACGCCGCGTGCGCTGACGCGGCGGACATCAAGTCGCGGTTGCTCCGCGCTTCGAGCGGGCGTCGTGGCCGCAATCAACAGAGATAAAAAAGCGCCGGCCTCCTGAGAGGTCGGCGCTTTGCAATCGCGTTGGGGTGAGCAAACTGGCTGGAAAGATTAGCCAAAGTAACGCTCGAGCAGGCCGGCGAAAGCCTTACCGTGACGGGCCTCGTCGCGAGCCATCTCGTGAACGGTGTCGTGGATGGCGTCCAGGCCAGCGGCCTTAGCGCGCTTGGCGAGGTCGAACTTGCCGGCGGTGGCGCCGTTCTCAGCCTCAACGCGCATCTCGAGGTTCTTCTTGGTGGAGGTGGTCACGACCTCGCCCAGGAGCTCGGCGAACTTGGAAGCGTGCTCGGCCTCCTCGTAAGCGGCCTTCTCCCAGTAGAGACCGATCTCGGGGTAGCCCTCACGGTGGGCAACGCGAGCCATGGCCAGGTACATACCGACCTCGGAGCACTCGCCCTCGAAGTTGGCGCGGAGATCCATGATGATGTCCTCGGAGACGCCCTCCTCGTGGGCAACGCCCACGATGTGCTCGGCGGCCCAGGTCATCTTGCCCTCCTCAACCTTGGTGAAGCGATCGCCAGAGACGCCGCACTGGGGGCACTTGAAATCGGCGGGCAGCTCCTCGCCGTCGAACTCCTCAACGAAACCGCAAACGGGGCAAACGAACTTCATGTTTGTTCTCCTTCGAACACAAGCGTTGGCGCGGGCGAACCGGTGGGTGACTCGCGCTTGGACAATTGCATTATGGCACAGTTGCGGGGACATATGAGCCCAAATTGAAAACATATTAGGATTGATTCTCAAATAGTTCACAAATGGATGAACGTGCGGTTCAAGGCCTTGCGACGATGGCTATGGAATGGCGATGCGCTTGCCGGCGGTCTTGCAGATGGGGCGTCCAGGCAGCTCGTCCGAACAGGTCAAGCGCTGAATGGACCCCTGCTTTTGTCTGGAAGCTTAGGGGTGTGGCAGCGGGTGGTTCTGCGACGGCAAAGTGGCGCGCGAAAAGCGCTCGAGCTCTCAAAGGGAGTCAAAAAATATGCGTTTCCGAGAAAGTGGTCAAAATACCCTGATTGTGCGCTGAAAACGGGGCCAAAACGCTCGTGCATATTTTCTCGAGCAGGGCAATCCTGGGGTTTTGTCGATGGCGGCTAGAGGCAATGGGTGCCAGGGCGCGTGGTTGGCGGAATCGGTTTGCCCAATCCTGGGCAAATGCGACTGCGTCACTGATTGCCCGGCGCACAATCAGGGTATTTTGACCACACTGAGCAAAACGTATCGGGCCGAGGGGGCGACGGTCATGAGCGTATGCATTTTTGGAGAGTCAGCGCTCGAATTTATGCGATCGAGCGGGCGATTGGCGCCGGAGTTTTTGGATAGGCCGCGCACGCAAAAGCTGGATGGCTGCGGCATATCGCCAAAGGTGATGTTTTCGGACGACATGGAGCGCCTGGGCGTGAAAAAGCGCCCGGTGCATATCCTGGTGCTCAAAGAGTCGGGCGCGCGCAGCCGCGACGACATCGTGTGCCATCGCTGTGCGACGGAGTTGCCGCCTCGTTCGTTAATTTACTTGAACAGGGATGTCTTAGTGACGAGCCCGGCTCTGACATTTCTGCATCTTGCAACGGTGGACCTGCACAAGAAGCAGCGGCGCACCGTCGAGGAGTTGGCGATGATCGGCCTCGAGCTGTGCGGAACCTACCTCCTTGATGATTCATGGAATGGTCTAACCAACACGGCGAAGCCCCTGACCTCCGTCGAGCAGATCGCCCGCGTGCTGGATGCGATGCCCGGCGCGCCGGGCATCAAGCGGGCCCGCGAGGCGCTTGAGCTGGTCGGCGACGGCTCCAACTCGCCCATGGAATCCGTCCTTTGCGCATTGCTCACCTGGCCGCGTCGGCTCGGTGGCTACGCCCTCGGGCCTGTCTCGCTCAACTATCGCGTCTCAACCGCCGACGGGGACCGCTATGTGGACGTTGCATTCCCCGGTCATAAGGTCGGTCTCGAGTACAAGGGCCGCAAGTCCCACACGATCGAGCAGGTCGGGCGCGACGACCGCAGGCAGAACAAGCTTGTCGGCTCGGGATGGACCATCTTGAACGTATGGTACGAGGACATTGTCGAAGAGCATTTGTACAATCAGCTCGTCGCGGACGTTGCGCGTGCGATGGGCGTTCGGCTGAGAATCCGCAGTGGTGGCTTTGATGCGCGTCGCAATGTGCTGCGCATGCAGCTCATCCCCGCATTCAAACGGCATGCTGCTGCGTTGGCGCGGTAGCTGGTCAAAATACAAAAACGCCGCCAATCGCGAGGTCGCGAGAGGCGGCGTGGGGTGAGGTCCGTGCGCGGGCATGGGACCTGTCTCCGGTGGGTCATCGGGGTGAAAAGCCGCCGCAAGACGAGGCCCGCGCGCGGTTACAGGATTTGCACCTGGCAGCTTGCCATGGTGGCGAGCGCGGCGTCATGCGCGGCGGGGGTGACGCCGGCGCAAAGGGCGGGATTCACACTCAAGGGAACTTCGGGTAGGTGCGCCTTGATGGTGAGGGCGTTGCTGACGACGCAGATGTCGGTGCACAGGCCGCAGAGCTCGATGGACGCGATGGGCTCGATGTCGTTTTGCTCCACGAGCCAGCGAGCGAGGTCGAGGGAGCCAAAGGTGGGCTTGTCAAACACGGGGGCGTTGCGGCGAACGCGGATCGCCTCGAGGTCGGGCGCGAGCTCCCAGCCGGAGGTGCCGGCGATGCAGTGAGGCACGGGGAGGTTGCGGCCCTCTTGCGTGGTGGCGTAGTCGCTGCCGTGGGTATCTTTGGTGAAAACGACCGTGCCGTCGAAGCTGCTGGCGCGTTGGGCGACCGCCTCGACGATGGCCTGTGCCTCGGGCGTGCCCAGGGCGCCGTCGATAAAGTCGTTTTGCATGTCGACGACGATAAGGTAGGAGTTGGACATGGTGAGGGCTCCTTTATTTGAGTTGAATCGGGGCACATCAGAAATGCCGGCTGTCTGCCATTATATGCGGCGCTTTGGTATCCTGGCCATGACCTGCTGTATTTTTGGAATGGTGTGAGCATGGCTAACGTTGAAGAACGCGTGAATGCAACTGCTGAGGGCGGCTCGATCCGACTCGATCTCGTTGGAGCTTCGGTAGGGGCGAGTGTTGAGTTCGATAGCCGTCCTCACTTCATTTCGAATTCGAAGACAACGGGCGACAACCTTCTGTCGGTGCTGCGTCGTCAGTTCGCGGACCTGGGGGAGAACGACACCTTCGATTTCTGCGTTGCATTTGTTTCCGAGGGCGGCCTGACGTGTCTGGTGCAGATGCTTTCGGAGTTGAAGGCCCGAGGCATCAAAGGGCGGCTGCTTACCTCGACGTACCTTAACTTCAACAGTCCCGATGTGTATCGAAAGCTCTTGACGTACGACAACATCGAGACGCGCGTTTATCAGCAGAATCTGCATGCCAAGGGCTATATGTTCAACAGGTCTGGACTGAACACTGTGATCGTGGGCAGCTCAAACCTGACGGACCGAGCACTGACCTGCAATCAGGAGTGGAATGTCCTCTTCCGTTCTTATGGTGCGGATGGTGCGGTCGGAGATTTGAAGCGCGAGTTCGAGCTGCTTTGGAATTGCTTGGAGACGGCGCCCCTTACCGAAACGTGGATCAGCCATTATCGTGAGTACATTTCGACCGCAACAGCGCCCCGTCCTAAGGGCAAGGCCGCCTTCTCGGACGGCAGCACCATTGCTGTTCTCGGAGAGAACGAGGCTTCGAGTAAAAAGATCAAGCCGAATAAAATGCAGGAGAAGGCGCTTGAGGCCCTTTCTGCTCTGCACGAGCGACATGATCCTCGCGCTCTACTCGTTTCGGCAACGGGTACCGGAAAGACGTATCTCTCGGCCTTTGATGTGAAGGCGGCGGCACCGGTCCGTGTCCTGTTTCTGGCGCACAGGAAGCGCATCCTCACCGCATCAATGGCGAGCTATAAAAAGTTGTTGGGGGATAACTACACGTACGGCATATATAAGGCCGGTGGCGATGGAACCGAGTTCACCTGCACCTTTGCGATGTGCTCGACAATCTGTGGTTATCTCGACAAAATCGATGCCGAGCTGTTCGACTACATCGTCATTGATGAGGCCCATCGCGTGGGGGCGAAGGGCTACCAGCGCATTCTCGAGCACTTTAAACCAAAGTTTTGCTTGGGCATGACGGCGACCCCCAATCGAACCGACGGCTATGACGTCTTCGCCCTGTTCAACCATGTGATCGCCTATCAGATCACCTTGCAAGACGCTTTGCGCGAGGACATGCTCGCGCCGTTTCACTACTTTGGTATCGCAGACCTTGCCATCGACGAGGAAGAGCAGAGCGACTTCACGCTGTTTTCCAAGCTCACGAGCGAGGCTCGCGTGAACCACATCATCGATAAGATCGAGGAGTACTCGGTCAAGAAAGATGGCAGGAAGGGCCTGGTGTTCTGCAGCAGGCTGGAGGAGGCACGTGAACTGGCGAAGCAGTTCACCCTGCGCGGATACGAATCGGAAGCGATTGACGGCAGCGATAGCGATGCGGAACGAGATGAGGTGATCCGCAAGCTTGAAAGCGGCGAGCTTGAGTACATCTTTTCGGTGAACATTCTGAACGAAGGCGTCGATATTCCTGCGGTCAATCAGATCATCATGCTGCGCCGGACGGAGTCTTCCATCGTGTTCGTGCAGCAGCTTGGTCGTGGCTTGCGTAAGGCCGATAACAAAGAGAGTACGCTGGTCCTTGATTTTATTGGGAACTACCAGCAGAACTTCTTGATTCCCGTGGCTTTGTCGGGCGATAAGACCTACAACAAGGATCGTTTGCGCGCGATCGTAAAAGAGGGGAGCACGGTCATTCCGGGCGCCTCTACTGTGAGCTTCGATCGCGTGTCGGAGGGGCGAATTTACCAGGCAATCGATCAGGGCGATTTTACTGCTGCTCGCTTTCTGAAGGATGAATACCTCGGGTTGCGCCAAATGCTCGGCGCGATCCCCTCGTTGCTCGATTTCGATCGCAACGGCTCGATCGACCCGCTTCTCATCTTTAATAAATATGACTCTTATCACGGTTTTCTGTCTCGATATGAAAAGGCGTACGACGTCACATTTAGCGAGGCGCAGGAGAACATTCTCAAATTCGTTTCAAAGAAGCTAGCGAACGGCAAGCGAGCCGATGAACTATATCTGTTGCGTGCACTTCTTGCGCGGGATGGGGCTTTTGCTGTTGTCGATGGTGGCGGGCAGCCGAGCTCGGAGATCTCTGTTGGCGCGAGAGTGGCAGCTCTGAAGTCCGCAACGAATGTACTTAACGGTGGCTTTTCTTCGCCGAATTGGTTCGTTTCTCTCGTCGAGGAGGGGGCCGATGGTGTCCTTCGCTGGACGGATGCGGCCCGTGCAAGTCTGCTGGATCCGGAGTTTAGACGACAGCTGAATGAGGTCGTCGAATTCGGTATTCATCGCCATGAGGAGCTTTACGCGCAGACATATCGGGATACGGGCTTCGTGTTGAACGCGAAGTATACCTATGAGGAGGTATGTCGCCTGCTCGGATGGGATCGAAGCGAAACGCCGCAAAACATCGGCGGCTACATGTACAACGAGAAGACGAATACGTTCCCGGTGTTCATCAACTACGATAAAGCGCCCGACATCAGCGATACCATCAAATACGAGGATCGTTTCGTCTCGGATAGTGAGCTCATCGGCATCTCGAAAAAGAGACGAACGCTCGCATCGAAGGATATTCAGCGGCTCATGGCATGGCCGGGCAACGGCATGATAATCTATCTGTTTGTTCGCAAGAACACGAACGACAAGGGAAGTAAGGAGTTTTACTTCCTCGGTCAGATGCACCCGACGGGGCATTTTGTGCAGACGATGACGATCGCGAACGAGAACGCCGTCGAAATCGGCTATCAGTTGGAAACGCCCGTCAGGCGCGATATCTATGAGTACATCACGAGCGTGTTTGTTGAGGGCGACGAGGCATAAAGTCGGGGGCTCTATGCCAGGCTTGCCTCGATTGCCTCGACGACTTTGATGTCGGCCGGAAGCCAATCGACCGACCAAAGGTTGTCGAGGGGCAGCCACTTCATATCTTCGTGCTCGGTATCGACGATGGTGCCGGCAACAATGGAGCAGACGAAGCAATCCATCGAAAGGTGGAAGGTCTCGTAGTCGTGTTCGGCGGTGTAGAGGTGGCGTGCGACCTCGATATCGACGCTCAGCTCTTCTTTGATCTCGCGGATGCAGGCCTGTTCGGCAGTCTCATTTGGTTCGAGCTTGCCGCCGGGGAACTCCCAACCGCCCTTGAACTCGCCATATCCGCGCTGGCAGGCGAGGATCTTATTGCCGTCGAGGATGATTGCTGCTGCTACATGGATGGTCTTCACGATGATGCTCCAGGGGTCGAGATCTTTTCGCACCGATTATAGGGCGTCTTAGATTGCTTGAGGTGTGGTCGATATAGTTTTGTCCGCACGGGGTCGTACCTTTAAGCCATGAGAAACAGCCGCGCTCGCAGGGCGCGGCGTAGGGCTTGAAGGGGGTCCATCATGTACGAGCCATCTCGCAATTTGTTCTCGTTCCATATCGCCGGGTTCCAGCACCATGACGGTGCGCTGGTCCTGGGCGAGCTCAAGGCCGGTGACACTCTGGAGCTCGTGCCCGAGCGGGACAACCCCTACGACGCGGAAGCGATGGCCGTCAAATTCCATGGCACCATGCTCGGTTACGTTCCCGCGGACTCGGTGGGTCCGCTTTCGATCCTGTTCTTTTACGGGCATGGCGCTGCCTTCGAGTGCCGTGTGCTTCAGGTCGCCCCTGAACGCAGTCCCTGGCATCAGGTTCGTGCCGCCGTGTTCGTGCGCGACGCACGATAGAATGGCGGCATGAGTCCATTCGAGCCCTTTGGAGGAGTGCGTGACGCTGGCAATGCGCATCGAGCCGGTCCACCGCGACCGCGAGCAATATCGCGATTTGCTGCTGCTCGCCGACGAGCAGTGGGACATGGTCGAGCTTTACCTCCACCGAGGCGAGATGTTCGCGGCGTATGCGGAGGATGAGACCCGCGCCAAGGCAGGCTCCGCGCTCGTGCCTGATCGCGCGCTCGGGTGCATGATCGTGACTGACGAGGGCATCGATGAGCGGGGACTCCGCATCGTCGAGGTCAAGAGCCTCGCCGTCGATCCGGCGCATCAACGCAGCGGCGTTGGCCGGGCTCTCCTGGGGTTCGCCGCTCAGCATGCGACCCGCGAGTACGACATATTGCGGGTCGGTACGGGCGACGGTCCTCTGACCGTTCCCTTTTACGAGGCGTGTGGCTTCACGCGTTCGCATGTGTTGCCGAACTTCTTCATCGAGAATTACGATCACTCTATCGTTGAGGCTGGAGTTCAGCTGAAGGACATGGTCATACTCGAAAGGCGACTGTAGCTGCGGAAGGCGCGTTCGGCATCCTGAGTCGTCGCAGGCGCCGCATCCCGCTGGGCCGGTCTCGAACGGCCCGTACGGCCTTTTGTCCGCACGGGCGGGTATAGTCTGATGGTAAGGAATATGCATCGGCGTGCGTAGGGCGCACCCGGGCGTTGTGGCGGAGCGAGGAGCGCATATGAATCAGATTACGTGCCCCAAGTGCGGGACGGTCATCAATCTCGATGAGAGCGACTACGAGGGCATCGTTCGCCAGGTGCGTGACGACCAGTTCGCCCACGAGGTGGAGGAGCGCGCCGCCTCGCTGCGCCGCGAGCACGAGCAGGCGCTTGAGCTCGCTCGTTCGCAGGCCAAGGCCGAGCTCGAGCGTGTGATGGCCGCTCAAAAGGCGAAGCTCCAGGACGTGCTCGCCCGCAGCTCGGCCGAGCTGCAGGAGGCCAAGGCCCGCAGTGCGGCGGAGCTGCAAGAGGTGCGTGCGCAGGGCGCCGCGGCCCTGCAGGAGGCCCAGTCTGCCGGGGCCGCTCAGCTCGCAAGGGAGCAGAGCGAGCGTACGGCCGAGCTCATGCGCGTCCGCGCCGAGGCGGATGCGCGCATCGCCGAGCTCTCCGCCAAGCTCGAGTCCGCCGTTGAGGAGCGCGAGTCCGCGGTGAGGGTCGCCGCGCAGCGCGAGCGCATGGCGGTCCAGCAGGATGCCGCCGATCAAAAGGAGGAACTCCGCGAACAATTGGCCGCGCGCGACGCGCAGATCGCCTCGCTTAAGGCCCAGTTGGATGCCGGCGTCACCCAGCGCGACCTTGCGGTGACGCAGGCGGTGACCGAGGCGCGTACAACATTTGAGGAGGAGCGCGCCAAGCTCGCTCGCGACCTGGACGCCGCTCGCTTCGAGCTCTCCCATGAGCAGGAGGTCCGCGCCGCGGAGAAGCGCCAGATCGAGACGGCTCACGCGCTCGAGCTCGAGCAGGCACACAAGAGCGCCCAGGATCTCATTCGCTACAAGGATGAGGAGATCGAGCGCCTGCGCGACATGAAGGCCCGCCTGTCCACCAAGATGGTGGGCGAGACGCTCGAACAGCATTGCGAAACGCAGTTCAACCAGCTGCGCATGACGGCGTTCCCGCGCGCGTATTTTGAGAAGGACAACGATTCGTCCGACGGTACCAAGGGCGACTTCATCTTCCGCGAGTGCGACGAGGCGGGCAACGAGATCGTCTCCATCATGTTCGAGATGAAAAACGAGAACGACACCACGGCGACCAAGCACAAGAACGAGGACTTCTTCAAGAAGCTCGATTCCGACCGCACCAAGAAGGGCTGCGAGTACGCCATTCTCGTCACGCTGCTCGAGCCGGAAAGCGAGCTGTATAACACGGGCATCGTGGATGTGAGCTACAGGTACGAGAAGATGTACGTCATTCGCCCGCAGTTCTTCATCCCCATCATCACGCTGCTGCGCAACGCCGCGCTCAATTCGCTTGCGTACAAGCAGGAGCTTGCGCTGGTGCGTCAGCAAAATGTGGACGTGACGCAGTTTGAGGAAAAGCTCATGGGCTTCCAGGAGGGCTTCGCGCGCAACTACGACCTGGCGAGTCGCAGGTTCCAAACGGCCATCGATGAGATTGACACCACGATCAAGCATCTGCAGAAGGTCAAGGACAATCTAATCTCGAGCGAGAACAACCTGCGTTTGGCGAACGATAAGGCCCAGGGGCTCAGCATCCGCAAGCTTACCTGGGGTAACAAAACCATGAAGGCGAAGTTCGACGAGGCTCGCGAGGAGGCGGAGCGCGCCGCTCGCGAGGGCGTCACCGTCAAGGAGGCACCGGGCCCCGAGCCCGATCTTGCGGATAGCTGCGAGGTGTAGCGGGCGATGGGGAAGAGCGAGACGCGCCTGAAGGACGATGCGTTGAAGCGCAAACGCGAGCAGGAAATCGTAAGCCAGATGATCGCCTTGTACTGCAAGGGCAATCATTCCGCGCATCGTTCGGCGCCGATGCGAGAGCGGGGCGGCGAGATACAGCAGGTACAGGAGGGGACGGCCCTTCGGGAGCGGGGCTCCGGGGAACGGCGGGACCTCTGTCCCGAATGCGCCGAGCTCGAGGCGTATGCCCACGCGCGCAGCGAGCGCTGTCCGTTCATGGAGGAGAAGACGTTCTGCTCGAATTGCACGGTGCACTGCTACCGACCCGAGATGCGCGAGCGCATCCGCACGGTGATGCGGTACGCGGGTCCGCGCATGCTCTTCCATCACCCCGCGATGGCGATACGCCATATGCTCGAGTCGCAACGCGAGCGACGGCGCGTCCGTTCATCGCGATAGAAGAAACAATCTGATCTCGAGCGAGAACAACCTGCGTCTGGCGAACAACAAGGCCCAGGGGCTCGGCATCCGCAAACTCACGCGGAGCAACCCCACCATGAAGGCCGCGTTTGCCGAGGTCCGTGATGGGCAGGGGCTTTTCGCTGTCTACGCGTCCCGCTTGGGCGTGAGCGCAAAGGTCATCACGAGGAGAAATGCCGTGAAGGCGACGACGAACGGCCAGCGCGTGGAATCTGAGATGCTCGACAGGCCGATGGCGAGCGAGCTGGCGAGCGCGATGGCCGGCGCTGCGGCGCGGCGGGCGTGCGTGAGCGCGGGGGCATCCTCGCGCAGCGCCCCGCGCAGGGCCTCGATGTAGTACAGCGGCAGGATCAGCATGGTCATTGCCACCACGACCTCGGAAATGTCGCCGTTGGGAAGCAGTCCGAGAGTGCTCACCACCGTGTGCACCCCCATCCAGAACAACGTGGTGACGAGCGCGATCATGGCGCTCACTACCGGGAATCGCAGGGTCGGGTTCATGCGGCTCACGGTGTACTCGAACGGCATCATGTGGTGAAGCGCTAGGGACTGGGGCATGTACAGGAAGGTGAAGTTCCAGCCGATGAACGCGGCTCGGCGCGGGCCCAGGAATTCCTCCGCGTAGGCGATCAGGCCTCCATGTCCGGTGGTGCGCGCGGCAAAGCGGGCCAGGGTGAGGCCACCGAAGATGATGGTCGTGGCGGCGAGCAGCATCATGGCGACGCCGAGCGCGACGTTGCCGCCGGTGGCGATGAGGATGTTGTCGGACTTGAAGAAGATGCCCGATCCGATGCAGATACCCACGATCAGGCAGATGGCGGTGAACAGCGAGTAGCGCTTCACCGGGGTCGCATCGGCGTTGACGGCGATGCCCGCGTTGGCGGAGGAGCCTTCGGCGACGCCCACGGCGTCCGTGCCAGCAGGGGAGCCTTCGTCGGCGGCGATGCCCTTACGGGCGGCGGAAGGGGCGGGTTCAGAAGAGGGGGTCATGGTTTCCTACCCAAGGCGTTGCATGCGGACGCTCATGTCGATGGGCTTGGCGGTGAAGGGTGCGGTGGTTGCGAGTCCGTCCACGCCGGTGGCGGCATATTCTCCCGCGTTTTCGGGGTTGACGCCCCCGGCGGCGATGATGGTGAGGCGCGGATCGAGCGCGCGCAGGTTGCCCACCAGTTCGGCGAGCTCGTCGATGGAAACCTTATCGAGCTGGACGCCGTCGACGCCGGCCCAGGCAACAGCCCCGCGCGAGGCGGCGCAGGCGCGCGTGCAGGCGGCGTTGTGCCATGCGAGGGCGAGAGCCTGTTCGGCGTTCACCTCGACGAACAGCTTCTTCTCGATGCAACGCGAACGGATTTGAGGCAGATGCTCGATGAACGCGTCGATTCCCCCCATGAACGAGAGGTGATGGTCGAACACGAGGACGGTCTCGGACAAGCCCAGGCGGTGGGGGAACGCCCCACCCGCGATGGTGGCCTCAACGAGGAGGTCCTTCACGCCCGGCATGCTCTTGCGCGTGGTAAGAATCTCGCAGGACGGGTTGGCGGCATGCGCGGCGTCGACCATCATGCGGGTCTTGGTGGCCACGGCGGAAAGATGGTCGAAGACGTTGAGGCAGACCTTCCAGGCCTGATGGAGCTGGGCGGCGGTTCCGCCGATCGTCATGAACGATTGGCCGGCCTCGAGCGCCGTGCCGTCGGGCAGGATGTTGGTGACGACGCATCCGAGTTTGGTGGCGATGCGCGACGCGACCTCGCCTCCGGCGAGCACGCAGACCTCGCGGGTGAAGTACTCCATGGCTCCCGTTTGGGCGTCGATTCCCAGAATATGGCTGGTCAGGTCGATATAAGGCACGTCTTCGGCGATAAGCTCGTCGATGCGTGCGTCGGATAGGGTGACCATCGGTCCTCCTTTTGAAGATTTCTACGGTGGAAATCGTATCATTGCCGCACGATTCTCCTGCATCTATCACGCGGAAAAGGCATAATGCTGTGTGATATATGACGTCCTGCCTACAAGACGTCCCGTCGCGCCCGCTGCGCGCGCCCTTGAAAGGAGACCCATGGATTTGAACAAGCGTCCCGACGACATGGTCCGCATCACCACTCCTGAGCTTGCTCAGGCTTTTATCGAGGAGCAGGTTGCCGCCTGCCGCGAGCAGATCGGTGATAAGAAGGCCCTTCTGGCCCTGTCCGGCGGTGTCGACTCCTCCGTGGTCGCCGCCCTGCTCATCAAGGCTATCGGCAAGCAGCTCATCTGTGTGCACGTTAACCACGGCCTCATGCGCAAGGGCGAGTCCGAGCAGGTCGTCGACGTGTTCCGCAACCAGCTCGACGCCAACCTCGTCTACGTTGACGCTACCGACCGTTTCCTGTCCCTGCTC
This sequence comes from uncultured Collinsella sp., assembly GCA_900540845.1. Classification (GTDB taxonomy): domain Bacteria; phylum Actinomycetota; class Coriobacteriia; order Coriobacteriales; family Coriobacteriaceae; genus Collinsella. The sequence goes on from UQHS01000008.1 coordinate 17,084, forward strand.
GATGGCGTTGCCGAGCCCGAGGCCAAGCGCAAGATCATCGGCGCTGAGTTCATCCGCGTGTTTGAGGAGGAGGCCCGCAAGGTCGGCAACGAGGTTTCCTTCCTCGCCCAGGGCACCATTTACCCCGACATTCTCGAGTCCGACGGCGTGAAGGCGCATCACAACGTTGGCGGCTTGCCCGACGACCTGCAGTTTGAGCTGTGCGAGCCCGTTCGCCTGCTGTATAAGGACGAGGTCCGCGTGGTTGGCCGTGAGCTCGGCCTGCCCGAGAACATGGTCGAGCGCCAGCCCTTCCCGGGCCCCGGCCTGGGCGTGCGCTGCCTTGGCGCCATCACCCGCGATCGTCTGGAGGCCCTGCGTGAGGCCGACGCGATCCTGCGTGAGGAGTTTGCCGCTGCCGGCCTCGAGGGCAAGGTCTGGCAGTACTTTGTCTCCGTGCCTGATTTCCGTGTGACCGGCGTTCGGTGCGGCAAGCGCCTCTACGAGTGGCCGGCGTTCATCCGCGCCGTCAACACCGTTGACGCCATGACCGCCGAGGTGCCTGAGCTCGACTGGGCGCTTCTCAAGAAGATCGGCGATCGCATCGCCTCCGAGGTCGACGGCATCTGCCGCGTTCTGTACGATCTCACCCCGAAGCCCTGCGGGACGATCGAGTTCGAGTAACCTTTTCAAATTGGGGGCGCGGCTGTTTTAGAAGCAGCCGCGCCCCCGTTTTTGGCTAGTGAACTCGGAGCACATCGCCCTCAATCGTCCACATGGTGCTCGTGCAAGCGTGCAAGAATGCGCCGTCGTGGCTGACGAGCAGGAGGGCCCCGCCGAAGTGCGCGAGCGCTCGCTCCAGCGCTTCGACCGAGTGCAGGTCGAGGTGGTTGGTAGGCTCGTCCATGATGATGAGCGCGGGTGAGCTCAGCAAACCGCAGGCGATCATGAGTTTGCGCAGCTCGCCCGGGCTGGTCGCCGCGCCTTCTAAGATGCGATCTGGATTGGAGTTGAGCTGTGCCACGCAGCTGAGCACGCGGCCAAGGTCGGCAGGGGAGAGGGCGTGAATGGCCGCAAGGGTACGCGCCCGTTGCTGCGCATCGGGTTCCTGCGGAATATCCAATACGGCGGGCGCGTCGCTTCCTAGATGCGAGACCTGGTTTGCGAGCAGCTGCCGAATATGGTTGAGCAGGGTTGTTTTGCCGGAGCCATTGGGCCCAACGATGCCGACATGCTCGGTGTTTCCCACGAAAAGCTCAGGAAGTTCGAGCTCGCCCTCCCCGCAGGGAATGCGTCCCGCTGGGACATGAATCACGGTTTTGCGGGGGCTGGGCTTGGCATCGAGAAACAGACTGCTGTCATAGCGTTTGGGAACGAACGCCGCATCCGCCCTGTTCCGTGCCGCCTCCATGCGCCCATCCATCTGACGTAAGAGTTTTCCGCGCGCGCCATCTTGCCCAGTGAAGATGGCGAGGTCGATTTTGGCCCGCGCGCTTCTGTCCTTGGGATCGAGATTGCGCTTGGATCGCCGTGCGTCGGAGCGCGCAGCCTCCTGGGAGCGTTGTTCTCGCTCGGCGGTTAGGCGCGCGAGCTCGTCTTTCGCTCGCTTGCGTTCATGTTGTGCCGCGCAGCGCTCGCGCTCCGCCTGCGAATGGGCTGCCGAGTATCCGCCAGGGCGAACAACGATGTGCATGCCGTCTCGTGGTCCGCTTGGCTCAAAGGACGCACATCGGTCCACGAGCGCGTCGAGCAGCTCGCGGTCGTGGCTCACGAGGATGCCGATGCCGGAATATGTGGCAAGCAGCTGTTCGACTTGGGTTCGAGCATCGCGGTCGAGGTGATTGGTCGGTTCGTCGATGGCGAGCACGTCGGGCCGCTGCCAGAGGGCGCAAGCGATTTGGAGTTTCTTCCGCTCCCCAAAACTCAGGTTATCCCAGCGCCACGCCATGTCGTCGGTGAGGTTCAGGCGGTCGCGGAGGTTTCGCGCGTCGCGGTTAAAATCGAGTGCAAAATCCGTCAGGGCTGCGGGAGCCTCATCCGCCTCCTGTGGGCAGTATACGGCGTATAGCCCTGTGGTTACGCTGCCCGAGTCCGGTTCGATGAGCCCGCACGCCAAGCGTGCAAGGGTGGACTTACCGCATCCGTTGTCACCCAAAAGGCCGGTCCAACCCTGAGGGAAGGTGATAGTAACGCTATTCAAAATGGGGTCTTGAGCTGCGGGGTGCGTAAATGTCACGCGTGAGAGTGCGAGCTGCATGAAGACATCCCCTCCTTGGTGTTTGGAGGTCAACAGGTCGGTTGAGATGGATGTCTAGAAGCGCATGGCAGCCTTATCTCTGAGTAGGGGCGTCCTCGCATGTGGCCCAGATCTGCCGGGCGGACGATTGACAGTCTATCACGGGGCGCAACGGGAGGTCTAGTTTGCGCTTGGCGCCCGCTTGCTATGAGTCGATACCGATGGGCCTGCGGTAGGAAATGTATTGCCCAAGCAGCGCGGCGATTGCGTCGAGCACATCGTGGTCAAGCCGATAGTGCATCCAGCGGCCGTCCCTGCGAACCCGGATGAGGCCCGCGTCGCGCAGGGCTGCCATATGATGTGACAACGTTGGCTGCGATATCTCGAGGTTTTCGAGAAGGCTGCAAGCGCATCGCTCTTGGCCGTCCCACAGCAGCTCAAGTATGCGCAGGCGATTGACGTCTCCGAGGGTCTTAAGGTTGGATGCGAGCCGCTCTCGGTCAAACTCGCCTGCGATGATGCGCGCCCTGAGGCCAATGACCTGCTGCCGAATCACGCGCATCGTTTGCAGGAAGGCTTGATCGCCCTTGCCGCTTGGGTCGTCCAGGCCCCAGTCTTCGCGGTACGTGGCGGGCTGGGATGGGCACTCCACCCCGCACCCCATGGTGACAAGGATGTCGACGGGCGGCAGCTCTGTGAGAGAAGTTGGTTTGAGTCCGCTCGTGTCGATGCCGTATTCACGTTGCAAGAGTCGAGAGGCATCGTCGTTGATGCGCTCGACGGGATGCGTTCCGCCCGAGCACGCGACGAAGGTATCGCTTGCGATTGCCCGTGCCATCGCCTGGGCTATTTGGCTCCTGCACGCATTGTGCGTGCAGACAAAAGCAACGGTTGGCTTCTTCATGGGCAAACTCTTTCTGCTGTGGACACTTCTCGAACATCGGCGATTGCATTATATCGATACTCGTCTATATAATCATATAGATATCTGTCAATATACACTACTCTAAAAGGGGTTACATTATGAGTGTTCCTGAGTATGAATGGGCGCAAGAAATCTGTCTTGCATGGGGTGGCAACGACCCGGGAGCCCTTTTGGAACAGCTGATGGCCCACGAGCGCTGTGCGGCGTTTGGGCCCGTTCATCATTATCTGGTTGGTGCGGCCCTGATGGCCTGTTCTCGGGACGTGCTGGGCGAGAAGAGCTTTGAGTCCGCCCTGGATGAGCTTGCGGGAAGGGCGTGCTGCGTTCCCGGGGCGGCATGTGCAAAATGGGGGGTCTGCGGTGCTGCGGCGTCGTGTGGCATGGCGTTTGCCGTGCTTGCTGGCAACGCGCCCCTGCGTCCTGAGGGCTGGAGCGAAGGTCAGCTCATGGTCGCCGACATCCTGCAGCAGATCGCTCATGCGGGGGCGCCGCGTTGCTGCAAGCGGGATTCGCGCATTGCGGTGCGAGCGGCGGTGCCTTGGTTTAACAAGTGCCTGGGGACCACGTTGGTTGTTGCGGACGAGAACCCAAGGTGCGCGGTGGCATCGCAGAATAAGGCGTGTCTAGGGGATGCGTGTCCGTATCATCTCAACGCTTAACCGTGTGGTGAGCAAAAGGGCGGAAGGGCTTTACCGCGGGTGACTTGTGAGGTGCCAGCCGTTGCAATACGGGCAGCGATAGGCCGAAAGTCCTCGTCTGCCATGCTCTGCGCATGCGGCTATGGCATCGTCGGCCTCGGCTTTGCTCACATAGCGGTTTTTCGATTCGCATGCCTTGCGTCGGAGCGCGGCATCATGCTCGGCGTCGAGGCGCTCCTCGCGCTGGTGCTCGCGGGCAAAGAGGTTTCCCATGGCAGATGCGTCGAAACCCGCCTCGAATGATGCGCGCTGTTTGGCGCGTGCCGACCGCTTGTTACTTGCCATGGGCGTCTCCGTTGTTTGAAAACAGAGCCGAACGCGACGATGCGCTCGGCCCCAGACGTGCAGTTGAAAGCGTGTGCCTAGTGATGGCAGGCGTGCTCGGGCCCCATGGCTTCGAGCTGCCCGGCGGCCACGCGCTCGGCGGCGGCGCCAACGGTGGGGGAGTCGGCGTCGTGCAGCACGGTGATGCCGGCGGCGGCGAAGCCCTGCATGGGGCGCATGCCCATGCCGACGGCGACGATGGCATCAATGCCGGCGTCGGCGAGGATGCCAACGGGGCGCATGCAGCCGCCCTCTTCGTGCGGAGGATTGGCGATGGTGCCCTCAACCTCGACGACGCCATTCTCGACATTGAGGATCGTGAAGCAGTCGGCGTGGCCAAAATGGGCGGAGCGCTGGGCGTCCAGGCCGCCCTTTCCAACGGACGGAACTGCGAGCTTCATGTGCAAACCACCTTTCATGGGCGCGCTTGAGCTGCGCGCATATGTGTTGACTCATCTTCCATGGTAGCGCGTTTGAGCGAAGAAGGCGTATCGCCAGTCTTAGCTCGCAGCTAATGAAATGGTGCATAGGGGTGTAGATAATGGGCATCGTCGAAGCGGTTTGAAGGAAAAACCGCTGCTATGGGAGGGAAAACGTGGAACACGAACAGTCAAAGCAACCGCGGTCCGGGCTTGCCATCGCGGGCCTGGTTCTTGGGATCATCGCACTTTTGACATCCTTGCTGCCGATCATCAACAACATGTCGTTTTTTGTCGCACTTGTCGGAGCGGTACTCGCCATTATTGGCCTTGTTGCCTGCATGCGCGGTAAACGCGCGGGAAAGGGCCTTGCGATTGCCGCGGTTGTCGTGAATGTTATTTCGATTGTCGCGGTCATCGCCAGTCAGAGTATGTATAGCGCCGCAATTGACGACGCCATGAACGGCCCGCAGGCAGTACAGGAATCACAGGACGAAGATGCGGCGGAAGATAATGCGAGCGAGTCCAAGCCCGATGATTCTGCCGACGAGAAGAAGCTCGCGGTCGGATCATCGGTCGAGCTCTCAAATGGCATGACGGTCGCAGTTGACGAAATCGTGCCGGGCCTCACCAACTACGATGGCGCGACCTTGACCGGAGTTCGCGTCACGTATGCGAACAATAGCGACGAGGCTCTCTCGTTCAACTCGTATGATTGGAAGGGGGAGAGCGCGAGCGGCGTCCAGAGCGATGCGACGTACTATTCCGAGGCGACCGAGGAGCTCTCTTACGGCGATTTGTCCGCGGGCGGCACGGTGAGCGGGTATGTGTACTTCGAGGGGGATCTCTCGAACGTCCTGTACTTCTCGTCGCCGTTTGCAGACGGGCCTGCGGCGACGTGGGGCGTCGCGTAGACAGTCTGTACGGGTGGCGCTCGGTGTCATGCCGAGGCATGTGAAGACCGAGCGCGCAAATCCTTGGCGGGACGTCTCGCTTCGCCAAGTCGCCCCTATGAATTAACGGGGCATGGGCGAAGGGCGCATCGTCGGGTGCGCTCTTCGCCTGACATGCATTTACAATGAGGGCAAACAAATGTGGTGGAGGAACGCATGACGGAGCGATTGACCGAGGAAGTGCTACAGGAGCTGCTCGAGGCGCCAAGCCTCGACGGGTTCATCGGATCGCATGATTTCCCCGCCGTCACGCTTCCGGAATTTCTCGAGCAGATGCTTCAAAAGAAGGGCCTCAAACGCTCACGCGTGGTGCGCATGGCGGATCTCAATGAGACCTTCGGATACCAGATATTCACGGGCGCACGCAACCCGTCGCGCGATAAGGTGCTGCAGATCGCTTTCGCCATGGCGTTATCGCTGCGCGAAACGAATCGGGCGCTCATGGCGGCGGGAGCGAGCTCGCTGAACCCTAAGTGCCGCCGCGATGCGATTATAATCTTCTGCATCGATCAGGGCTGTTCGCTGCAGAAGGTCAACGAGGAGCTGTACCGCTTAGGCGAGAATACCGTCTGCTAGATGTCCATGCGGGCTGCTATGATGCTGCTCATGAGACACATGAGCGACATATCGGAGCGGCGAGGATTTTCTGCACCCCGAGATGGGGAGTCGGGGGCCGAAGGCGATCGCGCGGCGATGGGCGCCTCACGCGAGGCGGGTTATCTGCCTGACGGAGCCTTTCAGCGCGAGCTTGATGCATTTGTCGTGCGTTCGGCGCAGGCCACCACATGGCGCGTGGAAAGGCTGCTCAAGCAATCAGATTTTGAGATGACCGAGCTGGTCGAGGGCAATCCAAAGGGACATGCTTTCGGCCGGTACATCCGAAAGCGCATCGACATTGCCGCTGGTGCGGGCGCTGCGTATCGCACGCTATGGGACGCGCAGCGCGCAGAGAAATGCCCTGCCTGCGTTCCTCGGCTGATTGAGCTCGGCGTTCAAGACGATGAGCTGACCGTGGTCATGGAGTACGTTGCGGGCAGCACGATTATGGAGCTTGTCGCCTCGCTCGGAGCTGGCTTGGCGACTGCCGCCGTTATCATGCCTGGGCTCTGTGGTGCCGTTGACCAGCTTCATGGGGCGTTCGAGCCCCCGTTGATTCATCGTGACCTCAAGCCGACCAACGTGATCATGAGGTCCGGGAAGCCGGTCATAATCGACTTCGGCTCCGCACGCCAGTGGCGCGATGGTGCCAGTTGCGACACCACGCATTTCCTTACGCGCTGTTACGCGCCGCCGGAGCAGTTTGGATTTGGGCAGACCGACGAACGCACGGATGTATATGCGCTGGGCAAAGTGTTGTACTTTTGTCTTGTCGGCGAGAATCCTCCCAATGTGTGCGACGCGAGGGCATGCGAAGCTGCGGGGATATCGCGCGAGCTGGGTCAGGTGATATGCCGTGCATGCGCTTTTGACCCGGATGCCCGTTACGAGAGCGCCCGCGCGCTGGGCGAGGCCGTGGAAGGCGCCCTGTTTCATGAGGCAGCCCGTGAACCGGCGATTTTCTGTGGCGACGGGGACTCTCCTGCAACCAGCTCAGGTAATGTCCAAGATGCCGATGCTCAAAACCATGCCGTTCGTGTGAATGGTGGCGGCCTTGTCTTCCGGTCCGCTTCGCCTACGCCCCCTGTCTCGCGCGTAGAACGCGTAATTAGGTCGATTGCTTCCAATGCTCAGGCGAGACTTGAATCCCTCGTTACGAGGCATCAGCGCCTGACTCGAATGTCTGTGGCGGTGTGGAATGTGGCGCTTGCAACAGGATGCGCCTTGTTGGCTCTTGGATCCGTGATGGCCATCGTCTCTCCCAATGCCCACGATGCCCAGCTTCCCCTATGGTTCAGAGTTCTCGAATATGTTGGCGTGGGAATGGTGTCCCCCGGGTCCTTGGCCTACCTGTTGTGTGACAAGCGATTCTTACGGGCGCACATACCTGTCCTTGCCGGCATTGATCATCGCAAGGAGACGATGTATGCTGCCGTGGCATTCTTGATGGGAATCTTAGTACCCATGGTGTTCGGCATGGCCGCGGGGCTCATTTAAACGCTGAACGCCCAGAGGTTGGCGCATTGTCCGAGCACGCGCTCGATTTCCCACGGCTGGGAGCTGTTGTGCTCGCTGTTGGGGTCGCGAACGATGAGCTGCCCGTCTTCCGTGAGACCCGCGAGCACGATGAAGTGCCCCGTGGTGGTGAAATCACCAGGGACCACGCTGCAAATGACGGGGTGTCCCGCCGCGAGCTCCGCCCGCACCGCATCGATTGTGCGCGAGGCCCTCCCGTCGCTCCGTGCACGGTTGCTCGACTCAGCGCTCGCCCGAAATCGGCCGTTGTCGATAGGGCCATGAAAGATGCGCGTAGGGCGGTGTGCGGACGGTGCGTTGCGGGTGGTCATAACGGTCCTCCATAGGTGACAGGGCGCTATCACCTATGGTGGCTGTCTGTTCTCACGCTACCGTGACATGTTTGTGACAGGGAAGTCACAGTGCTAAAGCGGGGGTTAATTCTTGCTTAAGCGCTACCCTGCGAGGTCTTCGAAACTGCCGACCTTGTAGTTCCTGAACACGATGCCGTCGCCATCCTGGGTGGCGTCAAGATCGACGTCGGCCATGATGCCAAAGTCGTGGTCGCCGTCCACATCGTGGAAGACCTGGTGCACGTGCCAGACGTGGTCGTTGAGTTCGTCGGAGTCGTCGATCGAGAGGAATGCCATGGATCGCGCGTCCCCGTCTACGAGCAGCTCCTCGTGCTCCTCGTAGAACGCGTCGAGCGCACGGCTCCAACGGAACTCGCCAAAGCCCCAATCCTCATCCAGCGCTCCGAGCTCGGCCGCCTTGTCGCGGGCGGCGAGCCTCACGCGCTGGAACAGGGCGTTGCGGACCATGAGGGTCATGCCGCGACGGTCTTGCACCACGACGTCGGCGCGCTTGAGCGGGGCTGCCCCGGGTGCGGCGCCGGCGTTTTCCCACTCGTCCACCAGGCTCGAGTCGACGGAGCGCACGACGAGCCCCAGCCAAGAGACGATGTCGTCGAGCTCCTCGGTGCGGCGCTCCACAGGCACGGTACGATCGAGCGACCGGTACGCTTCGGTGAGGTATCGCAGCAGGATGCCCTCGCAGCGGGCGATTTTGTATTGAGCGATGTAGCTCTTGAAGTCGCACCCGGTCTCGAGCATATCGCGCAGGACCGATTTGGGGCTGAGCTCGTAGTCGTTTGCCCAGGGCACCTGGGCGCAATACTTCGCGAACGCGACGTCGAGCATCTCCTCGAGCGGCTTGGGGTAGGTGACGTCCTCGAGGCGGTCGAGGCGCTCCTCAAAATCGACGCCCTCCGCCTTCATCGCGCTCATCGCGGCGTCGCGGGCGCGGCGCTCCTGGGCGCGCAGGATTTGCTTGGGGTCCTCAAGAGTCGCCTCGACCATCGAGATGAGATCGAGCGTGTAGGAGGGGCTTTCGGGGTCAAGCAGCTCGAGCGCGGCGAGCAGGAAGGGGGAAAGCGGCTGGTCAAGGGCGAAATCCTCGGGCAAATCGACCGTGAGGTAGTACTCGGCCTCCCCGTCGAGCGGGTGGGATGCCGCCTCGTCGTCGCTTCCGATGGCCTCACGAACCACGACGCCCGCGTCGATGAGCGTGGCGAAAATCTCGGCGGCACGCAGCTTGAGCTTGGCCTTCTCCTCAGGTGTTTGCAGCGAGTCGTCGATGAGCTCAAGGACGCGCTCCCAGGCGTTGCCGCCCTGCTCGACCTCGGCGAGCACCATGGAATGCGTGATGCGCAGGCGCGGTTTGAGCATCTCGGGTTCGCTTTCGATGAGCTTGGTGAAGATGGCCTCATTCCAGGTCACGAAGCCCTCCGGCGGTTTCTTTTTCTTGAGCTTCTTCATCTTCTTGGGGTCGCCCATGGCCTTGAGCTCGGCCTTGTGGTTCTCGATCTCGAATTCGGGGGCCTCGGCGATGACGACGCCCTCGGTGTCGAAGCCCGACCGCCCGGCGCGACCGGCGATCTGGTGGAATTCGCGGGAGCGCAGGCGGCGCTGCTTGCGGCCGTCGAACTTGGTGAGCCCGGTGAGCAGCACGGTGTGGATGGGGACGTTGATGCCCACGCCAAGCGTGTCGGTGCCGCAGATGACGGGAAGAAGGCCCTGTTGGGCGAGCTTTTCCACGAGCAGCCGGTAGCGCGGCAGCATGCCGGCGTGATGCAGGCCCACGCCGCTCGAGATGAGGTGCTTGAGCGTTTTGCCGAAGGCGGTGGTGAAGCGGCCGCCCTTGATGGCCTCTTTGATCGCCTCGCGCTGTTCCTTGCTCGCTACGCCGTAGCTCGCGAGCGCGCGTGCCGACTGCAGCGCCGCGTCTTGCGAGAAATGCACGATGTAGAGCGGGGAGTCGCCCTGGCGCAGGGCGAGCTCGACGGTGCCCTCGAGTGCCGTTTTGACGTACTCGTAGGACAGGGGGATGGGGCGCGGGGCGTCGGCGATCAGCTCGAGGTCGCGGCCGGTGGTGCGGCTGAGCGTGCTTCCGATGGCGGTCATGTCGCCAAGTGTGGCGCTCATGAGGAGGAACTGGGCGTGGGGCAGCGTGAGCAGCGGGACCTGCCAAGCCCAGCCTCGATCGGGATCGGAGAAGAAGTGGAACTCGTCCATGGCGACGCAGCCCACGTCGGTGTTTTCGCCTTCGCGCAGCGCTTGGTTGGCAAGGATCTCTGCGGTGCAGCAGATGACGGGCGCGCCGGTGTTGATGTGCGAGTCTCCGGTGATCATGCCGACGTTATCGCGGCCGAGGATGTCGACCAGGTAAAAGAACTTCTCGCTTACGAGGGCCTTGATGGGGGCCGTGTAGTATGCGCGCTGACCGCTTGCCATGGCCATGAACATCATGCCCAGGGCCACAAGGGATTTGCCCGATCCGGTTGGCGTGCCCAAGATGACGTTGCTGCCCGCCGCGAGGGCGAACAGGGCGTCTTCCTGATGCGGCCACGGGTCGATGCCCCGCGCGGCGATCCAATCGATATAGCGTTCGTAAGCCTGCTCGGGGGTGAGCCAGGGATCGAGCTCGGAGGCTGTTGCGATGGGCGCCGTGATGGGGTCGGCATCGCCGATGCTCTCGTTGGGAGTATCGGCGCCTGTGGCGGCGACGTTGCCATTGCCGGCAGGCTCGGGCTCCCACCAGCTTGGGGCCAGCGATCCCAAGGACCCGTGGGCAAACGGGTCGAACATTCCTTGGCCGTCGTTGCTTTTGGCGATTTCCTTCATGGCTTCATCCGATCTTTAGTGTCGTGTCGTTTCATTATGACCGAAAGGCGCCCCATGCCGCGGGAAAGGTGCTTCAAAGGGTGGGAGGACGCGTTTCCGTCCGCGACGGGCGCGTGGGGGCTGCGGAGGGCGCGTCGGGACTGTGCCGGACGCGTCGGCGGAGGCCGTGGAGGGCTCGTCGGGGCTGTGCCGGGCGCGTTGGGATTGCGCCAGACGCGTCGGAGGGCTCGTCGGGGGTGAGGAAGGGGGCTGACAGGCCTGGGAGAGGTCGGGAAAGGGGTTTCGCGGGGCGATTTGGAGCTCGTTGGGCGTTGGGAGACGTGAAGGTCCTCGAAGATGGTCAAAATACCCAACTTGGGCGGTGAAGCGGCCGTCCTGGACTCGATGTATAAACCTGTGGCCAACGAAATCCTGCGGTTTTCTTGCGCGGGGAATTTGAGGTGCCCCGCTGTGTGGCAACACGGCCCGAGGCCGAGAGGCAATCCTGCGGTTTTACCGCATGGCGCCGGTGCTCCCGACGCCCAACTTGGGTAAATTGACCATCGCCGCGAGCCCACGCTGGGATTGCGGCGATTTCGCGATAATCCTATGCACGATGCAGCCCAAATGGGCCTGTTTTATGCATCCCGCTTCTGGACAAGATGTTGGCGGCGGTTGCGTAGGTTGTCGATCGCGTAGCTCATGCCGTAGGGGATGTATTCGTTGGCGAATAGGTTCTCAGGCAGATAGTCGATGAGGCTTTGCGGCAAGTCAAGGGCGGCCTGAAGCTGCTCGGGGGTGGCGGCTCGGTCGGCGGGGCGCGCGTACACGGCGTGGACGGTGGCTCCCTGCTCGGTCAGGCGCTGCTCGTATTCGGTGATGGGTTGGCTGGGGTGCGCGGAGCGGTCGTCGTGCGTGGCGCATTCCACGGCCCACCCAATTGCCTCGAACTGGGGGAGGGAAAACTCATACAACGGGAGGCTGTCGGTACGGAACGTGAGCATGCCTTGCGGGGAAAGCAGGGGCCGGTAGCTGTTGAGATGGGCTGCAGTTGTTACCCTGAGGTGAGCGTTGCGGCGTTTGGGGTGAGGCGTGGGGAAATTGATTGAGATGCAGGAGAGCTCGCCCGGGGCGAAGATGTGATCGAGTTTCGCCGCGTCGCCGGGGATGACGAGGGCGTTTTTCAGTCCGCTGTCGAGCACGAGCTGCGCGGCGTGGACGACGCACACCGGCTCGCTGTCCATGCCGATGAACAGGGTGTTTGGGTGGCGCTCGGCCATGGCGGCGATATAGGCTCCTTTGCCGCAGCCGAGGTCGAGGTGCACGTGCTCATAATGAGAGGGGGAGTGCTCGCCAAGCGGGTGGCAGGCTTCCGCCCAACGGCCTCGATACGCGGCGGCGCCGGTTTCGATGGCGTCGGAGGCGCGCTCGATGCGCTGGTCGAGGACGAAGTTCTTGGGCATTCGTGCATGCATGGCGGCAAAGTCTCCTGGGTTGGTTGGGGGCTGGCCCTTGTGCGCGGCGATTACGAGAGCCGCTCAAGTACAAGGTACCGATTGAGGGTACCAGACGCGCCGTCTGCCGAATAGCGCGTGACCTCGCGAACCGCGGTTCCCACAGATGCTACAAGCTCGTCGATCTCGGCTTCGCCGAAATGGTGGCAATACCGCAGGGGGGAGGGGTCAGATTGCCATCCGAGGAAATGGTCGTGTTCGTCGAGCTGTGAAATGTCGACGGTGGACGCTGCGGGCATGGCGGGAGTGTCCTCGCTGGAGGACTGGCGTTGTGTGCCGTCGGGATTCAGGCCGGCTCCGGGCGCCCCGGCCGCGTGCGAGCATTGCACCCGGAGGGTCTCATCGGTGCGAGCGGCTTTTTTGGCAAGGCGCTCGTCGTTCATGAATTGCCAAAACGAAACCACAATCAGGCCGTTTGGGGCAGTGTGCGCAACGAGTTCAGAGAGCGCGTCCGAGCGCAGTCGCGCATCTGGTATGTGGTGCATGAACCCAAAAGAGACAGAGAGATCGCACAAGGGGACCTCGGGAATGCCATCGACTCCCTCGATAAGGGCGGCGAGGACGTCGCACTGGTGAAAGGCGCACGCTGCCGGCAGATCTGCATGGCTCGCCATGAGCGCGGGGCAGCTGTCGACTGCGTGAAAGTCGAAGTCGATCGATGGGAATGCGCCCGCGAGGAAGTGCTCGAAGCGCAAGTTGCCACAGGCCATATCGAGCACGCGAGCCGCGCCCGCCGTCTGCGGGTTTCCCCAGCCGTGCTCGTGCAGGACCTCGACCAGCTGTTCCCATCCGTGCCAGGGCGCGGACCTTGTGGCCGAAAACGACGCGGCGTGCTGTGCGTAGAACCGGTTGTTGAGTTCGATGAGGGCTTTGGCGGTCGTGGTGTCCATGGGTCTCCCGGGGCGTCGCCCGCCTGCGTGGCCTCGACGGGCGCTCGGGCTGGGGCGGCTGGATATCGATGATGAGCCCTTATTGTACGTCCTGGGTTTCTTCGCGCCCCTCGTCGTTTGCGGCCCCGTGTGTTCCTGCACGCCTCTCCTGAGTTCCCGAGGGTCGTCATATACAATAGGCGGCATGGAACAGATTATTTTGGACATACTGGCCGAGCTCCGCGCCGGTCGCGAGGTCGACGATCGCGCGCTGCTCAAGTTGAGCCACGCCGCCGCCCGTCGTGAGCAGGCCGATAAGCGGCAGTTTGCCAAGCGCAGACTCCTGCCGTTTTACCAGCGTGTCAAACGCGAAGAGCCCGAGCGCTGGGCGGCGTGGGGCGTCGAGCCCGAGCTTGAGGAAAAGCTGCTCGAGGTGCTGCGTATGAAGCCGCGTCGCAGCGCTTCGGGCGTGGCGACCATCACGGTCATCACCAAGCCCTGGCCGTGTGGGGGCGATTGCCTGTTTTGCCCCAACGACCTGCGCATGCCCAAAAGCTACCTGCACAACGAGCCGGCGTGCGAGCGGGCCGAGCAAAACTGGTTCGACCCGTACCTCCAGGTGACGTCGAGGCTCACCGCGCTGACGCAGATGGGTCACGCCACGGACAAGATCGAGCTCATCGTGCTCGGCGGCACGTGGAGCGATTATCCCCAGGGCTACCAACTGTGGTTTATCTCGGAGCTCTTTCGCGCCCTCAATGAGTTTGACGAGGGCAGTGATGCGGCGCGCGATCGACGCGCTTGGTATCTCGAGGCGGGGTTTCCCGCGCATGCCGAAGAGTTCGAGTCTTTTGTCCGTGCGGGGCAAGACGAGCTCAACGCCGGTGCGATCTCATACAACAGGGCTTTTCGCAAGCTGTACGGGGGAAGCGAGCCGTGGCTTCGCGCGGGGCGTGAACAGGTTGCCGGGTTTGACGTGCTCGAGCGTGAGCAGCGCGTCAACGAGGGCGCGCGCCATCGTGTCGTGGGGCTCGTCATCGAGACGCGTCCCGACGCCATCACGCCGGAGGCGCTCACGCTGATTCGGCGCCTGGGGTGCACGAAGGTGCAGATGGGCATCCAGACGCTCGACCAAGAGGTGCTGGATCAAAACGACCGGGGCATCTCCCTCGCGCGCATTGAGCGGGCGTTTGAGCTCCTGCGCGTCTTTGGGTTCAAGATCCACGCGCACGCCATGGCGAACCTGCTCGGTTCGACCCCCGAGCGCGACAAGGCCGACTACGAGCGCCTGGTGCATGCGGCACCGTTCCAGCCCGACGAGATCAAGCTCTACCCGTGCGCGCTCATCGACGGCGCGCGGCTGGGCGAGCGTTTTCGCGCGGGGGATTGGCGGCCGTATACAGAGGACGAGCTGCTGGACGTGTTGGTGAGCGACGTGGCCCAAACGCCCGCGTTTTGCCGCATCTCGCGGATGATCAGGGACTTCTCTTCGCACGACATCGTCGCGGGCAATAAAAAGCCGAATTTGCGGCAGCTCGTTGAGCAAAAGCTCCGCGCGTCTGGAAGCTCGGACGGAATCCAGGAGATCAGGTTCCGCGAGATCGGCACGGATGCGGTTGACGTGAGCGACTTGCGCCTGGATATCGTTGCGTACGAGACGAGCAATACCGCGGAGCGGTTCTTGCAGTGGGTGACGGCGGACAGTCGGATCGCCGGTTTTCTCAGGCTGTCGCTGCCCGACGCCGCGTACATCGGGGCGATTGCCCGCGAGGTAGAGGGCGTGGGGCCTGCGGCTGGCTCGACGGGCGTCGGTCCCGGTTCCCGGGAGGTCGATCCCGCCGTGCCCGCGCGTGTGGGCGCGGGCTATCTGGATGCCGGTGCCCGAATCCCCGTGCGCGCGGGCGAGGCCATGATCCGCGAGGTGCACGTGTATGGCGTCGCCACGCATTTGGGCGAGGATGGAACCTCGGCGCAGCACTCGGGCCTGGGGCGTCAGCTTGTCGAGCGCGCGTGCGACATCGCGCGGGCCGAGGGGTATGAGCGCATCAATGTCATCAGCGCCGTGGGGACGCGGGCGTATTATCGCCGTCTGGGCTTTGTCGACCACGGCTTGTATCAGCAAAGGGAGCTGTGATGGAAAAGAAGGGCAACGCGACCGTCGGCATTGCGGCGGGGGTGGCGATTGGCGCCGTCGCGGTGGGTGCGGCGGCAATCGCCGTTGGCTCCAAATGCCTCCAGCTCGCGAGAACACATGCCGGCGTGGCTCGGGTAAAGAGCGCGCGCGGCGCACAGGGCGAGCGCGTGCGCGTATTGCAGCGGGGCGGCGTGTACCAGAGTGCAACGTATCTGGGTCGCCGCAGGTTTGAGCCCGTGTTCGAGTACATCCGTGCGTTCGATGCGATGTTTGAGGCCGAGGATGCCATGTGCGCCGGCGCTGGCCACGGCATCGAGCGCGTGCTCATGCTCGGGGGCGGCGGGTATTCCTATCCCAAGCATGCGCTCACTGAGCATCGCGATCTTGCGATGGACGTCGTCGAGCTGGATGCGTCGATCACGCTGCTTGCCCGTCGTTGGTTTTTCCTCGGCGAGCTTGAGCGGCTTGCATCCGGTCGCCTGCACCTCATCACGTCCGATGCGCGCTCGTATATGGTTCAGGCGCTATCCGAAGGCGCGCGCTACGATGCGGTGGTCAATGACTGCTTTGCGGGCGCCGCTCCTGTGCGTTCGCTTGCCACGGTGGAGGCCCTTTGCCAGGCAAAGGTGTGCTTACGGCAGGGTGGTCTGTATCTTGCGAATGTGGTCTCGACGCACGAGGGCGAGAACATCGACTTTTTGCGCAGCGTGGTTGCCACGGCGCACGTGGTGTTTGAACATGTGTGGGTTGTGCCCTGCGTGGACGAGACGTTTGCCGGCGAGGACAATTACCTGGTCATCGCCAGTGACGAACCGTATGAGTTTGAGGGGTCGGCTCCTTTCGACGCGGACTTCTTCGGCGAGGTGTTGAGAGACTAGGACGGGCCGGGCACGCGGCTCGCCGGCTCGATGATGCGCCCTGGGCGTGCGCGATCGCCTCTCGAGTCGAGCGTTATGGGAGCTCGCAATGCCTTTCACGACGCTCATCGCGCCAGCCGATGACGCGGCGGCGCATGCCCTCGATGTCGAGGACTCCTTCGGCAAAGCCCTTGCGCACCAGTTCTTGTGGTAGGAACTCGTCGTACTTATCGAAGTAGGGGACTTCGCCGGGGTACACCAGCTCGATGGGATCGAACTCGGCTTCGGCCTCGGACGCCACGACCTCAAAGAATGTGTCGGGGTCCGCTTTCATCCTGAATTGCATGAAGTAGGGGCGCGAGGGGTCGAGCCCCTTGAGGCCCAGTTCCTGTGCGCATTTTATTTTGAGTAGGCGCTCGAGTGCCAAAAACGCATAGCTGCCAAGCCACGGAAACAGCGCCCAGGTGTCGCCTCCCAGGTTGATGAGCGGACTCGACCCCTGGTCGAATGCACCCGGGCCGCGCGAGCCGACGATGCGGGCATTTGCCGCGACGTGCCGCGCCTGAGTGAGGCGGGCCCGCGCGTTTTTCATGAGGTACGGGTACGTGTCGTGCTCCTCCAGTACACGCTTCATGCGCTCGAGAATATGGGTGTCGATGTCTCCCGCGCAGTCGCCAAAGTACGCCGGAACACGGCCTTTCACCTGCGTGCAGTACACAAGGTGGCGTTTCCAGTCGACCTCCTCGACCAGCCAGCAGTGGCCGGCGATGGCGATGCGCTCGCCCGCGGGCGGCGGGTTCACGATGGTGCCGAGCTCCGCCGATTCGCAACGCACGGTGAACTCCTCGTTTTCTTGGAACACCGCGTAGAACTTGAACGAATTCGTGAGGCGCTCTCCCGCGAGTCCCACGATGAGCCCGCCTTGTTCGGTCTGCTCGATGTGGTCTGTCTCCAGCAGGTGCCGCAGCAGGCATCGAAGATCGTCGGTGCTTACGCGGTGGAAGTACGACAGCGTGAGGACACGCCCGGCGAGTTCGGCTGGCGTGAGCTCGCCGCAGCTGGCGAGCGTGCTCATGACCTGGTGGTATAGCAGGCTGTATGGGAGCCTGTTGAGCGCAGGGGGCTCAACCCAGTGCTCCTCGCGATACAGCTGTACGAGAGCGATGCCCTGGAGGAGTTTCCAAGGGACGGTCTCGGGAAGCATCGAGCGGGGCTCGGGTTGCTCCTCGCGCATGACGAAATGCATCTCGGGAGGCAGGTCGCGCCTGCCGGTGCGGCCCATGCGCTGCAGGAAGCTCGACACGGTGAAGGGCGCGTCGATTTGGAAGGCTCGCTCCAGGCGCCCGATGTCGATACCCAGCTCGAGCGTGGCCGTGGTGACGGTGGTTTGCGCCTGTTCCTCATCGCGCATGAGCGCCTCGGCCGATTCGCGGTATGCGGCAGACAGATTGCCATGGTGAATGAGAAAACGATCGGGTTCGTGGTTTGCATCGCAGTATGCGCGCAGGCTCGCGCAGACGCTCTCCGCCTCTTCGCGCGAGTTGACGAAGACGAGGCATTTGCTGCCGCGGGTGCGCTCGAAAATGTATCCAAGACCTGGATCGGCATCGCGCGGAGCAAGGTCCGTGCGGGCGGCGAGGCTTGTCGCCCGAGGGGCGTCTATGCGCACGTCATCGGGCGAGGGGAGTTGGTGCGGGGCGCCGTTGTCTATGAGGTCTGCTTGGAGCGGCCCCGTCGTGCTTAGGGCTCGCACGCTCGCTTGGGGGCCAGTGACGTAGAAGTGCTCCATGGATAGGCGCCACGTCTTGCGAGGCTCCTCAAACCGCGGGATGACGCATCCGCGCCCGGTGCCTGCGGAAAGAAAGGCTCCAGTGCGCTCGGGGTCCCCGATGGTGGCGGACAGCCCGATGCGACGGGGGTTTACGCCCGCCATGCGTGAGAGGCGCTCGATGAGACAGAGCGCCTGGCCGCCACGATCGCCACGCAAGAGCGAGTGCACCTCGTCGATGACCACGTAGCGAAGGTCGCCGAACAGGCGCCCGACCGCGGCGTGCTTGTGGAGCAGAAGCGCTTCGAGCGATTCGGGCGTGATTTGCAAGATGCCGCTCGGGTGTTTGAGCAGCTTGGCCTTGTGCGATGCCGCGACATCCCCATGCCAATGCCAGACGGGGATGTCGGCCTCTTCGCAGAGATCGTTGAGCCGGTAAAACTGGTCGTTGATAAGTGCTTTGAGGGGCCCGATGTAGAGAGCCCCAACGGTAGCGGGTGGATTTTCCCAGAACTCGGTGAGGATGGGGAAGAACGCGGCTTCGGTTTTGCCCGAGGCGGTGGAAGCCGTGAGCAGGACGTTCTCCTCTGTGTTAAAGATGGCGTCGGCGGCGGCAACTTGGATTGAACGAAGGTTTTCCCAGTTGTGCGCGTAGATGAAGTCCTGCACGAACGGGGCATATCGATCAAATACGTTCATGTGGCCTCCTTGCCTTCCCATGGGTTTGACCGACCAACAACCGCTCGATGGGTTGACGTGTGCTGCTTGGGTCGATCGGGACGAAATGGTTGTTGATGCGGCGTTGTTTCATCGGGGCTGATGCGGGGGGGTGCCGAAGCTAGATCGTGAACTCGGCAAAGGGGGCGCTGGATGCATCGCCTTGTCCTGGGCGAGGGCTCGGGTCCACGCCTGCATCCGCGGGGGAGAGTGGCATCGCATTCGAGCTGCCCAGGGAGGCGGCGCCTGCGGGGGCGAACTCCGCGCCGCCCGCGGGAGCTCCAACCGCGGCTTCTCCAGCCAACAGCTCGTGGATATCTGTGTTTGGGTTTTGGAACATGATGTCCAACAGCTCGATGAAATCGCGGATCACCTCGCGCGGCGTGAGATGCGTGTCTGCCCCGACGCGGCCAAATTCGATGGTGAGGAAATCGACCAGATCGGTATCGTTGAGCGCACAGGTATACCCAAAATACCCAGCGTGAATCTGCGCGATCTTCTCGATGAGGACCAGCAGCTCCTCGTAGGTGAGCGGCTGCAGGCGAATGATGGGGGCGAGCATGTCGCGCATGTCCTCGCGGGCAAAACGCCCCTGCGTGAGGCGGCTGCGAAGTGCCTCGTAGGAAAACACGCCGCGCCTGCGGTCCTCGATGGACGTGGGCGTGCCGCCCATGATGATGCCCAGGTGCTGCGCCTTGCCCTGCAGCGTGTCGTTATACATCTGCAGGATCTTCTCGTAGTTGTATTGGCGCGAGATCGAGTTGGGAATCTTGTAGAGGTTCACGAGCTCGTCGATGAGGACGAGCAACCCCTTGTATCCGGCGCCGGTGAGGAACCGTGCGAGCAGCTTGACGTAGTCGTACCAGGTGTCGTCATCGATGATGGATGTGATGCCGAGCTCGCCACGGGCCTCGGTTTTTGTGCGGTACTCGCCACGCAGCCACTTGACGGCATGGGCCTTGGCCTCGTCGTCCCCAGTGGAGCTTGCGGTGCGATATATGCCAAGGATGCGGCTGAACTCGTAGCCGTGGACCATCTCTTCGAGATCGGCCATCTGCTTGTGGAGGGGGCTGCCCTTCACGCCAGATGAGGACACGCCTGCTACAGCGCTGCCCTCGCTTTGGGCCTGGGCGTCCATATGCGCTTTTTCGGCCTCAATGTTGGCGACCCACCGGTCGAGGATCAGGTTGAGGGCTCCGCCTTCGGGGCGCGTTTTTGTTGAGAGGTTTCGCACGAGCTCGCGGTAGGTTGCAAGCCCCTGGCCTTGCCCGCCCTGAATGCGCCGCTCGGGGGAGAGGTCGGCGTCCGCGACGACGAAACCTTCTCCCATGGCATGCGTGCGAATGGTTTGCAGCAGGAAGCTCTTGCCGGCGCCGTAGCGGCCTACGAGAAAACGGAAGCTTGCCCCGCCGTCGGCGATGAGGGAGAGGTCGGTGAGAAGGGCTTGAATCTCAAATTCGCGGCCAACCGTGATGTAGGGCAGGCCTATGCGCGGGACGACTCCGCCCTTGAGGGAGTTGAGGATGACGGCCGCCACGCGCTTGGGGACGCGGGGCGCCGTCGCGCCGGCCGCGGCTGTCTGGGTGGCGCTCGCCGCTGCGATTGGGTTGGCATGGGGCGCCGTTCGCGCGCCTGCGCTGGACAGTGCATTCGTGGATGCGTGAGCGGTCTCAGTCATGGTTGAGCAGTCCTTCCACGTCTTCGCGGTAGTCTTCGATGACCTCAGGGCCATCTGGCCCACATTCGATCGCGGTGTCTCCGATGAGGTCGAAAAGAGCCTCGTTGATGGTGTCGATTGCCAGATCCTCAGAGGTTCCCAGGCGTTGCAGGGCGGCCAGGGCGGCAGCGTGGTCGTTTGCAAGGAGGGCCCTGAGGTATGCGTCTTGCAGGGACGACAGCAGAGTGCCGACACGCTCGCCGCCGACTGCGGGCACGCTGGCCGCGGCGGCCGTCGCCGATGGCGCGGGGCATGGTGAGCATGCCCTCGGTACTGCCTCGTGCGCTTCTGGGTGCGCATCGAGCGCCGCCTCGGGCTGTGTTGGGCGGGCGAACCCCGTGATGCTCGGCTGCTCCGGGGTGCAAGACCGCGCCTGCCCCTCATCGCGCGCCCCGCTATCTCCAAGCTCCCCATCGTGCGCGTCGAGCATCATGCCCAGCCCTTCGCGCTCCTCGTCGATCAGCAGCGACTCACGCGTGATCTCGGCGGCGCAGCGGATGCCGGCGAGCTGCGAGAGATCGATGTCGATGACACGCGGCGCATGCGCCGCGCTCCAGCGCACCCAAGCATCGACTTCTTCCTCGACAAATGCACTCAGGTACTTGGGGAGGGGCTTGGCCTCCTTGAGTGGGTGGTCGTACCCGAGCGCGGCGCGCAGCTGGCGGTCTGTCGCGCGCATGCAGGCGCCGAGTTTGGGGCTGCGAGATCGGCTGCCGTGAATGCGCTCGCATGTCCACATGCCTTGCTGACAGCGGTACCTATGAAGCTCGTTGAGCTGGTAGAGGGTGTCTGGATGGGGCTCGGGCGCGAAGAAGACTGCCGAGCCGAACATGGTGTAGGGCAGCGCGACCTCCTCTCCAAACCAGCTCTCGAGCAGCGTGTTCTTACGTTGCTTGCGATAGTACTCGCTCGTGCGGATATAGACTGCGCAGGCAACATGGCGCAGCGCCTCGGGGCGTTCTTTATACAGGCGGCTGCCTGAGAGTTTGTACGTTGAGAGGGCATCGATCGCGTGAAACAGCTCGTCTTCAAATGCGCTGTTGGGAGGCAGCGGCAAGACGGATGTGCCTTTTTTGCGGCGCTTGTTTTGAGGGGTGGAAGCGTACTCGCAAATGAGGCCGTCTGCCTTGCGGAGCGCGGCGATTGCGCGGTCGAAGGCCATTGTCTTGTATGGCTCGAGCAGCGCGGGGGACAGGCCGTGGTACACGACGTAGTCTTGCAGCCATACGCTGGCGAACCGGTCGATTTCCGGCGCAAAGGCGCGGTAGGCGCTCCAAAACGACTCGAACGCCCGATAGCCGTCCGCTGGCGTTGTGACTCCGATGCCATTGATGATCTCGTACAGATAGACGTAGGCAAACGAGAGGGATGTCTCTTGGATGTCCCCGCGCCGCACCGCCGCCCTCCAGGTGAAGTAGCCGCGCAGCTGCCGGTCGCTCATGGCGTTGTAGGTGGGGAAATACGATTTGAAGTTGCCGCGGTAGGGGCAATCGTCCTCATAGTCTGCCATGAAGACGCCCTGGCGATAGAACAGCTCGGCCTCCGAAAGCCAGCGTCCCCGCCCCTGGGTGCCGCTTGGCTCCCAGCGGGAAATGGCGCGCATGCGCCGGTATTGATCGGGCAGGTAGGATGCCATGCGGTTGCCCGTGGTGAGGATTGGTTCGTCTCCATACACGCGCTCGGAGAAGTGAGAGCTCGCCTGAAAGCGCTCGTCTGCCATGATGCGGTCGATCAGCTCGCGCGCGTTGGGCTTCGCGCCGTTCATGGGCTTCATGGCAGCTCCTCTCTGCATGGTCGGGACGGCTTGGTGTAGCTCACCAGTGTATCACATAAGCAAACAGATGTTCGTATTTTGAAAAGAGAGAAATTGGCCGCTCCTTTATCCTTTCGCAAGGTTCCTTACAAAAGCGCAAGTCCCCTGTAAGCCAAATCGATGGAAGCGACGTCGCGGGTGAAAGATGATGTCCTCAGATTCGCATGTGGGCCGTTAAGGTGCGCCCGCATCGATTGAAGCGCGCCGTTTGGCGCCGGAGCCGAAGGAGGCGTTGTGACAATGCGTAATCCGTATCAGGTCGATTGGTATGCCGAAAACGAAGAGGACGCCCCTCGCGGTGTACGCGGCACCATCTCTCGCATGAAGGGCATGGTCGGCTGCCTGTTCGCGATGGCGGCTCTCTTTTTGGGGACGATCTACGTGCTGTGGAGAGCCTCGGGTCGCTAGGGCGGGCATCGTCGCCGTTTCGTGGCTCGTGACGGTTGCCGTGATGTTCCGCTATACTGTCGCAAGCTAAAGTGACGGGGCGTTCCCCGCGGGTGTGTCGGCGCGCAAGATGCGGAGCCGCGCGCCCATACGACCAGGATGGAGCAGGCTCATGGCAGAACCTATCACCTTGTATACCGGCGGCGTGTACCTCGTGGATGGCGAGACGATCGTTCCCGAGGAAAACGTGTGCGAGTTCATCGATCCCACGCTGGAGATTCCCAGCCCCGATGTCGCCCGCGAGGGCACCATCGCGTACGGCATTTTGGCCGAGCACAACACGAGCGGCAACATGGAACACCTGCGCTTGCGCTTCGATGCGCTCGCCAGCCACGACATCACGTACGTGGGCGTGATCCAAACGGCCAAGGCCTCGGGCATGACCGAGTTTCCCGTGCCCTACGTGCTCACCAACTGCCACAACACGCTGTGCGCGGTGGGCGGCACCATCAATGAGGACGACCACGTCTTTGGCCTGTCCGCCGCCAAAAAGTACGGCGGCATCTTCGTCCCGCCGCACATCGCGGTCATCCACCAGTACATGCGCGAGATGCAGGCCGGTTGCGGCAAGATGATCCTCGGCACCGACTCCCACACCCGCTACGGCGCGCTGGGCACCATGGCCATCGGCGAGGGCGGCGGCGAGCTGGTCAAGCAGCTCCTGTGCGATACGTATGACGTGGCCTACCCCCGCGTCGTCGCCGTATACCTCAAGGGCGCCCCGCGTCCCGGTGTGGGCCCGCAGGACATCGCGCTCGCCATCATCCGCGCCGTCTTTGCGAGCGGATACGTCAAGAACGCTGTGATGGAGTTCGTGGGGCCCGGCGTGTCGAGCATGCCCACCGACTATCGCAACGGCGTGGACGTCATGACGACCGAGACCACATGCCTCAGCTCCATCTGGCGCACCGATGAGGACACGCGCGCTTTCTTGGCCGAGCATGGCCGCGCGGCGGATTATCGCGAGCTCAAGCCCACGGCTGTCGCCTATTACGACGGTTGCGTCGAGGTGGATCTGGCCGCGGTCGAGCCCATGATCGCCCTGCCGTTCCACCCGTCCAACGCCTACACCATCGATGAGCTCAACGGCAACTTGGAGGACATCCTGCATGAGGTCGAGCTGCGCGCGGCGGAAGTCGGCGGCGGCCGCGCCTCGCTGTCCCTGCTGGACAAGATCCGCCCGGACGGGCGCCTGCAGGTCCAGCAGGGCGTCATCGCGGGGTGCTCGGGCGGCAATTTCACGAACGTGATGCAGGCGGCCCGCGCCCTCAAGGGCAAGACGTGCGGCAACGGCGAGTTCGCGCTCTCGGTGTATCCGAGCTCCCAGCCGGTGTTCTTGGAGCTGGCGAGCAACGGTGCCGCGTTTGACCTGATGCAGGCGGGCGCGATCGTGCGCACGGCGTTCTGCGGCCCGTGCTTCGGCGCGGGCGACACGCCTGCCAACAACGGGCTGTCGATTCGTCACACCACCCGCAACTTCCCCAATCGAGAGGGCTCCAAGCCGGGCGCGGGGCAGCTCACGGGCGTCGCCCTCATGGACGCGCGCTCCATCGCGGCAACAGCCGCGGCGGGCGGCGTGCTCACGGCCGCGACCGAGCTGCCTGCACAGACGTGGGACGAGCAGGTGGCGTATCGCTTTGACACGAGCGCCTACGAGCACCGCGTGTATAACGGGTTCGGGCGCGGTGAGGCCGCGCGCGAGCTGGTGTACGGCCCCAACATCAAGGACTGGCCCGAGATGGAGCCACTTGCCGAGAACATTCTGCTGCGCGTCGCCTCCAAGATCATGGACGACGTGACGACGACCGACGAGCTCATCCCCTCCGGAGAGACGAGCTCCTACCGCTCCAACCCGCTCGGATTGGCCGAGTTCACGCTCAGCCGCCGCGACCCCGAGTATGTGGGGCGCGCCAAGGCGGTGGCCGAGCTTGAGCATGAGCGCCTGGGCTTGGCGGGCGACGGCGGCGCCCCCGTGGTGCCCGAGGCGGTTGCCGGCGTGTTCGATGCACTCGAGGCGGCGGGCGCACTCGCGGGCGTGCAGCCGGCCGAGGTCGAGATCGGCTCGATGATCTATGCGGTCAAGCCGGGCGACGGCTCGGCGCGCGAGCAGGCGGCGAGCTGCCAGCGCGTGCTCGGCGGCCTTGCCAACATCACGCGCGAGTACGCCACCAAGCGCTACCGCTCCAATGTGATGAACTGGGGCATGGTGCCCTTCCAATTGGCGGGCGAGCCGATGTTCGAGGTCGGCGACTACGTCTACGTGCCGGGGATCCGCTCGGCGCTCGACGGCGATATGGGCGACATCCCGGCGTGGGTCGTGCGCACGGCCGGCGAGGTGGAGAGGATCTCCCTCTACATCGCGGAGATGACTCCCGAAGAGCGCGCCATCGTCAAGGCGGGCTGCCTCATCAACTACAACCGCGACCGCGTGAGGGAATAGTGCATCGGGAATAGCGCCTCGACGCGAGATGGGGGCGCGCGGGTTTTGGCTGGCAATTGTCGGGTATCGGTGAGATTTGCCCATAATGTGCGCGTTGCAGGTACCATAGGCGGGTATCGAATAATCCCGATCGCTGGGCATGTTTTCGCCATACGCGCGTCCCGCTCGGAAAGGAATCTCGAAGATGAAGGCTATCATCCCCGCCGCCGGCCTCGGCACCCGCTTCCTGCCCGCCACCAAGTGCACCCCCAAGGAGATGCTGCCGGTCCTCGACAAGCCGGTCATCCAGTACGTGGTGGAGGAGGCCCTCGACCCCGAGGAGGTCGACGGCGCCATCATCGTGACGAGCCCCGGCAAGCCCGAGCTGCTCAGCTACTTCCAGCCCGACCGCTCGCTCGAGACCCTCTTGCGCGAGCGCGGCAAGGCCGGCTACGCCAACGCCGTCGCCCACGCCGGCAACATGCCCGTGGACTTCCGCTATCAGTATGAGCCGCGCGGCCTCGGCCACGCCATCCGCTCCGCCGCCGACGCCTGCGCCGGCGAGCCCTTCCTGGTCCTTCTGGGCGACTACGTCGTCCCGGCCAAGGACATCTGCGACAAGATGCTCGAGGTCTCGAAGGCCCACGGCGGCGCCAGCGTGATCGCCGTCGCCCCGTGCGCACCCGAGCAGGTCGACCGCTACGGCGTCATCGCCGGCGACTTCGTCGGCACGCTCGAGGGCTATGAGGGCGCGGGGGAGACCGAGCCCGGCGCGGTGTGGCGCATCGGCGGCCTGGTGGAGAAGCCGAGCCCCGAGGCGGCCCCCTCGAACCTCTACATCGTCGGCCGCTACCTGCTCTCGCCGCTCGTCATGGAGCTGCTGGCCAACCAGCAGCCCGGCAAGGGCAACGAGATCCAGCTGACCGACGCCATGGCGCGCAGCCTGGACCGCGAGGCCATGTACGCCGTCGTCATCGACCCGCTCTCCGGCTACGACACCGGCACCCCGTCCGGCTGGATCGCCACCAACGCCCTCATGGCCGCGTCCGACCCGCGCTTCGCGGGCGAGTTCTGGGCCGCCATCGACGAGCGCGGCGGGCTTGAGCGCTAGTCGACCTGGGAGGCTTGCCCCTTCATCCAAAACACATGAACACCTGTTCGATGCATGCGCGTTGAACAGGTGTTTTTCTATCAAAAAACTTTGCTAGTCCAAAATGTCTCATGAGTCAAGCCTTTTCTTGCTCAACGGCCGCCACCTGATAAACTAGTAGGTTGCCTTACCTGGCGAAGCTATGCCTGTAGCTCATGGATGCGCGAGAGCGGGAAGACGGATGTGCAATTTTGCACCCGTCCCCGTATTACACATCAGGAGCGAAGGGGAGAGCGATGTCGGATCAACCGCCTTTCCCAAGAAGGAGGAAACACCTGGTGCCGAAAGCAAAAGCGACCAAGACCGTGACCGCCACCGAGCGCACACGCGTCAACTTCGGGAAGATCCCGGAGACAATGGAGCTGCCGAACCTCATCTCCGTGCAGAAGGAGAGCTTCGAGCGCTTCAAGGACGAGGGTCTGCGCGACGCCTTTAGGGAGTCCAGCCCCATCCAGAGCCAGAACCACCAGCTCGAGGTGACCTTTGGCCACCACCAGTTCGGTGACCCGTCCCACTCCGTGGACGAGTGCCGCGAGAAGGACATGACCTACCAGGCCCCGCTGCTCACCGAGGTCCGTCTCACCAACAAGGAGACGGGCGAGATCAAGGAGCAACTCGTCTTCATGGGCGACTTCCCCATGATGACCGACCAGGGCACCTTCATCATCAACGGCACCGAACGCATCGTCGTCTCCCAGCTCGTTCGTTCCCCAGGCGTGTACTACAGCTCCGAGATGGACGGCGGCAAGCAGGTCTACAAGGCCCAGATCATCCCCGCCCGCGGCGCCTGGCTCGAGTTCGAGGTCGACAAGCGCGATCAGCTCGTGGTCTCCATCGACCGCAAGCGCAAGCAGTCCGCCACCATGTTCCTGCGCGCTCTGGGCATCGCCGTCACCAACGACGACATCTATGAGCTCATCGGTGATTCCGATGTCGTGAAGCGCACCATCGAGCGCGACACCGCCCTCACTCGCGAGGACGCCCTCATCGAGATCTACCGCCGTCTGCGCCCCGGCGAGCCGCCGACCGTCGACGCCTCCCGCAGCCTGCTCGAGGGCCTGCTGTTCAACCCGCAGCGCTACGACCTCGCCCGCGTGGGCCGCTACAAGGTCAACAAGAAGCTCGGCCTTACCACCGAGGAGGAGGTCGCCGTCCTCACCGACGAGGACATCATCGCGACCCTGCGCTACCTGCTGTCCCTGGCCGCCGGTGAGCCCGGTTTCAAGGTCGACGACATCGACCACTTCGGCAACCGTCGCATCCGCACCGTCGGCGAGCTCGTCGCCAACCAGTTCCGCATCGGCATGAGCCGCATGGAGCGCGTCGTCCGCGAGCGCATGAGCTCCCAGGACATCGATGAGATCACTCCCCAGAGCCTCATCAACATCCGCCCGATCGTCGCCTCCATCAAGGAGTTTTTCGGCTCCAGCCAGCTCTCCCAGTTCATGGACCAGTCCAACCCGCTCACGGGCCTTTCGCACAAGCGCACCCTCTCCGCGCTCGGCCCCGGCGGCCTTGCCGGTCACAAGTCCGGCTCCAGCCGCCGCACCAACGTGCCGACGGCCGTCCGCGACGTCCACAACTCGCACTACTCCCGCATGTGCCCGATCGAGACCCCCGAAGGCCCCAACATCGGCCTTATCGGTCGTCTCGCGCTCTATGCGCGCGTGAACGAGTACGGCTTCATTGAGGCTCCGTACCGTCGCGTCGAGAACGGCGTCGCCACCGACCAGATCGACTGGATGACCGCCGATGAGGAAGAAAACCACATCATCGCCCCGGCCAACACCCCGATCGATCCCAAGACCGGCGAGCTCGTGACCGTCGACGCCGATGGCAACCTCGTGCGCCCGCACACCGTCGTCGCCCGTACCCGCGACTTCGACGGCTCCTTCGGTGCCCCCGCCGACGTCCCGGTCGAGGACGTCGACTACATGGACGTCTCCCCGCGTCAGATGCTCTCCGTCGCGGCCACCCTCATTCCGTTCCTCGAGCACGACGACGCCAAGCGTACCCTCATGGGCGCGAACATGCAGCGTCAGGCCGTGCCGCTGGTTCACCCGGTCGCTCCCTACATCGGCACCGGCATGGAGGCCCGCGCCGCCATCGACTCCGGCGAGGTCACCCTGGCCCGTCACGCCGGCGAGGTCATCTACGCCGACGCCGCCAAGATCACGGTGAAGACCGCCGAGGGCATGGACACCTACAAGCTGCCCAAGTACCAGCGCTCCAACCAGTCAACCTGCATCAACCACCGTCCGCTCGTGCGCGTCGGCCAGCAGGTCGTCGAGGGCCAGCCGCTTGCCGACGGTCCTTCGACCGACCACGGCGAACTCGCGCTCGGCCAGAACCTCACCGTGGCCTACATGCCGTGGGAGGGCTTCAACTACGAGGACGGCATCATCGTCTCCGAGCGCCTCGTCTCCGAGGACCTGCTCACCACGATCAACATCTCCCGCTATGAGCTCGACGCCCGCGACACCAAGCTGGGCCCCGAGGAGATCACGCGCGAGATCCCGAACCTGTCCGAGGACATGCTCGCCAACCTCGACGAGGACGGCATCATCCGCATCGGCGCCGAGGTCAAGGCCGGTGACATCCTGGTCGGCAAGGTCTCGCCCAAGGGCGAGAGCGCTCTGACCGCCGAGGAGCGCCTGCTGCGCGCCATCTTCGGCACCAAGGCTCACGATGTCCGCGACACCTCCCTCAAGATGCCCCACGGCGCCGAGGGCCGCGTCATCGACGTCGTCCGCTTCAGCCGCGAGAACGGCGACGACCTCGCCCCGGGCGTCAACGAGCAGGTGCGCGTCTACGTCGCCCAGCGCCGTAAGATCCAGCAGGGCGACAAGATCGCCGGTCGCCACGGCAACAAGGGTGTTATCTGCGAGGTCCTGCCTGTTGAGGACATGCCTTACATGTCCGACGGCACCCCGGTCGACGTCATCCTGAACCCGCTGGGCGTCCCCTCCCGTATGAACGTCGGCCAGCTGCTCGAGTGCCACCTCGGCTGGGCCGCCGCCTGCGGTTGGGACACCGAGTCCGCCGACTCCGACACCTATGTCCCCGGCCCGTTCTTCGTCTCCACGCCCGTCTTCGACGGTGCCCACGAGGACGAGATCGCTGAGGTCATCCGTCGCGCCAACAAGAACATGGTGAACCTGGCCACGGAGCGTTTCGGCGAGCACATGAACCCGGCGTTCGTGACCCAGCTCGACGAGCGCGGCAAGACCGTCCTGTACGACGGCCGCTCCGGTGAGCAGTTCCGCGAGCCCATCACCGTGGGTACGTCCTACATCCTGAAGCTCGGCCACATGGTCGACGACAAGATCCACGCTCGCTCGACGGGCCCCTACAGCCTCGTTACCCAGCAGCCGCTGGGCGGTAAGGCTCAGTTCGGCGGCCAGCGCTTCGGTGAGATGGAGGTCTGGGCGCTCTACGCGTACGGCGCCTCCAACGTGCTTCAGGAGATCCTCACGGTCAAGTCCGACGACACCGTCGGCCGCGTCAAGACCTACGAGGCCATCACCAAGGGCGAGAACGTCCCCATGGCCGGCATCCCCGAGTCCTTCAAGGTTCTCGTCAAGGAGATCCGTTCGCTGGCGCTCGACATCGAGCCGATGAAGGACGCCGAGCCCGAGCTGCCCCAGGCCGCAGTTGCCGCCGAGGACGCCGAGCTCGATGCGAACGACCTGCCCTCCATCGATGAGGCCGACACCTCCGCCGACGCGGCAGATGCCCTCCTCGAGGAGATCGCCGCCACCACCACCGATAAGGAGTAGTTGACTGTGGCAGATTTCGAAGCTACTGATTTTGACTCGGTAAAGATCTCGCTTGCTTCCGCCGACACGATCCGCTCGTGGTCGCGTGGCGAGGTCAAGAAGCCCGAGACCATCAATTACCGTACCCTCAAGCCCGAGAAGGACGGCCTGTTCTGCGAGAAGATCTTCGGTCCCGCCAAGGACTGGGAGTGCTCCTGCGGCAAGTACAAGGGCATCCGTTTCAAGGGCATCGTCTGCGAGCGCTGCGGCGTTGAGGTGACCACGGCCAAGGTGCGCCGCGAGCGCATGGGCCACATCGAGCTGGCGGCCCCCGTCAGCCACATCTGGTACTTCAAGAGCCCGACCTCGTTCCCGATGAGCCGCATGCTCGACATCAAGTCCAAGGACCTCGAGAAGGTTCTGTACTTCGCGAGCTACATCATCACGCATGTCGACTACGAGGCCCGCGAGGCCGACGCCGACGACCTGCGTGAGGAGCTGGCCGCCGATCTCGAGGAGATCGACGCCGAGTGCGCCCGCCAGATCGAGTCCTTGAAGGAGCAGGGTAACCCCGAGAACTTCGATGAGTTCTCCGACGAGGAGCCCCTTACCCCCGAGGAGATCGCCGCCGGCATCGTGGACATCCAGGAGGAGTGCCGCGACGAGAAGGACCTTCGATCCGAGGCTTTCCAGGCATTCATGCAGCTCAACGAGCGCGACCTCATCTCCGATGAGCCGCTGTTCCGCGAGATGAAGCGTTACTACTCCATGTACTTCAAGGGCGACATGGGCGCCGAGGCCGTACGCGACCTCCTCGAGTCCATCGACCTTGAGCAGGAGGCTGCCACCCTCAAGGCCATCATCGCCGACGAGGATTCCCAGAAGCAGAAGCGCGAGAAGGCCGTCAAGCGCCTCGAGGTCGTCGACGCCTTCCTCAAGGGCGGCAACAACCCCGCGAACATGATCCTCGACGTCATCCCCGTCATTCCGCCGGATCTGCGCCCGATGGTCCAGCTCGACGGCGGTCGCTTCGCCGCGTCCGACCTGAACGACCTGTACCGTCGCGTCATCAACCGCAACAACCGCCTCAAGCGCCTGCTCGACCTGGACGCCCCCGCGATCATCGTGAACAACGAGAAGCGCATGCTCCAGGAGGCCGTCGACGCCCTGTTCGACAACGGTCGTCGTGGTCGCCCGGTCTCCGGCCGTGGCGGTCGCCCGCTCAAGTCGCTGGCCGAGGCCCTCAAGGGCAAGCAGGGCCGCTTCCGTCAGAACCTGCTCGGCAAGCGCGTCGACTACTCCGGCCGTTCGGTCATCGTCACCGACCCGAAGCTCAAGCTGCACCAGTGCGGCCTGCCCAAGACCATGGCCCTCGAGCTCTTCCAGCCCTTCGTCATGAAGCGCCTGACCGAGCTCGGCGTCGGCAACATCGACAACATCAAGGGCGCCAAGCGCGCCATCGAGCGTCGCGCCCCGTTCGTGTGGGACGTGCTCGAGGAGGTCATCGACGGCCGTCTGGTGCTGCTCAACCGTGCACCGACGCTGCACCGCCTCTCCATCCAGGCGTTTGAGCCCGTCCTCGTCGAGGGCAAGGCCATCCACCTGCACCCGCTCGTCTGCGCACCCTTCAACGCCGACTTCGACGGCGACCAGATGTCCGTCCACGTGCCTCTGTCCGTCCAGGCTCAGGCCGAGGCCCGCATCCTCATGATGAGCTCCAACAACCTGCGCTCCCCGGCTTCCGGCAAACCCGTGAACATTCCTTCCCAGGACATGATCATCGGCGTGTACTACCTCACCCAGGCACGCGACGGCATGCCCGGCGAGGGTCACGTCTTCGCGAGCTTCGACGACGCCCTGCGCGCCTACGACTGCCGCGCCGAGGCCGGCGTCGACCTGCAGGCCAAGGTCCAGGTCCGCGTTTCTGCCGCCGAGGCCAACGTCGAGCTCGAGGACGGCACGCGCCTGTTCCGCGTCAAGACGGGCAAGAACGAGGTCGAGGACTACGACGTGACCGGCACCAAGACCGCTCGCTTCGAGACCACCATCGGCCGCATCATCTTCAACCGCCAGTGCCTGCCGGCCGACTACGAGTTCATCAACTACAAGATGGTCAAGGGCGACATCGCCAAGCTCGTCTCCGACTGCTGCGATCGCTACCCCGAGGCTGAGGTCGCCCCGATCCTCGACGCCATCAAGTACTCCGGCTTCCACTACGCCACCACCTCCGGCCTTACCATCTCGGTTTGGGACGCTCTCATCCCCGATGACAAGTGGCAGGTGCTCGACCGCGCCCAGAGCAACGTCGACCAGATCAACGCCTACTACGAAGAGGGCTTCCTCAACGAGATGGAGCGCCACATCGAGGTCGTCAACGAGTGGACCGCCGCCACCGACGAGGTCGCTTCCAAGATGCTCGCCATGTTCGACGAGGAGAACCCCATCTACATGATGGCCGACTCCGGCGCCCGTGGCTCCAAGGCCCAGCTGCGTCAGCTCGGCGGCATGCGTGGCCTCATGGCGGACATGTCCGGCGAGACGATCGACCTTCCCATTAAGGCGAACTTCCGCGAGGGCCTGCTCCCGCTCGAGTACTTCATCTCCACCTACGGCGCTCGTAAGGGCCTCGTCGACACCGCGTCCCATACCTCCGACTCCGGCTACCTCACCCGTCGTCTCGTCGACGTGGCGCAGGACGTCATCGTCCGCGAGGAGGACTGCGGCACGACCGAGGGCTGCTCCTACAACCTGATCATCCCTGGCACCGAGGACATCAACGTCGACCTCGTCGGCCGCTGCTTCCTCGACGACGTCGTGGCCGCCGATGGCACCGTCCTGTTCAAGAAGGACGAGTACATCACCTGCGTTGACGACCTCAAGAAGATGATCGACGCCGGCATGAAGAAGGTCGCCCTGCGCGCCCTGCTCACCTGCCGCTCCAAGTACGGCGTCTGCCAGAAGTGCTACGGTTGGGACCTCTCCACCCGTCGTCCGGTCGCCATCGGCACCGCGGTCGGCATCATCGCCGCCCAGTCCATCGGCGAGCCCGGCACCCAGCTCACGATGCGTACGATTCACTCCGGCGGCGTCGCGGGCGTTGCGGACATTACGCAGGGTCTCCCGACCGTTTCCCGTATGTTCGACATCGTCGGCAACGTCAACGAGAAGATCCTCGGTCGCGAGGCCGATCTGGCTCCGTTCTCCGGACACCTGGCCATCAAGCCCGAGAAGTCCGAGTACGTCCTCACCCTCACCGACTCCGATGACCCGAGCCGCATCCTGGACGAGAAGCGCGTCCCCGCCGCCGTTCAGTTTATGCCCGGCATCGAGGACGGTTGCGAGGTTCGCGCCGGCGACCAGATCACCAAGGGCTTCGTGAACTTCCGCAACCTGCGCCAGCTCACGGACATCGAGTCCACCATGCACACGTTCGTCGAGAACGTGAAGGAGGTCTACAACTCCCAGGGCGTCGACCTCAACGACAAGCACATCGAGGTCATGGCTCGCCAGATGCTGCGTCGCGTTCAGATCACCAACCCCGGTGACTCCCGCTACCTGCTCGGCCAGTACGTCGACCGCTACGAGTTTGCCGACGAGGTGGACCGCGTGGCGCGTCTGGGCCTCACCCCGCCTGCCGCCGAGCCCGCGATCCTGGGTACGCTCAAGGTCGCTTCCTCGATCGACTCCTGGCTGTCCTCCGCATCGTTCATCCGTACTGCGGGCGTCCTCACCGAGGCCGCCATCGAGGGCAAGGTCGACCACCTGCTCGACCTCAAGTCCAACGTCATCGTTGGTAAGAAGATCCCGGCTGGTACCGGCCTCAAGCCGTACGCCAAGGCGGGCATGACCTATCGCACCGACGAGGGCTACAAGGGCATCGACGGCCTGAGCTCCCCGCACGCCAAGATCCTGCCCGAGTGGGCTCCGGCCGAGCTCAAGGAGCTCGACGAGGACCTGCCGCAGCAGCTCGACTTCAGCGCCGGCGAGTACGGCGGCGAGGGCGGCCAGTTCACCCGCAACGGCCGTACCATCTCTTCTGAGGATGCCCGCCTGTACCTCTTCGACGACCTCGGCGTGTCGCAGCGCTGGACCAACAAGTTCAGCGAGGTCGGCATCGAGGTTGTCGGCGACCTCGTGGGCAAGTCCGAGGAGGACCTGCTCCGCATCGACGGCATCGGCGCCAAGGCGATTGAGGAACTCCGTGATGGCCTCGAGGAGCACAACCTGCTCTACATCCTCGACAACTCCGAGGACGTCGCCGACGAGGAGGACCTCTCCCAGCTCCTGCAGATGGTGTTTAGCCCGGATGGTCCGGACGACATCCTGCTCGGCACGAGCGCCCCTCGCCATCACCTCGACTCCGATGAGGAGATGATTGGTGCCCCCGCGCAGCCCAAGGACGGCAACGACATCATCAACGAGGACATGGCCTCCCTCGATGAGTTGCTCAACAAGCTCGTCGACACCGATGAGGTGTACCCGGAGGAGCAGGAGGACTAATCTTCCTGCCGGTCTCATGACCTAATGGGCCCGCCTTCCCCGCGAGGGGAGGGCGGGCCTTTTGCATGTGCAATCTGGGGACGGGTGCAAAATTGCACATTGCTGTGCCACGCCGTGCCGCCGGACCATGGCATGTTACCTGTCATGAGGGCCGTCGCTTCCGACACGTGGCCACGAAAGGTAGCACAGCTGGAAAAACTTCAGCGAGTCGCAATGTTTTGTGAGTTGTGCTACCGATTGCGCCCTGCTGCGGGGAACTCGCTCGGGGAGCGGTTCGGCCCTGCAGCGGGCCTCTCGCTCGGGGGCACATCGGCCCTACGCCGGGCCCACCTCGGTATCGTTTTGGCTTGCCGCAGCAGGCCTTAACGCCCAAGCAACGAGCACCACTATCCAACAATGTGGAGACTCTGCGGAATATGCTCAAAAATAGGAAACGCCCGGGCGCGTGGTCTGTTGACCGCCCAGATATGCGCGCGTATCATAGCGAACTGCGTGTTTTGTGGACGGATGCTGACGTCCCTTAATATGCCGTTGCACATGGAATGGAAGCTGGATATTTCGAGAAGGAGTACGCTTTGCCTACTATCAACCAGCTGGTTCGCCAGGGCCGTCGCTCGGTCCCCAAGAAGTCCAAGAACGCCGCTCTCAAGAGCAACTCTCAGAAGCGCGGTGTGTGCACCCGCGTGTTCACCACCTCTCCTAAGAAGCCGAACTCCGCTCTTCGCAAGGTTGCCCGTGTGCGCCTCGTGAACGGCATCGAGGTCACCGCTTATATCCCCGGTGAGGGTCACAACCTGCAGGAGCACTCCATCGTGCTCGTCCGCGGCGGCCGCGTTCGCGACCTGCCCGGTGTGCGTTACCACATCATCCGCGGCTGCTACGACTGCGCCCCGGTTGCCAACCGCAAGCAGGCTCGTTCCCACTACGGCGCCAAGCGCCCGAAGTAGTCTCGCGAGTAGACCCGATCATATTCAGATAGAGGAGATATAACATGCCGCGTCGTGCAGCTAAGAATCACCGCCGCGAGGTTCAGCCTGATGCTGTTTACAACAACCGCCTCGTGACGCAGCTCATCAACAAGGTTCTTCTTGACGGCAAGAAGGCCACTGCTGAGCGCATCGTGTACACCGCCTTCGAGATGGTCGCCGAGAAGACCGGTGAGGACGCCCTCGCCGTCTTCAAGAAGGCCATGGACAACATCAAGCCTACGCTCGAGGTCAAGCCCAAGCGCGTCGGTGGCGCTACCTACCAGGTCCCCATGGAGGTCAACGCCCGTCGTTCCACCCAGCTGGGCATCCGCTGGATGGTCAACTTCTCCCGCGCCCGCAAGGAGAAGACTATGGCCGAGCGTCTCGCCGCCGAGATCATCGACGCCTCCAACGGTGTTGGTGCTTCCGTGAAGAAGCGCGAGGACGTCTTCAAGATGGCCGAGGCCAACCGCGCGTTCTCTCACTACCGCTGGTAATCTCAAGGAAGGAACTGACTCATGGCTAAGCCCAAGTACAAGCTTTCCGAGACTCGTAACATCGGCATCATGGCTCACATCGATGCCGGTAAGACCACCACTACCGAGCGCATCCTGTACTACACCGGCAAGAAGCACAAGATCGGTGAGACCCATGAGGGCGCTGCCACCATGGACTGGATGGTTCAGGAGCAGGAGCGCGGCGTTACCATTCAGTCCGCCGCAACCACGTGCTTCTGGCCCAAGGACGGTAAGAGCTACCGCGTCCAGATCATCGACACCCCCGGCCACGTTGACTTCACCGCTGAGGTTGAGCGCTCTCTGCGCGTTCTCGACGGTGCCGTCGCCGTGTTCGACGCCGTTGCCGGCGTTCAGCCGCAGTCTGAGACCGTGTGGCGTCAGGCTCGCAACTTCAACGTCCCCCGCATCGCGTTCATCAACAAGTATGACCGCGTGGGCGCTGACTTCTTCCACGCCATCGACACCATGAAGGAGCGCCTGAACGCCAACGCCGTTGCCATCCAGGTCCCCATGGGCGCCGAGGACAACTTCTGGGGCGTCATCGACCTCGTCACCATGACTGCTTGGGACTTCAAGCCGGATGACAAGGGCATGACCTACCCCGAGGCCATGGACGAGATCCCGGCCGAGTTTGCCGACGTCGCCGCCGAGAAGCGCGCTGAGCTGCTCGACGCCGCCGCCTCCTACGACGACGACCTCATGATGATGGTCCTCGAGGACGAGGAGATCCCGGTGGACATGCTCAAGGCCGCTATCCGCAAGGGTACGCTCGCCAACGAGCTCAACCCTGTTCTCGTGGGCTCCGCCTACAAGAACAAGGGCGTCCAGGAGCTGCTCGACGCTGTCGTCGACTACCTGCCTTCCCCGCTCGACGTCCCCGCTGTCGAGGGCATCAACCCCAAGACCGGCGAGACCGAGACCCGCGAGGCTTCCGCCGATGAGCCCTTCGCTGCTCTGGCCTTCAAGATCGCTACCGACCCGTTTGTCGGTAAGCTCTCCTTCTTCCGCGTGTACTCCGGTCGCGTCGACGCTGGTTCCTACGTGGTCAACGCCACCAACGGCAACCGCGAGCGCTTCGGCCGCATCCTCGAGATGAACGCGAACGACCGTGTCGATGTTGACGGCGCTTCCGCCGGCGACATCCTCGCCGCCGTGGGCCTCAAGAACACCACTACCGGTGACACCCTGTGCCAGGAGGGCAAGGAGATCATCCTCGAGCAGATCGAGTTCGCCAAGCCCGTTATCGACATCGCCATCGAGCCCAAGACCAAGGCCGAGCAGGACAAGATGTCCATCGCTCTGACCAAGCTCGCCGAGGAGGACCCGACCTTCCAGGTGTCCACCAACCACGAGACCGGCCAGACCATCATCGCCGGCATGGGCGAGCTGCACCTCGAGATCATCGTCGACCGTCTGCTCCGCGAGTTCAAGGTCGAGGCTAACGTCGGTAAGCCGCAGGTCGCCTACCGCGAGGCTCCTGGTCACGACGTCGAGAAGGCTGAGGGCAAGTTCGTCCGTCAGTCCGGCGGCCGCGGTCAGTACGGCCACGCCGTCATCAAGCTCGAGAAGATGGAAGAGGGCTTTGGCTACGAGTTCGTCAACGCCATCGTCGGCGGTGTCGTTCCCAAGGAGTACATCCCGTCCATCGACAAGGGCATTCAGGAGGCGCTGAACACCGGCGTCATCTCCGGCTATCCGGTCGTCGACGTCAAGGTCACCCTGTTTGACGGTTCCTACCACGAGGTCGACTCCTCTGAGGCTGCGTTCAAGATCGCCGGCTCCATGGCCATCAAGGACGCTCTCAAGAAGTCCGACCCGATCCTCCTCGAGCCCTGCATGGCCGTTGAGGTCGAGACCCCCGAGCAGTACATGGGCGACGTCATGGGCAACCTGTCCGGCCGTCGCGGTAAGATCGAGGGCATGGACGACCGTGCTGGCAGCAAGATCATCCGCGCTAAGGTTCCGCTGGGTGAGATGTTCGGTTACGCTACCGACCTTCGCTCCCAGACCCAGGGCCGCGCTTCTTACACCATGCAGTTCGACTCCTATGAGCCGGCTCCCAAGTCCATCGTGGACGAGGTCATGGCCAAGAACGGTACCAACTAAGGTCCCTCGCTCGTACATGTAACACCGCGAGGGTGCCCTCGCTCATCCATTGTTGGAGGTAAAGTTGTCCAGCCAGAAGATCAGGATCCGCCTGAAGGGCTATGATCACGAGGTCGTTGATCAGTCCGCCAAGCTCATCGTCGAGACCGCCCAGAAGACCGGCGCTCGCGTTTCCGGCCCCATTCCGCTGCCGACCGAGCGCAACCTGTACACGGTCATCCGTTCGCCCCACGTGAACAAGGACTCCCGTGAGCAG
The DNA here is from genome assembly GCA_900540845.1 of uncultured Collinsella sp. GTDB lineage: Bacteria > Actinomycetota > Coriobacteriia > Coriobacteriales > Coriobacteriaceae > Collinsella. The sequence continues at coordinate 55,402 of UQHS01000008.1, forward strand.
TTCGAGATGCGCACTCACAAGCGCCTCATCGACATCCTCGACCCGACCCCTGGCACCGTCGATTCCCTCATGCGTCTCGACCTGCCTGCCGGCGTTGACATCGAGATCAAGCTCTAAGGTTCGCCTTTTTCGCTTGATGCGCGTCTAGCGTTTACGTATATGGCCGTCACTCGTATGGGTGGCGGCCATTTTCTACAATTCTTAGAGTCGGTGGAAGATGTATCGCCCTTTGAGGGGCTTAGTTCGATAGGGAAGAGGACCGTATGGTCGATTGGATTATGACGAGGGCCAATGGGGACCGCACCAAGGTCGGGGCGCTCGTTGGCGTTGTGTGCATTACGCTCAACGTGCTGCTCTGTTTGGGAAAGGGCCTGGTTGGCGTGATGTCAGGTTCTGTCTCCATCGTTGCCGATGCCCTCAACAACTTGAGCGACGCAAGCTCCAACATCGTCAGCGTCTTGGGGTTTAAGCTGGCAAGCCGCCCGGCAGACCCCGAGCACCCCTATGGGCATGGCCGCTTTGAGTATCTTTCGGGCCTCGTGGTCGCGGTTCTCGTTCTCATGATCGGCGTCGAGCTCGTCAAATCTTCGGTGGATAAAATCATCCATCCCGCTGATGTCGAGTTTTCTCTCGCGCTCGTTGGCGTGCTCCTTGGCTCCATGGGGATCAAGCAGTGGATGGCCCATCTCAATCGCGCGCTCGGAGAACGTATCAACTCTGAGACGCTTCTTGCCACGGCGCAGGACTCGAAGAACGATGTCCTCGCTACGGGTGCCGTTCTCGCGTGTGCGATCGTCGCGCGAGTGACGGGCGTGAACCTGGATGCCTGGGCGGGCCTTGCGGTTGGCCTATATATCGGCTGGAGTGGCGTTGAGCTCATCCGTGACACCGTGAGCCCGCTGCTTGGCCAGGCGCCCGACCCCGCGCTCGTTTCGCATATCCGGTCAAAGATCATGAGCTATCCGGGCGTTTTGGGAACTCACGACCTGATGGTGCACGACTACGGCCCCGGCCGCCAGTTTGCCAGCGCGCACGTCGAGATGGCAGCCGAGACCGACCCGCTCGAAAGCCATGACACACTCGATAACATCGAGCAGGCGTTTAAGGATGATGACGGCCTGATCGTCACACTTCACTACGACCCCATCGTCACGAACGACCCGCACGTTGTCGACATGCGCAATAGGATTGATGCCATGGCAAAGAGCTTGGATCGGGATGCGAGCATCCACGACCTGCGCTGTGTTCCAGGCCCCACGCATACCAATGTCATATTCGACTGCCTGCATCCCGCAGAGTGTGCCCTTTCACCTGCGGAGTTCAAGCGCAAGCTTGCGTCCCTGGTTGTCGAGGCGTACCCCGACGCCGTTCCCAAGATCACCATGGACGAGGATTACGTGAGCGCCGAGCAGTAGCCATATCATCACGAAGCAAGCGGTAACGAAAAGCGCCCTCTCGCTGAGAGGGCGCTTTGTGCATAGGGTCGTTCGAATGTGGCGGAGCGAGTGCGGTGGCTCGAGTGCGGCTTGCGCATGCGGCATTTCAAGTGCGGCGACGGGAGTGCGGCGACGGGAGTGCGACGACGCAAGTGCGGCTTGCGCATGCAACGGCGTGAGTACATTCGTCGGGTGATTAGAGGTTCTTTTGCATCCAGGCGATGATGTCGTTCGATTCGTAGAGCGGCTTGCCGTCTATGAACAGACAGGGCACCTGTCGCTTGCCTCCAACGCGCACGAGGGTTTCCAGCGCCTCCGGATCCCGCGAGATGTCCTTGAGCGGGATCTCGATGTTGCTGCGGTCAAGATAGTTCAAAACCTTGATGCAGAAGGGGCAGGTGGGTCGTATGTAGAGTGCCAGGTCGTGGTCGGTCGCCATGTCGGTCTCCTTGCCTAGATATGCTGTCTAACGAATAGCTTATACCCAATTGCGAGGGGTCATGAACGAACGGAGCCCTTTCCGTTGGGGACACGCCGCCCCGCCTTGCCGGAGATGTAGTCGAGGTCGATAGCCCAAACGGCGGTCGCGGGCATCTCCCACTCGATGGCGGCGCCGATCTTGTCGCGATGCTCAGGGCAATACTTGAGGCACAGCTCGGCGAGCGCCCGACGCACGAGCGCAGGCTCCTCGACGCGTCGCACGGTGCCCGTGGCAATCACACTGGCATACCGTGTGGTGAAGAATCCGGGCTCGCCGTTTTCCTCAATGTAGACGGGCTCCATGTCCATTGCGACGGTCACGCAGACACGCGGGTCACGCTCCCAGTTTGTGGTCTTCTGACCGCCCGCGGTGCCCGTGTGGATGAGCAGGGTATCGTCATCGAGGACATACGAGAGGGGAGTGGCGTAGGGGTGCCCGTCCTCATCGACGGTGGCGACGACGCAGTACTCGCCCAGGCGCAGGATGTCGCGGGCCTCGTCTTCGCTGATAGCGCGCTTGGGCAGTTGTGTCATAGGCTGATGCATGGGAGATCCTTTCGATAGAACGTATGGGTTCAAGGGTTGCGGTCGTGGTCGGTTGGGGGACGAGGCCGTATGCCTGCCAGAAAAACCTCAGCCGTTGGTCAGAAGCGCGTTATGCGGGTCGCTCGGCGTTTGGGCTGAGGTCGGGCCGCACGAGGTCGCGCCGCATGATGAGGACATCGCACTTGCCCTCAGGATAGAGAACATCCACGGACTGCGTGCGAACGGGTGTGAGCCCGCATTTCTCCATCACGCGGTGCGACTGGGCGTTGTCGAGGAAGTGGTCGGCATAGATGGCACGGGCGCCCAGGGAGTCCCGAGCGTGCTCGATGAGGCGTTCAAGGGCCTCGGCGGCATAGCCACAGCCCCAATACGGGACGCCTATCCAGTACCCGACGGAGTACTCGTTATCCGCTTCGAGGTAATCGCAGGCATCGCGCGTCAAGAGGCCAATCGCTCCGATGAGCTCTCCGCTGCCCAGCAGCGTGATGGCATATTGTTCCGGGCCGCGCAGGACGTTGCGCAGGATGTCGAGGCTCTGCTCCTCGCTCTCATGCGGAGGCCACCCGGCGGCGGTGCCCACGCGCGGGTCGCGAGCGAGGGCGTAGAGCGCCGGGGCGTCTGTGTCGAGCCAGGGACGCAGGACGAGGCGTGTGGTGAGGAGCTCCATGGGTCGTGCCTTTCCGAGTTGGGACGTGGGCAGCAGTGGGCCGCGAGAAAAACGTCTAGCGCATTTTGCGGGCGACGATGGTGAACATGAGGGGGATGTGGGGAAGCCCCGCTGGCATGCGCCACGACTCGTCTTCGGAGTGGAATTCGAGCATGGGGAGCGACTGCCACTCCGCCACCTCATCTTCGCAGAGGGCCTCAATCGAAAGGCCGGCTGCGGTGAGCGCCTCGACGATTTCCTGGAAGTCGTGCGTCCAGTTGTGATTTTTGGTGTGGGCGAGCTTCTGTGCCACATGATCGTTGTTGGGGTCGGTCACATAGGTGACGTCCATGTCGTAGGAGCTGAGCGAACCCGACTTGTAGTCGCCGATGACCTCGGTGCCGGCAAAACCGAGCGCGGCGAGAAGCGGATGGTCGTCTCGAATCATGAAGACCCCGCCGGGGGCGAGCAGCCTCTCAATGGAGTGGGCCCATTCGGTGAGCTCAGGCAGCCAGGTGATAGTCCCGGCGCTCGTGACTATCGCGTTGAACGTGCCAAGGTGCGCCTCGAGCTCGGGGACATCGGCGGCGAAACGTGCGTCCCCCTCGACATACGTGACGGCGACGCCCGCCTTATTCGCAAGGTCACGTGCGTGTGCGAGCGCAGTGGGAGAGAAGTCGAGCCCCCAAGTCTCGCCAGCGCCCAAGCGCGGCCAGCAGAGGGTGTCGGTGCCAATGTGGCACTGGAGGTGCAGGAGCTTGAGGTCCGCGAGAGAGCCGTTTGGCAGATGGGGTCGTAGCGCCTCGAGGTCGCGCTGGGCAACACCGGTGATGGCGGTGGGGTCGGTGACAAGCTGGCTCAGGTCGCCGTAGCCACCGTTGGCATGCACCTCGGCGCGATCGTTCCAGCTGGAACGGTTGTCTAAAATCGCCGAAGCGGTATTTTGCGCGCTCATGCATGAATCGGGACTTAGTGTAGGTGCCATCAATGTTCTCCATGTTCCTATACGGTTGAGCCGAGCTGACGTTTACAGTGCCTTCGGTCCGCATCATCAGCGTCAAGAATAGCTTACTTTCAGCAAATTTCTGACGCTCGTGAGGCGGACTGGGAGGCATCAGGAGGGCTTGCGTTGTCGTGGCTCCACCCTCTGATCAGTGCGATTCGAAGATCGTTCTGGGCAGACTGAAACTCACGCGCGGTAGGGAGGTCGATGTGCAAAAAAGCGGCAATGGAATTCATGGCGCGATGGAATTCAAGTTGCTGCGCAAAGTGCAACCCGGTGATTGTTCTCAGCGAAATGCCCAGCATTCCAAGGATTGCGGAACGATCGGCGTCGTGGGAGCGCCGCTTGAGTTTGGAGTGCTCATCGCCGTCATACTCGATACCGACGTTTTTGTTTGGAGCGAAGATATCAATTTCAAGGTGGTTTGAGCTGGTCACCGGCTTGAGCTCTCTGGGAATAGCGATGCGATGATTAAGCTCGATATGACGATATCCGAGTCCGCCTTTGGATTTGGGCAGGACGATCGCAAGCGCAAGTGCCGTTTCCATGGGGGACCGCGAGCCGTCTCGCACGAATGCGAGCGCATGCCTCGCGCGTTTGGCGCCAGGAATGTGGGGGTGGGCATCGAGTGCGGCGTGAATGCGCCTGGTGTTTGTGAAGGGGCGGCGATCGCGATAGCCGGCTTTGGGCTCGGACGGATCGAGTTCGTATCGTCCGCAAAGCTCGTAGCCGTATTTGATGAGCTCGAGCGGCTCCATCCATGTTGCGGCTTGGATGAAGCTGAGTGCTCCACCAACGGCGAACAGGCCGGGAGCTATATGTATGAGCTCTTCGGAACTGCGCAAGATTGTAAGTACGTGGCACTTGAAGTGGGTGGAGCTTGTGCGGTCCTGGGGTGCTGGGACGACGATGTCAATCCGTGCGTCGTCTTTGAGGGGTACGCCGGAATTTTTGAGACAGGTTCGAATTCGAGCCGCGATGTTTCTCGCATGCGTCCCCGACTGCGAGATTCCATATGGGTCGATGGGGCTGGTCAGCGCGCTGCGGGCGACGGCTTGACGATCGCGGGCGTGAAGCACGAGATAGGCGGTCTTGTGTGAAAGAACGACGGGTGTATCCATGGGCTCCCTCCGGGTTCGCGATGCCATCAAGCGGGTGAAGAATAGGATACCCAGCTGTTGGTGAACGTATCAGGTGTCCTGTTGCGCGTGACGGGTGCGTTCCCTGGATCGAACTTCGACCACTTGCCCACACAGATGCCTCACTGCACATGACGGGCACACGCCCGTGGCTGCCAAAAAACGGCGACGGCTACAAAACGTCTACTGCTGTCAAAAAGTCCGCCTCACAAGCGTCGATATTTCCTAACTGGAGCGTTTCACATTGCGCTGGTGAGGCGGACTGCGGCGGGATGGGCGAGCTGCAACGGGATGGGCGGGCTGCAACGGGATGGGCATCCCGCAAAGCCGCAAAAAGCGCCGCTGACCGTCATGTGGTCAGCGGCGCTTCTCTATCATGGGTGCCAATTACTCCCGACGCCAGCACCAGGTGGAAAAGGCTGGCAGAGGTTGGCCGAGGCTGGGCGGAGGTTAGCCGAAGTAGGCCACACCGCTCTCGAACAGCGGCATGAACTTCTGCCCGGGGACGTTCTTGTAGAGGCCGTCGCCGCGGCGCTCCACGTGGCCCATCTTGCCGAACACGCGGCCATCGGGGCTGGTGATGCCCTCGATGCACGCGACGGAGCCGTTGGGGTTCACGTCGAGGTCCATGGACGGCATGCCGGCCACGTCGACGTACTGCGTGGCGATCTGGCCGCCGGCGCGGAGCTGCCCCAGCACCTCGTCGTTCGCGACGAAGCGGCCTTCGCCGTGGGAGATGGCCACGGTGTAGAGCTCATCCGGGTTGCACTGGGTGAGCCACGGCGACAGGTCACTGCAGATGCGGGTGCGGACCAAGCGGCTCTGGTGACGTCCGATCTCGTTGAAGGTGAGCGTGGGTGCGTCCGCGGTGGCGTCGACGATGTCGCCGTAGGGCACGAGGCCGAGCTTGACGAGCGCCTGGAAACCGTTGCAGATGCCGAGCATCAGACCGTCGCGGGCCTGCAGCAGGTCGCGCACGGCCTCGGTGACCTCGGGCGCGCGGAAGAACGCGGTGATGAACTTGGCGGAGCCGTCGGGCTCGTCGCCGCCGGAGAAGCCGCCGGGGATCATGACGATCTGGGACTCGCGGATGCGGCGGGCGAGCTCACGGGTGGACTCGGCGACGTTCTCGGGCGTGAGGTTGTTGATTACGAAGACGTCGGCCTCGGCGCCGGCGGCGGTAAAGGCGCGAGCGGAGTCGAACTCGCAGTTGTTGCCCGGGAAGACCGGGATGATCACGCGGGGTTTGGCGATCTTGAGGCCGCCGTAGGTCGCACGGATGCGGCCCTCCTCCTCGCAGCGGTAACGCTCCTCGGGCACGAGCTCCTCGGGGGCGTCGACGTCGTCGGCGGCGCTGCGGTAGGGGAACACCCCCTCGAGCGCGCTCGCCCAAGCCTCCTGCAGCTCAGCGAGATCGAGCGTCTCGTCATAGGCAGTGAGCTCGTATGCCTCGGTGGTGGAGCCGAGCTCGACGACGGTCACGCCGTCGACGTTGGGCAGCTCGGCGCCCTCGGCGAGCTCCACAATGAAGCAGCCGTAGGAGTGGTCGAACAGGTCGCGCGTGTCTGCCTCGTAGTAGGCCTCGGACACCGTGAAGCCCATGCGGTTGCCGATGCACGCCTTGAACAGGACCTCGGCCAGGCCGCCGAAGCCGGCGGTGGAGACGGAGAGCGCGGAGCCCTCGCGCACGAGGCCCTCGACGGCGCCAAACGCGGCGAGCAGCGAGTTGGTCTCGGGCAGCAGGTCGTCGACCTGGTAGGTGGGCTGGATCAGCGCGACGCGATGGCCCGCGCCCTTGAACTCGGGGGACACCACATGGGCGAGCTTGTCCACAGCCACGGCGAAGGAGACGAGCGTCGGCGGGACGTCGAGGTCCTCGAAGGAGCCGCTCATGGAGTCCTTGCCGCCGATGGCGCCAACGCCGAGCTCGACCTGGGCCATGAGAGCGCCCAGCACAGCGGCCATGGGCTTGCCCCAGCGTTCGGGCACGTCGCGCAGGCGCTCGAAGTACTCCTGGAAGGAGAGATAGGTGCGCGTGTGGTCAAAGCCGGTGGCCACGAGGCGCGAGACGCTCTCCACCACGGAGAGGTACGCGCCGCGGTACTGGTCGGCTTCCATGATGTAGGGGTTAAAGCCCCAGGCCATGCCGGAGACCGTGGTGGTCTCGCCGTCGACCGGGAACTTGGCGACCATGGCCTGGCTCGGGGTGAGCTGACGCTCGCCGCCGAAGGGCATGAGCACGGTCGCGGCGCCGATGGTGGAGTCGAAGCGCTCGGAGAGGCCCTTGTTGGAGCACACGTTGAGGTCGCTGACGAGCTCGGTCATGGCATCGCGGAAGGAGTCGCAGGTCTCGGCGCCTGGCACCATGGGAACGGTGCTCTCGTAGATGCCCTCGAGCGTGCCGAACTCCTCGAGCGCGGCCTCGGCCAGCTCGCTCTCGGGGTTGATGGGGGCGATGCCCTGCGCCACGACGTGGACGTCCTGGAACTTGGGTGCGCCGTTGGAGTTGAGGAAGTCGCGGGAGAGGTCGACGATGGCGTCACCCTGCCACGCCATGCGGACGCGGGGCTCGTGCGTGACCTCGGCGATCACGGTTGCCTCGAGGTTCTCCTCGGCGGCGTAACCCATGAACTCCTCGACGTCGCCCTCGGCCACAGCCACGGCCATGCGCTCCTGGGACTCGGAGATGGCGAGCTCGGTGCCGTCGAGGCCGTCGTACTTCTTCGTGACCATGTCGAGGTCGATGTAGAGGCCGTCGGCCAGCTCGCCCACGGCGACGGAGACGCCTCCCGCGCCGAAGTCGTTGCAGCGCTTGATGAGGCGGCAGGCGTCGCCACGGCGGAAGAGGCGCTGCAGCTTGCGCTCCATGGGGGCGTTGCCCTTCTGGACCTCGGCGCCGTCCTTCTCGATGGACTCGACGTTGTGGGCCTTGGAGGAGCCGGTGGCGCCGCCGATGCCGTCACGGCCGGTGCGGCCGCCGAGCAGGATGATCTTGTCGCCGGGCTGCGGCTCCTCGCGGCGGACGTGGCTCGCGGGCGTGGCGCCCACCACGGCGCCGACCTCCATGCGCTTGGCCATGTACCCGGGGTGATAGAGCTCGGAGACCTGGCCGGTGGCGAGGCCGATCTGGTTGCCGTAGGAGGAGTAGCCGGCGGCGGCGGTGGTGACGAGCTTGCGCTGCGGGAGCTTGCCGGCGATGGTCTCGTTCACGGGGACGGTCGGGTCGGCCGCGCCGGTGACGCGCATGGCCTGGTAGACGTAGCTGCGGCCGGAGAGCGGGTCGCGGATGGCGCCGCCCACGCAGGTGGCTGCGCCGCCGAAGGGCTCGATCTCGGTGGGGTGGTTGTGGGTCTCGTTCTTGAAGAGGAACAGCCAGTCCTGGTCCTCGCCGTCGACGTCCACGGTCACGCGCACGGTGCAGGCGTTGATCTCCTCGGATTCGTCGAGGTTGGTGAGGATGCCCTGGGACTTGAGCCACTTGGCGCCGATGGTGCCCATGTCCATGAGGCAGACGGGCTTCTCGTCGCGGCCGAGCTGCGAGCGCATCTCCATGTAGCGGTTGAACGCGGCCTCGACGGCGGCGTCGTCAATCTGGATGTTCTCGAGGTTGGTGCCGAAGGTGGTGTGACGGCAGTGGTCGGACCAGTAGGTGTCGATCACGCGAATCTCGGTGATGGTGGGGTCGCGGTCCTCGTCCTTGAAGTACTGCTGGCAAAACGCGATGTCGGCCTCGTCCATGGCCAGCCCACGATCGGCGATGAAGGCGGCCAGCGCCGCCTCGTCCATCGTGCGGAAGCCGTCGATGACCTCGACGGGCTCGGGGTCGGGGATATCCTGCGTGAGGGTTTTAGGCAGCTCGAGCGTGGCGAGACGGGACTCGACGGGGTTGACCACGTAGCCCTTGATGGCGGCGAGGTCGTCATCGGAGAGCTCGCCGGAGAGCAGGTAGACCTTGGCGCAGCGCACGGTGGGGCGCTCGCCTTGAGAGATGAGCTGGACGCACTCGGCGGCGGAGGCGGCGCGCTGGTCAAACTGACCGGGCAGGGCCTCGACGGCAAAGAGAGCCTCAGCCCCGCTCGGGACCTCATCGTAGACGGTGTCGACCTGCGGCTCGGAGAACACCGTGGGCACGCAGCGCGCGAACAGCTCCTCGTCGATGCCTTCGACGTCGTAGCGGTTGATGATGCGCAAGGCCGTGAGGGCCTCGATGCCCAAGATGTCGCGCAGCTCGCCCAGCAACTGCTTTGCCTCGACGTCGAACCCGGGTTTCTTCTCTACGTACACGCGAGAGACCATTGAGTCCTGCCCTTCTTTCGAAAACGGGTTGGGCCACCTGGCGGCGGCCGGCGCTCGCGGAGCCGGGTGCGGCCCCGTCGCACCGCCTTTAACCAAGCGGTTTACTAACCCTTCAATAATACGCCACGCGATTCGTTTGACGCTGCGAACCATCAGGCAATTTGCCGACGGGGTTAAAACGACATAACGAGCGCGGGCGTCCACGACTTCACACATTCATAACCAGTGTTTTTCGTTGCGTGTGCGGGCTTGGCGGTCCCCGCCGCCGTGTTGGGCCTCATGGGCAGGTCCATGCGCGCGTACGGCATGGCGGCGTCGTGCCTGATGGTGTTGCTGCTGTTCGCCGGCAACCCGCGGGGCCTTGTTGCCTTTGCCGTTTTCCTCGCCATCGCCTCCGGCTGCGCCTACGCGATGCATCGCAGTTGGTGTGCGCCCGGTGGCGTCAAGAGCCTCGCGGTGTACCGCGCCTCCCTCGTGCTCACCGTCGCCCCGCTGGTGATGTACAAGGTCGGCGCGGTGTTCGATCAAGACCTGCTTGGGTTCATCGGCATCTCCTACATCACCTTCAAGGCCGTCCAGGTTCTCATCGAGATGCGCGACGGTCTCATCGAACGCATCGCCCCTCTGGACTACCTCTACTTCCTGACGTTTTTCGCGACGTTCACCTCCGGCCCCATCGACCGGTCGCGTCGGTTTGAGGGAGACATCGCGCAGCCGCGTCCACGCTCGGCCTACGCCGACCTGCTCACGCGCGGCCTGATGATGATGGCCGTCGGCGCCGTGATGCAGCTCGTCCTCGCCACGATCGCCCGGGGGTTCTACGACGCGAGCTGTGCGCCTGCCGGAACGCTCACGGTCGATGCGCTCGGGCTGCCCGGGCCTTTTCGCGAGGTGCTCAAGGCCTACGGGTACGCGGCGTATCTCTTTTTCGACTTCGCGGGGTATTCGCTCATGGCGATGGGCGTGAGCCGTTGCTTTTGCATCGAGACGCCGGCGAACTTCCGCGCCCCGTTTATCGCCACCGACATCAAGGATTTCTGGAATCGGTGGCACATCACGCTCTCGACGTGGCTGCGCGACTTCGTCTTCATGCGGTTCGTCCGCATGGCGACCAAGCGCAAGCTGTTCGCCAATCGCCTGCATACGGCGTGCGCCGCCTACATGGTCGACATGGTGCTCATGGGCGCCTGGCACGGGCTGACCGTCGACTATCTGGCGTACGGCGCGTATCACGGGCTGCTGCTCGCGGGTACCGAGGTGTACCAAAAGCGCAGCTCATTTCATAAGAAGCATCGCGGCTGCGGCTGGTACAAGGTCTTGACCTGGTTTGTCACGCTGCAGTTCGTGGTCTTTGGCTTCGCCCTGTTCTCGGGGCAGGTGTCGGGTCTGGTGGTAAGCGCCCTCGGTGCACGGTAGGAGAGGGCGGTTGCATGGCGCGCGTACGCCGGGTTGGCGGTGCGCAAGGTTTTGGTTTGGTGCCTTCGGGTGCCGCAAGAGAAAGGTACATCAATGGCTGTGGATATCGAAACGATCGAGGCGCAGGTACTCGACATGCTCGAGGAGATCTGCGACGACGAGGCGGTGCGCGAGGAGCGCGATGTCGACTTGTTCACTGCGGGCCTGCTTGACTCTCTCGCCGCCATCGAGGTGCTCGTGGGCATCGAGGAGCGGTTTGGCGTGGAGATCGCGCCCACCGCGGTGGAGCGCAAAGAGATGAACAGCGTGAACAAGATTATCGAGCAGATCGCGGCGCGCCTGTGATCGCGCTGTTCGAGCGCATCCGCGCGTGGTTCTTTTCGGATTCGACGAGTGCCGCCCTCGCGTGGTGCGCGGCAGTTGTGGCGTGCGTCGGCGTGCTGGCGTGGTTTTTCGTCTGCTCGCCGTACGGGGCGCCTGCGGCTCCCGTGTACGCCGAGTTCTAGAGCCGCCTGCCCGCGCCACCTCGCCCTTGTGTGCCGCTCGCCCATCGGCACCGTGCCGTCGGCACCGGGGCGGCGCGCGCGGGCCGTTGACGCCGGGGCGCGCGACATGCGACGGGTGATGAGAGGAGACACATTGAAAAAACACTTGGCCGCGATCGCCGCGGCGCTTGTCTTGTGCGGCGCGATGCTCGCCGCCCTTGCGCTCGCCGGGGGCGTGAGACATGTTCCGGCAAAGGACCTGCGTTCGGCATATCCCAGCTACGAGGAGGTGTCGAGTTGGGATTTCATGGCCGGCCAGTACGACGCACTGCGGGATGCGGGGGCCTCGCCCCAGCTCGTCTTCGGTTCGTCGGAGCTCAAGGGCGCGCCGGCGGGCCCCGCGCATCCGTCGCGCCTCTTTGCCGACGGCCGGTTTGGGAGCACGTCCGTCATCGCGGGGCGCGCGGGCGTGAACGACCTGTGGCAGGCCATCGAGCTGGGGGCGTTTGCCCCTCATATGCCCCAGGCTCGCCGGCGCGCCGTGATATTCGTGAGCATGCAGTGGTTCATGTGCTATCGCGATCCCGCGAGCACGTTCCCGGCCGTGTTCTCCCAGGGTGCCTACGACGCCTTCATGGCCAACCCTCAGATCTCAGAGACGACCAAGGAGCGCGTGGTGCAGCGCGTCCGTGCGTATGGCGTCTGGTGCGCGGGGGAGGGCGAGGCCTCGGCCGAGGGGCTGGTGCGAGCCGTCGACCGTGCGGCGTCGGACTTCGCGGCGGACGCGCGTCTTGCGCATGAGCTGCGTACGCGCGATGCGGCCGCGGGCGGTGCAGCCGCGGGCGATGCAGCCGCGGGCGATGGCGTCCAGGTGGCGCAGCCCGGGGCGGATGGCTCGTCTCCCGACTGGCCCGCGTTGATTGAGGACGGACGCGCGCGGGCGTCCAAGGCGTCGGCGGGAAACGAATACGGGTTTTACGACTCCTGGTACCGCGAGAAGTTCTCTGCCTGGCTTGAAGGGGCGCAACGCGCTTGGCATGTGCAGGACGGGGTGTACTTCAGCCAGCAGGAGTTCGAGGACCTGGAGCTGATGCTCGACGTCTGTCGCGAGGCCGGCATCGAGCCGCTCATCGTCATACAGCCCGTCAAGGGCAGGGCCTACGACCAGACGATCTACACGCACGAGGTGCGCGAGGCGTACTACACCACGGTCCGGGCCGTGTGCGACCGGGCGGGTGTCGAGGTGGCAGATTTCTCGTCGTACGAGTACGACCCGCTGTTCTTGCGCGACTATTCCCACCCCTCCGCGTACGGCAGCGCCCTGTATTCTCAGGCGCTGTACGATTTCTGGACGAAATAGGCGCCCACGCCGGCGATTTCGTTGAAGGTCGGCGGTGGGTTTGGGTATAAGAGGCGGATACGTGTGCGGCATCGCCAAAGACGCGGCGCCGCAGTCTTCGAAAGGCACTTATGCTCGATCAGCAAACCCGTCGCACCGCCTCCCTCATCGCATTTGGCGTTTGCCTGTATGCCGCCGTCATGCATCTGGACGTGGTGATACACGCCATCTCATCCGTGATCGACATCCTGTTTCCCGTCCTGCTCGGCCTGGGTTTCGCGTTCGTGCTCAACGTCCCCGTCTCAGGGCTGGAGCGACTGCTCCGCCGCGCGGCGGACCATCTGCCTGAGGGCAAGCGACCGGGGCAGGGGGCCATCACCATGGCGAGCATCGTGATCGTCTTGGTGCTCATCGCCGGCGTGGCGGTGCTCGCGGTCACCATGCTCGTGCCGCAGCTCGTGGCGTCGGCGCAGACGATCGCCCCGCTGCTTGCCGAGCGCCTGCCCGAGATCGAGCGCGGCCTTGCCGAGAACGGCGTCGATGTCGATAAACTCGCCAAGATGTTTCAAGCCCCGGGCGGCTCCGCCACCGCGGGATCCGCCACGGGTACGCAGGGGCTTTTGAGCCTCGGCATCGGGTCCATCGCCACCTCGGTCTTCGCCGCGGCGCGCTCGACCGTCTCGGTCATGTCGAGCTGCGTGTTCGCCTTCGTCATCGCCGTGTATGTCCTCGCCAGCAAGCGCACGCTGGGGCGCCAGGTGAATCGCGTCTTGGATGCGCATCTCAAGCCGCGTCACGTGTCGCGCATCCGCCACGTGGCTGCCCTGGCAACCGATACGTACTCGAAGTTCCTCTCGGGACAGTGCCTCGAGGCGTGCATCCTGGGCATCCTCATCTTCTTCGCGTTTAGCGTCGTGGGCCTTCCGTATGCAGGGCTCATCGGCTTTCTCACCGCCCTGTTCGCCTTCGTGCCCTACGTGGGCGCCTTCGCCTCGTGCGCCATCGGCGCGTTCCTCACGCTGTTGGCGTCCCCCGAGCACGCGCTGTTGTGCGTGATCGTGTACCTGGTCGTTCAGTTTATCGAGAATCAGTTCATCTACCCGCACGTGGTCGGTTCGTCGGTGGGGCTTTCCGCCCTGTGGACGCTCATCGCGGCGCTGGTGGGAGGAAAGCTCTTCGGCATCGTGGGCATCGTGTTTTTCATCCCCATCGTCGCGGTGCTCTATGAGCTGTTCCGCCAGTGGACCTGGGCCCGTCTCGCCGAGCGCGAAGCGGCCGCTGCCGCAGCGGACGATGAGGGGGTGCGCGAATGATCGAGATTTGCGACATCACGAAGACGTATCGCACCGGCGACCTCATCCAACGTGCGCTGGATGGCGTGTCGGTGACCTTCCGCGACAATGAGTTCGTGGCGGTGCTCGGCCCTTCCGGCTCCGGCAAGACCACGTTCTTGAACATCTTGGGTGGCTTCGACCACGCCGACTCGGGCGACATCGTGGTGAACGGCACCTCGACGCGCGACTATGGCGATGCGGAGTGGGACACCTACCGCAATCACCGTGTGGGCTTCATCTTCCAGAGCTACAACCTCATCCCGCATCAGACGGTCCTCGCCAACGTGGAGCTCGCCCTCACGTTGGCCGGCGTCGACCGAGCCGAGCGCACGCGCCGCGCTCGTGCGGCGCTCGAGCGCGTGGGGCTCGGGGCGCACATCAACAAAAAGCCGGCTCAGCTCTCGGGCGGGCAGATGCAGCGCGTGGCGATTGCTCGCGCCCTGGTGAACGATCCCGAGATCGTGCTCGCCGACGAGCCCACGGGCGCGCTGGACACCGAGACGGGCATCCAGGTGATGGACCTGCTTGCGGAGGTGGCGCGCGAGCGGCTTGTGATCATGGTCACGCACAACCCGCAGCTCGCCGAGGACTACGCCACGCGCATCGTGCGCATCCGCGACGGCCGCATTGTGGGCGACACCGATCCCATCGGCGCCCGTGGCACTGCAGATGGCTCCGCGGGGAAGATGCCCGCCGATGCGCACGCTGCTGCCGCCCGCGCCGCGTCGTCTGCGTCCGATCGCGCGACACCGGAGGACACACGCGGCTCGTCGTTCGCGCGAACGGCACCGCGTTCCTCCATGAGCCTGCTCACGGCGCTCTCGCTGTCGTTCAACAACCTCATGACCAAGAAGGGCCGCACCATCATGACGGCCTTCGCCGGGTCGATCGGCATCATGGGCATCGCGGCGATCCTTGCGCTGTCGAACGGCGTGAACGGCTATATCGCCAAGGTGGAGCAGGATACGCTGTCGAGCTATCCGCTCACCATCGCCCGCCAAAGCTATGACCTCACGAGCATGATGACGGGCGATGCGGATGCCGGCGCGGGGGAGCCCGGCGACGCCGCGGCCGCGCCTGCGGACGCCGCCTCTGAGAAGGGTGCCGTCCAGCCTGAGCCCGGCGATGCGATCCCCGTCTTCACCATGCTCTCCGATATGTTCGCGAGCGTGAAGTCAAACGACATGACGAGCTTCAAGGCGTTTTTGGACAAGGGCGCCAAGGAACTCGACGGCGAGGTCTCGGCCATCCAATACGACTACGGCATCACGCCGCTCGTGTACCGTCAAGACGGCGACGGCGCGCCGGTCAAACTCTCGCCCAACGCGATGTCGACGGCGATGTCGGGAGGAGCGAGCTCCGCGGCGATGGCGGGGACGATGGTGGGCGGCACCACCGCCTTCAACGAGATGATCGACAACCCCGAGCTGCTTGAGGAGCAATACGACGTGGTGGCCGGGCACTGGGCGACCAAGCCCAATGAATGCGTTTTGGTCCTCTCGTCGCGGGGCAAGATCTCCGATTTCACTCTATATAGCCTGGGCGTGCTCGACCCCGCGGAGCTCGACCGCATGGTCGAGGGGACGATGAGCGGCGCGGGGGAGATCTACGTGCCCGAGGCGGATGTGGATTTCACCTACGAGGATGCCCTCCAGACGAGCTTCAAAGTGCTCGCCGCCTCCGATTTTTACCGGAAGAACGACGAGACGGGCGGCTGGACGGATATGTCCGACGATGCCTCGTTTATCGAGCAGCAGGTCGAGCACGGTATCGACCTCAAGATCGTGGGCGTTGTGCAGCCGAGCCCGACGGCGAAATCGGCGGCGCTGTCGCAGGGCATCGCCTACACGCACGGCCTCACCGAGGAGCTCATGAAGCGCGCGGCGGACTCGGAGATCGTGCGGCAGCAGCTCGCAGACCCTGAGGTGGACGTGTTCACCGGCAAGCCCTTCGCCACCTTGCAGGAGGAGGCAAAACGCGGCGTTGACCTGGGGAGTTTGTTTACGGTCGACGGCGCCGCCCTCAAGTCGGCTTTCAAGATCGACGAGAAGGTACTGGGCGAGGGGTTCGACTTGTCCGGGTTCGACCTTTCGGGGTTCGATTTGGGTTCGGTGCCCATCGACCTCTCCGGCGTGCTCGACTCGATTGACATGGACGCCATCCTGTCCAACCCTCCGCAACCCAACTTCTCCGATATCTGGGGCGACCTTAAGGACGGTGAGGTGATCTCCCGCGATCAGCTGAACGCATCCTTCGCGGCAGCGCAGGCATACGCGGAAGGCTTCGGGGAGTGGCTTACAGATCATAGGTTGAGCCTCAAGCCAAATGACCCGGACTTCGCGTCAAAGCTCGTGGCCGCCCTCGCCGAGTACTCTAAGACCCCCGAGGCTCAGACGCAGCTCGCCATCATTGCGAAAAACGCCGGGGAGCCGGTTGCCGAGCGCTTGCAGGAGGCCATGACCTCGTATGTGCGCGACGATTTGGCGCCGTACATGACGCAGGCGTTCGCCGCTGTGCTCGAGCAGGCGGGCACGCGCATCGGTGACGCGGTCGCCTCGCAGCTGCAGGCGGGCTTGGGTCAGGCGATGGGGCGCATGGCGGAGCAGATGACGCCTCAGCTCGCCGCCAACCTGCAACGCGCGTTCACGGTCGACGGCAAGGCGTTTGCCGGTGCCATCCATTTCAACATGGATGCCGAGGACCTGGCGTCCCTCATGGCCAGCTACGCCAACGCCAACAAGCTCACCTTCGACAACAACCTCGCCACGCTCGGCTATGCCGACGCGCAAGATCCGCAGGCGGTCAGCATCTATCCGGTCGATTTTGAGGCGAAAGAGGACGTCCTTGGCGTGATCGACCGATACAACGAGGAAATGCGCGAGGAGGGGGCCGACGACAAGGTCATCGTCTACACCGATTACATGGGCGTGCTCATGGGCAGCGTCACGAGCATCGTGAACATGATCTCGCTCGTGCTCATCGCCTTCGTGAGCATCTCGCTCGTGGTGAGCTCGATCATGATCGGCATCATCACCTATATCAGTGTGCTCGAGCGCAAGAAGGAGATCGGCATCCTGCGCGCGATGGGCGCCTCCAAGCGCAACATCGCCAACGTGTTCAACGCCGAGACCTTCATTGAGGGCCTCATCGCGGGCGTGCTCGCGATCGCGGTGGTGGTGGGGATTTCGTTCCCCGTCAACGCCTGGACGCTCGCCGTGCACCATGTCGAGAACGTCATGCAGCTGCCCGTGGGCTCGGCCTTGGGCCTCATTGCGATCTCCGTGCTGCTCACGGTCATCGCCGGTCTCATCCCCAGCCGCAGCGCTGCCAGACGTGACCCTGTTGAGGCACTTCGCAGCGAATAGCAACACGCCGGCGGCCGGCTCGATGCCGCCCCGTTGCCCGTCGCCCCTCTCGGCTCCCTTGCGCCCCTCGTTTCGCCCCCCCCCTCCTTTACCTTCCCTTTTCGCCGAGTGTGCGCTTTTCCTACCTTTGGAGCGCGTAAACGTGGGAAAAGCGCACACTCGACATGTGGTGGGACACCGGGGACGGCTGGATGTCGGGCGCGGAGGGGGGCGGGGGCGTGCCGCGGGCGATGGGGTACCGGGGGCGGAGGGGCGACGGCTCTCACCAGCAAAAACATTGCGAAGACAATATGGAGACGCCCGCGGGCGTGTATACTAAACAAGCTGTGTCTACTAGGAGGATTCTGCCTAGGTCATCTACCTGCGCAAATGGGTTGCCGCGCAAAGATGGTCGACGCGAATGCAAGCAGTAGCGCGCAAGTTACGTATGTGGTCCTCTAGGGGCACGCGCAAGGGGCGCGTGCAATGTCCCAAGACCACCGAGAGTTGGAGATCGAATGATCAACATGATTCTCGGCCGCAAGATCGGCATGACCCAGGTTTGGGACGAGGACGATAACGTCGTCCCCGTCACGGTCATCCAGGCTGGCCCCTGCACCGTCTCGCAGGTTAAAACTGAGGCGACCGACGGCTACAACGCCGTCCAGATCGGCTTCGGCGACATCAAGGCCAAGCACGTGAACAAGCCCATGGCTGGTCACTTTGCTAAGGCTGGCGTCGAGCCCGTCCGTTACCTTCGTGAGGTCCGCGTCGAGAACGGCGAGGAGCACAAGGTCGGCGACGTCGTTACCGTCGCTGATTTCGAGAACGTCGCCAAGGTCGACGTGATCGGCACCTCCAAGGGTAAGGGCTTCCAGGGCCGCATCAAGCGCTGGAACCAGCGCCGCGGTCCCATGACCCACGGTTCCCACATCCAGCGTCACCCCGGCTCCATCGGCCAGTGCGCTTACCCGGCCCGCGTCCTCAAGGGCGTCAAGATGGCTGGTCACATGGGTAACGCCCGCGTGACTGTGAAGAACCTCTCCGTTGTCCGCATTGATGCTGAGCAGAACCTCATCCTTGTCAAGGGCGCTGTGCCCGGTGGCAAGAACGGTCTGGTCGCCATCCGCATGGCGTAAAGGAGGACCGTCGCTATGTCTAAGTTTGAAGTGAAGAACGCCGAGGGCAAGCAGGTCGCCGAGGCCGAGCTCGCCGACGCCGTGTACGGCATCGAGCCGAACATCCACGTCATGCACCACATCGTCACGTGCCAGCAGGCCTGCTGGCGTCAGGGCACCCAGTCCACCAAGGGCCGTTCCGAGGTCTCCGGTGGCGGCAAGAAGCCTTGGCGTCAGAAGGGCACCGGCCGTGCCCGTCAGGGCTCCATTCGCGCCGCTCAGTGGCGTGGTGGCGGTGTGATCTTCGGGCCCAAGCCCCGCACCTACGTGAAGCGCATGAACAACAAAGAGGTCAAGCTTGCCATGCGTTCCGCCCTGTCCGCCAAGCTCCGTGACAACGAGCTCGTGCTCGTGGACGACTACGGTTTCGAGAAGCCGTCCACCAAGGCCGCCGTTGCCATGCTCAAGGCTCTGGGCATCGAGGGCAAGCGTCTCACCATTATCGTTCGCGAGGATGACATCAACGCTTACCTCTCCTTCCGCAACATCCCCAAGACGTTCATCATCACGCCTGCCGAGGCCAACACCTATGACCTCGTCAACAACGGCGCTCTGCTGATGCCCGCCGACGTCGCCGCTCACTTCGGGGAGGTGCTCGCCTAAATGACCGCTCACGAGATCATCATCCGCCCGATCGTGTCCGAGCGTTCCTACTCCGCCATGGAGGAGAACAAGTACACCTTCGAGGTTGCCAAGGACGCCAACAAGTTCCAGATCAAGGACGCCGTCGAGGAGATCTTTGGCGTGAAGGTTGTTCGCGTTAACACCATCAACGTCAAGCCCAAGACCAAGCGCGTTCGCTACGTCGCTGGCAAGACCCGTTCTTGGAAGAAGGCCATCGTCACCGTTGCCGAGGGTCAGACCATCGAGGTCTTCGGCACCCAGGCGTAATTTGCGCCTTACGTTAGTTCTTGACGCTTGCCTCTTCAAAAATGGGGAGGCAAGCTCAAGTGTTCCGTGCGTATAAATAGGAAACGCCCGGAGCCGTGGTAATCCGGTGTCACTGCATCCGCGTCCCAGCTTGCAGTGGCCAACGGACTGATATGAAAGGGATAAGGTAATGGCTGTAAAGCACCTTAAGCCGACCAGCGCCGGCCGTCGCTGGCAGACGATCGCGGATTTCTCCGAGATCACCTGCACCACGCCCGAGAAGTCTCTTCTCGAGCCGTTGCCGGTCAAGGCTGGTCGTAACAACGCCGGTCGCATCACCATGCGCCACCAGGGTGGCCGCGTGAAGCGTCAGTACCGCGTCATCGACTTCAAGCGCAACAAGGACGGCGTGCCGGCCAAGGTCGCTACCATCGAGTACGACCCGAACCGCTCCGCTCGCATCGCCCTGCTCCACTACGTGGACGGCGAGAAGCGCTACATCCTCGCCCCCAAGGGCCTCAAGGTCGGCGACACCGTCATTTCCGGTGCCGGCGCCGACATCAAGCCGGGCAACGCTATGCCGCTCTCCGAGATTCCCGTGGGTACTCTCATCCACGCCATCGAGTTCCAGCCTGGCAAGGGCGCCGCTATCGCCCGTTCCGCTGGTACCGCCTGCCAGCTCATGGGTAAGGAGGGCAAGTACGCCATCGTCCGTATGCCTTCCTCCGAGATGCGTCGCGTTCTCGTGACCTGCCGCGCCTCCATCGGTGAGGTTGGCAACGCCGAGCACGCCAACATCGTCATCGGTAAGGCCGGCCGTCATCGCAAGATGGGCGTCCGCCCGACCGTCCGTGGTACCGTCATGAACCCGGTCGATCACCCGCACGGCGGTGGCGAGGGTCGTTCGCACACCTCCGGTCGTCCGTCCGTCTCTCCGTGGGGCACCCCCTCCAAGGGCTACCGCACCCGCAACAAGAAGAAGACGTCCAACGATCTCATCATCCGTCGTCGCAAGAAGTAACCGATACCCGTTAGGAGAAAGCACTTATGAGCAGAAGTCTCAAAAAGGGCCCGTTCGTAGAGGCGCGCCTCCTCTCGCGTATCATCGCGATGAACGAGGCTGGCAAGAAGGACGTCGTGAAGACCTGGTCTCGCGCTTCCACCATCTTCCCCGAGATGGTCGGCCACACCATCGCCGTCCACGACGGCCGCAAGCATGTTCCCGTGTACGTCACCGAGTCCATGGTCGGTCACAAGCTGGGCGAGTTCGCGCCCACTCGTACCTTCCGTGCCCACAAGGCCAAATAGGGGGTTTAGGTAAATGGCTACTACTTCCACCGAGACCCGTGAGGTCCGCGCCACGGCTAAGTACGTGCGTGTTTCCCCCGGCAAGGCTCGTCTTGTGATCGACCTGATCCGCGGCAAGAACGTCGCTCAGGCCTTCGATATCCTCCACTTCTGCACGCGCTCCGTCGCCGTGGACGTGGAGAAGGTCCTGCGCTCCGCCGTGGCTAACGCCGAGCACAACAACCAGATGCGCGCCGATGACCTGGTTGTCAAGGCCGCCTATGTCGACGAGGGCCCGACGCTCAAGCGTATCCGTCCTCGCGCCAAGGGCTCCGCTTCCCGCATTCTGAAGCGCACGAGCCACATCACCGTCGTCGTTGCTCCTCGAAAGGAGGCTTAAGCGTCATGGGTCAGAAAGTCTATCCCACTGGCTTCCGTCTTGGCATTACCGAGAACTGGCGCTCCCGCTGGTTCGCTGAGAAGGATTACGCTAAGACTCTCGGCAACGATATCGAGATCCGCCGCTTCCTCGAGAAGCGCCTCGCCCGCGCCGCCGTCTCTCGCGTTGAGATCGAGCGCGCCGGCGACAAGGTGAAGGTCATCATCCTCACCGCTCGTCCTGGCGTTGTCATCGGCAAGAAGGGCTCCGAGATCGACGGTCTCCGCACCGAGCTCGAGCGCGTTGCCGGCGTGACCAAGGGCAACCTTTCCGTCGACGTCATCGAGGTCAAGCGCCCCGAGCTCGACGCCGTCCTCGTCGCTCAGTCCATCGCTGAGCAGCTCGAGGGCCGCGTGGCCTTCCGCCGCGCTATGCGCAAGGCCGTCCAGTCTGCTCGCAAGGCTGGCGCCAAGGGCATCCGTATCCAGTGCTCCGGTCGTCTCGGCGGCGCCGAGATGGGTCGTCGCGAGTGGTACCGCGAGGGTCGCGTGCCGCTGCACACCCTCCGCGCCAAGATCGACTACGGCACCGCTACCGCTCACACCACCATGGGCTCCTGCGGCGTCAAGGTCTGGATCTACCAGGGCGAGAAGCTCCCGGGTCAGCCTGTTCCGAACATGGCTCTCGAGGGTACCTCCCGTCCGCGTCGTCGTAACAACGATAGGAGGAATCAGTAATGCTCGCTCCTAAGCGTATTCTTCACCGCAAGGTGCAGCGTGGCTCCATGAAGGGCCAGGCCAAGGGCAACACCGAGCTCCATTTCGGTGAGTACGGCATCGTCGCCCTCGATCGTCACTGGATCACCAACCGTCAGATCGAGGCTGCTCGTATTGCCATGACCCGCTACATGAAGCGTGGCGGTAAGGTGTACATCACTATCTTCCCGGACAAGCCCATCACCAAGAAGCCTGCGGAGACCCGCATGGGCTCCGGTAAGGGTAACCCCGAGGAGTGGGTGGCCGTCGTCAAGCCGGGCCGCGTTATGTTCGAGATCGCCGGCGTGTCCGAGGAGATCGCACGCGAGGCCCTGCGTCTTGCCCAGCACAAGCTGCCGATCAAGACCAAGATCATTACCCGCGCTAAGAACGGGGAGGACAAGTAATGAAGCCCGCAGAGATTCGTGAGCTCTCCGACGAGGCCCTGGCTGAGAAGCTGAAGGATTGCCGCGCCGAGCTCTTCAACCTTCGTTTCCAGATGGCCACCAGCCAGCTGGACAACACCGCTCGCGTGAACACCGTGAAGAAGGACATCGCCCGTGTCCTCACCGAGCAGCGTGCCCGTCAGATCGCAGCGGAGAAGTCCGCTGCCACCGAGTAGCGCAAGGAGTAGCTAATGGCTGAAGCAACTGAGCGCAACGCGCGCAAGGTCCGTCAGGGCATCGTTTCCTCCATCATGGGCAACAAGTCCATTGTTGTCACCACCACGGAGCGCAAGCGTCATCCCAAGTACGGCAAGATGATGACCAGCACCAAGAAGTTCCACGTCCACGACGAGGAGAACACGGCCGGCGTTGGCGACACCGTTCGCATCATGGAGACCCGTCCGCTGTCCGCCACCAAGCGTTGGCGTCTTGTCGAGATCATCGAGCGCGCCAAGTAAGCTTGTTGAAGTAAACCCTTACGGCGATGTGCGCCCGCCTGAGTTCCAGCTCGGTTCTCGCGATAGGGCGGTCGCACCTCTCGCCGGCTTAGGTTCGGAAAGGTTCCAACCATGATTCAGATGCAAACCATGCTGAACGTTGCCGACAACTCCGGTGCGCGCAAGGTTCGTTGCATTAAGGTGCTGGGCGGCTCTAAGCGCCGTTACGCCGGCATCGGTGACGTCGTCATGGCCGCCGTTCAGGAGGCCACGCCTGGCGCCAACGTCAAGAAGAAGGATGTCGTGCGCTGCGTTATCGTTCGCACCGTCAAGGAGGTCCGCCGCAAGGACGGCTCCTACATCCGCTTCGATGACAACGCCGCCGTCGTCATCAACAAGGATGGTTCGCCTGTCGGCACCCGTATCTTCGGGCCCGTCGCTCGCGAGCTTCGTGACAAGAAGTACATGAAGATCGTCTCGCTCGCACCCGAGACCCTCTAACGTAAGGGAGAGACCACTATGTCTATGTCCATCAAGAAGGGCGACAAGGTCGAGGTGCTCTCCGGCAAGGATCGCGGCAAGCAGGGCGTCGTCCTGCGCGCGCTGCCTTCCGAGGGCAAGGTTATCGTCGAGGGCGTCGCCGTGGCCAAGAAGGCCGTCAAGCCCAACGGTGCTGGCCAGCAGGGCGGCATCGTCGACAAGGAGATGCCGATCGACGTTTCCAACGTCCAGCTCATCTGCCCTGAGTGCGGCAAGCGCACCCGCGTTGGCCACGAGGCCGGCGAGCTCGACGGTCACAAGACCAAGCTCCGTATTTGCAAGAAGTGCGGTCACAAGTTCTAAGAGTTCATCTCTAGAGCACCTACTGAACCCCCTGGATTGCCCTATGTGCGGTCCAGGGGGTTCTTTTGTGCACTGAACGGGTAGGGCGGAGTGGCGCGCGCATCGCCATGTGGCCCTAGATCACTCGTAGGGGTGGGGCATGCGTATTTCACCTCGATATCGCAAAGAAATACGCACAACCGAGCGAAAACGCGCACAGGCGCGCAACATTGTGATAAGCTTTGAGCAGCACGATAGGCATTGGGCTTATCGGTGACGGTGTGAGGAGATCTCCATGGATACGAAGTGCGCTGCGAATCAAACTGCACCTAAGGACGCGGCAGCGGCCGCGAAAGCCGCATTTGAGGCGGTCGCCGGCAAGCCTTTCCCAGATGATATTTTCACGGCCCCGCATCTCAACTGGGCGATTATCGGTTGCGGCGTGATCGCCAACCAGTTTGCCCAGTCGCTTGCGCTTGCGGGTCGCACGGTGTATGGCATCGCCAACCGCACGCGCTCCAAGGCCGAGGCATTTGCCCAGATCTACGGCGTCGAGCATGTATACGATTCGGTCGAAGAGCTCTATGCCGATCCGCGTGTCGATTGCGTCTACATCACCACGCCGCACAACACGCATATCACCTATCTGCGCGGCGCCCTGGCCGCCGGCAAGCACGTTTTGTGCGAAAAGGCCATCACGCTCAATTCCGCCGAGCTTGAGGAAGCCCGTGCGATCGCCGATGAGCACGGCGTTGTCCTCATGGATGCGACGACTGTCCTTCATATGCCCCTGTACGTTGAGCTTACGCGCCGCGCCCAGGCGGGTGAGTTCGGTCGGTTGCGTCTGGCGCAGGTGAACTTCGGAAGTTTTCACGAGTACGACGACGTGTCCAACCGCTTCTGGAATCGAAGCCTTGCGGGTGGCGCGATGCTCGATATCGGCGTGTACGCTCTGTCGGTGGCACGACTGTTCATGGAGAGCCAGCCCACCGATGTCGTATCGCTTGCGAATCTGTTTGAGACGGGGGTCGACGAGGAGAGCGGCTTCGTGACGCGCAATGCCGAGGGTCAGCTGGGTGTGTTCTCCCTGAGCATGCACGCCAAGCAACCCAAGCGCGCGACCCTGTGTTTCGACCATTGCTACATCGAGGTCATGTCCTATCCTCGCGCAGACCATGCGACGATCACCTGGACCGCAGACGGTCGTCGCGAAGAAGTCGAGGCCGGCGTCGAGGCCTATGCGCTTTGCTATGAGGCCGCGGATCTTGAGAGCGCCGTGGCCGGAGACGCGTCCAAGCTCGAGCTTATCGAGTACGCATCCGATGTCATGGAGACGATGACGCGTCTGCGCGCCGACTGGGGGGTCGTGTACCCCGAGGAGGAGTAGACGTCATGCTTGCGGAAGATCGGCTCAACGCGATCGTGCGAATGGTCACCGATGAGGGATCGATGGCTGTGCCGGATCTTGCCGAGGCGCTTGGAGTGACGCCATCGACAATCCGTCGTGACCTGCAGGCGCTCGATCGCGCGCATCGTCTGGCGAAGGTGCATGGCGGAGCGACCAGCTTGGAGCGGGCCCACATCGCTCGTGACCTGACGATCCCCGAGCGAAGCGAGCTCCATATCGATGAAAAGCGGGCCATCGCTCGAGCGGCGGCGCAGCGCATCGAGCCGGGGTCGTATGTGTATATCGACTCGGGATCGACCACCCTGCAGCTTGTTGCCTGCGTTCCCGTCGACACCGGGGTGACCTACGTGACGGATTCGGTGGGGCACGCACGCCGTTTGATGGAACGGGGCTGCCGTGTCATGGTGACGGGCGGCGAGCTCAAACCCGAG
Organism: uncultured Collinsella sp.; assembly: GCA_900540845.1. GTDB lineage: Bacteria > Actinomycetota > Coriobacteriia > Coriobacteriales > Coriobacteriaceae > Collinsella. The sequence goes on from UQHS01000008.1 coordinate 80,879, forward strand.
ACCGAGGCCCTGGTGGGCCCGGATGCGACGGCGATGCTTGCTCGCTATCGGTTCTCCTGCGGGTTTTGGGGCGCGAACGGCATCAGCATGGACCATGGGATGACGTCCCCCGATCCACTCGAGGCTGAGGTCAAGCGCGTCTCCATGGCACAAACGCGGCAGCCCTACGTCCTTGCGGACGCGAGCAAATTTGGCATGGAAGCGTCTGTCAGTTTCGCGTCAATTGAGAACGTCACGATTATCACCTCGGGAGCGGTGCCACAGGCATACCGTTCAATCGAAGGGCTGATTATCGCTTGAGGCGGCCGCCGTCCCGAGTGGGCTGGCGACCGTCTCAGCGCGTCTCGCGGTAGCGCACGGGCTCGGCCGCGAGACGTCTGTCATGCCCTATTCGACGCCTTGGAACAGGCATCCGGAGCTCGAGCCGGGCATGCGCTTGTCGGGTGTGCGGCCTGCGCGGGCGGCGTCGAGGGCGCGTTTGGCCCGCGCGACGCGACGGGCGAGCTCGTCGGCATCGAGCAGCGTGCCGTCGACCAAGAACCGCGAGACGCCTGCCGCCAAGAGGGCGGGGATCTGCGGGGTGGCGTCGATGGGCACGCCGTCGTAGAGGTGGCTGCGCCCATTGAGACCCGTACGGACGGGAAGCATGCGCCCATCGATGTTCTTGAGCCTAAAGGCGCGCGTCCGAAACCGGCAACGCTCGCAATCGTGGATGCACGCGCCGGCGACCTGCAGGATGCAGTGCTCGCTTGTCATCACTCGAGGGGAGCCCAGCACCATGATGCCGAGGGCCATGTCGCCGCGTTGCGGCGCGATGCGCTCGATTTCCGCAAGCGTGAGCTCGGGCGAGAGCCACGCCGCATGCGCGCCCCGCTCGTGCAGGACGTGCATGCACGCAGCGTTGTGGACGGGAATGCAGCTTCGAAGCTCGACGCAGGTCCCGCGCTCGGAGCCGAGTGCGAGCTGGGAAATCGTGCCGACGGCAGCGGGGACAGCGCTTGTAAGCCACGGGTCGAGGCGCTCGTGGTCCATCTCGCGCGACACCTCGTCAAGCACGGCGATGATGCCGTTGTCAGCCGCGTCGGCAGGGGAGTAGCCGGCGCCGAGAAGATTGTCGACCGTCATGTATATGCGCGTGGCGCCAGCATCGCGCGCCGCCGTTGCGGCCGCAAGTGAGGGAGCGAGCGCGCAGATTTCCCCATCCACGGCATGCGCGCCGCAAAGACCCACGTCTCCACGGGCGTCGGCGGGGAGGCCGACATCACAGGGGGAGCCGTGCCCCTCGATCTCGACGCCCGCCACACCGGTGACACAGCGCGAATCGGGCGCACCGGTGAGGGGAAAACGACCTTTGAGGCGCTTTGCGTATGGCGCGAGAATGACGGCCTCGAGCGCCTCGCATGCCGCCGCGCGGACCTTGTGGACGGCGGAGAAGCCCATGCCGCATCCCTCGTCAAGCTGGATATCGAAGTTGACCGCCTCAAAGGCGGAGGACCCCATGCGCCCCACGTGCTCGATGAGGTCCTCTGCGGTCACGGCCTTGGTGCGTGCCGCCTCGACGATAAAGCCGTGCGCCTGCGCGGAAAGGGCAGGGTCGTCCACGCAACGAAGCTCGATGGTGAACGGCCGGCCGATTTGAGCGATAACGTGAACGTCGACGAGCCGTTTGCGCGCGACGGGGCGCTTGAGGGCGGCATCGGCGGAGTCCATGGCCTGTTGGCTGCGAATGAGGCGCACGCGTGAGCCCGCGGGCATGGGGCGCGCCGTGCGGCACTCGATCACATCGCCGGCGGCCGCGTCTTCGGGCGCGATGGCGGTGAGGAATTGGTCGAACTCATCGTCGTGGCGCAGCTCGAGCAGGTCGCCCTTGCCGACGGGCTCAACAAGGCGCAGGCGCGTCCACGCCGCGCGACGGCGCTTGTCATCGGGCTTGAGCCCGCAGGTGTTGCCGAACGGCTTGCTGCCGAGCACCTCGCCGACGATCTGGCCCCGATTGTTGGACCTCTCGTAGCTCATCATCTCGTCGCCCGAGCGACCCTCCTGGTATTCGCAGGTGAAGTCTCGGTTGAAGCAGCGCTTGAGCGTGCGATAGCGCGCTGCGGCGACCTCCTCGGTCACGTCGTGTCCGGCGAGGACGTCGTCGAGCTGCGCGCGGTAGGTGCTCACGATCGAGTACACGTAATCGGGGGCTTTCATGCGGCCCTCGAGCTTGAGGGCGTGCGCGCCGGCGTCCAGCAGACGGGGGAGCATGGGCGCCGTGCAGGTGTCGCGCGGACAGAGCGCGCGCTCGCGCCCGGGGCGGGACCACGAGCGCCCGGTCTCATCGATGAGCTCATACGGCAAGCGACAGGGCTGCGCGCACATGCCGCGGTTGGCCGAGCGCCCGCGCGAGGTGAAGCTCGACAGGAGACAGACTCCCGAATAGCAAAAGCAGATCGCGCCGTGGGAGAAGACCTCGAGTTCGATGTCGACCGCGTCGTGGATGTGCGCGATCTCGTCGACGGACAGCTCGCGCGAGAGCGTCACGCGGTCCGCGCCGGCGGCCTTGCACCAGGCGGTGCCACGCGCATCGTGGATGTTCGCCTGAGTGGAGATGTGCGTCTCGATTTCGGGCATGAGACGCCTAATTTCGAAGAACAGCCCCCAGTCCTGGATGATGAACGCGTCGGCTCCCAGCCGCCAGCAGCGGTTGACGAGCTCGAGCGCCTCGGCCATCTCCTCGTCCTTGATGACGATGTTGACGGTCACGTACACGCGCGAACCCGCCAGGTGCGCCGCGCGGCACGCGGCCTCGAAGGTGTCGTCGGTGAAGTTGTCGGCCTTGCGGCGCGCGTTGAACGACCCCATGCCGCAATAGATGGCGTCGGCGCCGGCGGCAAGCGCAGCGTAAAACGGTTCCGGCCCGCCCGCAGGCGCGAGCAGCTCAGGTTTGGAAAAACGTATTGAAGAAGAAGGCATGAAGACCTCCGGAGTAACGGTTGATACGCAACCAGTATAGAGTGCTGGGGCTTCAGCGATGTGAACGGTTTGCGTGACCGAGGGCGCGGGAGGGCCGAGGGATTTTTGTAGATTCCGCACGCAAAGAAGTGTCCAGTGGACGCTTCGTCTTGCGCAGGACTTGACCGAGCAAAAATCCCTCGGCCCTCCCGCGCCCCCCGGTTCGCTCGACGAAAGCGTTGATCCCGATTTATGGATTTACCTGCACACCTCAACTTTCGGTGGCAAAGAACACGACATAGGCGTATAGTAACGACTGTTTTGTCGGCTCCTGCCGTCAATTCGTCATGCGCATGACAGCCATCGTGAGCATGATGCACGTCAGGAGGCACGAGGCTAACCCAGCAACAAGCGGGCGAGCCAGGTGCCCGAAATTGCCTTGAAAGAGGAGAGCGCACGCCTTGTGTGCGGCGCCCGACGATTGAAAGGCAAGGTCGGGCGCATGGGTCGATCGAAGAGGCCAACCCCGTGCTTAAAACCCCAGTAAGGAGTGAAAATGGCTGAGGAGAAGTACATTCCCCGTCTCAAGACCAAGTACAACAACGAGGTCAAGCAGCTCATGCAGGACAAGTTCCAGTATGAGAACGTCATGATGATCCCCAAGTTCGAGAAGATCGTCGTGAACATGGGTGTCGGCGAGGCCGCCACCGATTCCAAGGCTATCGACGGTGCCGTGCGCGACCTTCGCGTCATCACCGGCCAGCAGCCCATGGTCACCCGTGCCCGTAAGTCCATCGCTTCCTTCAAGCTGCGCGCTGGCATGCCCATCGGCGCCAAGGTCACCCTGCGCGGCGACCGCATGTGGGAGTTCTTTGATCGCCTGACTTCCGTCGCGATCCCCCGTATCCGCGACTTCCGCGGCATCTCCGCCAAGTCCTTCGACGGCCGCGGCAACTTCTCCATGGGCGTCACCGAGCAGCTCATCTTCCCCGAGGTTGACTTCGACTCCGTCGACCACACCCGTGGTATGGACATCACCATCGTCACCACCGCCAAGACCGACGAAGAGGCCAAGGCCCTTCTCGACGCCTTCGGCTTCCCGTTCAAGAAATAGGTACTTATTGCCCCGGGTTCCACAGGCGGTGCGCGAAGAGCACGTGCCGCCTGTCCGAGGCGCATATATATGTATGTGAGGAGGAAATAAGTGGCTAAGACATCGATGATCGTCAAGTGCAATCGCAAGCAGAAGTTCTCGACCCGCGAGTACACGCGCTGCCAGCGCTGCGGCCGTCCGCACTCTGTGTACCGCAAGTTCGGCCTGTGCCGTGTCTGCTTCCGCGAGCTGGCGCTCAAGGGCGAGCTTCCCGGCATCAAGAAGGCCAGCTGGTAAGTCACTGCCAGCGCGCGCACGTTTAATACGGCGTGACGCGTACGGAAGACGTGCCGTACAGGCTTTCCCGCTACGGGTGGGGGAGTACCGATGGCACGGACTCATCAAGAACGAAGGAGAATCCACATGAATCTCACCGACCCGATCGCAGACATGCTCACGCGCATCCGCAACGGCAATGCTGCGAACAAGGCCGAGGTCTCTATGCCGAGCTCCAAGAAGCTCGTTGAGATCGCTCGAGTCATCTACGAGGAGGGCTACATCGAGGGCTACACCGTTGAGGACACCGCCCCGGCCAAGACCCTCCACATCACCCTTAAGTATGGTCCCAAGAAGGCCAAGGTCATCAACGGCATCAAGCGCTACTCCAAGCCTGGTCTGCGCAAGTACGCCGGCGTGAAGGACCTCCCCCGCGTCCGCGGTGGCCTCGGTACCGCCATTGTTTCCACCAGCCAGGGTGTCATGGCCGACCGCGATGCTCGCAAGAAGGGCATCGGCGGCGAGGTCATCGCCCTCATCTGGTAATTCGCTTAGGCGAGTAGAAGGAAAGGAGAACACCGTGTCTCGTATCGGTAAGAAGCCTGTCCAGATTCCCGCCGGAGTCGAAGTGGCAGTTGACGGCACCCACGTGTCCGTGAAGGGCCCCAAGGGCACCCTTGAGGCCGATTTCTATGAGAAGCTCTCCATCGAGGTTGAGGACGGCGTGCTGACCGTCTCCCGCCCCGACGACGAGCGTGAGACCCGTGCCCGTCACGGCCTCACCCGCGCCCTGATCCAGAACATGGTCACCGGCGTTTCCGAGGGTTACACCAAGGTCCTCGAGCTCGCTGGCGTTGGCTACCGCGTCCAGCTCAAGGGCAAGGACCTCGACCTGTCCCTCGGTTACTCTCACCCGGTTGTCTACACCGCGCCTGAGGGCATCACCTTCGAGTGCCCCGACAACACCCACATTCACGTCAAGGGCATCAACAAGCAGCAGGTTGGCCAGGTTGCCGCCGAGATCCGTGCCAAGCGTCCGCCGGAGCCTTACAAGGGCAAGGGCATTCACTACCTGGGCGAGCACATCCGCCGCAAGCTCGGCAAGGCCGCTAAGTAGTAGAGCGCTTCCACGTCGTAAGACCAGCACCCCGTCAGGTGCTGGCAGGACTTCATAAGGAGTTTCACATGAACAAGCAACAGGCAAAGCGCGCCGGCCTCAAGCGTCGTCAGCGCCGTGTCCGCGGCAAGATCTTTGGCACCCCCGCCCGTCCGCGTCTGCGCGTCGTGCGTTCCAACGCCAACATCTATGCCATGATCGTCGATGACACCAAGGGTCACACCCTCGTCTCCGCCTCCACCCTCGAGGCTGAGTTCAAGGGCACCACGACCAGCAACAAGGAGGCTGCCGAGAAGGTCGGTAAGCTCGTGGGCGAGCGCGCCCTCGCTGCCGGCATCACGACCGTTTCCTTCGACCGCGGTGGCCGCATCTACCATGGTCGCGTCAAGGCCCTCGCCGACGGTGCCCGCGCCGCCGGTCTCGAATTCTAGGAGGTAAGAGCATGGCTCGTAACCAGCAGAAGCAGCAGCGCGAGGCCTCCGAGTTCGAGGAGCGCGTCGTTTTTATCAACCGCGTCGCCAAGACCGTCAAGGGCGGTCGTCGCATGAGCCTCGTGGCCCTCGTGGTCGTGGGCGATGGCAAGGGCAACGTCGGTCTTGGCATGGGCAAGTCCGCCGAGGTGCCGCTGGCCATCTCCAAGGCTTCCATCGACGCCAAGAAGAACATGTTCCACGTGCCCGTCACCGCTGAGGGCACCATTCCCCACGATGTCCAGGGTGAGTTTGGTGCTGCTAGCATCATCATGCGCCCCGCTGTCGAGGGTACCGGTGTTATCGCCGGTGGCGCCGTGCGTCCTCTCTTCGAGCTCGCCGGCATCAAGAACATCCTGTCCAAGTCTCTCGGTTCCGACAACGGCCTGAACATCATCAAGGCCGCTGCCGAGGGCTTGAAGCAGCTCTCCAGCCCCGAGGATGTCGCCGCCCGCCGCGGTCTCACCGTCTCCGAGATGTTCATCGGCAAGAAGGAGAACTAGGCATGGCTACCATCAAGATCAAGCAGGTTCGCAGCATCAACGGCTGCAAGGAGGATCAGCGCCGCACCGTTCGCGCCCTCGGCCTGCACCGCATCAACGACACGCGCGAGATCGCTGACAACGAGAGCGTCCGCGGCATGATCTTCAAGGTCAAGCACCTCGTTGAGATTGTAGAGGAGTAACAATGCAGCTTCATGATCTTACTCCGGCTAAGGGTTCCACCCACAGCCGTAAGCGCGTCGGTCGCGGCAACTCCGGTAAGGGCGGCACTTACGCCGGCCGTGGCCTGAACGGCCAGGGCTCCCGTTCCGGCGGCACCAAGGGTGCCGGCTTCGAGGGCGGCCAGACTCCGCTCGCGATGCGCCTCCCGAAGCTCCCCGGCTTCAAGAACCCCCGTCGCATCGAGTACACCGCGGTGAATGTCTCCACCCTCGAGGTCAAGTTCGACAACGACGCTGTTGTCGACGGTGTGTCCCTCAAGGCCGCTGGCATCACCAAGTCAGAGTTCGAGCCCGTTAAGGTCCTCGGCGACGGCGAGCTCACGAAGAAGCTCACGGTCAAGGTCGACAAGGTCTCCGCTACCGCGAAGGCCAAGATCGAGGCCGCTGGCGGAAAGGTCGAGCTCCCTTGCTAACTGGTTTGAAGAACGCCTTCCGCATCAAGGAACTCCGCGGAAAGATTCTTTTTACCATCGCAATGCTCGTTGTGTACCGCATCGGTGCACACGTTCCCGTGCCCGGCATCCCCTTCCAGGCGATGTCGGGCCTTTTCCAATCCGCTAGCGACACCTTCGCTAGCGGTGCGATGGCCCTGCTGAATCTTTTCTCGGGCGGTGCGCTTTCGTACGTGTCCGTCTTTTCGTTGGGCATCATGCCCTACATCACGAGCTCGATTATCATGCAGATGCTCCAGGCCGTCGTGCCCAGCCTGCACGAGCTTGCTCGTGAGGGTGAGGTCGGTCAGACCAAGATCACCCAGTACTCTCGCTACCTGACCCTCGGCCTTGCGCTGCTGAACTCCGTCGGCTACCTCTTCCTCTTCAAGAGCTTTGGTATCCAGTTCACCGGCGCCGAGTCCCCCGAGATCATCTTCGACATCATGATCGTGGGTACGCTCACGGCGGGCGCCATGCTCATCATGTGGATCGGCGAGCTCATCACCCAGCGTGGTATTGGCAACGGCATGAGCCTCATCATCTTTGCCAACATCATGGCCGGTCTGCCGCAGGCGATCTTCCAGTCCATCGAGGGCGGCAACATGGGCGTCATCACCACGCTCGTCATCCTCATGGTTATCCTCTGCGTCATTCCGTTCATCGTGTACCTGGAGCGCGGCCAGCGCCGCATTCCCGTCCAGTACGCCAAGCGCGTCGTCGGCCGTCGCATCATGGGTGGCCAGTCCACCTATCTGCCCATCAAGGTCAACACCGCCGGCGTGATCCCGATCATCTTCGCCAGCGCCCTTCTCTACTTCCCGGCCCAGCTCGCCGTGTTCTTCCCCAACGTGGGTTGGATGCAGGCCTTCGCCGGCGCGCTGTCGAGCGGTTGGATCAACTGGATCTTGAACGTCGTCCTCATCGTGTTCTTCGCGTACTTCTACACGTCGATGGTCTTCAACCCCGACGAGACCGCTGAGAATCTCAAGAAGCAGGGCGGCTTCATCCCCGGCGTCCGTCCCGGCAAGCAGACGGCGCTGTACATCAAGAACGCGCTGAACAAGATCACGCTCCCGAGCGCCATCTTCCTCGCGTGCATCGCCATCGTCCCCTCCATCGTGTTCTCCTTCACCAACAACGCCCTCATCCAGGCGTTCGGCGGCACCTCCGTCCTCATCATGGTCGGCGTTGTCATGGACACGATCGACAAGGTCGAGAGCCAGCTCAAGATGTACGACTACGACGGTTTCTTCAAGTAAGCCTGTAAGGAGTCTTTCATGAACATCGTGCTGTTGGGCGCCCCTGGCGCAGGTAAGGGTACGCAGGCTCAGCGTCTCGTCGCCGAGTATGGCGTTGCCCACATTTCCACTGGCGACCTGCTGCGCGCCGCCGTCAAGGCTCAGTCTGAGCTCGGCGTCGCCGCGAAGAAGTACATGGATGCCGGCGAGCTCGTCCCTGATCAGCTCGTCATTGACCTGGTGAAGGAGCGCCTGGCCGCCGATGACGCCCAGAAAGGCTTCATTCTCGACGGTTTCCCGCGCAACACCACGCAGGCCGTGACGCTCGACACCGAGCTGTCCGTCATGGGCCGCGAGCTCGATGGCGCACTTCTGGTCGACGTGCCCGCCGAGGTCATCATCGATCGCCTCTCCTCCCGTCGCACCTGCCGCGACTGCGGCTACACCGCCGGTCCCGATACCGCAGTGTGCCCGTCTTGCTCCGGTGAGATGTACCAGCGCGACGACGACAAGCCCGAGACGATCAAGAACCGCCTCGACGTGTACGAGAAGAACACCAGCCCGCTCGTCGAGTACTATCGCGGCCAGGGCATCCTCAAGGTTGTCGACGGCAACCGCGACATCGATGTTGTGTTCGAGGACGTGAAGGCTGAGCTCGGTCTATGATCAAGATCAAGTCTGCCGCCGAAATTGAGCAGATGAAGAAGGCTGGAGCGCTGTCCAAGATGGCGCTCCGCCAGGTCGGCGCGATGGTCCGCCCGGGCGTCTCGACGTTCGAGCTGGACCAGCTCGCCGAGCAGATCATCCGCATGCACGGCGGTACCCCTGCGTTCAAGGGCTATGGCGGTTTTCCTGGCACGATCTGCGCGTCTCTGAACGACGCGGTCGTGCACGGCATCCCCAACCCCAACGTCATCCTCCGCGATGGTGATGTCATCTCCATCGACACCGGTGCGATCGTCGACGGCTGGGTGGGGGACAACGCCTGGACCTTCTATGTCGGCAACCCCAGCGCTGAGGTTAAGGGCCTGTGCGAGTGCACCCTCGATTGCCTTAAGGCCGCCATCGAGCAGGCCATCCCGGGCAATCACATCGGCGACATCGGACACGCGGTTCAGACGCTCGCCGAGGGCAACGGGTACGGCGTCCTTCGCGATTACGTCGGCCATGGCATCGGCCGCAATATGCACGAAGACCCCAACGTCCCCAACTATGGCAAGAAGGGGCGCGGCGTGAAGCTGCAGGCCGGCATGGTCATCGCCATCGAGCCGATGATCACCCTCGGCACCAACCACGTGCACACGGCCTCCGACGGCTGGCTCGTGAGCACCGATGATGGCCTACCAGCGGCTCATTACGAGAACACGGTCGCCATCACTGAGGACGGTCCGGTCATTCTCACGCAGGATGCGCAGGGCCCGTGGTGTAGCGTGCAGGGCGGTACCGTCAACTAACGCCTCTCCCTTCCTCAGGGTGAGCATATAATTGTGTAGCGATTGGGAATTTCTCAATCGCTCGTTTAGCATGTAGTAACATGCACTGTTGCTGTCGTTTCGAGAGAAAGATGATTGCACGTGAAGAAGGAAGACGCCATCGAGCTTGAGGGCACGGTCACCGAGCCGCTGCCGAACGCCATGTTCCGCGTTGAGCTTGAGAACGGTCATTCGGTTCTCTGCTCCATCTCGGGCAAGATCCGTATGAACTACATCCGCATTCTGCCGGGCGACAAGGTCGTTGTGGAGCTGTCTCCGTATGACCTTACGCGCGGTCGCATCACCTATCGCTATAAATAGCGACAGTTGCGCGCAGTTCGTGCGAGCGGGGGAGTGCTCTGCCGCCGTTTGTCCACGACTTGCGCACATCCAGCCATTCGTTTTAAACGCCTGCGGCTGGGCGAGTAGATAACATTCCACCTTGTAGCTTGAGCACTACCGAAAGGAAGAACGATGAAGGTACGCCCTTCCGTCAAGAAGATGTGCGATAAGTGCAAAATCATCCGCCGCCATGGCAAGGTCCTCGTCATCTGCGAGAACCCGCGCCACAAGCAGCGCCAGGGCTAAGAGAGGAGATCCACAGTGGCCCGTATTAACGGTGTCGACCTTCCGAACGAGAAGCGTGCGGAAATTGGTCTGACCTACATCTACGGCATCGGCCGCACCACCGCAGCGAAGATGTGCGCCGATCTCAACATCGCCGACGGCACCCGCATTAAGGACCTCACCGAGGAGCAGATCTCGGCGATCCGCGATTATATCGACAAGAACGGCCTGATGGTCGAGGGCGACCTCCGTCGTGAGCGCACCCAGAACGTCAAGCGCCTCATGGACATCGGCTGCAACCGTGGCCTCCGTCACCGCAAGGGCCTCCCTGTTCGCGGTCAGCGCACCCACACCAACGCTCGCACCCGCAAGGGTCCGAAGCGTCAGATCGGTGCCAAGAAGAAGAAATAAGGGAGACTGACGCATAATGGCTACTGCAAAGAACAAGCGCGGCGCCACCACCCGTATCAAGCGCGCCGACCGTAAGAACATCTCCGTGGGCCAGGCTCACATCCGTTCTACGTTCAACAACACCATCGTTTCCATCACCGATCCTGCGGGCAACGTCATCGCTTGGCAGTCCGCTGGTACCGTGGGCTTCAAGGGTTCCCGTAAGTCGACCCCGTTTGCCGCCCAGATGGCTGCTGAGGCTTGCGCCAAGGCCGCTATGGAGCACGGTATGCACAAGGTCGCCGTCTTCGTCAAGGGCCCCGGCTCTGGCCGCGAGACCGCGATTCGCTCCCTCCAGGCTGCTGGCCTCGAGGTTTCCAGCATCCAGGACAAGACCCCCATCCCGCACAACGGCTGCCGCCCCAAGAAGCGTCGCCGCGTGTAACTGAAAGGATCGATTTACTATGGCAATCGACAGGACTCCGGTTCTTAAGCGCTGCCGCCAGCTCGGGATCGATCCCGCTGAGCTCGGCTACAGCTCCAAGAAGGAATCTATCCGCCAGCCCAAGCGCCGTCGCAAGGAATCTGAGTACGGTATGCAGCTGCGCGAGAAGCAGAAGGTCAAGTTCATCTACGGTGTGCTCGAGAAGCAGTTCCACCACTACTATGAGCACGCCCTTCGCATGGACGGCATTACCGGCGAGAACCTCATGACCATCCTCGAGACCCGTCTCGACAATGTCGTGTTTCGCCTCGGCTTTGCCCGCACCCGCAAGGAAGCTCGTCAGACCGTCCGTCACGGCCACTTCACCGTCAACGGCAAGCGCGTGGACATCCCGTCCTACCGCGTGAAGGCCGGCGACGTCGTCGCCGTGGGCGAGAAGTTCCGCGACCTGCTCCCCATCAAGGAGGCCCTCATCTCCTCCGAGCGCTTCGAGGTTCCTGGCTGGCTCGAGGTCGACATCGAGAAGCTTTCCGGCAACGTCATCTCGCTGCCCTCTCGTGACCAGATTAGCGGCGATATCAACGAGCAGCTCATCGTCGAGCTCTACTCGAAGTAATCGTTTGCGCGCTACGCTGGAGGTATTACATGTCCGAATTCATTAGGCCCCAGGTTCACGTCGAGGAGATCAGCGACACTGCTGCTCGTGTCTCCGTCGAGCCTCTGGAGCGCGGCTATGGCGACACGCTGGGCAACTCCCTGCGTCGCGTGCTGCTCTCCTCGCTCGAGGGCGCAGCCGTCGAGGCCATCCAGATCGATGGCGCCCAGCACGAGTTCACCACGATTCCCAACATGGTCGAGGATGTCACCGACATCGTTCTGAACGTGAAGGGTCTCGTGTTCCGCACGCTCGGTACCACCGACGAGGGCACCGCGACCATCTCGGTCGACGGCCCTTGCGAGGTTACCGGCGCTGACTTCTTCATCCCGTCCGAGTTCGAGCTCGTCAACCCCGAGCAGCACATCGCGACCCTCACCGAGGGTGGTCACCTTACCATGAGCATGCGCATCGGGTATGGCCGCGGCTACGTGCCCTACGAGCAGAACAAGCGCGACAATGATCCCATCGGCATCATTCATGTCGACTCGCTCTTCTCCCCGGTCAAGCGCTGCGCCAAGCTCGTCGAGGCCTGCCGCGTTGGCCAGCACACCGACTACGACCGTCTGGTCCTCGAGATCGAGACCAATGGCGCGATTTCCCCGCGCGACGCCGTCGTCTCTGCTGCCAACATCATCAACCAGCACATGGCTGCGTTCATGACCCTGGCCGATGAGCCCGAGGCGGAGGAGGAGATCTCCATCTTCGCCCCCGAGGTGACGAGCGACAACGCTGAGCTTGACAAGCAGATCGAGGATCTGGACCTTTCCGTCCGCTCCTACAACTGCCTCAAGCGCGCCAGCATTCACTCCGTGCGCCAGCTGGTCGAGTTCTCTGAGAACGACCTGCTGAACATCCGCAACTTCGGCGTGAAGTCGATCGAGGAAGTCAAGGACAAGCTTGAGTCCATGGGTCTGAGCCTCAAGGCTTAAACCCTAGGTATTAGAGGAGAACTAAGACCATGCGTCACAACAAGAAGAAGGGCCTGAAGCTCGGCACCGATGCCAGCCACACCAAGGCCATGAAGAAGAGCCTGGCCAAGGCGCTCTTCGAGAACGATCGCATCAAGACCACCGAGACCCGTGCCAAGGCGCTCCGCTCCTATGCTGAGCCCATCATCACGTGGGCCAAGAAGGGCGACCTTCACTCTCGTCGTCTTGCCATCGCCAAGCTCGGCGACAAGAACCTCGTTGCCGAGATCTTCGACAAGGCTGCTCAGGGTATGTGGGCCGACCGCAACGGCGGTTACACCCGCATCATGAAGCTCGGTCCCCGCAAGGGCGACTGCGCCGAGATGGTCATCATCGAGCTCGTCACCGAGCCTTGCACCCCGAAGGCCAAGAAGGCTGCTCCGGCTAAGAAGGCCGCTGCTCCCAAGGTCGTCAAGAAGGACGAGGCCGTCGAGGAGGCTGCTGAGGTCGTCGAGACTGAGGCTGTTGCCGAAAAGACCGCTGAGTAGCATCGAGCTGCTCGTGCATCGCACTGAAGAGGGGCACGTTCGCGTGCCCCTTTTTAATATGAGTTGAACATTGTCAAGAGGCAAAATCGGCCCGTCCCTCCCGG
>UQHS01000009.1 GCA_900540845.1 uncultured Collinsella sp.
TTCCCATGCGCTGGTGACTCCCATCATCTGCCAGGTGTTTGGCCCACGTACGGTTTCGTATGTGATGGATGGAGGCCAGGGCACGGCGTCTGCGCCCGCGCCCGCCCCGGCGCCGCGCGCGTCTGCGCCGACAGTCCCCGCAGCCGCGGCGGCACCCGCCCCTGAGGCCCCCGCTTCCGCCTCGACGGCCCCACCCCCAGCATCCGCGCCCGCGCAAGCTTCCGCACCGGCTCGACCCACTCCATCGGCTCCGGCAGTCGACCAAGTGAGCGGGCCATCTGTTTTGGCCGAGCGCGACATCGAGGTCGACCGCAAGGCCTGGGAGGACGAGCAGGTCCCCTACGACGACGCGATGATCGCCTCGTATGCCGACGACGATGAGCTGCCGCCGTTTGAGGCTTCCGCTCCGACGGAGGGCGATGCCGTCGATGCGAAGGAGGTGCTCCAGAATATCTGGGGCAATGTCGTCTTTAAGTAGCTGGGCCCCTCGGGCCGTCCTGTTGCCAGGGCGTCCATGATGCGAGGGCAGTTTCGTCGAAATCCCCTTTCTTATTCGAGGAAAAATCGACGAAACTACCCTCGAGCCCGAGCCCGAGCCCGAACTCGCGCCTGCACCCGCCTCCGGCAACGCGCGCGGAGTCATGGGCGGCACCCTCCGTGGTACCATGCCTTGTGGCATATATCCGTCTGCCTATATCGCAGATGTACCTGATAAGGAGTTATCATGGCCGGAATCAACATGCAGCAGCTCATGAAGCAGGCTCAGCAGATGCAGAAGAAGCTCGCCGAGGCTCAGGAGTCCATGAGCGAGGTCGCCGTCGACGCCAGCGCCGGCGGCGGCATGGTGAAGGTCACCATCGATGGCAACATGCAGCTCCAGTCCGTGACCATCGACCCTGACGCCCTCGACCCCGAGGACGTCGACATGCTCCAGGATATGATCGTGGCCGCCGTGAACGAGGCGTTCCGCGGCGTCACCGAGATCGCCAACCAGCGCATGAGCGCCGCGACGGGCGGCATGGGTGCCGGCATGCCGGGAATGCCGTTCTAAACGACTAATTCTGCACCCGTCCCCAAATTGCACATTGTGTGAAAGTAAGCAAGCATGAGTGCCGACCGCAGCCTTCAAATTCTCCTCGATGAGCTGGGGCGCCTGCCGGGCATCGGCCCCAAAAGCGCCCAGCGCATCGCATACTACCTTCTCGAGGCGGATGCCGAGGAGGCGCGTCGTCTTGCCGACGCCATCCTCATGGTGAAAAACGAGGTGCACTTTTGCAGCCGGTGCTTCAACTACGCAACGGGCGACGAGTGCGCGATCTGCGAGGACATGGGCCGCGACCGCAATGTGATCTGCGTGGTGGGCGAGCCTCGCGATGTGACTGCCATTGAGCGCACGGGCAGCTACCGAGGACTGTATCACGTTCTCGGAGGCGTTATCAGCCCCATGGACAAAATCGGCCCGGACCAGCTGCACGTGCGTGAGCTGTTGGCCCGCTTGGGGTCGGAGGACATCGACGAGGTCATCATCGCCACGAACCCCAACATCGAGGGTGAGACCACGGCGAGTTATCTCGCCCGCACCATCAAGCCCCTCGGCATCACGGTCACGCGCCTGGCGAGCGGTTTGCCCGTGGGCGGGGACCTGGAATACGCAGACGAGTTGACGTTAGGCCGCGCCATCGAGGCGCGCCGTACCTTATAGGTGCCCTGAGACGGCACGCGAGAGGAGCAACGATGCATCTGTCGGGAAAGACACGCACCCGCTTGCGCCGAGCCGTGCTGTCGCCTCGCATGGTGGGGCTGATCACCTTTTCATTCTCCCTGGTCATCTTGGGTATCGTCGCCTATACGGCGTCGCTGCCCTCGCTCATACAGGCTTCTCAGCGATCGGACGAGGAGCGTCTGTCGCATGTCGTCGCGCAGGGGCTTTTTGGCGGTGACGCCATGGGGAAGAAGGGCTCCGCGGATGGCGATGAGGCCGAGGATCCCTCGGGCGAGTCTGATGAAGAGGAGGCGTCTGACCAGCAAAAAGGCCGCGTTACGCTGGGCGGCATGACGCTCCAGGGCGTGATAAGCGGCGTTGCGAACGCCCCCGCCTCGAAAGGCGGGTCGTCCTCTACGGGGTCGGGCGGCAGCGCCGGTGGCGGTTCGGCTAACGGGGGAGGGTCGGACTCGTCTCAGAGTGGCACGTCGACCCCTGATGAGCCGTCGATCCCCGAAGTCCCCAGCGAACCTCCCGTAACGGAGGAGCAGGAGCAGCAGTTCTACAACGCCCTGCTCGCGAAGGTCAATCTGATCAATGGCTATGTGGGAGAGGTGAACGCCTCGACGAGCGCGTTCAACGCCGACTGCATGGCCGACCGTGCGACGCGCGAGCGCCATCTCACGGAGGCGAACAGCCTGACGGGTCGCCTGTTCAATGAATACCTCTATGTGCGCGACAGCATCTTGGTCACGAACGACTCGCGCTATAAAAACGCCCAGGGAGACCTCATCCGGATGTATCGCCTGCTGACGGAGTACATGATGGAGGTCGCAAACGCCTGGGAGCTCAACGTGGGCGAGGCACCGGGCGATGTGAACGCCCTGCTCGCTCAGCTCCAGGCTGCCCAAAACAATCAGTTGGCCGAGTTCCAGCAGGTATACAACGGATTTGTGCTGTGAGCGAGGACGTGACGCAGGAGTCTGGCCACCTTTGGGAGACTGCCGGGCCAAAGGAACCGACCGTTCCGCTGTCGCAGACGCCCCCGCTCGGCGAGGTGCAAGCGGGCGATTCCTCCCGGGTCGACGTTTTCCGGGGACGTTTGACCTCGGGCGGGCCCGCAAGGTTTGCCCGCGGGCTGCGCATGGTGCGCCTGGAGCGCATCGAGGAGCCCTATCGTATGACGGAGATCGACCGCGAGGCGTATCGCCGCAGGTTCGCGACGCTGTTCGTGGACGATTCGACGGCGCGTCACGGCGGGCTGGGCACGGTGATCCGCGCCACGAATGCGTTGGGAGAGACGGTGGCGCTCAAGTCCTTGCGCGTGCCCGAGCGGGGCGAGCTCGAAGACGACGCGTCGTACGCCGCCCGTCTCGCGCTAACCGGTGCGGCGTTTCGCGCCGAATACGACAGCCATCGCTCGGTGTCGGGGTTCAAGGGCTTTCCGCGCCTGTACGGCTTTGCGTACATGGGCGACGTGCCGTGCATCGTCATGGAGTGGGTCGAGGGCGTGACGCTGTCGGTGGCGGCGCGGATGCTCTCTGTTGACGAGGCGGGCCGCATGGCGCCGCTTGTCGCCGCTCGGCTCGGGCGCGACCTGTTCGACGTGCTCATTCGTCTGAAGCTGGTGGGCGAGGGGTTCGTGCATCGAGACATCTCCCCGTCCAACATTCTCGTGCGCACCTCGCATCTGTCCGTTGTAGAACAGGCCGCGGAGGGCTCCTTCGACCTATGCCTGATCGATTTTGGTTCGTCCGTGCCGCTGGACCCGATGGGCGACCCGGGATACACCATGCGATACGCGACCTTGCGCCGCGCCACCCTGGATTACGCGCCGCCCGAGATGCTCACCGATGACGTGCGCAACCTGGCCGAGCTGCGAAAGTCTGAGGCGATTGACGTGTACGCCGCATCGAGCGTCGTGTTTGAGCTGCTCGGCGGGGTGCCGCCCTTCGCGTTGATGGGCCGGGCGGGCGAATCGCCCTATCGCATCAAGATGGACGAGGCCCCGCGCCCGCTCGTGACCGCCCACCATGGGGCGTTTTACATGGGCGACGTGCTGATATTCGAGCCGGAGGTTGAGATGGCAGCTCAAGACGCCATGCTCGACATGGCCGACCCGCACGATGCGTCTGAGTTCAGGCGCGCGCTCGATACGGTGGATGAGCAGCTGGCCGATCTTTTGGCCAAGGGCCTTGCGCCCATCCAATCCCGCCGGGCGAGCGCCGAACAGCTCCATGACGCCCTGGCAGCATTTTGTGAGCGCTACGCCCAAAATGTGGTTAGGGCTCTGCATGGAAAGCTCTTATTGCCATGTACGGGGGACGTGGCACGCCGCGATGGCCCCTCCGCCTCGACGATTAACCGCATGATCGGCGTCATCGGCTTTGCCCTGTCCGGTGCGGCCCTCGTGACGGTGACGGTTGTGACGGGCCTTTTGCTCGACGGCGTGACGGTGACGTTTCGGCTGGACGGCTTGCAGGCACACGGTGATGTGTCGGGCGTGATGGTGAGCGCCGCGCTGGCGCTGCCCGCGGTGTGCGGGTATGTGGCGCGGGGCCGAGCAGGGGGCACACGCGTGGGCTTCGTGCGTTCGACCGCCGCCCTCGGCACCGCCGTGCTGGGGTTGCTCGCCCTCTCATCCGGCTTGACCTTCTCTGGGGTGAACGCCCAATCGCCCCTGCTCTCCGCATTGTTCCTCGCAGCGGCGGCGGGCTGGTGCCCGCTGGTGCTGGAATATGCCACGACGGCGATCCCTGGGGTCGTCGATGCGATTCGCGGTGCGCTGCCGATGGGGGGAGGGGACGGGCCCCTCAACGCCCGCCTTTCGCGCTGCCGCGCCCATGAGCTGTCCGATGGTATGGAGGTGTCCGATGTCGTTGATGCACGCAAGTGACCAAACGCCCTGTGGCGCGCTGTTCGATGTCCTCAAGCGACATGGGGGCATCAGCCACAAGGAACTCGCGTCGCTCATCTTGTCCGAGCGCCCGCTTCCCGATGGCAGAAGCCCGGTGAGTCGGGCGAACGACCGCACGTGGGTGTCGCGCTTCATCGTCCATGCGCCGGTCGATGTAGCCCAAGACCGGCTGTTCCGCGATTACGGCGTCGCCGCCCAGCGTGTCATGAATCGCCTGCATGCGTCGCGTGCGGGCGGGATGAGCTGCGGACAGATCTTCGAGATGGTCTGCGGCGCGCCGGGCGAGGCGATGGTTCGAGCCCTCGATGCCCGCCATGAAGACGTGCGGCTGTATAGAAACGCCCTCTCCCGCCTGCGCGATGGCGAGGGCTACTCGGTGGGCGAGCGGGCGGAGGCCGCGCTGGTGCTCTTCGTGGCGGCAGGTTGCTCGGGCAACGTAAACCGAGCGGTCGACTACACCATGGACTACGTTCGTACCGTGATGGGCAGAAGGCTGGGAACCCCGACCTCCTGCCCGGTTTCGCTCGACCCGCACAAGACGCAGGTGAACGTCGCGCTTCCGCGCGTGCTCGGCTTCGTGCGCGTCGTGGATGGCATCATCGCGAGCGAGCCATACTGGATCTCCTCGGATTCCGTAGGGGCCGAGATCGGCGCGCTCGCCACGGGATGCGAGGACATCACGGACGTTGCCGGCGATGTCTCGGCGCATCATGCGCGCGTGTGGTACGAGGCTCCTGACCGCTGGCTGTTGCGCGATTTGGGCTCGAGCAACGGCACCGTCGTGGTCGATGGAGATGGCTCGGCCCCGGTGCGCGTCGAGCCGGGCATGACGGTGGAGGTGCATCCGGGCGATGAGGTGCGCCTGGGCGCGAGTACCACATTTGTGCTGGTGGAGGGCACCGCCGAGATGGTTCGGTAACCCGCGGGCCCTCATCTGCTGCGGCATCGCGCGTGACATGGCCGTGCGCAGGACGCCCCGCCGCGACGCGCGTGCCGGCGAGCGACTACTGCGCGTAGCCCAGGAAGTCGTCGAGCTCCGCCTGACACGCCTCCAAACGCTTGTCCAGCGCATCCGCGGCCGGGGCGAGCGCCTCGAGCTGCTCTCGGCACGCCACCACGCGCCCTCGTTGCAAGATGAGGTTCTGTTCGATTTCGGCAAGCTCTTCGGCATCGAAGAACTCGACGCTTGCGGCCTGCTGTTCGAGTATGGACAGCTCCGCCTCGTGCGTGGCCGCCTCATCGGCGAGCTTCACGGCGTATGCGGCCGCCCCCTGTGAGAGCTCGACGAGCCAGCGGCGGTAGTTCAGCTGCTCGACGGGGTCGCAATCCCCGGGCTTTTGCGCAGATGCGCCCACCATGTGGCGTGCGATGTGCTCAAGCGCCTGCGCGTGGGGAAGATTGTCGAGCTCCTCCTGGGAGGGGGCGGGCTCGCCCACGGCTGCGAGGACGTCTTCGGGCAGGGCGGCAAGATGCAAAAGGAGATCCGCCCGGGCCTTATCCACCATGAGCTCGGCGGTATACAGGTCGTAAAACGCTGTCTGGAGTTCCGTCGCCGACGCGCCGGCCTCGAGAAACCCGATGCGTGAGGTGAGTTCCTTGAAGGCGGCCCGCTCGCCGCGGACGGGAGAGCCGTACGGGGACTGCTTCGCGGCGAGCTCGCGTGTGCGCAGCTCGCGCTTGAGGTCGAAGGACCTCTCGCACAGATTGGACAGGCGCTCTGTTTCGTCCCAGCATGCGTCGTGGAGCTCTTCGGCCTGGGCGAGCGCCCGCTTGAGGGCGTCGACTGCCGCCCGCTCTTTGCGCACATCCCTGCCTTGCGCTTCATCTGCCGTGACGTCGCGCGGCCCGACGTCACCTTGATGTGTTGCCTGTGCGTTTAAGCTGTTCATGGTTGCTCCCAATTCTCGAGGTGGCACTTCCATACCGTAGGTCCGGGCGCGCAAGATTTGTTGAGCAACAATTTTCGGGGCATGCATTTGATGGCCACGGCCGCGCGAGTGGAGCGTTCGTCCGCATACGGGGGCACCGCTCAACTAGATTGTGGGGTTGCGGTATCAGCGCGGGGGTACAATGAATTCGCATGGGATTTTATCCATTGGAGCGTCTCGCACACGCGGGCGCTCACACGTTGCAACTGTCGGGGCCGCCCCGACGGGCATGTACACCTACACGAGAGGAGAGGGGTATATGGCAGATCGTAAGTTCAAGTCTATGGACGGCAATGAGGCCGCCGCGTACGTTTCGTACGCGTACACGGAGGTGGCGGGCATCTACCCGATCACCCCGTCGAGCCCCATGGCCGACCATGTCGACCAGTGGTCGGCGCAGGGGATGAAGAACATCTTCGGCACGCCGGTCAACGTGGTGGAGATGGAGTCCGAGGCCGGCGCCGCCGGCGCGGTGCACGGCTCCCTGGGCGCTGGTGCCCTCACCACCACCTACACGGCCTCCCAGGGCCTGCTGCTCATGATTCCGAACATGTACAAGATCGCGGGCGAGGGCCTGCCGAGCGTCTTCCACGTCTCGGCCCGTACCGTCGCCTCCCACGCGCTCAACATCTTCGGTGATCACTCCGACGTCATGGCATGCCGCCAGACCGGCTTCGCCATGCTCGCCGAGGGCAACGTCCAGGAGGTCATGGACCTTTCGCCCGTTGCGCACCTCGCCGCCCTTACCGGCAAGACGCCGTTCGTGAACTTCTTCGACGGCTTCCGCACCTCGCACGAGATTCAGAAGGTCGCCGTGTGGGATTATGAGGATCTCAAGGACATGTGCGACATGGAGGCCGTCCAGGCCTTCCGCGACCACGCCCTCAACCCGGAGCACCCGCACGCGCGCGGCTCCCATGAGAACGGCGACATCTTCTTCCAGCATCGTGAGGCCTGCAACAGCACCTACAACGCGCTGCCCGCAGTCGTCCAGTCCTACATGGACAAGGTCAACGCCAAGCTCGGCACCAACTACCACCTGTTCGACTACTACGGCGCCGACGACGCCGATCGCGTGGTCGTGTGCATGGGCTCCTTCTGCGACACGCTCGAGGAGGTCATTGACTACCTCAACGCCCATGGCGAGAAGGTCGGCCTGGTGAAGGTCCGCCTGTATCGTCCGTGGTCTGTCGAGGACTTCGTGGCCGCCCTGCCCGCGACCGTCAAGAAGATCGCCGTGCTCGACCGCACCAAGGAGCCCGGCTCCATCGGTGAGCCGCTGTACCAGGACGTCGTTTCCGCCCTGTATGAGGCCGGTCGCTCCGACCTCGTCGTGACCGGCGGCCGCTACGGCCTCGGTTCCAAGGACGAGCCGCCGGCGGCTGCCTTCGCGGTCTTCGAGGAGCTCAAGTCCGACACGCCCAAGCGCGAGTTCACCATCGGCATCGAGGACGACGTCACCGGACTGTCCCTGCCCATGGACCCGGACGCCCCCAACACCGCTGCCGAGGGCACCATCGAGTGCAAGTTCTGGGGTCTTGGCGGCGACGGCACCGTTGGCGCCAACAAGAACTCGATCAAGATCATCGGCGATCACACGGACAAGTACGTCCAGGCCTACTTCCAGTACGACTCCAAGAAGACCGGCGGCGTCACCACTTCGCACCTGCGCTTTGGCGATTCCCCGATCCGCTCGCCGTACTACGTCAACCAGGCCGACTTCGTGGCGTGCCACAACCCGAGTTACATCATCAAGGGCTTCAAGATGGTCCGCGACGTCAAGCCCGGCGGCACCTTCCTGGTCAATTGCCAGTGGACGCCCGAGGAGTTCGCCTCCCACATGCCGGCTAACGCCAAGCGCTACATCGCCAAGAACAACATCAACGTCTACCTGATCGACGCCATCGACCTGGCCGCCAAGGTGGGCATGGGCAAGCGCACCAACACCGTGCTGCAGTCTGCGTTCTTCGCTCTCGCGGGCGTTCTGCCCCAGGAGGACGCGATCCAGTACATGAAGGACGCCGCCACCAAGTCCTACTCCAAGAAGGGCGAGGCCATCGTCGAGGCCAACCACAAGGCCATCGACGCCGGCGCCACCGCCTTCGTGAAGTTCGACGTTCCTGCCGACTGGGCGGACGCCACGGACGAGGCTCCCGCGGCCGTTCTCTCCGACGACGAGAAGACGGCAATCGCCAAGCAGGTCAAGGAGCTCATGGAGCCCATCGCCCGCATGGATGGCGACTCCCTGCCCGTCTCCGCCTTCAAGGATTGCGCCGACGGCCAGTTTGAGCTGGGCGCCTCCGCATACGAGAAGCGCGGCGTCGCCGTTATGGTCCCGCATTGGGATGAGACCAAGTGCATCCAGTGCAACCAGTGCGCCTACGTGTGCCCGCACGCCACCATCCGTCCGTTCGCGCTCACCGAGGCCGAGGTCGCCGAGGCTCCTGAGACCATGCGCACGCTGGACGTGAAGATCCCCAAGGACACCGGCTACAAGTTCACCATGGCCATCAGCCCGCTCGACTGCATGGGCTGCACCAACTGCGCCAAGGTCTGCCCGAAGGACGCCCTCACCATGGTTCCCACCGAGGGCGAGCTCGTCGAGCAGAAGACCTTCGACTACTGCGTCGCCAACGTTGCCGAGAAGCCCGAGCTCATCGGCAACAACGTCAAGTCCAGCCAGTTCAAGCAGCCTCTGCTTGAGTTCTCCGGCTCCTGCGCCGGCTGCGCCGAGACGGCATACGCTCGCCTGGTGACCCAGGTCTGCGGCGACCGCATGTTCATCTCCAACGCCACCGGCTGCTCCTCCATTTGGGGCAACCCGGCCGCGACTTCCCCGTTCTGCACCGACAAGAACGGTCATGGCCCGGCGTGGAACAACTCCCTGTTCGAGGACAACGCCGAGCACGGCCTTGGTCTCGAGCTTGGCTACAAGGCCGTTCAGGGCAAGCTTGCCGCACAGACCGAGGAGATCATCGCGTCCGACAAGTCTTCCGACGAGCTGAAGGCTGCCGCCCAGGCTTGGCTTGACGCCCGCAACGACGTCGAGGCTTCCAAGACCACCGCTGCCGCTTACATCGCGGAGCTCGAGAAGGCCGCTGAGGCGGGTTGCCCGGTTGCTCCTGCGATCCTCGCCGACAAGGCGTACCTCACCAAGAAGTCCTTCTGGATCTTCGGTGGCGACGGCTGGGCCTACGACATCGGCTTCGGCGGTCTCGACCACGTTTTGGCTTCCGGCCACAACGTCAACGTCTTCGTCTTCGACACCGAGGTGTACTCCAACACCGGCGGCCAGGCCTCCAAGGCATCCAACCTCGGCCAGGTGGCTCAGTTCGCCGCTGCCGGCAAGGCGGTCAAGAAGAAGAGCCTCGCCGAGATCGCGATGAGCTACGGCTACGTGTACGTGGCGCAGGTCGCCATGGGCGCCAACCCCGCTCAGACCCTCAAGGCCATTCACGAGGCGGAGGCCTACGACGGCCCGTCCATCATCATCGGTTACAGCCCCTGCGAGATGCACTCCATCAAGAAGGGCGGCATGCAGAACTGCCAGGCCGAGATGAAGAAGGCCGTCGAGTGCGGCTATTGGAACCTCTTCCGCTACAACCCGGCTGCTCCCGAGGGCAAGAAGTTCGCTCTCGACTCCAAGGAGCCGGCTGGCGGCTACCAGGAGTTCCTCATGAACGAGGCCCGCTATGCGAGCCTGACCGCCGCGTTCCCCGAGCGCGCCGAGGAGCTCTTCGCTGCCAATGAGGAGGCTGCCATGGCTCGCTATGAGCACCTGGTCAAGCTCAAGACGCTCTACAACGGCTAAGAGCCGTGAGCCGGCGCTCATGAGCGCCCAGCGGCCTTAGAGTCGCGCAAAACGGGCCCCGAGATCGCGTCTCGGGGCCCGTTTTTGTGCGCATGGACATGAGTGCCGCGAGAGTTAACTCTCGCGGCAGGTTTTCACCGTTTTGCCCGAATTATCGCCCCGAGAGTTAACTCTCGGGGCAGCAGAGAGAAGGCAGGCCGCAACTTGAGCGCCGCAACTTGAGCGCCGCGACTTGAGCGCCAAAGGCCTCACATGCGCGCAAAACGGCTGGTAGGTGCCCTTCTAGCTCTGCCAGAAGTCGACGATCAGGTCCTCGCGGGTCTTAGTGCCCGTTTTCACCACGAGATTGTGCACGTGCGACTTGATGGTCCCGACGGCGAGCACGAGCTCGTCTGCGATCTCCTGGTTGGTCTTCTTCATCACGACGAGGCTCAGCACCTCGGCCTCGCGCCCGGACAGGCCGTGCTCCATGCGGTAGCGGGGCATGATGTCCTCGATGTGACGCTCGATATCGGGGACGTTCTCGACCTCGGGCGGCTCTTGGATGCGGATGGAAAGCACCTGGTAGATATGGCGCAACAGAACGAGGGCGGCAAATACGAGCAGCACGTTCTCGGTGAAGTTGCGCTCGGAAAGGTACAGGGGTAGCCATGTCTCGCCGTTGCTGGGCGGAATGATGAGAATCACGAGCGTATCCTCGAGAATCACCAGGCCTACGAGCGTCAGCACGACGCGTAAGGGCTTGCCAAACTTGGCGAGCTGGGCTTTCAGCTCATCAGACGCCTCGTGCCGATAACTCCAGATGGCATACGACAGCGTCGCGAACGAGAAGATCTGACGCAGCGTGTAGTACATCCACTGGCGCAAGGGAGACTCGGGCATGGTGAACAGGACGAAGGCGTTCGCCAGGGCAAGGGCCACGATGGGCCACACCAGCAGGCGCTTGGAGTGCTTGTCCAAAACGTTGAGGATGAGCATCCAGACGAATGCGTTGAGGATGATGCTCACGGTCGTGCGCATGACCGGCATGGAGATGGCGTAGTACTCCTCCATGGGGAACGGCCTGCTTTGATAGAGATACTCAAAGAAGAAGATCTCGGTGAGCTCGACGGCGTAGCAAATGAAGGCGCCCGCACTATAAAAGAACAGTCGTCGCCTGGTGGATGCCCAGGCGGCAAAAGAAAAGACGGCGGTGACAATGCACAAGACAAGCATCGCGATCGTGTAGAAGAAAAACAAGCTGTTCATATGCAGGCCCTCCCATGCTCTGGCCGATATACATACTACCTAAATGGAAATAGGTCTGGTTTAGCCCATAAACCTGCAGCGAATCTACCTGCGGTTTATTGGGGTTTATTTCACTTGCGCGGTTGAAAACCGACAGCGAACGGTTCAGAAGCGCCCAAAAGGCCGTGCCGCGCTCCGTTACCGCATGAGCGCCCGCCCGCGCCCGTGCCGTTCGCCGAACCGTTCGCGGATTCGGTGAGTGGCAGCCCTCTTGGACCAAAAACGGAGGTCCATCCTGATTCGAGCTGGTGAGATTACCGCGCTCAACCGCGGTTGGAACCGGTTTAATTCCCCGAGCGGCCTATCAACCTGAATAAACTCGCCATTTCAACCGTTCGGGCCAAAGATGAAGTCACGGAACCAGCCGGGGTTACAAGAGACACGCCCCGCATAACCAAGTCGGTGCCAGGAGGCACGCGGCGGAAAGGACTAGCAATGGCTATGCCCAAGGACTTCATCGACACTAATGAGTTCACCAAGGAGCAGATCCTGGCGATCGAGGATTTCGGCCTTGCCATGAAGAAGGCCATCAAGGTTGATGGTTACTATCCTCATCTTCTCCGCAACAAGACCCTCGGCATGATCTTCCAGCAGGTGTCCACCCGCACCCGTCTCTCCTTCGAGACCGCTATGACCGACCTCGGCGGACACGCTCAGTTCTACGGCCCGGGCTCCATCCAGCTCGGTGGCCACGAGTCCCTCGGCGACACCGCTCGCGTCATGGGCTCCCTGCTCGACATCATGATGGCTCGCGTCGATCGTCACAAGGACGTTGTCGGCCTGGCCGAGGGCTCCGAGGTTGCCGTCATCAACGGCATGTCTGAGTTCAACCACCCCACGCAGGAGATGGGCGACCTCATGACCATGCTCGAGAACCTGCCTGAGGGCAAGAAGATCGAGGACTGCACCCTCGCCTTCATCGGCGACGCCACCCAGGTCTGCCTCTCCCTCATGTTCATCTGCTCCAAGATCGGCATGAAGTTCGTCCAGTACGGCCCCAAGGGTCACCAGATCTGCGACGGCGCCCTGCATGTCGGCACCGAGGAGGAGCGCGCTGAGTTCGGCAAGAAGCTCATGGCCATCGGCGAGGAGAACTGCAAGGTCTCCGGCGGCTCCGTCGTCATCTCCGACGACATCGAGTGCATCAAGGGTGCCGACTTCATCTACACCGACGTGTGGTACGGCCTGTACGACGAGGAGGTCGAGGGCGAGAACTACATGGACGTCTTCTACCCCAAGTACCAGGTCACCATGGACATGATGAACTTCGCCGGCCCGAACTCCAAGTTCATGCACTGCCTGCCGGCCACCCGCAACGAGGAGGTCACCGACGAGGTCATGGACGATCCCGAGCGCTCCCTGTGCTGGGTTGAGGCCGAGAACCGCAAGCACTCCATCCGTGCCCTCCTGGCCACCCTCGGTGCTCGCACCCCGCTCAATGACGATGACGTCGAGTACTCCGCCAAGGCTGAGCTCCACGCCGCCCTCGACAAGATCTGCGAGCTGCAGGCCTAAGTCCTCTCTTCGCGGGCGGCGGATGCTCGTCTCCTGCCGCCCGCTTTTCTGTTATTGATTGAGTTAAAGGAACACTCATGAGCGAATCAAAGAAGAAGCTCTCCTTTTTGACCGTGATCGCAACCGTCATCTGCGTCGTGTTCGTCTGCGAGGCCGCCGCTCCGGCAGCAGCCATCGGCAACCAGCAGTTCTTCTGGTGGATCTTCCTGGTCATCACCTTCCTGCTTCCCTACGGCATGATCGTTGCCGAGTTGGGCACCACCTACGACGGTGAGGGCGGCATCTACGACTGGGTCCGTGAGGGCCTGGGCGACAAGTGGGGCGCCCGCATCTCTTACTACTACTGGATCAACTACCCGTTTTGGATCGCCTCTCTGGCAACCATGTTCCCCGACATCCTGGGCATGGTGTTCCACGTCGAGTTCTCGCTCGTGGCTAAGATTGCGATCGACCTCGCCTTCGTCTGGCTTGTCTACCTGATGGGCCGCTCCAAGGTCGCCGACTCCGAGTGGGTTCTCAACGGTGGCGCCATCATCAAGGTCGCCGTCGCGGTGATCGTGGGCGCTCTGGGCATCTGGTATGCCATGGAGAATGGCTTCGCCTCCGATATGAGCCCGAACACCTTCCTGCCTGAGCTCACCAACGTGAACGCTCTCGGCTACCTGTCCATCATCATCTTCAACTTCATGGGCTTCGAGGTCATCTGCACCATGACCGATGACATGGCCGATCCCAAGAAGGACATCCCCAAGGCCATCATCGTTGGCGGCTTGTCCATCGCGGCCATCTACCTCTTCGCCGGCTTCGGCATCGGCGCTGCGGTTCCGGCCGATCAGATCGACCCCGACTACGGCATGATCTACGCGCTGCAGACCATGGTGGGCGACTCCGCTCTCTTCAAGATCATCTGCATCGCCTTCCTCATCACCCTGTTCGCCAACATGGCCGCTTGGTCCTTCGGCGTCAACTCCGTTGCTCGCTATGCTGCTGAGCACGGCAATATGCCTAAGATCTTCGCTTCCATGATCTCCAAGGACGACATGCCCAACGGCGCCAACCTGGTCAACGCCATCGTCGCCTCCCTCGTCCTGTGCCTGCAGCTCGTTCCGATCCCGGCCATTTCCGAGGGTATCTTCTGGATGCTCTTCGGCACGTCCGTCGTCTTCCTGCTGCTCACCTACATCCCGATGTTCCCGGCGTTCCTCAAGCTCCGCAAGGTCGACCCGAACCGCGAGCGCGTCTTCACCTTCCCCTTCAAAGGTGCCATGATGAAGATCGCCATCGCCGTCCCCTGCATCGAGCTCATCCTGGCGATCGTCGCGACCATCGTGCCGTTTAACGCCTCCGAGTTCGAGAGCAAGATCCCGATGCTGATCATCTTCCTCGTGCTGCTGGCTGTTGGTGAGGTCTTCCGCATCGTTTCTGCCAAGGGCCGCAAGGTCGAGTACAAGGGCCTGACGCCCGAGCTCGCCGCCGCTCGCCTTGCCGAGGAGTCTGAGGAGAACTAGGGTGCCTCGCCGTAGGTGTCTACCTCTTCTCGTGTACCTCACGCACGCTTCGTCGAGCTTGCCACTCCCACTGTGAGGCTTATGACCTTCTCGGAGCGAACCAAAATGTCACACCGTCCGGCGGGCACGGTTCCCAAGCCCGCCCCTCTCTTACCAGTTTGGTTGTCACGCGCTGGGTGCCGCCCTGCGCACAAGGTTGTACGAATATGGAGGTTCACAAATGCGTACGATCTATGAATCCGACTCTACCCCTAAGGCCGACGGCTTCTTCATGCCTGCTGAGTTCGCCCCGCAGGATCGCGTGTGGATGGGCTGGCCTCACCGCACCGACACCTGGGCCTACGGCGCCAAGCCGGCTCAGAAGCAGTACGCCGCCATCGCTCGCGCCATCGCCGAGTTCACCCCGGTCACCATGTGCGCCAACCAGGCCGACTACGCCAACTGCAAGGCCGTCTTCGAGGAGGACGAGAACGTCACCGTCATCGAGATGACCACCGACGATGCTTGGTTCCGCGACACCGCCGCCACCTACGTCATTAACGGTGAGGGCGAGAAGCGCGCCTGCCACTGGCACTTCAACGCCTACGGCGGCCTCGTCGACGGCCTCTACTTCCCGTGGGACAAGGACGAGCAGATCGCCCTCAAGATGGCTGAGCTCTCCGGCTGCCGCCGCTACCGCCCCGACGACATGATCCTCGAGGGTGGCTCCATCACCGTCGACGGCGAGGGCACCCTCGTTGTGACCGACCAGTGCCTGCTGTCCCCCGGCCGCACCTGCTCCGCCGTCCTGGAGGAGGAAGAGGATCCCGAGTCCATCTGGCCGAAGTTCGCCCGCAAGTTCGAGCCCTGGAGCGAGGAGCTTCGCGAGTACATGACCGAGCACCTCAAGGACTACCTCGGCGTTGAGAAGGTCATCTGGGTCAAGGAGGGCATCGACCCCGAGGAGACCAACGGCCATATCGACGACGTCGCCACGTTCATCGCCCCCGGCGTCATGGCCTGCATCTGGACCGACGATCCGGACTACCCGTTCTACGAGCAGTGCCACGCTGCTTATGAGACCCTCTCCAACGCGGTTGACGCCAAGGGCCGCAAGATGAAGGTCTACAAGCTCCCCATGCCCGTGAACCCGCTGTTCATGGACCAGGCTTCCTGCGACACCATTGACGCCGACGAGAACGCCGAGCCTCGCGTCGCCGACGAGCCGCTGATTGCTTCCTACATGAACTACCTCGTGACCAACCACGGCGTCATCGTTCCCCAGTACGGCGACGAGAACGACGCCCTGGCTGTCGAGACGCTCCAGAAAATCTACGACGAGGTTTGGGGCGAGGGCGTCTTCAAGTGCGTCGGCGTCCAGTCCGAGCAGGTCGTGTACGGCGGCGGCAACATCCACTGCATCACCCAGCAGGAGCCTTCCGCCTAATGGGGCATTCCGCCTAACCACGCTTTCCCGCGGAGCGGAAGCACTCCGTTCAACAACCGCTTCCCTTCGTCATCTCCCGAAGGCCGCCCGGACCCGTCTCCAAGCCGGGCGGCCGCATCTCTTGCGGGGGCGCCCGATCTCGTGTGCGGGCGCCCCCATTTTGCATGAACGGCCCCCGGCGCCAACTCGAGTGCGCCGGGGGCCGGTTGGCCATGTGGGGTGTTCGGGAGCCCGCGATTGCGTCAGCCCGCGATTGCGTCCATCCACTCGATCGCCTGGGTGTACGCCTTGGCTCCCGCGGGGTCGCTCACATCGCGGTCGAAGTCGTGGGGGAGGTAGTACACGGGCTTCATGACTGCACGCGGGGCCATGCGCGAGAGCGCCTTTGACAAGCGGAACGGGACGTCTTCGTCCCCGCTGCTGGCGGTGATGAACAGCGGCGGCAGCTGCGCCACCTCGTCATCGGTGAGGGACCAGGCGTCGGGGGAGCGGGTCGGGTCATCGCCGCCCAGGCCCATGAGGTCGAGCCAGGCCCCCTCGTGCTGCCGCGCGTGCACGTAGAGCGCGTAGCGCAGGGGCTTCGGCCCCGTGGTCACCATTCGGGAGCCGTCGCCCGCGAGCTTATCAACTTGTGAGCGAGCAACTTCGGGCAGACGCGCGTAGGCTTTCGCCGGTTGGGAGAAGGCGGCGTCGGCGATGGTGTGATAGCCGTAGAAATCCAATATGCCCGCCGGTTGCGGCATGTCCGCGCGGCGTCCGATCTTGCGTGCAAGCAGGAGCGAGAGATACGCGCCCGCCGATCGGCCGAACAGGAAGTGCGCCCTGTATTCCCCGGCGGCCTGCGGATCTGCCACCGCCGCCCGCCAGGTCTCGAAGGCCGCATCGACGATCTGGGGCAGGGAGGACTCAGGCGCCAAGGGATAGTCCGCGCAGATGAGCGTGTAACCCGCGTCGGTGAGCTGGCGGATATAGGGTTGCGGTAGGTCGTCGCGCTCCCCATAGAGCAGTCCGCCGCCGTGCAGGTAGAGCACGGCGATGTGGCGATCGCGCGCGGCGAGCGGATGGTGGATGGTAAGGAGGTCGTCCATGTTCACGTTCGCGCCTTTCTCATGTGTATGCGTGCGCGTGCTCCGCGCGGTACGGCATGGGAGGGGGTGGCCGGGCGGGGGGATCGCCCGGCCTAGAAAGGGGGTCTCAGCTCTCTCTGCCCAGGGCCATGATCTTGTTGGTGAGCATGACCTGCAGGAAGTCATCGGGGTTCTTGATGTCGATGCCGTAGACCTTCCGCGCGCGCTCCACGCGATAACGGACGGTCTTGGGGTGGATGAACAGCTGCTCGCCTGTCTTTGAGAAGTCCATGCCGTTCTCGCACAGGCAGATGAGGGTGCTGAGCAGCTCGGGCTGCTTCTTGGCAAGATCGACCACGCGCGGGTCCATGTACTCTGCGAGCTGCGAGAGGTCGTCGGCCATGAGCATGAGCTTGTAGACGCCCAGGTCCTCGAACCGGATGGCGCGGTTGCTGCCCGTGGAGCCGTTGAACAGCCTGTAGACATTGAGCACCTCGGTGTTCGCCTGGCCGAGCGCATAGCGGTCGACCGTGCTGCTCAGCGCGACGAGGTGCTTGAAGAGCGGCAGCGTGGATGAGGCGTGCAGCTTGTCCAGGATGTCCTGGATGAGGTCGAGGTTGAACCGCGTGAGCGGGCTGCGGAAGTTGTGGAGGAACACGAGGCGGTCGTTGTTCACAAAGTAGACGATTCCGGGGTACGCGGAGCGAATCCTGCGCCTAACGGCCTGTTGAAGCTCATCCAGGCGGTCGATGTCCGCGGGGTCCACAAGGCTCACATGGACAAAGAGCACCTCGTAGAAGGGAAACTCGTCGATGCCCAGGACGGTAAGGGCGGAGTTGATCCGCTCGGGCGTTCCGTATCGCTCGAGGAGCAGGTCGTGGACCGCGTTGTTGTTCTGGATGAAGAGCTTCTGCTTGATCGCGTTTTGCTCAAGGATCTTCATCTGGAGGAGCCCGACGATGTTCTCTATGGTCATGGTGTCGAGCGGGGTGAGCTCCACGTCGGATTCGTGTACGAGCAGGTAATAGTCGACGCCATCCGAGCTCGGTATGCGCACGGCGAGCGCCTTTTCCGCGCGGTTCTCGTCTACGGGTCGATCGTCATTCGGGTCTTTCGCGACGGACCGGTTGAAGAAGAGCATCGCGTCGAAGTACGCATGTGTCTGGAACGGTTTGGGTTCGCGCCTGATGAGCGAGTACGCGTCAAAGCACGTGC
This sequence comes from uncultured Collinsella sp., assembly GCA_900540845.1. Classification (GTDB taxonomy): domain Bacteria; phylum Actinomycetota; class Coriobacteriia; order Coriobacteriales; family Coriobacteriaceae; genus Collinsella. Next base: position 18,377 of record UQHS01000009.1, read on the forward strand.
GCGCCGGGTCGGTCCCGAGTCTGCGGTCGCGCGTGGTGTCCAGGTAGCTGACGTCCATGCGCAGGGTGTTTTTGAGCGTGTTGAGGATATATGGGATGGACGGCTGCTTGAGGGCGAGCGCCATGGTGTGCTTATGGGCGTCGTAGAAGCGGTTGAGGAGGGTGAGGTTCGAATCGAGGACGTGCCCGAGCACGTCGAGCATGATGGATTCGTATTTGACCGATGGGCTCAGCTCGATGAGCGGCACGCTGAAATCCTCGCAGAGCGCGACGACGTTTTGGGGCGCGTTGGGCAGCAGGCGCTCGGGCTTGAACGCCATGGCCGCTATGCCGATGACGCTCATGGTGTGGAAGAACTGGGCCACCTCGTTCTCGGAGAGCTCCTGGAGCGCGAAGAAGCTCGTGATGATGAGCTGCCCGCTCTTGCCCCAGTTTTCTATGTCGGCCGCCTCGAGCACCATGGCGCTCGACAATTCGTTGTCGAGTCCATCGGCACCGGCTATGACCTTCGCATCAGCGAAGGACGGCAGCAATAGGGCTTCGCGAACATTCATGCCAACTCCTTCAGTTTACTTGATAGCCTATCGAGCTTTTCGTTTTGCGGCATGCCCCGAAAGGTCAAAAAAACGGCATAAACCTTATCCGTAAAGGAAATGTATTCCCATTTTGCCCATGCTTCAATTTTGTGCAGCGCGAGAAGGCCGCTGCAGCCCGGGAATGCAGCGCGGTCCGTTTTCGAACGGAAGAGCTTTTTTGCAAGGCAAACCGCAATCAAGGAGGAACCTATGCTGAAGACCGTGGTCAAGCAAAACTCCTATCAGGATTCAATCAACCTGATGCTGCTGACCAACAAGATCAACACGCTCGAGGGCGTGGTTCAGAGCCAGATCATGATGGGCACTGATGCCAACAAGGACATCTACCGCGCCGCCGGCCTGTTGACCGCCGAGGCCGAGGCCGCCGCCCCGAGCGACATGGTCATCGTGGTCGAGACCGAGGACGAGGGCATCATGGATGTCGTCCTGGCCGAGACCGAGGCCTTCCTCGCCGACCTCTCCACCAAGAAGGAGGCCGCCGGCGCGCCCGCCGAGGCCACCAGCTGGGAAGAGGCCATGGCGATGCTGCCCGAGGCCAACATGGCCCTGTTCTCCATCCCCGGCGAGTACGCCGCGCCCGAGCTTGAGCGCGCCCTCGACCTGGGCCTGAACGTCTTCTCCTTCACCGACAACGTGCCGCTGGAGGATGAGGTCCGCCTCAAGCAGAAGGCTCACGAGAAGGGCCTGCTCTTCATGGGCCCCGACTGCGGCACCGGCGTGGTCTCCTCCGTGCCCGTGGCCTTCACCAACGTCATCAACCCCGGCAACATCGGAATCGTGGGCGCCTCCGGCACCGGCATCCAGGAGGTCACCTGCATGATCGACCGCCTGGGTGGCGGCTGCGTGCACGCCATCGGAACCGGTGGCCGCGACCTCAACGAGAAGGTCGGCGCCGTGACCGTCAAGGACGCCATCGTCGCCCTTGAGCACCATGATCCCACCGACGTCATCTGCGTCATCTCCAAGCCGCCCGCGCCCGCCGTCCGCGACGAGGTCGTCGACCTGCTCGAGAAGTGCGAGAAGCCGGTCGTCGCCATCTTCATCGGCGAGAAGCCCGAGGCCCATCTGGGCAAGGTGCACCTGGCCCACACCCTCGAGGAGGCCGCCCGCATCGCCGTCGACCTCGCCAACGGCGAGGCCGTCAAGAAGAACTACCTCGAGCCGCTCGACGTGACCGTCGAGACCCCGCTGGCGCAGGACAAGACCGTCATCGGCCTGTACTCCGGTGGCACCCTGGCCGGCGAGGCCGCGATGATGATCACCGAGGCCCTCGAGCTCGGCTCCATCATCAAGGAGGACGGCTACATGCTGCGCCACGGCGGCTACGACGTCATCGACCTCGGTGACGACGTGTACACCCAGGGCCGTCCTCATCCCATGATCGACCCCGAGGTCCGCATCCGCATGATGCGCGATTACGCCTCCAAGGCCACCACGGGCGTCATCGTCTTCGACTGCGTCCTGGGCTATGGCTGCCATCCCGACATGGCCGCCGAGCTCGCCCCGGTGATCGCCGAGTGCATCGAGTCCGCCAAGGCCGACGGCCGCGACGTCCATTTTGTGGGCACCGTGGTGGGAACCCACAACGACCCGCAGGACTACGACCGCTCCGTCAAGCTGCTCGAGGACGCCGGCGCCATCATGGAGCCCAGCAACGCCATGGCCGTCCGCGCCGCGCTGGCCTTCAAGGGCGTCGACTTCACCGAGGCCGACCGCGAGGTCGTGCCCTACGAGGTCAAGGACGACAGCCCCCTGCCCGAGCCCTCCGAGGCCGTCATGGAGCTCCTCACCAGCAAGCCCCGCGTGATCAACGTGGGCGTGGAGAGCTTCAACGACCCGCTGCGCGCCTACGGCGCCGAGAGCGTCCAGTACACCTGGAAGCCCAAGGCCGGCGGTAACAAGCGCATGATTCACCTGCTCAACGAGCTTGAGAAGATCGAGGGGATCGACGAGGCCAACGCCCGCATCTGCGAGCGCTTCAAGGAGTCCCAGCCGGTCCTGGTGGACGTCGTGCCCGCCAAGACGGTCATCCCCGAGCTCAATCGCGCCCAGAAGACCCTGCTCCATGCCGGTCCCCCGATCTGCTGGGAGAACATGCAGGGCCCGATGAGGGGCTCCTGCATCGGCGCCGCCCTCTTCGAGGGTTGGGCCGAGACCGAGGAAGAGGCCGTCGCCATGCTCTCCGCCGGCGAGGTCGAGTTCATCCCCTGCCACCACTGCCACGCGGTCGGTCCCATGGGCGGCATCACCTCCGCCAACATGGCCGTCATGGTCGTCCGCAACCTCGCCGACGACACCGTCGCCTACTGCACCATGAACGAGGGCATCGGCAAGGTCCTGCGCTTCGGCGCCTACAGCCAGGAGGTCGTCGACCGCCTGCACTGGATGGCCGACGAGCTCGGTCCGGTGCTCGCCAAGGCCCTCAAGCTGTCTGACGGCGGCATCAACCTCAACGTCCTGATGGCCCGCGCCATCACCCAGGGCGACGAGTTCCACCAGCGCAACATGGCCGCCACGCTCAACTTCCTCAAGGAGGTCGCGCCGCTCATCGTCAAGACCGACGCGAGCGAGGACGCCAAGCAGCGCGTCATCCAGTTCCTGGCCGACACCGACCAGTTCTTCCTGAACGTCATGATGGCCACCGGCAAGGCGATCGTGGATTACGTCCGCAAGGACGTCGAGGGCTGCGTGGTCTCCACGATGACCCGCAACGGCTACGAGTTCGGCGTCCGCGTCTCCGGCCTCGGCGACGAGTGGTTCGTGGCTCCCGTCAACACCCCGGTGGGCCTGTACTTCACGGGCTTCACCGCCGAGGACGGCTGCCCGGACAACGGCGACTCCGCGATCTGCGAGACCGTGGGCGTTGGTGGCATGGCGATGGTCGCGGCCCCCGGCGTCACCCGCTTCGTCGGCGCCGGCGGCTTCGAGGACGCCCTGAACATCTCTAACGAGATGGAGAAGATCTGCGTCACCCATAACCCCAACTGGGCCATCCCCACGTGGGACTTCAAGGGCGCCTGCCTTGGCATCGATATCCGCAAGGTCGTCGAGACCGGCATCACGCCGATCATCAACACCGGCATCGCCCACAAGGAGGCCGGCATCGGCCAGGTCGGCGCCGGCACCGTCCGCGCCCCGCTCGCCTGCTTCGAGAAGGCTCTCGAGGCCTACTGCGCCAAGCTCGGCATCGAGTAAGCGAGGCGCCTTGTGAAATTGGATGCCCTCTACATCAGCGATTACGCCGCCGTGAACCTCGATGCGTTCAAGGCGACGGGAGCCGTGCACAGCGTGTTCCGCACGAGCCTGAACGTCATGCTCGACGGGTTCCTGCTGCACATAGGCTCGGCTGAGGCGCCGCTCTCCTGCTTGGGGATCACGGTCGCCGAACAGGGGGCGTCCGCTCTTGTCAATCTCGTCGAGCCCGGCGACCGTGCCATGGCCCGCAACGGCGTCCTTCGCCTGTACGGCCGCGGCGATGTCGTCGAGATCGACTTGATTTCCGCTCCCATCCGGTGTCTATCGGTGCCCATGGCGACCGTGGCGCCGGAAGAGGAGACGGACATCCTGGTGTGTCGGGAGCTCTCCGAGCTCAGCCTCCCCGCACGCATCGGATTGCCGTGGGATGAGCGCGCCGCCAGGTCACTGGCCGGGCTGGCGCGCCTCTCGGCGGTCTGTCGCGCCGCGTGGGACGCCGGGCGGATGGGTGCGCCCGTTCCCCGTGCCCGCATCGATGCCGCCTTCAGGGGCGCTGGTAGTTCCATCGAGCATCTGCTGGGCCGCGGGCTGGGTCTCACCCCCTCTGGTGATGACGTGCTCTGCGGTTTTGGCTGCGGCCTGTGCTACCTTTGGCGCCACGGTGCGTTGGGTTGCGATGCCTGGGGCGGGTACACGAGCATGTTGCTCGATGTGCTCCCCGGGAAGACCACCGCGGTGTCTGAGGCGTACCTGCGCGCAATGTGCGCCGGATACGCGAATGAGGACTACATCGGGCTTCTCACCTCGATCGAGAAGGGCAGGGCGGAGGAGATCTCGGGACGGCTCGAGACGATCCTCTCGATGGGGCACACCTCGGGCGCCGACGGCCTTCTGGGCTTCGGCGCGGCATTTGGTTATATCAACATGTAATCTGAAAGGGATTAGCATGGCTGAGACTAAGAAAAAGAAAGTCAACATCACGAATCTCATCGTGCTCTCCATGGTCGTCGGTGTTGTCGCCGGCGTCGTGGGCGGACCCGCGATGGCTCAAATCCAGTTCATCGGCGACATCTTCTTCCGCCTCGTCCAGATGGGCATCGTGCCGTTCGTCATGTGCACCATCATCGTCGCCGTGGGCGGCCTGACCCCTCAGTCGCTCTCCGGCGTGGGCCTCAAGGGCATCGGCATCTTCGCCGCCTCGTCCTTCGTCGCAGCGGGCCTCGCCCTCGGCCTCTCGCTGATTCTCCAGCCTGGTGCCGGCCTGGGCGAGACCGCCCTGGTCCAGGACGCGGTGTTCGAGGGTGAGGCCTCGGTCGTCACCTTCCAGGACACGCTCCTGAGCTTCTTTGGCAACAACATCGTCTCCTCCATGGGCGCCGGCGCCATGGTCCAGTGCATCGTCTTCGCGATTGCCCTCGGCCTGGCCATCTCCTTCTGGCGCAACACCCATGACGGCAAGTGCCTCGTGTACGACTTCATGAGCGAGCTCGCCTCTCTGCTGCTCAACATCATCCGCGCCGTCATGACCATCGCCCCGATCGGCATCTTCTGCTACGTCTCCTCCATGGTCGGCTCCCTGGGCGCCGAGGTCCTCATCCCGCTCGTCAAGTACCTGGGCGTGATGGCCCTCGCCACCGTCGTGATGTTCGTGCTCTACTTCGTGCTCGTCTCGGTGCGCTGCCGCCTCAACCCGGTCAAGCTCATCAAGAAGATGTGGCCCATGTCCGCTCTCGCCCTCGGCACCATCTCCTCCGCGGTCACCCTTCCCACCGCCATGGAGGACACCAAGAACAAGATCGGCTGCGACGCCGAGGTCTCCGACCTGCTGCTGCCCCTGGGTATGCCGCTGAACTCCAACGGCGCCGCCATCCACCTCGCCGTCACCGCCATCACCATCGCCCAGATTTACGGCATCACCTTCGCCGGTCCCGAGCTCCTCACCGTCTGGGTGATCTCCTTCCTGCTGTCCCTGGCCAACGCCGTGTCCCCGGGTGCTTCCCTGGTCTCTCTCACGATGATCGTTCCCGCCCTGAACCTGCCTATGGCCGCCATCGGCATCTTTGCCGGCCTTGAGTACCCCACGGGTGCCATCCGCACCATCCTCAACGTCGACGGAGACGTTTTCGCCGCGCTGCTCGTCGCTGGCGACAAGGGCATCGACCACGATGTCTTCGAGGACAAGGTCCAGGCGTAAGTGTGAACCTCGTCGAGGGGGGAGCGTTGGGTTCCCCCCTCTTTAGGAATCCGTGATCCTATGAAAGAGTCTTCAGCCCCGGCTCCCAAGAAGCGCCGCTACAACGCGACGCTTGCCATGGCGATCGCCATGGTCGCCGGAGTTCTCGTCGGTGCGATCGCAGGCCCGGTCATGGGCGAGATCCAGTTCATCGGCGACATCTTTTTCCGTTTGGTGCAGATGGGCATCGTCCCGTTTGTCATGTGCGTCATCATCGAGGCCGTGGGCGGTCTGACCGCGCGCGACCTGTCCGGAATCGGCCTCAAGGGCATCGCCTGGTTCGCCGGTTCCTCCGTGCTCGCCTCTGCATTCGCGGTCGCCGTGGCCACGATCTTCCAGCCGGGCGCCGGCCTTGCCGGCATCGCGCTGGTGGAGAGCGCGAGCTTTGAGGGTGCGGGCACCGGTGCCGTCACCGTGCAGGACACGCTCCTCGGCTTTTTCGGCAACAACGTCGTCTCCTCCATGAGCGCCGGAGCAATGGTGCCCTGCATCGTCTTCGCGGTCGCGCTCGGTCTGGTGGTCAGCTTCTGGCGCAATTCGCGCGATGGCGAGTGCCTCGTGTACGACTTCGTCGTCGAGTTCGGCCAGCTGTTGCTCAGCATCATCCGCGGCGTCATGAAGGCCGCCCCCATCGGTATTTTCTGCTATGTGTCCGCGATGGTGGGCAAGCTCGGTCCAGAGGTGCTTATACCGCTGCTCAAGTACCTGATCGTCTTGGGTGGCACCGTCGCCGCGTTCCTCGTGCTCTGGAACATCGTGGTGTGCACGGTGTGCCGTGTCAGCCCGATGCTGCTGATCCGCAAGATGTGGCGCATGTCCGTCATGGCGCTCGCGACCATCTCCTCCGCGGTGACCCTCCCGGTCGAGATGGATGATGCGAAGAACCGCCTTGGCATCCGCGATGATATCGCGGACCTGGTCCTTCCCCTGGGCATGCCGCTCAACTCCAACGGCGCGTCCATTCATCTGGCGATTACGGCGATCACGATCGCCCAAATCTACGGTGTGGGGTTCGAGGGGTTCGACTTCGTGTACCTCACCATCATCTCTACGCTGCTGTCCCTGGCCAACGCGGTCGCGCCCGGTGCCGACCTCGTGTCGTTGACCATGATCGTGCCGCAGCTCGGGCTTCCGCTCTCGAGCATCGGCATCTTCGCGGGGCTCACGTATCCCGTCGGTGCAATCCGCACCATCCTGAACGTCGATTCCGACGTGTACTGCGCCCTCATGGTCGCGGCGAGCGAGCCCGACGGAATCGATCGGGATGTGCTGCTGGACTCCGGTCCACGGGCATAGCCTGTACGGGGCCGTCCCGTTTCGACGGCCCCGTGCCCCATGTGGCGACTGGGTCGCCGCCTGTGCACTCCACCGCGATAAAAGGAGCGCATAATCGCTCAAAATCTTGTATGGAGATGCATAGACAAGATGAATTGGCAGGAACGATATGCAGATGGGTATACGCGGCAAATCGTTTGAGCATTGTGGTCAAACTATGCCGTTGTACTTGGCATATTACGTTTATCGCCAATAATCGTCCGTTCACCAAGACAGTCGAGAACAATATGGTCCGACTGCGCTTGGGAGGGTATATTGCATAAAGTACGTCTGCGGGTGAATATTTGTCACCTGCTAAACGAGAAGGAAAGAGGCAGATATGTCCAAGCCCCTCGGCAAGCCCGACCGCATCGTCGTCGCCCTCGGCGGCAATGCCCTCGGCAACACCCCTGAAGAGCAGATCGAGAAGGTCGGCAACGCCGCCCACGCCCTCCTGGGCCTCATCGAGCAGGGCAATGAGATCATCATCACCCACGGCAACGGGCCGCAGGTCGGCATGATCCAGAACGCCTTCGCCGCTGCCCACGACGCCATCGGCACCCCCTCCATGGACCTGCCCGAGTGCGGCGCCATGTCCCAGGGTTACATCGGCTATCACCTGCAGCAGGGCATCGGCCGCGAGATGCACAAGCGCTATAAGCGTTGGCACGCCGCCACCGTCGTCACCCAGATCGAGTGCGATCCCGACGATCCCGCGTTCGCCAACCCGACCAAGCCGATCGGCCCCTTCTACACCGAGGAGCAGGCCAAGGAGATCATGGCCGAGAACCCCGAGATGACCTTCGTCGAGGACTCCGGCCGTGGCTGGCGTCGCGTCGTGGCCTCCCCGGAGCCCAAGAAGATCGTCGAGGCCGACTCCATCCTGAACCTCCTCGACAACGAGTTCATCGTCATCGCCTGCGGCGGCGGCGGCATTCCCGTGGTCCGCGACTACGAGAACAAGGGCTGCTACAAGGGCGTGGCCGCCGTCATCGACAAGGACATGGGCGGCGAGCTCCTCGCCGAGGACTGCTCCGCCGACGTCCTGTTCCTGCTGACCGCCGTCGAGCACGTTGCCATCAACTTCGGCAAGCCCAACCAGGAGGAGCTCGAGGAGCTCACCGCCGACGAGGCCGAGAAGCTCGCCGATGAGGGTCAGTTCGGCAAGGGCTCCATGGAGCCCAAGGTCCGCGCCGCCATCAAGTTCGCGCGCTCCCGCAAGGGCCGCACCTGCATCATCGGTGCCCTCGACAAGGCCGCCGAGACCATGGCCGGTCTCTCCGGCACCCGCATCACGGGTTAATTCATTCGACGGCTCGCGGTTGGCGTCTCAAGCCGGCAACCGCTTGCGATGGCAACCGCGAGCCGCCTACAACATGCTTCCCTCTCCTTTGGACGCCCTGGAAACTGCCCCGGGGCGTCTTTTTATGCGCCTGCTGGGATCGCTCCGAGACAGTAAGCGCCCCGCGCCTACGTTGCTACACCCAGAACGACCAGCAATTTCTCGTTTGGGTGAGGATGCGCTGGATGTCCCATCGGCGGGCCGAGTTGTACGGGCTGTTGGGGTCGAAGACCTCGACCATGCCGCGGTCGTCGATGCTTTTCAAGACGATGTAATGGCCGACGGCGGTGAAGTCGCCGGGCAAAACGCTGCAGATCACGGGAGACCCGTTTGCGAGCGCCTGCGTGATGGCGTTGCGCGTGATGGGCAGGGCGGTGGAGTTCAGCCCGAGCATGGACGCGCCCGTGGTCATGAACGACCATTCCGTGGCGCCGGTTGGCGCGAAGTTGTTTTGGTCGGCGAAGGCGGCCATGTCGCCTGGGTCAAGATCGGTGCGTCCCGTGAGGTAGACATACACCATGGTAAGCGACGTGGGGCCGCAGGCGTTGTTCTCTACCGTGCCGCCCGCGTAGGGGAGCTGCGCCCAAGCGGGATCGGTTTGATAGAGGTGCGGCATGGTGCCCTGTTTCCATTCCGAGCGGGGAGTGGAAACAGGGTAGGCGCCAATGCCAAGCCTGAGTGGATTCACCTTTTGGGCCGCGAGGCGCTTCTTTTCTGCCACGGCCTCGGCTTGCGCCGCCTCTTCGGCGGCCCGCTGCTGGTTTGCGAAATGGATGGCGAACCCTCCGCCGCCAAGGAGCGCAATCGCTAGCACGATGACGATGACAGGGGTCCGCATCAGGCGTTCGAGCCAGCCTGAACGGGTGAAAATCCGGTTTGACCGCACATGGGTGTACGAGTTGCGGTGACGCGGGCGGCCGAGCGCGTATCTGTTGTTGCCCGAAGAGAGATTTCCGATCGTTCGGGGGCCCAGGTTGCTCGGGCGCGGTGAACAGCCGGTGCCTTGCGGGCGGCTCGTCGCACGTTGTCCGCGCTGCTCTACGCCTCGCGTCGCGCGCGCCGTTCCCGGCGAGCGGCGCCCTGAGCCCTGCGCGTCGCGCACCGAAATCCCGTCATGGCGTCTCGAGCTCCGAGCGCCGCGCATCGCATCGTGGTCATGGCGTCCGGTGCTCTGCATGGCGCGGTCTGCCCGCGCAGGATACGCCGATCCCGAGCCGCGCCGGCGCTCGTTGACGCCGAGGGGCACCTGTCCGCCTTGGTGCCTGCGTCGGTCGGGCGCTTGCTCGCTGGCAAGGCGCGCGGACGCCTGAGGCCGATACGGCTGCTCAAGACTGCGTCCACGCTGGTCAAACCGTTGATTGGGATTGTTGTGGGCGTAAGGCCGCGACGACTGGCGCGCTTCTGGTCCAGGGGTTTCACGTGCTGTTGGGGAGTAGTTGCGATGCGCGGCGGAGGCGAGCTGAGCGGGCCGTCGGGGCGAATAGTCGCGTTTGCGGTTGTCCATCTTGCCTCCTCACGTGGGGCCGTACAGCGCAACGAGCACTATTTTAGCAGTTGGGTACCGGGCGGGCAGCGGCCTGCGGAATGCCCCCGCCCGGCATGCGCCCATCGACCGCTCGTCTGAAATAAGCCCCCGCTCGTCTGCGGGTGACTTCCGCAAATCGAAGTGCACACAAAACGCGCGCCCGCAGGCAATATCCTCCAAGGCGTGGAAAAGGCGCGTGGAATGAAGCGCGCAGAGGGGTGGGCCCTGCCAAAGTGGCGAGGCCCAAAAACAAAGAAAGGAGGCATGCTATGGCGGACACCAACGCACCTGCAGCAGAGCAGGGCGGTATGAAGAAGACGCTGTCGCTGTGGAACTTCTTTACCATCGGCTTCGGCGCCATCATCGGTACTGGTTGGGTTTTGCAGGTTGGCGACTGGATGGTCGTCGGCGGCGGCCCCGTCCCCGCTATGATCGCATTCCTCTTGGGCGCTATCGCTTTGGTGCCCATTGGAGCGGTGTTTGGCGAGCTTACGGCAGCCATTCCGGTTTCCGGCGGTATCGTGGAGTACGTCGACCGCACCTTCGGTCGCACGGCATCCTACATCACCGGCTGGTTCCTCGCCCTGGGCAACGGCATCCTGTGCCCGTGGGAGGCCATCGCCATCTCCACACTCGTGTCTGACATGTTCGGCAGCCTGCCCGGTCTCGAGTGGCTCCGCGCCGTCAAGCTCTACACCATTCTCGGTGCAGATGTGTACCTGTTCCCGACGCTGATCGCGCTCGCCTTCGCCGGCTACGTGGTCTTCCTGAACTTCCGCGGTGCCAGCTCCGCGGCCAAGCTCCAGGCCTTCCTCACCAAGGCCCTGCTCTGCGGCATGCTGCTCGCCATGGGCGTGTCCATCGTGACCGGTTCCCCCAGCAACGCCATGCCCGTCTTCTCACAGGTCTCCGGTGCCGGTGGCGGTGTTGCCGCGACCGAGTCCACGAACCTGCTCGCCGGTATCGTGTCCGTCTTGGTTCTGACCCCGTTCTTCTACGCGGGCTTCGACACCATCCCTCAGCAGGCTGAGGAGGCCGCCGAGGGTCTGAACTGGAACAAGTTCGGCAAGATCATCACCTTGGCCCTCCTGGCCGCCGGTGGCTTCTACATGGTCTGCATCTACTCCTTCGGCACCATCCTTCCCTGGGACGAGTTCGTCTCCCAGCCGGTGCCCGCGCTCGCCTGCCTGAAGAACATCAACATGATCCTGTACGTGGCCATGCTCATCATCGCCACCCTCGGGCCCATGGGACCGATGAACTCCTTCTACGGCGCCACGAGCCGCATCATGCTCGCCATGGGCCGCAAGGGCCAGCTGCCCGAGCAGTTCGCTGAGGTCGACGAGAAGTCCGGCGCCCCCAAGCTCGCTTGCGTGGTCCTCGCCGTCATCACCATCGTCGGTCCGTTCCTGGGCAAGAATATGCTCATCCCGCTGACCAATGTCTCCGCTCTGGCGTTCATCTTCTCCTGCACCATGGTTGCCCTTGCGTGCCTGAAGATGCGCTACACCGAGCCCGACCTGCCTCGTCCCTACAAGGTCCCCGGCGGCAAGTTCGGTATCTTCCTGGCCATCCTCGCCGGTGCCATCATCATCGGCCTGCTGGTCCTGCCCTTCAGCCCGGCCTCCCTCAACATGGTTGAGTGGTCGATCGTGATCGGCTGGCTCGTCGTTGGCCTCATCCTCATGTTCGTCACCAAGGCTCGCGCCAAGTAACGAATCACCCACAAGCGGCGGGTGGGAAACACGACGCACCCGCCGCTTCCTCTCGAGCGCGAGCCCAGCGCAGGCGCCCGACCTCTTCTCTCTTGTGGCATTGCCCGGCCGCACACGTACCCCGTGCGGCCGGGAGGCCAATAGCCAATCCAAAAGTTCCAATAAGGAGGAACGTCATGGGTAAGAAGTATGCAATCGTTGGAGGAAAGCTCATCGACGGTACCGGCGCCGAGCCGGTCGAGAACTCGCTCGTTCTCGTCGACGAGAACGGCAAGATCGAGTATGCCGGTGCCCACCAGGACACCCCTGAGGGCTACGAGGTCATCGACGCCGCCGGCAAGACCGTCATGCCCGGCCTCATCGACACCCACCTGCACTTCTCCGGCAACCTCACCGACGACGACACCGACTGGGTCATGCAGCCGCTGCTCGAGAAGCAGGCCGTCGCCGTCAAGCAGGCCTACGACTGCCTCACCCACGGTCTGACCACTGTGTGCGAGATCGGCCGCTTTGGCATCCAGGTCCGCGACTGCATCGAGAAGGGCGTCTTCAAGGGCCCGCGCGTTCTCGCCACCGGCCTGGGCTTCTGCCGCGTCGCTGGCCATGGCGACTCGCACCACTGCAGCCAGCTCGAGAACAAGAACTCCCACCCGTGGGGTGACCAGGTCGACGGCCCGTGGGATCTGCGCAAGGCCGTTCGCCGTCGTCTGCGTGAGAACCCCGACGCCATCAAGATCTGGGCTACCGGCGGTGGCATCTGGCGCTGGGACTCCGGTCGCGACCAGCACTACTGCTCCGAGGAGATCCAGGCCGTGGTCGAAGAGGCCAAGATGGTCGGCATTCCGGTGTGGAGCCACTGCTACAACAACCACGCCGCCGCGTACGACTCCGTCCGCTTCGGCTGCGAGCAGCTGATCCACGGCTTCGACATCGACGAGCGCACCATGGATCTCATGGCTGAGCAGGGCACCTTCTTCACCCCGACGATTGCCTTCCTGCCCACCTGGTACTCCACCTATCCGCCGGTCTACGTGCCCGAGCTGCACGACAAGTACGAGGGCACCCTCGTCGAGAAGGAACTCCAGCGCAACTATGACTGCCTGCGCGAGGCCAAGAAGCGCGGCGTCGTGATGACCATCGGCTCCGACTCCTTCTCCTTCGTCACTCCTTACGGCACCTGCTCCATCGAGGAGATGTACGAGTTCGTGGACAAGATCGGCTTCACCCCGGTCGAGACCATCACCTGCGCCACCCTGAATGGTGCCAAGATGTGCCACATCGAGGACGAGACCGGTTCTCTCGAGGCCGGCAAGTGCGCCGACCTGCTCGTGGTCAACGGCGACGTTGCCGCCGACATCCACACTCTCAACGTTGACAACATGGACGTTATCATGAAGGACGGCTGGATCGTCGATCCTGGCACCTTCGGTGAGGGCAACAAGTACTCCGAGTAACGGAGCACTCCCATCGGGACTCCCCGGACCTTATCCTTGCGCTCAGCTTCGCTGCGCTCAGAAGTCGCGCAAAGATAAGGTCCGGGGAGTCCCTGCGTTTACCCGTCGCAGGGTCGGGCGGCTGCGTGGGTGGAGATAATCGGGCCGCGGGCGACCAAGTTCTGTAAGATGATGAGGTGTTGTGGATGGCGCGGGCGAAGAGGGGTCGCATGCAAAAGCCGTTTGAGCGGACAAACCAGACCAAGTTTTTCCGAATGGCCCAGAAGTGGGCGCTGCGCGGCTTGATGCTCTGCGTTCCGATGCTGCTCATCTTGCTGGGGCTCGAGTTCGTTGCCAACCCGAACCCGGTGCCAGCCGTCATCACCATCGCCGGCCTCGTGCTACTGTGCTTCTTTTTCGCCTATGTGTTCGTCGCCCCCGACGATTTCTCGCTTTCGGCAACCGACCGCACGCTGGGCATCGCGAGCAAGATCTTCGCGTACACGCGTCACGGACTCACCCCCGAGGCGACGCTCGGCGCCTGCCAGATCATCTTGCCCGAGACGCTCGCCTCGGCCATCTGCGTGACCGACGGCGAAGCCGTGGTGGCGAGCTGGGGCGAGGATTCGGACAGGTGCCCCGTCGGAACGCCCGTCGTGCTGCCGAGCACCCTGCGCGCGCTCCAGGACAAGCAGATGGAGATCTTCGCGCGCGAGACCCCCGAGCCGGGCGAGCCGCGGTTTTTCCCGCGCCTTCACGCGGGTATTGCCGCTCCGCTCATCGTGCGCGACCGCTGCATGGGCACCCTTGAGCTCTACTATCCTCGCTACAGCGATATCGACGCGCGGCAAACGGCGCTCGCCAAGGGCTTTGCCGAGCTCATCTCCACGCAGCTCGCGAGCTTTGAACTCGAGCGACAGGAGGATGTGAGCGCCCGAATGGAGTTGCGCGCCCTGCAGTCTCAGGTCGATCCGCACTTCTTGTTCAACACCATCGGCACCATTGTGTCGCTCGTGCGCACCGAGCCCGAGAAGGCCCGATCGCTGCTCATCGACTTCTCGAATTACTACCGCCAGACGCTATCGAACTCCGACGCGCTCACCACGCTGCAAAACGAGCTTGGCCAGGGTGTGCGTTACATCAACCTCATGCAGGCGCGCTATGGCGAAGGCAAGCTCAAGCTTAAGGTCAAGTTCGATCCCGCCACGCTCGACAGTCTCGTGCCCCCGTTCATTCTCCAACCGCTGCTGGAGAACTGCATCAAGCATGCGATGCGCGAGACGGAGCCGCTGTCCATCGTCCTGTCGTCGATTGAGACCGACGACGGCATCGCGATCATCGTGGAAGACGACGGCATCGGCATGAACGAGGAGACGGCGAAGCACCTCTTTGACCAAAAGCGCGTGGCCGCCGAGGATTCGGTGGCTTCGAGCGGGATGGGCCAAAACGGCGACGCGGCACGGCTGCGCGATGCGCCCACCACGGCGGATGGCTCGCTCAAGCGTGGCGGCGGCCTGGCGCTGGCCAATGTTCTCATGCGCATTCACTTCTTCTTTGGCGACGAGTCGGGTATCCGCGTGGAGTCGCAGGAGGGCGTGGGGACGCGCATCGTGGTCGAGCTGGTGGGTGAGCCGCACGAGCCAGAAGGGGGCGTGGTACTACCCTCCGCTCAATGACCTTGAGGGGAGAAACTTTCGGATTTGGGAAGCAATATCAGCGATTGCGGAGTAGAGACGTAAAATCCCTGAAGTTTTCCCAGTTGGAAATTGGTTAAAACCTACGGCTACTCGGCAAGGATGTAAATTGCTTCCCAAATCCAAAAGTTTGTGAACGGAATCGTTTTTTGAGGCGTTTAGAGGGGGCGATTGGTGCGTTTGGGGGTTTGAGGAGATCGGTTCAAGCGCGCTCGATGGCTTCGAGCGGATCGGTTGGAGTCGCGATGTCGATGGGGCTGCGCTAGACTCATAGGGTTGGACCGGAGGATGGTCCGCAGGGGTAAGGAGAGGACGCATGGCTGGGCAAAACTGGCGCGTGTTGATCGTGGATGACGAGCCGCCGATTCGCGCGGAGCTCAACTACCTGCTCAAGCAGGATGCCCGTGTGGCGGAAGTGGAAGAGGCGGGCGGCGCGACGGAGGCGGTCGAGAAGATTCTCTCGTTCCGACCCGACGTGCTCTTTTTGGACATCCAGATGCCGGGAACGAGCGGCGTGCAGCTCGCGGACAATCTGCACGGCCTCAAGCACCCGCCCGCAATCGTGTTCGTGACGGCGTTTTCCGAGTATGCTGCGGAGGCCTTTGAGCTTGACGCGACGGACTATGTGCTCAAGCCGGTCGAGCAGGCGCGCTTGGAGAAAGCGCTGGACAAGGTCGAGGCGACGATGGCCGCTCGGAAGCCCGTGGAGGCGGCCGAGCCCGTTCGCCGCATTCAGGGCGAGCGAAACGGCAAGCGCTCCTACATCCCCGTGAGCGAGATCGCCTACATCGAGGCCAAGGCGGATTATTCCGCCGCGTATACCCAGACGGGGAGCTACCTGGTGAGCGATTCGATCTCGGTGCTCGAGCGCCGATTGGCCTCCGAGGGCTTTTTGCGCGTGCACCGGAGCTTTTTGGTGAACATCGACGACGTGCGCGATATCGAGGTGCTCAAGCCCAGCGGCCTCATCCAGCTCACGATGGAGCGCACGGGGGCGTGCGTGCCGGTGAGCCGTCGGCGTGCCGCTGGGGTGAAGAAGCAACTAGGGCTGGCGTAGCGCCCGCCCGCGCCTCGAGGGGGCTTTGGCGAGCGCGATCCTGCTTGCCTATTCCTCGCGGTCGAACTCCTCGGTGGCGTCGAGCGGGCGCCCTGAGTAGTTGACGTGGCGCGTGACGTTTGCCATGTCGTCCGTCTCGATGAAGCGCGCGGCGGTCTGAGCGTAGTCTCCGAGCGCCCGGTTGAAGACATCGGGGAAGCTCTCCGTGTGCTCGGTCTGGTCAAACGGGTTGACCCAAACCTTGTAATACAAGTTGCCGCACGCTGTCGGGACCTCGGTGGCGACGCGGTGGGCAAGCGCCTGGAGCAGCGAGTAGTCCTTCACGAGGCCCTCGAGTTTCGCGATGGCGTTGGAGCGCATGGAGCCTGCGGGCTCGATGAGCCGATATACGAGCTGCATGTCGGCCACGGCGCCGCCGTATTCATTGGCGGTGATGTCCACGCCGTAGACGCGTTTGGCCATGAAACTCATGAGCGCGCCCGCCACCTTGTCGATGCGGGCGTTGCTTGCGAGCTCGCCCGCAGGCGGGAACTCGGCAACCGTCGCGCCATCGCGCTTGAGCTGCAGCATCACGAGGTCAAGATCGCTTTCGAGTACGGCGTGCACCTGGCTGCCCGCCCCCGTGAGGTCGGGGTCGGCCTCTTGGATGCCCCACTGCTGGGCATAGACGAACGGATGGGCGTTGCGGTCGAGCACGTAGTGGGACAGCATGCCGAGTGCCCAGGCGCGCCCGACGCCGGCATCTGCGGGCAAGAGGTGCGAAACGCCGCTGCGAAACGCGGCGAACTGCGCCGACATGCGGCTGCGATGCATGACTCGGGCGAGCTCCATGCAGGAATTCATCTGCGGCGTGCGAAAGCGGAAGAAAAACGGATCGGGGCCTTGGTTGGCCAGCAAAAACGCGGTGCGCTCGTCGTCGGTGGCGATGATCCCCTCGGGCAGGCGCTCGATGCTTTCTTCGCCGAACAGGCGGTGGGTGATCAATGCGGGCATGAGGGCTCCTTTTCAAAAAAAGCAACGTCTGTCGCTCATTATTCCCAGCCTGCAGCAGTTATCTCAGATGAATTTCATCAGCGGTCCAACGCCGTGGGGCGATGCTGTGCGGCATGGCGGCCACCGCTGCCCTTGCCGCATCGGGCGCCCTTGCGGGCTGCGGGGCCTCGGGCTCAGGTGCGCCTGCCGGCTCCGACACCACGGCGGCCCCGGGCTCAAAGGTCGCCGCCATCCAGGCGCGCGGCGTCCTCAATGCCGGAGTCAAGAACATTTCGTCGCCTACTTTCTTGCGGCTCTCCTTGCATCCCTCACGCGCTGCCTTTATCGCTGCCCCAAAAGCCTTAAAGTCGTATCGTGGTACTGGTCTTTTTGCCATAGTTATTCACCCTATTACATTATACTGTTCCCCTTTCTTCTTGGATATGTCTACGTAGTTCTATCAGTTAGCCAAAATAATTCATATATATATGTTGACAACAAGCTGCTTTTGTATATAATATTTTATAAAAGGGGGGGAATGTTTATGTTACATAGCATGCGTATTCGATAAGCATTGAAATCAAAAAAGATTTTTCCCATTTTCAATATGGGCTTTTTTGTCATGCTTATTTTGCGTATGCTATACAACAAAACTAACGACGTATAGACATAGTATAAAAACTATGCCTTAATTTTGTTGTAGTATTAATATTATGCTTGAAAAATATTGGATAAAATGTCCAATTTGTAACGGAAAGACGAGGGTTCAAGTATTTTATAATACGGTATTAAGAAATTTTCCTCTTTTCTGCCCTAAATGTAAATTAACGCATATCGTTGATGTTGAAAAACTAGAAATCATAATCAAAAACTCTGAAAAACAAACTTTTTAATTTTGAAAAGGAAGGATATTTAAATGAAACACTTACCTAAAAGTACACCTACGGAAATATTGAATGACCCATACGGATTTACTTACAAAGAAATGTCGGAAGTAATTGGAGAGGATAAAGCAAGAGCCTTATATACGGAATTGTATAAACAGCCATTTCACAAAGAAAATCTATCAATATCAACAAAAAAAGTCTATAAAAGTAGCGATACTGAAAAGTATGTTTATGAATTGAAAGATAACAGGTATATTGAAACGGTTTTTATTAAACGGCGAGATGGTGGGACTGTTTGCGTAAGTACGCAAGTTGGTTGTTCTGTTGGCTGTATTTTTTGTGAGTCCGGACGCAATGGTTTTGTTCGTAATCTAACACCGTCTGAAATTGTGCAGCAGGTTGTATTGATACGTCAAAAAGTAAATCGTATCGTTTTTATGGGAATGGGAGAACCTTTATTCAATTACGACAACTTGATTGCAGCAATCCATATTCTTCGAGATAGAAATGGACTTAACTTTCCAACCGACGGCATTACCGTATCAACAGTTGGTCCAGTTAATCAATTAAAAAAATTGCGCGAAGAACATCTAAAAATTCAGTTGACAATATCTTTACATGCAGCAACACAGGCTGCGAGAAACTGTATCATTCCTCATATGCACATGTACGCTATTGAAGATGTTGTTAAGCAAGCATTGTCCTATTCTCAAAGGCATAATCGAAAAGTGGTATTTGCGTATTTGCTTTTACCAGGTATAAATGACCGTTCCTCAGATATAAGGCAACTTGCAAAATGGTTTAAGGGCAAAAATGTTATGATTAACGTGCTGCAATACAACCCGACGAGTAATTCAAAAATTAGAGCACCACAAAAACAAGAAATGGTTGCGTTCAAACATCAATTAGAGCAAACAGGACTTGAAGTTACCATGAGAGTTTCTCATGGTAGAGAGATTAAAGCAGCTTGTGGACAGTTAGCTAATACATATAATAAAGCCAAAAAACAACAGAAATAATTTAATTAAAAGAGCCAGACGCACAGACGCAGAGCCGATAATATGCAGTTTGAAATACTGCTGTTATCGGCTCTTTTTTGATTTTAATTTGTGCCCCTAATAACCATATTGGAGCAAAATCAGAACTGTTGCTTGTCGTTCTTTGATTTCCGCAGCAGCTTTGAAAAATCAAAGCCGCCGTTTCTTTTTATCTTCTAATGAAATGACGCGGTATCACTGTTAAAAGCGGCGGCTAAAGGAGGTAGCCGCCATGAAGCACATACCCTATCGACAAAATCCGACGGTCATTGACATATCAAAAATAGCCCGACCACCGCCGGGAACCTCTCTACCCTTGACTATGAACTGTCTAATCATCTAAATACTGCTTACAATACCTATACGCCTGTCCGGGCTTTTCGGACAGGCGTATTTTGCTGCTCAAAAAATTTTTTGAAAAAATTTCAAAAAATCTTCGGCGTTTTTCAAAAACGCCGTATTGCCCCGCGAAAAGGGGGAAGCACCACCAACTTTCCAACGAGAAAGGAGGTGAGAATGTGGAACCTAATAGCAGGGAGTTTTACAAACAATGTGCTTTTCAGAAGTTTTGTAATACGGTGCTGCACAATGAAGCGTGTGACGCTCACAGGGAGCTGCACAGGCATAAGGCAAGGGAAGTCACCTTTTCCGATTTGCCCTTAGACGAAGCGCGGCAACTTCATACCTTTGATGAATATTTCAAACGGGAAACCGCCGAAACCGTCTTTGAGAAAGCCGGGAAGAAAATCACGCCGAAGCTGCTTCTTGAAGCAATCCGTACTTTGCCGGAAGAAAAGCGCAAAGCCGTACTCCTGTACTATTTCGAGGGAATGAACGACACCGAGATTGCGAAGTTGTTCAATACATCGAGAAGCACGATACAGTACAGGCGGACAAGCTCTTTTGAGCTGCTAAGAAAATATCTGGAGGAAAATGCTGATGAATGGGACGAATGGTAACGAACCCGGCTACCCGGAAAATGCCCTTGTTCCCTATCCTGTCATTGTGGCAGCGACAAGGATGTTCCCGGCTACGGCTATTACGATCCGGCCGCCCGAGCCTACGAGGGCATGGAAATCGACCTGTGCTATCAGGTCGCGGCCTCCATCTTCGGCGTCAGCTACGAGGAGGCGCGCGAGCACGAGCTCGTGGTGTTCACCGACGTCACGCCCAAGACCCGCGGCCCCTTCATCGACAACGACCAGCTCGATGTGGTGTGCGCTACGTACACCATCACGCCGGCGCTGTTTGGCCAGTCGCGCGAGGCGTTTTACAAGCGCTACTCCGCTGGCAAATGGAAGATGGACGACGGCAAGGACATCGTGGTCAACCGCGCCAAGCTGGGGCGCCAGGGTTGTGTTGACGTGATTGCTGCTGCGTACCGCTCCAAGCTGGGCGAACTCAATGCGGCGAAGGGAGGCGCGCAGTAGCGCGGCAACCAACGGAACCGCGGCGGCTGGCGCGCGGCAGCGCAACAACCAGTAGAACCACGAAGGCAGGGGTCCTTTTGCGGCTGCTAGTGACCCTACATTGTTTTGGCCGTAGCGCATGGGATAAATCTTAGTACATAACACTTAGATTTGATGACTATATGACGCTTAAAAAATTTGCCTGCAATTGAATAGCGCGTCGCGAGAAGGGCATAAGCAGGTTGTCAAACAAAGACACGCGCCCCGAAGGGCGTGTGCGGCGCGCGAGGCGCCCGCCTCGCGTATATCACGAAGGAGTGATTGATTATGGCAATGGTTCCGTATCGTCAGGGTTATGGCGTCCTTCCCGTTTCCACTAACTCGCTGTTCGATATCTTCGACGACATGATGGACATCCCGCGCACCGCGCTGGCCGCCAAGGCGTTCCCCATTGACGTCGAGGACAAGGGTGATGCCTATGAGGTCAAGGCGTACCTCACCGGCGTCACCAAGGACGACTTGGATGTCGAGCTCAACGAGGGTCGCCTGTCCATCTCCGTGAACGTCGAGGAGAAGGAAGAGGACAAGGGCAAGAACTACCTGCAGCGCGAGTTCACCGCTTACAGCGCCACGCGCGGCGTCTACCTCAAGGACGCGGCAAGCGAGGGCCTCTCCGCCACGTTTGCAGACGGCGTGCTCACGGTCAACGTGCCCAAGTTCGTCGAGAAGAAGAACGTCACCAAGATCGCCATCGACTAACATCGGCGCCACGCTAAACAGCGGTGTCAACATTTGGGCCCGGAGTACAACTCCGGGCCCTTTCTCATGCCGGAGGGCCGATGGGCGGTGGCCCTCATCTTGTGGCCTCATCCTGTACTCGGTCTTACTCATGCACACGCCGTGCGCCCGCGGGTGTGGTAGATGCGGTTATTCTTGTGGTAAGAGGGCGGTTGATGATTCGTGCACAAGTTTTGACGGCATAGTTGCCGCCATGAAAGCGTTTGCCGAGAAGAACGGCATCGGGCCGGACAGCGTGATTATGGGCGTGGGATACGACCAAAACGCGCTCGTCGAGGGCAGACACCCCAACCGCCACGTACTCGATCGCGTGTCGACCGAGATTCCCCGCCTCGCGCGCCTAGCGCGGCGCCTCGTGCCCTACAGAACCGAGAACGGCCGGTTTTGCCCTGCGGCGCGGATGCGCAAGCTGGGCAGGCCCGCCCCGCGTTCGAGCGTGGCGCTCGACCCCAGCTCGTTATCGAGCTGCGCGCCGGCAGCGGCGGCAAGGGCGCGAACGGCCAGGCTCGGCCTGTTGTTTTCCTGCGAGATGTGCATGGCGATGACGTGCTCGGTGTGCTCGTCGATGAGATGGGGCAGTGCTTTGGCGGCCTGCTCGTTTGAAAGGTGCCCGCGCTCCGAGATGATGCGGTCTTGCAGGTGGCGGGGGTACGATCCCGTGCGAAGCATCGGGACGTCGTGGTTGCTCTCAAGCGCGAGGATGCGTGCGCCTTGCAGCAGGCGCATCGCACCTGGGGGCAGGATGCCGGTGTCGGTGGCATAGCCGATGGAGTCCCCGCCGCAAGAAAAGCGAAAGCCCACGGGGTTGACCACGTCGTGCGACGTGGGGAATGTGTCTACGCGAACGCCGGCGATCTGTATCGATTCGCCCGGCATGAAGGACTGAAACGGCAGGCAGGCGAGGTACTTGCGGGCGTCTGCCGTGCCCGAGCTGGCATAGAGCTCTCCGTCGAAGCGCTTGACCCATACCGAAACGCCGCTCACGTGGTCGCTGTGCTCATGGGTGAGGATGAGCGCCCGCACATCGTCTTCGTGCAGGTCGAGGTCGTGCATGCGGGCGAGCACCTCGCGGCGCGAAAAGCCGTTGTCGATCATGATGAGGCCCGAGGGGCCCTCGACAAGCGCGCAGTTTCCGCGCGAGCCGCTGCCGAGGATGTGCAGGTGCAGTGCGGTTGATGTGGCGATGGGGCTCATGGCGTCCGGTGCTCCTCATGGATACAATGCGTACAGGAATATTTAGCAGGAAGGCGGCATATGCCTACGGTTTCCCAACGGTATGGCGCGCGGCGCGCCACGGCGTCCGGTGCGCGGGCACGTGAGCTTGGCGCCCCGGTGGTCCTCATGGTATCAGGCGGCGCGGACTCAACCGCGCTCGCCCTCATGGCGTGCACGGGCGCGCTCGACATTGACGATGGCCGAGGCCGCACGCGCATCGCGCGCGAGCGACTGCACGTCTTGCACGTGAATCATCATCTCAGGGGAGAGGCCTCCGATGACGACGAGGCCTTCGTGCGGGATCTGTGTGCACGCCTGGGGCTGCCCCTGTGTGTGGAACATGCGCATTTCACCGAGCTTAACGGTCAGAATCTGGAAGGGGCGGCACGCGAGGTCCGCTACGCGGCGGCGCGCCGGTACGTGCACGAGCTGTCTGCCGCGGCGGGAACCCCGCGCTCGGCGGCGCGCATCCTGACGGCCCACACCTCGAGCGACCGCGCCGAGACCTTTTTCATGAACGCGATCAAGGGCTCGGGTGCGGCGGGGCTGTCGAGCATCCCCCGTCGACGCAACATCATCGTGCGCCCCCTGCTCGATTACACGCATGAGGAACTCGTCCGGTATCTGGAGGTCTCAGGCCAGGGGTGGCGTGAGGACGAGAGCAATCAGGACACAAGCTACCTGCGCAATTTCGTGCGCCATCGGCTCATGCCGGTGGCAGCCCAGCGCAATCCGAGCGTCGAGCGCAGCGTGGGCGCCGCATGCGACATCTTGGGGGACGAGGACGCGTTCCTCTCCCAGCTGGCCGCCACGGCGCTGCGCAGCTGCACGCGGCGCTCGTCCGTGGGCGTGATGGTGCTCGACGCCGATCGCCTCGCGGCGGCGGAGGTCGCCATCGCCCGCCGCATGGTGCGTCTTGCCGTCGTTGGCCTGGATGCCGAGGTTCGGCTGGAAATGCGCCATGTCGAGGCGGTTCTCTCGTGTGTTGCGGCGGGGCAGGGGTCGGTCACGCTGCCGGAGGGGATCGATGCGCGCGTGGAGTTTGGTACGCTGACGCTGCGAACTCCGCTTGAACGCGAGGCCCCCACAACGGGTTGGCTGCCGGTGCCGGGGTCGATACGCGTGGCGGGCGGTTGCGAGATCGCCGCCGAGCTCGTGGACCTTGCCCCGGGCGATGACCCGGTGGACCTTGCCCGGCTCCTGTCGATGCAGCGGGTGGAGGGCGATCCCGCCGCATCGCTGCAGCCCGCGTCCGTCCTCATCGACGCGGCCGCCCTGGGATACGCGGCGCACGACCTGCCCAATCTCGCGCAGGACCAGCGCTGGGGTGCATCGGAGGCCACGGTGAGCCCGGTCGACTCCCCACGCCTGTGGGTCGACGTCCCCGCAGCGGGGGACGTGATGTGCCCCTTTGGCATGCAGGGGCGGAGCAAGAAGCTGTCCGACCTGCTCAACGAGGCGCATATCCCCGTGCACGAACGGACCTGCGTGCCCATTGTCCGCACGAGGCCCCAGGGCGCGATCGTGTGGGCGGCACCCGTTCGCCTGGATGACCGCTTTAAATGCACCGTAACCAGTAAAGTCCTGGTAAAATTAACATTTCGTCCCATTGCGGGCGCCCAGTGACCCTCAAATGGGTATGCTGCAAACGTGTCTACAAATGCCATGAAAGGGATGCCATGGAAACGATTCATCCGGATGTCGAGACAGTGCTGTTTTCCGAGGAGGAGATCGCCTCTATGGTCAAGCGCCTGGGCGCTCAGATCACCGAGGACTACAAGGGCAAGGACCTCACCCTCATCGCGGTGCTGCGCGGTGCCGTCGTGTTCATGGGCGATCTAATGCGCGCCATCGACACCCCGCTTGCCATCGACTTCATGGCTGTCTCCAGCTACGGTGACGGCGCGAAGTCCTCGGGCATCGTGCGCATCATCAAGGACCTGGACATCGACATCAAGGGCCGTGACGTGCTCATCGTCGAGGACATCCTCGATTCCGGCCTGACTCTCAAGTACCTGATGGCCAACCTTGCCAGCCGCAAGCCCGCCTCGCTCGAGGTGTGCACCTTCCTGTGGAAGGACGTGGAGGGCAAGCAGGCCGCCATCGACCCCAAGTACGTGGGCACGCACTGCCCCGACGAGTTCGTCGTGGGCTATGGCCTCGATTTCGCCGAGCGCTATCGCAACCTGCCGTACGTGGGCGTGCTCAAGCCGGAGGTTTACGCATAGCATGACCAATCGCACAAACGATTGCGCACGGGGCCCCGTCGTCCTCCTCGCCGAGGGCGACGGGTCTGGCGCAGGAAACGGACGCCCGAAGCCGCCTCAGGGTGCGCCCGGCGCGCAGGGGCCCAACGGTGCCAAGGGGGGCAAACCCGCGGGTCCGGGCCGCCCCGGTGATTCCAACCGCACAAGCATGATCTACCTGGCGTTCGCCCTCATCCTCATGGGATACCTGTTTTGGAACATGGGCGGAGGCCTCGCGGGGCAAAACCACCCTGACAAGCTTGCGACCAGCGAGTTCGTCGCCGCTGTTGAGTCCGATCGCGTGGACGAGGCCACGTACACGGTGCTCAACGGCACGGTGAACGGCACCTATTGGCCCCGCGGGGAGAAGAAAACCGAGACTAACCTCGAGGACTTCACCTCGACATACGTTGGGTCCGACTCCCTGTCCGAGTTGATGGCCGAGCACCCCAAGACCACCTACAAGGTCGACACCAAAGACCCCGATGCGCTGCTCAACATGCTGATGGCGATTTTGCCCACCGCGGTGATCATCATCGTGATGATGTACTTCATGCGTCAGATGATGGGCGCCAACAACAAGGCCATGCAGTTTGGCAAGACCAACGCCCAGACAAACGAGGCCACCCGTCCCAAGGTCAAGTTCAAGGACGTCGCGGGTATCGATGAGGCTGTTGAGGAGCTCGAGGAGGTGCGCGACTTCCTGGCGGACCCCGAGCGGTTCCGCAAGCTCGGCGCCAAGATCCCGCGCGGCGTGCTGCTCGTCGGGCCTCCCGGCACGGGTAAAACCCTGCTTGCCAAGGCTGTTGCGGGCGAGGCGGGCGTCCCGTTCTTCACGATTTCCGGCTCCGAGTTCGTCGAGATGTTCGTGGGCGTGGGCGCTTCCCGCGTGCGCGACCTGTTCAAGAACGCGAAGGACCAGGCCCCCTCGATCATCTTCATCGATGAGATCGACGCGGTCGGTCGCCAGCGCGGCGCCGGCCTCGGTGGCGGTCACGACGAGCGCGAACAGACGCTCAACCAGCTGCTCGTCGAGATGGACGGTTTCGAGGACTCCGAGAGCGTCATCCTCATCGCCGCCACCAACCACCCCGACGTCCTCGACCCGGCGCTGCTGCGCCCCGGCCGTTTTGACCGCCAGATCACGGTCGACCGCCCCGACGTGCGCGGCCGCGAGCAGATCCTGCGCGTGCACGCTGCGAACAAGCCGCTCGATACCGACGTCAGCTTTGAGAAGATCGCGCAGCTCACCGTTGGATTTGCCGGTGCCGACCTCGCGAACCTGCTCAATGAGGCCGCGCTGCTTACCGCGCGCCGTGGTCGCTCGCTGATCTCCATGGACGAGATCGAGGAGTCTATGGAGCGCGTGATGGCCGGCCCTCAGCGCAAGAGCCGCGTGATGAACGAAAAGGAGCGCACCACCATCGCGTACCACGAGTCCGGCCATGCCCTGGTGGGACACGTGCTCGACAACGCCGACCCGGTGCACAAGATCTCGATTATCAGCCGTGGTCAGGCGCTCGGGTACACCATGCAGCTGCCCGCTGAGGACCATTTCCTCAAGACGCGCGGCGAGATGCTCGACGAGCTCGCCGTCTTTTTGGGTGGCCGCGTCGCCGAGGAACTCATGTGCCACGACATCACGTCGGGCGCCAGCAACGACCTCGAGCGTGCCACCAAGCTTGCCCGCGAGATGGTCACGCGCCTCGGCATGAGCGACGAGCTTGGCACTCAGGTGTTTGGCGAGGCTCAGCATCAGGTGTTTTTGGGGCGCGACTACGCCGACCACCAGGATTATTCCGAGGAGACCGCCCGTCGCATCGACGCCGAGGTGCAGCGCATCATGCGCGAGGCACATGCGCGCGCGGAGGAAGTATTGTCCGCCCGCCGCGATCAGCTCGACCTGATGGCCCGCGTGCTGCTCGAGCGTGAGACCGTCGAGGGCGACGCCGTCCAGGCCCTGCTCGACGACGAGTGGGATGCGTATCTCGAGCGCGAGGGGGATATCGCCGCTGCCAAGGAGGCCCGCAACGAGGCGGCCGCCAACGGCGCGGACCCCGCGGTCGTGGACGCCGAGCGCGCCCGCCGCGCCAAGCCGCGCCAGAGCGACGAGGAGATCGCCGCCGAGGCCGCCGCATTTGCCCAGGCCGCGCTTGCGGGCGATGCCGTGCGCGATTCGCTGGCTCCCGCGGATGAGCTCGAGTCCCCGACTGCGTCCTCGGACGCCGCCGACGCGAGCGACGCTCCTGCCCGGGAGTCGTAACCGCCGTTGCCGAGGAAGACCGAAGCATTGCCTATGGAAATCTGCCGTTTGCAGGTGCAAATTGGGAGAAATCCATAGGCAATTTCTTTGAGGGGGGGCCGTATGGCCGGATTCATCTTGCGCGCCAAGGAGGCCATGCGCCGCAAACGCAAAGACGAGCCGCTTGTGTTCTACCTGTACTTCATCTTGCGTGCGCTGGTTCTCATCACGCTGGTGCGCGCCGCGTTTTTGGGCCACTACGAGCACATGATGCTGTGCGTGCTCACGCTCGTGCTGTTGCTGGTGCCATCCTTCATGGAGCACACGCTCGATATCGACCTGCCCGACCTGCTCGAGTCGGTCATCCTGGTGTTCATCTTCGCCGCCGAGATCCTCGGCGAGATCGACGCCTTCTACATCCGCATCCCGTTTTGGGACACGATTTTGCACACGACGTGGGGGTTTCTCTGCGCGGGGATCGGCTTTGCCCTGTTTGACATCCTCAACCGCAGCGAGGAGACGAGCATTAACCTGACGCCGCTGTACATGGCCGTCTCCGCGGTCGCGTTTTCTATGTGCATCGGCGCCTGTTGGGAGATTTTCGAGTACTTCGCCGACTGCTTCATTGCCGTCGACATGCAAAAGGACACGCTGGTCACGGCCATCAACACGGTGTGGCTCGACCCGACAAACTCCAATATCACCATCCCGGTGAAAGACATCGCCTCGACCAACATCATGCTTGCCTCGGGTGGGGTCATCGTCATTCCCGGGGGATACCTCGATATCGGCATTCACGACACCATGGCCGATCTCATCGTGAACCTCATCGGCGCCCTCGTCTTCGCGGTGCTGGGGTTCGCCTACGTCAAGGCGCGCGACAACAATTCGTTCGCTGCCCGCTTCATTCCTCGCGTTCGCAAGCATCCGCGCACATCGTAGGGCGCCGCCGGCCGCTGGGCGGCGTGTTCGAGCGTTTCGGCTCTGTGACAGGGCTGCCGGTGCGGCTTGAGCGCTCACTTCGCGGGTATCATGTGCGTACTGCACGGACAACCAGGGGAGGGCGCATGATAAACGAGAGCATGTACGCATATGGGGCTGCGAGTTCGAAGATTCGGGAGATCTTCGCGTACGCCTGCGAGCGCAAAGCCCGTATCGGAGCCGAGAACGTGTTCGATTTCAGTCTGGGCAACCCGAGCATTCCGGCTCCGGAGGCCGTGCGCGCGTCCATCGAGCGCTCGCTTGCCGAGTTAGCCCCCGAAGAACTGCACGGCTATACGCCCGCGCCTGGTCTGCCCGAGGTCCGCGCGGCGGTGGCGGGCTCGATCAACCGCCGCTTTGGGACGGCCTACGACGCGAGCCGCGTGTTCATGACGGTGGGTGCCGCCGCGTCGATATCGTGCACACTGCGCGCCCTCACCAGCCCTGGGGACGAAGTCATTGTGATCTCGCCGTATTTTCCCGAGTACAAAGTATGGATCGAGACATGCGGCTGCGCGTGCGTCGAGGCGCCCGCGAAGCCCTATACCTTTAGGCTGTCGGTCGGCAGCATCACGAAGGCTATCACTCCTCGAACGGCCGCCATCATCGTCAATTCGCCCAACAACCCGACGGGCGCCGTGTACGCGCGTGAGGTCCTCGAGCGTCTGGCAAATTGCCTGGACGAGGTCAACCGTACGCGCGAGCAGCCGATTTTCATCATTTCCGACGAGCCCTACCGGGAGCTCACGTACGGCGCCGAGGTTCCGTGGCTGCCGGAAATCTACCCACATACGGTGGTGTGCTACTCCTATTCGAAGTCGCTTTCGCTGCCCGGCGAGCGTGTTGGATGGGTGCTCGTGCCCGATTCGTGCTATGAGGGCGACCGCGCGATGGCGGCCGTTGCCGGTTCCGCCCGCGCACTGGGTTTTGTGTGCGCTCCTGCCCTATTCCAGCGTGTGGTGGCCGATTGCGTGGACGAGCCCTGCAACATCGAGGCCTACGACCGTAACCGCCGCACACTGATGTACGGGCTGGGCGAGATGGGCTACTCGCTGGTCGAGCCGCAGGGGGCGTTCTACCTGTGGGTAAAGGCGCTCGAGCCCGACGCCGAGGCGTTTTGCGAGCGCGCTCGTCGCTTTGAGCTGCTTCCCGTCCCATCGGACAGCTTTGGCGTGCCGGGCTGGGTGCGCGTGGGCTACTGTGTAGACCATGCCACTATCGAACGCTCGCTGCCCGCTTGGCAGGCGCTCATGGACTCGTATCGATAGGGTGCCATCGATAGGGCTCCCGTGCCTTCGCGCGTCTGCCCATCGGTGATATCTGCGCTGGTTTCGTTTGCCTGCGGTCCGGTCGGGCCGCGCGGCTATCATGGAGAGCATCGAATATATAAGGAAGGCGGTCCGTCATGGCATACCGTATATTGGGCGACGTCCACACGCACACAATCAGCTCGCGTCATGCCTATTCGACCATCCAGGAGAATGTCCGCGCCGCGGCCGAGGCGGGTCTCGAGGTCTTGGGCTCTACCGACCATCTGAGCTGCATGCTCTTCCCCGAGCAGCACTTGCGGAACTTCCAGCATTTTCTCAATACCGTTATCTGGCCGCGCACATGGGATGGCGTGACGCTCCTGCGCGGGTGTGAGGCCGACATTGTGGGGCTCGACGGCTCCCTGTTTGGCCAGGACATCGTGTGCACGCATTCCATCACGGGCCATGCCCTGCGACGCGAGAGCACGCTGTTCGATCGCGTAGTGGAGTCTTGCGATTACGTGATCGCAAGCGTGCATAACCCCGAGATCGCTGACGGCGCGTCCATGGGGGAGATCACCGACATGTATGTGGCGGCGCTCGAGCATCCGCGCGTGTTCATCTTGGGCCATACGGGGCGAAGCGGTTTGCCCTACGACCTCGACACGGTGATCGCCTGCGCCAAGGAGCACCATAAGCTCATCGAGATCAACGAGCATTCGCTGCAGAGCTCGGGGGCGCATCATCAGCGGTGCCGGGAGATCGCCGAGAAATGCGCGGAGCTGGGGGTTGGAATCACGGTGTCCTCCGATGCCCATATCGCGCCGCAAATCGGCATGTTCGACGCCGCGACGCGCATGCTTGAGGAGATCCATTTCCCCGAGGAGCTCATCATGAATCGCGGGCGCGAGCCGTTCCTGTGTGAGCTCGCGGCTTCGGGCGTATGCGCTGAGCTGCACTAAATTCCAAACACCCTCACGATTTCGTAAGGGTTTCGTCACAATTCCCGTCGGCCTACCTGTTATTCTGAGCGGCATGGAAAAGGCGCGACGAGAGGGGGCGTACCTTGAAAAAGCTGATGCGCCGTCTGCCCACCGCCATACTCTGCATCGTCGTCGCGGAGTCGTTTTTCGCTTCGGGTCGTTTGGCGGCGCGGTACATGCACGCGTTGACGGAGGACGATTCCTATGCGAACCCCGTGGTGCCTTCCGCCCATGCCGAGCAGGTATCTATCTTTTCCCGCATCGAGCGGGTGCTCACCTATACGAGCCTCGACGCGCCCGATGAAGGTGAGGCTCTCGCCCATGTCGTGTGGGACGATGCGTGGTTTGGCCAAGATGACACGGTCTACAATCACGAGCTCGCGAGGACGGCATCCGTTCTCGCCGCGCTCGCATATTCGGAGTCGGGCTATTACCAGTCTTCGGGAGACCATCCGCCCTACATGGAAAACGCCTTGTCTGAGCTGGGTTTCTCTGAGGTTGACACCGAGGCGTATCGGTTTCGCAGCCAAGTGGTGGACGAGGTGCTCAACCTGGTGACGAGCGATACCGATGTGGTTGCCTACACGGTCGCGCGCAAGCGCGTATACGAGCACGGAGCCTCCGCCTCTTCGGGGGCTGCGGCTCAGGTTGAGGCCGAGGGTGTTCTCGGGGAAGGTGACGGCGCGGACGTGGCTTCCGCCCGCGATATCATCTTCGTGAGCGTGCGCGGAAGCTATGGCTCGGAATGGCTGAGCAACCTCGACCTTTCGCGCGACGAGGGCGGCGACCATGGTGGGTACGTGCGCGCCGCGCATGAAATCGCGGAGCAATTGAGCACGTGGATCGCCTCATCGCGTCTGGACGGCGCGAACGTCTCGGTGCTGCTCGTCGGCCATAGTCGCGGTGGAGCGGTGGCCAATCTCGTCGCGGCGGAGCTCGACGATATGCGCGCCTCGGTGCCCACTTCGATTGACCAGGTGTATGCGTACACGTTCGCATCGCCTGCGACGACGCTCAACCCCGAAGCCCGCGATGCGCGTTACGACAACATCTTCAACATCGCAAATCCGGCCGATATCATGCCGAGCCTGCCCTTGCGCTCGTGGGGATACGAGCGCTACGGCATCGACCTTGAGCTGCCGATCGACGGCAGCGCGGGTTTTGACGATTTGGATGCCCGGATGCGTGCCATGTACGAGGACACGGTGGGCGTGGCGTGCGCCGCCGACGGAAGCGACGCTCATGTGGTCGAGGCGGTCGTGTCCGATATCGCCTCGCAGATCTCCTCGGTCGAGGAGCTCGTGACGCCGCAGGGCGCCCTGGAGGTCGTGCGGTCGCTCGCCTTGCACGTGAACCCCGTGCGGATCTTGTATAGCCATTATCCGAGTACGTACATCAGCTGGATGCAGGTGCTTGACGAGGCCGACGTGCAGCGCTGCGTGTAGCACGGAGTTTGAGGTTTGGCTACGGGCGGCGGCGCAGTGCAGGGCAGCGGAGCGTTGTGGATCCCCGATTACGGGCAGCGGCGCAGCGCCGCGATCATCTCTGTATGCGAGGTGTGCGGGAAAAGGTCTACGGGCACAAGAGTCGTCACGTCGTAGCCCTCATGCGCAAACAGCTCGAGGTCGCGCGCCTGCGTTGTGGGGTTGCAGCTGATGTAGACGACGGTGCGCGGTCCCAGGGTCGCCGCCGCGCGAATGAATTCCGGCGTGGACCCGGCGCGCGGGGGATCCATGATGAGGATGTCGACCGTCTCGTTTGCCTCTGCGGCTTCGAGCATGTACTCAGTGGCATCGCGCGCGATGAAGCGAGAGACGGAGTCGAGGCCGTTGAGGGCCGCGTTGCGCTTGGCGTCGCGGATGCCCTCGGCGTTGCGCTCCACACCGATGAGGTCGATGTCGATGCCGGCCTCGCGCGCCTTCGCCGCGGCGCATAGCCCAATCGTGCCGCTGCCGCAGTATGTGTCGAGTAGCACGTCGTTGCTTCGAAGTTCGGCGGCTTCGATGGCGCGGGCGTAGAGCACCTCGGTTTGCTCGGGGTTGACCTGGTAAAACGAAACGGGGGAGATCTCGAACGTGCACCCGAGCAGCTGATCGCGCATACGGTCGCGGCCGGCGATGATGCTCGTCTCGCCGCCGAGGATGGCGTTGGTGACGCGCGGGTTGACGTTGTGGGCAACGGTGACGATCTTGGGGTGCGCCTGCATGAGGCGATGCGCGAGCTCATCGAGGTGGGCGACGTCGCGGCCGCGCGTTACCAGGGTGATCATGCACTCGCCCGTGCGCCATCCGGTGCGAAGGATCGCGTAGCGCAGCTCTCCGCGCCGGCGGTCTTCGTCGTAGGCCGGGATGCCGAGCTCCGTCGCGAAGGATGCAACCTCGTTGAGGATTTCGCGTGCTCCCGGGGCCTCCACGGCGCAGGTGGGACATGCGACGATATCGTGCGTGCCGCGTGCGAAAAAGCCCCCGACGACCTCGCCCTCGGGGCCGGGTGCAAACGGCGTCGCCGCCTTGTGGCGAAACCCGCGCGGGGAGCGCGTGGGTGTGCAGGTCTCGATGGCTGACGCGCCGGCGCCGACGGCGTGCGTACCCATGCCGACGACGGCCTCAACCGCGACATCCCAGCCAAAACGTTCGATAAGGGGCGTGTAGAGCTCGACCATGGCGGCGTGCTTGCGTGCAAGTTGCTTGCGATACGGCAGACCGAGCCACTCGCACCCTCCGCATTCATGCATGATGGGGCAGGGTGCTCCAGAGTCCTTTTTGAGTGCTTTGCGCATGACGAGATCCGTTCGGAAGCATGTATAAAATGGGGACAGTCCCCAAATTACACATTGCCCACAATGTGCAACAGGGGGACAGTCCCCATTTTACACATCCGGCTACGTGGGCCTGTAACAGAGCGGCAATCTTGGGGACATCCCTTGCACTCCATCAAACTAAAGTGTTATTCTTCCAACCGTCGACCACGACACTTTAGTTAAGTAAAGTATTTACAGGAGAGAGGTCAACCATGAACACCAAGCTGCAGAACGCAACCCGCGCCGCCACCGATGCTCCCGTCGCCGCCGAGACCGCCGCGCCCGCATTCGGCGTCTCCGCTGCCCCCGTCCTTGCACGAGGGCTGACGCGCCGCACACTCGTAGCGGGCATGGCGACCGCCGTGCTCTCGCTCGCCCTGCTCGCGGGTTGCGGCGACGCGCAGGCCGCCAAGAGCGGCTCGGATGCAGGGTCCGCCACCAAGGCCGCTGCTGACACCTCCGCGACCGCCACGGGCAAGCTGATCGTCGGTTTCGACCAGGCCTATCCGCCCTACGGCTACGTGGGTGACGACGGCGAGTACACGGGCTTCGACCTCGACCTCGCCCAGGCCGTCGCGGAGAAGGAGGGCTGGGACATCGAGCTCGAACCCATCGACTGGGACGCCAAGGATGCGCTCCTCAACTCCGGCGCCATCAACTGCATCTGGAACGGGTTCACCATGGAGGGGCGTGAGAACGACTACACCTTCTCCGACCCGTACATGCTCAACGCTCAGGTTGTCGTCGTGCGCGCCGATAGCGGGATCGAGGACGCCGACGGCCTGGCGGGCAAGACCGTGGTGACGCAGGTCGACTCCGCTGCCGAGGAGATCCTCAAGGGCGATGCCGCCGACCTCTCGGCAACGTTCGCCACGCTCGACACGATTGGCGAGTACAACACGGCGTTCATGCAGCTCGAGTCCGGTGCCGTCGACGCCGTCGCCTGCGACCTCTCCATCGCGCAGTACCAGATGGCCGCCAAGCCCGACGCCTACGTCATGCTCGACGAGTATCTCTCCGAGGAGAACTACGCGGTCGGCTTCAAGAAGGGCGACACCGCCACGGCCGATGCGGTGACCGCCGCGCTCAAGGCCCTGTATGAGGACGGCACGGTTGAGCAAATCGCCGCCAAGTACGCCGACCAGGGGTTGACGTTCGAGAATTGGCAGCTGAAGTAAACAAAGCACGGAGCCGTCCTCCCAAAGGCCCCGCTTCCGACCGAGCTCATAGGTCAGCGCGCACCGATGCGCCGCGCCTGTGCGCCCGGTCGGATCGGGGCGTTTGGGGCTGGCTTCATGGTAGGGTTGGAGGGCGCCCGCCGAGCGGCGGGTCGTTCACACTGCGGGAATAGACCAGGAGACATCTTGGAAATCACCACCATGGCCCAAATGCTCGGCGAGGGCTTTCTAACGAGTTTGCAGATCTTCGCGTTGACGCTCATCGGGGCGCTGCCGCTCGGCGTCGTCGTCGTGCTGCTGCGCACGAGCCGCTTCGCCTTGGTTCGGGGAGTGACGCGCATATACATCTCCGTGATGCGCGGCACCCCGCTTATGCTGCAGATGTTTGCCATCTACTTCATGCCGTTCTACGTTTTCGGCATCCAGCTGACGCCGCATTCCAAGTGGCAGGCGACCATCGTGGCCTTCATCATCAACTACGCGGCGTATTTTGCCGAGATCTACCGCAGCGGCCTACAGTCGATTCCGCGCGGCCAGTACGAGGCGGCTGAGGTGCTGGGGTATTCCAAGCCCCAAACCTTTCTCTACATCGTGTTGCCGCAGGTAGTGAAGCGCATCATGCCGGCAATCGGCAACGAGGTCATCACGCTCGTCAAGGATACATCGCTGGCGTTTGCGATCGGCGTCGGCGAGATGTTCTCGACGGCGAAGGCGCTGGTGGCATCGCAGGTGAGCATGATTCCCTTCGCCATGGCGGCGGCGATTTACTGGGTCTTCAATTTCGCCGTTGAGCTGATGCTGGGACGCATCGAGAAGATGCTTTCGTACTATCACGATTAGTGCCCGCACGTTGTTCGTTCGCCCCGGTCCATTCGCCCCCGGCGCCAACAGCGCAATGTCAGGCGCGAGGGGCGAGACCTATTGTTTTGGGAGTCAACTATGGCAGTTGTGTCAATACAAGATGCGCGCAAGGCGTTTGGTGGCACCGAGGTGCTGCGCGGCATTTCACTCGAGGTCGGGCGCGGCGAGGTCGTGGCGGTTATCGGCCCGTCTGGCGGCGGCAAGTCGACGTTGCTGCGCTGCATGACGCTGCTCGAGACGCTTGACAGCGGCAGCCTCGCATACGGCGACGTGGTCGTGGCGCGGCAAAACGCCACGGGTGAGGCGGTGTACGAGAAGGGCGACGCCGCCAAGCGTGCGCGCAGCCGGTTTGGCCTGGTGTTTCAGAACTACAACCTCTTTCCGCACTATACGGTGATGCGCAACATCACGGACGCGCCGCTGCGCGTGCAAAAGCGTCAGCCGGCCGACGTCGCCAAGCGCGCCCGCGAACTCATCGTCAAGATGGGGCTCGAGGGCTGCGAGGACAAGGTGCCCTGTCAGCTTTCGGGCGGGCAGCAGCAGCGCGTGAGCATTGCCCGTGCGCTGGCGATGGATCCCGAAATCCTGTATTTCGATGAGCCCACCAGCGCTTTGGACCCCGAACTCACCTCCGAGGTCCTGCGCGTGATCAAGGGTCTTGCCGCCGAGCAGATGACGATGGTCGTCGTGACTCACGAGATGAACTTCGCCCGTGAGGTCGCCGACCGCGTGGTATTCATGGACGGCGGCGTCATTGTGGAGCAGGGTCCGGCCGAGCAGGTGATCGGTAACCCGCGCGAGGAGCGAACGCGCGCCTTCCTCTCCCGCGTGGGCGATTGATCCTCGGGTCGGCGATGCGCCGTTCTTCCGTTCGCGAGACGAGTGGGTTGCGTCCGTTCGCTTTGATAGGATGGAGTGAGCAGATACGCCAGCCCAAACGCGCGGGAGAACGGGAGCATGCGTTATGTCGGATAAACTGGTCAAACTGCCCCTCTTCGCCAAATCGAAGCAGCTGAAGGAGTTGCCCGGTCAGGAGCGGGGCCGTGCGTTCATGATCACCCAGGCGATCAAGCCTCAGCCTGAGAAAAGCATGGGCTACATCGTCGAGAACATGGGGTCGCGCCAGGTGAAGATTCACGGCTGGCTCGCGCTCGGCGGTGCCGTGTACGCGTGCGACGAGCCACTTGCCGAGCGCCCCTCGCGTGAGGCGGACGCGGGTATGACCAAGGACGAGGAAGGCGACGTGTTCTTCTACATCCGCCCCGAGGAAAAGGTGGTCAAGGTCGCGCACTTCTCTCAGCGCCCCAAGGATTTCAAGTTCACCGTCACCACATCCATGTCGAACATGGGCGCCTATGGCACGGGCGCGTACGACATCGACGAGATGGGCGCTGCGTGTTTCGTGCTGTATCACGTCCTGCCTCAGGAGCGCGGCGACACCAGCCCCTTGATGACCGTCGGCGACATTCTCGACGGCATGGTGGGGTCATCGTATCCCGACGCCCTCGATGAGCTCGTGTATCGTGGCAGGCGCGAGGGGGCGAGTGACTTCGAGCGCTTCGCGTCGCGGTCGCTTATGGAGGCCGGCGCCGAGGACGTCCGTCCCATCGCCGCGGCCCACAGCGTCGATTTGCGGAGGCTCTCGTCAACGGGCCTCTTCTGGACGGGGTGTGACAAGCGCGAGCTCACGCCGCGGCAGGTCGATACGCTGCAGGCGGTGGAGGGCGCGCTCAACCGCCTTGTGTTCATGGAACACTACCTGGGCAAGGATTCATCGCCCATGGTGGGTTCCGTCAGCGAGCGGGAGTGCGAGCACGCCGCCTTGGAGTCGCTGAGCTCGTTTGCCTCTGTTGCCGCCGGCGCGATTCGGGCGAGCGACCGTCAGAACGATTTCTTCAACCTGCTGGGCACGCAGGCCGCGCGGGGAGGCGAGTGGGACGTCCGCACGAGGTTCGCGGCTGCCGCCGAGGGCCTGCGCGCGCCGTTTGGCTTCGATTACCTGTTCGACTGCGATGCCTCGTCGGGCGTGTTCTCCATTGGTGTGACGGTTCCCGTGGCCAGCGCGTTTCCGGCTTCCGGCGGGCCTGGTGCGCGCAACGATGCCCGTACCGCGTATTTGCTGCGTTTGAGCATGACGCTGGCGGCTATTGCGTTTGGCTCCAGCGTAGGGATGGTGCGCGCGATCGTCACCGTCCATGAGCGCAGCCTCGACGGCCCGTGCATCGCTTCGATGGCGTTTAGCCGCCAGCTGTTCACGATGGAGACCATGGCGCACATCAAGTCGGGCGCCATCCTCGAGTCGTCTTTGTCCGTGGATGACCTCATCGAGATGCTCTCGCTGCGCACGCTCAAGATGAAGATGGGCGAGGATGCCGAGCTGATGCCCGTCGAGCCCATCGATGCGGAGCTGCCCGATCGCTCGGTGAAGATGGCCGACGATATGCGCGAGCTCCCCGCGAACCTGGTCGAGCCCTTGCGCGCCGAGGTCGTCTCCGAGCTCGACATCTTCGATGTCGACGACGATCCCCTGCGCGACCGCTATCGCGAGCTGTGCGATAGGACCCAGGAGCAGGTCGCGCAAGGTGATGCCGCGGCCGGGTCGGCGACTGCGGAGCTCTCCGACATCATCGCCGCATACGACGCCGCCGACATGTTGCAGGAAGACTCCGGGCGCCCTCTGTATTGCTCGAACATGATCGCCCGCATCGCCGTGGGCCTGTTTGACGAGAATCCTTCCGCCCGGTACCGCAAAATTCCCGACACCGCATTCGACGCTCGGTCCCTGCTGTGTCGCCTCTATCGCGACCAGGGAAACTCTGAGGATGCGATTCGCCTGGGCGAGGAGCTCGTGCAGCTGGCGCCCACGTCGTTTTGTTCCTACCACACGCTCGCGTTGTCGTATCGCGAGGCGGGCCGCGACGCCGATGCCGCCCGCGTGATCCTCGACGGCATGCGCGTCGCCGTCGATCCCAACGACATCGCGTGCGGATACTATCGCCTGGGCTTCCTGTTTTGGCAGGGAGGCGACCCATCGCTTGGCCTCGCCTGCTACACCATGGTTGCGCACGACTCGTATTTCTACGGCGAGACGCAGTCTGAGATGCGCGAGCTCATGCAGGAGGCGCACCTGAGCCGTCCTCCGGCGCGCGACGAGGCCGTGGCGCTGCTTCGCGCGGAGGGCGTGCCCGTGGCGCCTGTCAGCCAGTTGAAGGATCGGGCGGCGATGGCGGCGATAGGCCTGGTGGATGCGGGCATTTTCAACGCCGCGACCTCGCTCGTGCATTTCTTGGCGTGGTTTGATGTGGCACCCAACAGCTTTGATGTCCTGGCGTCGGTGCGCCGCTCGCTCATGCAGCAATAGGATCGTCCTCCGTTGCGCGCGCCATCGCCCTTCCGTTGCGCGCCCCCATCACCCTTTCGTTCCGTAGTCCCGTTTCTCGCGCGGCGTCCGCGTTGCGCCCGGTTGGCGCCTTGTCTCGCCTAGCCCTTTACCGCGCCCGAGTGCACGCTGGGCGAAAGGCCGATGTATGCACCCGCAAAAGCGGGTAGGCTCATGCCATACGGCTGTCGTGCGGGGATGCACAGGGCACCTCGCACGCATTTTCAGCGCGGATACATCGCGCTGGGAAAGGGAGGTGTCCCATGGGTGCGCCCAAGACTGGCAATGTGAGGAACGTGGTGCTCGTAGGCCAAGGCGGGGTGGGCAAGACCTCGCTCGCGGAGGCCATGCTCCACCTTTCCGGCAAGACCGCCCGCTTGGGCGGCCACGACGGCACCAAGCCCACGCTCGATTACGATGCAGAAGAGGTCAAGCGCGAGTTCTCAATCTCGACCTCCATCGCGCCCATCGACTGGAAGGGCGCCCGCATCAACGTGCTTGATGCCCCGTGTTACCCCGACTTCATCGGTGATGCCTACGCCGCTATGAGCGTGTGCGAGACGGCCCTGTTCGTGGTCGACGCGGTCGAAGGCCCTCAGCCAACCACCGTCAAGCTGTGGTATGCGGCCGAGGATCTACGCCTCGCGCGCTCGGTGTTCGTCAATCGCGTGGACAAGGAAAACGCCGATTTCGACATGTGCCTCGAGATGCTCCGCGAGCGCTTCGGCACGCGCCTGGGTGCCGTGACGCTGCCCTGGGGCACGGGCGACGACTTCAACGGTATCATCGACCTGGTGCGCATGAAGGCCCGCCACTGCGATGGCACCAAGCAGACTGAGTCCGAGATTCCCGAGGAGTATCGCGCCGCCGCCGAGGCCGCACACGAGACGCTGTGTGAGCTCGTTGCCGAGGCGGACGATGACCTCATGGAGAAGTACCTCGAGGGCGAGACGCTCACCCAGGACGAGGTCGAGGGCCTGCTCGCCAAGGCCATCGCAAAGCGCCTGTTCGTGCCCGTGTTCGCTGGCTCCTGCATCAAGGAGCAGGGCGTGAACTCCCTCATGGATGACATCGCCACCTACTTCCCTGCGCCCACCGACTACGGCGAGATGCCGCTCATCGACGGCGACACCTTGAAGATCTCCAGTGAAGACGAGCGCCCCGTGGTCTTCGACTTCAAGACCCTGAACGATCCCCAGCAGGGCCGCCTATCCTTCCTCAAGGTGCTCACGGGCACCGTCGAGCCCGGCATGGAACTCGTCAATGCCCGCACGCGCAAGGGCGAGCGCCTCACGCACCTGTATGTGATGTGCGGCCGCGAGATGACCGAGGTCGGTCATGCCTACGCGGGCGACATCATCGTCGTTCCCAAGATGAGCGCCGAGACGGGCGACACGCTGTCGGTGACCGGCAAGGTCGAGGCCGCGGCGTTCGCGTTCCCCAATTCCCAGTACCGCATCGCCATCGAGGCGGAGAACCGCTCCGATGAGGACAAACTGTTCACGTTCATCGAGAAGGCCTGCGAGGCCGACCCGACCATGAGCATCGACCGCGACGAGGAGACGGCGCAGACGGTGATTTCTGCAGTTGGCGAGGCTCAGGTGAGCGTGCTGCTCAACCGCCTGGAGGAGCGCACCAAGGTCGCCGCGCATATCGTGCCGCTGCGCATCCCGTACCGCGAGACCATCCGCCGCGTGGCGAGCGCCCAGGGACGCCACAAGAAGCAGACGGGCGGCGCCGGTCAGTTTGGCGATTGCTACCTGCGCGTCGAGCCGCTGCTCGACGGCACCGACTACGAGTTTGTGGATGAGGTCGTGGGCGGGCGCATTCCGCGTTCGCTCATCCCCGCGGTGGACAAGGGCGTTCAGGAGACGATGAAGGACGGCGTGATCGCGGGTTATCCGCTCACGGGCATTCGCGTCGCTTGCTACGACGGTTCGTATCACCCGGTCGATTCCAACGAGATGGCCTTCCGCACGGCGGCGCGCATCGGTCTCAAGAAGGCATGCGAGGATGCCGATCCCGTGGTGCTCGAGCCCATGGAGAACATCAAGGTCACGATTCCCGAGAGCTACGCCGGCGCGGTGATGGGCGATGTGTCCGCCAGCCGCGGCCGCGTGACCGGCATGGATTCCAACGACCGAGGTGAGACCGTGGTCACGGCGACCGTGCCCTACGCCGAGCTTGTGGACTACGCCACGCGCCTGCGCTCGCTCACGCGCGGCACCGGTGACTTCATGATGGAGCCCGCCGGTTACGAGCAGGTGCCCTACGACGTGCAGCAGAAGCTCGTGGAGATTTACGAGCACAATCGCGCTCAGGGCAGGTAAGGCTCAAAGGCGACACGCTCCCATGTTGAGTTGAGTGTCGGGCCCAGTTTCGGACGTAGTGCCGGAGCCGGGCCCGAATGCTGTGTCGACAAGGGGCATCGGGCGGGTGCGTGGCGTGTGGGGTGAGCTGCATGCTTGGTTAGGCTGGGCTCCGGGTTTCGCGTTGAATCCGACCTCATTTTCGGCGAGGGCACCATGGGTTGAGGAATGAATGAGGTTGAGACTGAGTGGCGTGCGGACGAGATGCAGGCTGTGCGGCTGTGGACGAGATGTAGGCTGTGCGAGTCATTTTGGATGAAATGCAGCCTGTGCGGAAGAATTTGTACGACCTGCATTTCATCCAATCCGTCTAACTGCGGTTATGTCGATTTAAGAGGCGTGCCCCCATGGAGGGACTTGCATATCTTACATTTCATCCATCGCCGCACAGCCTGCATCTCGTCCGCAGTGCCACGGGGGAGCATTTCATCCAAGGACTGGATGACCTACGCAATCTCAGCGTCCTCGCCGGCAACCAGGCCATTCGCTCTGCCCAGGTGCCTTCTGAGCACGAATTGCCGTAAGGCTTCGCGGCGTGTGGCGAATTCGTCGTCCAGGCGGTCTTCGCGCATCCCGGCCTTCCTCGCTATGCCGCGCATGAGCCGCTCAAAAGACTGCTGGTCAAACAGGGCGTAGCGCGTGATTGTCATGCAGTTGAAGCCCATTGCCTCCAGTGCGTTGACGCGCTCTGTATCAATCGCCGCTTGCTTGTCGGATTCGTGAATAATCCCGTTGTATTCGAAGTCCGTCTTCGCTTTTGGCAAATAGGCATCGCACTCGACATGTGTGCGTCGCGTTAGTCCTTTTGCTGCCCCGACAATGTCAATTCGGTGAGCGAGCTTGAGGCGGGAGAGATTTGCCCCGCCGAGGCGACGGGGAAGGATCAGCAACATGCACAGCGCAGTCTCCATGGGTGAACGCGCTCCGTCGCGCACAAAGGGCAAGGCACGTTTGAGTATGTTCGCCCCTCGCTGCCCCGCGGCGTTGCAGACGTGCTTCCGCAGCGCATCAACGGTGGTTAGAGGCTTTCGTTCCGTGTAGTCTCCATCGTGCAGCGGGAGCGCGTATGCACCACATAGCTCAAAGAGATATTCGATCAGCTCGGTCTCTTTCAAGGCGGTTGCGAGCTGTTGGGCGCAGACCTCAGGGCTGACCATAAAGATGCCCGAGTCAATTTTGAGCAGTCCGCTCGGCGGTATCGGATATCGCCAAACGTGCGAGACGACGCCTTTCGCCGAGCATCGCTCTGAGGGAGACCGAACGAGTATGTGGAGTGTTGCCAGATCCTTCTGGGGAACACCGTGTGATGCTAGGAATTCTCGCGCCCTTGAGACGTCTGCGGGGTTGAATGCCTTGGGTTTCAGCGGCATGGAGGTAGAAGGCGCCGTCTCAAGGATCGGTATGCCGGGTGATACGCGCAGGCAGGTGCGGGCCGTGATATGTGACAAGACGATGCTCATGCCTTCATGGTGCACCGTGTGCATCGCCGGCGGATTGAGAAAAGCAAAATGTGAAAGGGTGACGGGTGAGGGCTCTTGCACGGTTCTGACACTCAAACATGCAGTCCTCTTGTGCCAGCGCGCCCCGAACCTCCATGCTCGCACTTGTAGAGCCATTTGACCGCGCGGCCAGAGTTCGCTCGACGGGACCTCCCGCGCTCGCCTCCACGGACGCGTATGTCGAATCCCCTTGCGCCCGCGCCCTTACAGGTCGTCCACCAAAGCCGTGCTCTTTGCGTACGCGGTGCTCTTCGTCTCGAAAAAGTCCGTCTTCACCATGTTGGCGTTCGAGTGCTGGCTCGCCAGCGCCACATCGACCAGGCGCAGTCGATGAATCTCTACATCACAAACGACTACACCCTGCGGCAGGTGCTCGGTTTGTATATCGACGCGTGGCGTCATGGCGTGAAGACCATCTACTACGTGCGGAGCAGATCCTTGGAGGTCGAGGAATGCGAATCGTGTTCTGCATAAAATGTCGGGAAGCGGTGTGTTGCCCAGATATGTGACTTGTACCTGCAGTTTTAATTGTTCGAAATCTGTTTGTGCCGCACACCCCTTTTATTTGACAAATTCCTATCGCTGAGCAGGCGTTTTAATCAAAGTAACATATGTATACAAACTCACTGATGTGCGGAGTCTGTGCGCTTCTTGATATGCATGTATTACTGATAGGAAAATGGATAAGAGCATCTATACTGGCACGAATTGATTATCCAATATTCGATCAGATTGTCGCTGCATGAGTTGAGAGGTGAAGTAATGGCAGAGCAAAAAGTAGGACGTGTGTATAGCGCAAAGGTGCGCAGGCAGGCCGTGAACGCCCTTGCCGAGGGGGCTGGCCATCGCGCCCTTGCCTCCAAGTTGGGCATCCCCGATGCCACCGCACGTCAGTGGGCCCGCGCGTATGCGGTCGGAGGTCGCTCTGCTGTGCTCAACGCCGGTTCGCGTCATCGCGTCTATCCCTATGAGCTCAAACTGTCCGCGGTGAAGGACCGCCTGGAGAACGGCATGACGGTTCGCGAGGTCATGATCAAGCACGGCATTCCCAGCGAGTCCTCCGTCAAGACCTGGTGCCGCCAGTATCGCGAACATGGCCCCGAGGCCCTCGTGAACAAGCCTCGTGGCGTCAAGCCTCGTCA
Organism: uncultured Collinsella sp.; assembly: GCA_900540845.1. Lineage (GTDB taxonomy): Bacteria > Actinomycetota > Coriobacteriia > Coriobacteriales > Coriobacteriaceae > Collinsella. The sequence continues at coordinate 61,728 of UQHS01000009.1, forward strand.
TTTGCGTGAGCAGTAGGCACGGCGGACTTTAACTGATACAAAAGACGATTCATATTCGGCGTGCTATCATGCTGTGCGTGTAAAATCGGCTTCACGCATGGGAGAAGGGACCGTACATGCTGAATGCGATTGAGATTTCGCCCAAGGTCTGGTGGGTCGGCGGCATCGACTGGAACGAGCGTCTGTTCCACGGCTATACCACTGAGCGTGGCATCACGTACAACGCCTACCTCATCATGGATGAGAAGGTCACTCTTATCGACACGTGCAAGGCGACGTTCTCAAACGAGCTGGTGCAGCGCATCTCCCAGATCGTCGATCCTTCCAAGATCGACGTCGTGATCGCCAATCACGTCGAGATGGATCACTCGGGCTCCCTGCCGGTCATTCACGAGATCGCCCCCAACGCGCAGATCTACGCATCGGCGGGCGCGGGCGTCAACGAGGTGCGTGCGCATTTTGGCATCGAGGCGACCCCGGTCAAGTCGGGCGACACCCTGTGCATCGGTGAGCGCACCCTCACGTTTGTGACCACCCCCATGGTGCACTGGCCCGACAACATGGTCACGTATTCCGACGTCGACCAGATTCTCTTCTCCAACGACGCGTTTGGCCAGCATTACGCCACCACCAAGCGCTTCGACGACGAGAACGACCTGTGCGAGATCTTCAAGCAGGCGAAGAAGTACTACGCCAACATCGTGTGGCCGTATGGCATGCAGGCGCATAAGGCGCTCGAGGCCGTCAAGGGCCTGGAGCTCAAGATGATCGCCCCGAGCCACGGCTGCATCTGGCGCTCGCACATCGCCGAGATTCTCGAAATGTATGAGGCCTGGACCACCTATCAGACGCAAGAGAAGGCCGTTGTGGTGTTCGACTCCATGTGGCACTCCACCGAGGACATGGCGCGCGAGATTTGTGACGCCTTTATCGCCGAGGGCATTTCCGCCCAGCTCATCGATGTCAAGAACACGCACATCTCTGACATCATGCTGTATATGTGCGACGCGAAATATGTTGCCGTGGGCTCGCCGACGCTCAACTCCAACATGCTGCCCACGGTGGCGAGTTTTCTCACGTACATGCGCGGCTTGTCGCCTAAAAACGAGCAGCGCATCGGCTTGGCGTTTGGTTCCTACGGCTGGGCTCCGCTTGGCCCCAAGCAGGTGTACGCCGAGCTCGAGAACGCTAAGTTCCAGCTGCCGGTTCCCGTGGTTGCGCAGCAGTGGGTGCCTTCCGCCGAGAACCTGGCCGAGCTGCAGGACACGGTGCGCAAGATGATTGAGGCCGCCCGCGCATAATTTCCGGCGCTTATGGCACATCGACGATGTGCGTCGCCCGGGTCCCGATGCAAACGGGGCCCGGGCGACGTGTATTTTGCAGCGAGAGGCCTTCGCGCAGCGCCTTGTGCCCCGCTAAGGCTTGCTTTCCGCCGGGTAGGTTTACCCGGGATCGCCGTGCCACCGCGCTGTTTTATTGAAGGGCGGGCGGCGCCCCTCCCTTCGTTATACAATTTTGGACACACGTGACTTCGCAAGAAAGGTTTGTCCATGTGCGGATTCGTAGGTTTTACCGGCCATGTTGAGAACGAGCAGGAAGTTCTCACCGCGATGATGGACCGCATCGTCCACCGCGGCCCCGACATGGGCGGAACCCATATCAAGGACGGCGTCGCGCTCGGTTTCCGCCGCCTGTCCATTCTCGATCTCACCGAGGCGGGTGCTCAGCCCATGGGCAACGAGGACGGCTCCGTGTTCGTTGTGTTCAATGGCGAGATTTACAACTTCCAGGAGCTGCGCGCCGAGCTCGAGGCCGCGGGTCACGTATTCCATTGCGGTGCGGACACCGAGGTCCTCGTTCACGGATACGAGGAATGGGGTGAGAGCCTGGTCGATCGCCTGCGCGGCATGTATGGCTTCGTGGTGCACGACATGCGCGCGGGTAAGTTGTTTGGCGCTCGTGACATTTTTGGCATCAAACCTTTCTATTATTATCAGACCGCCAAGGGCGACCTGCTGTTTGGCAGCGAGATCAAGAGCTTCCTCGAGCACCCGGATTTCGTGAAAGCGGTGAATAAGGGGGCTCTGCGTCCGTACCTGACCATGCAGTTCCCCGCCACGGACGAGACCTTCTTCGCCGGTGTCTTTAAGCTGCCGGCGGCCCACTGCTTCACGTACGACATCGCCGCAGGGCGCATGGACGTGCGTCGCTATTGGGATGCCGACTTCTCCGACGACGACTCCAAGACGTTCGATGAGTATGTTGAGGAATGCGACGCCGTGGTTCACGAGAGCGTCGCGGCCCATCGCATCGCGGACGTGAAGGTCGGTTCCTTCCTGTCTGGTGGCGTCGATTCCAGCTACATCGCCGCATGCCTCATGCCCGACAAGACGTTCTCCGTGGGCTTCGAATACAAGGATTTCAACGAGACCAATTACGCCGCCGAGCTGTCCGATAAGCTCGGCATCGAGAACTATCGCAAGATGGTGTCGGCAGACGAGTTCTTCGAGGCGCTGCCCCAGATCCAGTACCACATGGATGAGCCGCAGAGCAATTTGTCCTCGGTGCCTCTGTGGTTCTTGGCCCAGCTCGCCGCCGAGCAAGTCACCGTCGTCCTTTCCGGAGAGGGCGCCGACGAGCTGTTCGCAGGGTACGCCTATTACGAAGACGTGCCCTCCATCGCGCGGTTCAAGCGTATCGTGCCTCGGGGCCTGCGCCGCGCCCTGGGTTCCTTCGTGGCTGACAAACCGTACTTCAAGGGCAGGAACTTCCTGCTCAAGGCCGCAGAGATGCCCGAGAAGTGGTTCACGGGCCAGGCGTTCGTGTATCGTCCGGATGAAATCGACGATATCGTCAAGCCCGCATACGCGCAGGGTCCCGATGCCTTCGAGCTGTGCGCTCCAGTGTACGATCGCGTCCGGAATTTCTGCGACCTCTCCAAGCGCCAGTACCTCGACATGAACATGTGGCTGCCCGGCGACATTCTGCTCAAGGCCGACAAGATGTGCATGGCCCACTCGCTCGAGCTGCGCGTCCCGTTCCTCGACAAGCGGGTCATGGAGTTTGCCCAGCATATCCCCGCGCGTTTTCGCGTGAACGAAAGCGGCAACAAGCAGGTCGTGCGCCATGCCGCTAACCGCATCCTCCCCGACGAGTGGGCGACGCGCCCCAAGAAGGGCTTCCCGGTTCCGCTCAAGTTCTGGTTGCGCGAGCAGAAGTACTACGACTACGTGAAGGAGTACTTCACCGCTCCGTGGGCCGAGGAGTTCTTCGACACTTCTAAGCTCATGGCGATGCTCGACGAGCACTTCGAGGGCCGGGCACTCAACCAGCGCAAGATCTACACGGCGCTCACGTTCCTCGTCTGGTACAAGCGCTACTTCATCGACGAGACCGTCCCCACCGCTGCGTGATATCGCGCGCGGGCCGATACCCGTCGATCGCCAGGGCAACGTCGCGGGCGGAGATGTTCAGCTCCGCCCACCTGCATATCGAGGAGACTTCATGACTTGTGAAACCAACGCATGCCTGGGCGCCCAGGCCGACACGCTGCCGTCGCTGACGCTGGGCGAGCTTGCGAGTGATTTGAGGTCTCGCGGCGTCGATGCGCGTATCTTGGGCGATTCGTCGTGCTGCGTGAGGGGCATGGCGATCGACTCCCGGGCGGTCGTTGCGGGTAATTTGTTCGTGTGCAAGGGCGCGGCGTTTCGCCCGGCGTTTCTCGAGACGGCGGTGCAGGCCGGCGCGTCGGCGTATATGTGCGAGGGTGTCGGTTCGGAGCTTGGCGTGCCTTCGGAGCTGCTGGCGGCATCTCCGCTGACGCCCGCGATCGTCGTGTCTGACGTGCGCCGGGCAATGGCGCTCGTGGCCCCCGCCGTGTACGACAACCCCGACCGATCCCTGCACATCGTTGGCATTACGGGCACCAAGGGCAAGTCTACGGTTGCGTACATGCTGAGGTCCATCCTGAGGGAGGGCGGCATCGAGACCTCAATCCTGGGGTCAATCGAGACGGACGACGGCTTTGTGCACGAGGAGAGCCACAACACTACACCCGAGGCGCCCGGCCTGTGGCATCATCTGCACAATACCGTTCGTGCGGGCCGCAAGCACATGGTGATGGAGGTGTCGAGCCAGGGCCTAAAGTACGACCGGGTGCTCGGGCTGCCGCTCGAGATCGGCTGCTTCCTCAATATCGGTCGCGACCACATCTCGGGTGTCGAGCACCCCGACTTTGAGGACTACTTTACTTCCAAGCTGCGCATTTTCGAGCAGTGCGGGATCGCCGTGGTGAATGTGAATACGGAGCACGCCGAGCGCGTGCTTGCGGCGGCGGAGCATGCGGGCCGCCTCGTGACATGCGCCGTTGAGCGAGAGGGTGTCGCCGGCGATTCCCATGCGGCGTCCGTGGACTTTTACGCAACGCATGTGACGTCAACTCCGCATGGCCTATCGTTTGATGTGCGAGAGTCCCAGTCGGGCGAGGAAGAGCATATCGTGCTCGGCATGCCCGGTTTGTTCAACGTGGATAACGCGCTGGCAGCCATCGCGATGGCGCGCCTGCTGGGAGTGGACTACGACGCCATTCGTATGGGTCTCGCTCAGATTCGCGTGCCCGGTCGTATGGAGCTTGTCTCCTCGCGCGACGGCAAGGTCTTGGCGATTGTCGATTATGCACACAACGAGCTGTCGTTCGAGACGCTGTTCAGGTCGGTCAAGGCGGAATATCCGAACCGCCACATCATCGCTTTGTTTGGGGCTCCGGGTGGCAAGGCGCAGGAGCGTCGTGAGGCGTTGCCGCGCGTTGCCGGCGCCTATGCGGATCACATCGTGTATACCGAAGAAGATCCCGCCCACGAGCGGGTTGAGGATATCTGCGACGAGCTCGTGTCCAACACGCCCGTCGGGGTTCCCTGCGAGGTCGTTCTCGATCGAGAGCAGGCGGTCACCGAAACGCTCGAAAAGGCTCTGGGGGGGGGTTGCCCCTCAATCGTCTTGCTTCTTGCGAAGGGGGACGAGGAGACGATGCATCGCGGCGACGATTACCCCGTCATCAAGAGCGATCTTGCCATCGCGCGCGAGGTACTGCTTCGCTAAATCGTGCGCCGATGGGGGTGAGCGCGCATGAGTAACATGCTGCAGCTTACTTTGCCCCTGTCGCACTATGTCGACTTGCTGCGTGGTGAGGGGCTGCTTAGGCAAAGCTGCGTCCCCGCACAGGACGACCGTACCATCGAGTGGGTGACGGATGATTCGCGTGATGTTCGCTCGGGAACCCTGTTCGTTTGCAAAGGTCGCGCATTCAAGCGCGATTACCTTGTTCAGGCGCTCGAGGCGGGCGCCGTCGCCTATGTGTCCGAGATCGACTATGGGATTTCCGTCGAGCGTGCGCCCTTGCTACTGGTGAACGATATTCGCTCTGCGCTTGGCGTGTTGGCGGACTCGGCCTACGGTCATCCTTCGGCTCGTGTGAAGACATGCGCGTTCACAGGGACCAAGGGAAAGACGACCAGCGTCTATTACCTGCGTTCGATATTGGCGGAGCACGCGCGCAAGGCGGGGCGCCACGCCCCGGCCTATTTGACGGGCGTCGAGTTTGACGATGGGGTTGAACGCGGTGAGAGTCTGCTTACCACACCTGAGTCGTTTGTGCTGCAGCGCCGTTTGGCCCATGCGGTTCAGGCGGGATGCGAACACTTGGTTATGGAAGCCTCGAGCCAGGCGATGAAGTTCCGCCGGACACTGGGCGTCGAGTTCGAAGTGGGGGCATTCACCAATTTCGGTGAGGACCATATTTCCCCTATTGAGCACCCAACTCTCGAGGATTACTTTGCGAGTAAGCTCATCTTGTTCGACAACTGCAAGAATGCGGTCGTAAATAAAGAGATGAGCGTAGCCGAGGAGGTTCTCGCAGCGGCGCACGGAAGCGATCACATCGAGCGGGTTCTCACGTACGCTCTTGATGATGCCAGCGCCAATGTGCACGTTGAGTGCTGGGAGCGTCGTGGAATGACAATCGGAGCACGTGTGCGAATGCCGCGCGGTGTCGTTGATGTCACGGTTCCTTCCCCTGCAAAGTTCAATCTGGTGAATGCCTTGGGGGCTCTTGCGTGCGCCGAGGCGCTGGGTATTGATGCAGCCTGTATGACAAAGGGCCTCGCCGCGGCGCGCGTGCCGGGAAGGATGGAGCTGTACCCCAGTTCAAGTGGAGACATCGTGGGAGTCGTTGACTATGCGCACAACGGCATGAGTTTGGAGACGCTTCTGCTCGATTTGCGCGCAAGTTATCCTGATCGCGAATTCGCGGTGGTGTTTGGCGCCACGGGAGGCAAAGGGGTCGATCGGCGAGAGACTATGGGAATCGCCGCGGGCAAGCTTGCCGACCGGATCGTCATCACCGAAGACGATCCCGGCCCCGAAGACCCGGCGGTCATTTGCCAGGCCATCGCGCGAGCAGTGAGAGCTCAGTCAAACGACAATTGGAAGATCGTTCTCGATCGTAGCGAGGCGATTCGCACGGCAATTCGCGAGACAGAACGACCTGCCGTCGTCATCGTTACGGGAAAGGGCAACGATCCGTTCATGCTGCGCAACGGTATCCGCGAGCCCTACGAGCCCGATGGGGATCAGGTGGTTCGAGAGCTTGAGCGCTGGGAGCAGGAGCGACATGTGAAATAGCATCGCTAAGCCGTGTTCCGTGCGCGACGCGGGCGGGCAATTGTTGCCCTTGAGTACGCTCCAGGTCGTACAATGGTAGCGTACATCCGCTTGAGAGAAAGAGGGCTCATGACCGCCGAGACCGCCGCCATGGCACCCGCCAAGGTCTACTACACCAACCTTCGAACGCACGGCCGCGAAAGCCAGCTCGACAAGCTCAAGCGCCTGATTCGCCGCGCCGGCATCGAGCAGATCGACTTCGACAACAAGTTCGTCGCCATCAAGATCCACTTCGGCGAACTGGGCAACCTCTCCTTCCTGCGCCCCAACTACGCGCGCGCCGTCGCGGACGTGGTCAAGGAGCTGGGCGGAAAGCCTTTCCTCACCGACTGCAACACGCTCTACGTGGGCAGTCGCAAAAACGCGCTCGAGCACATCGACTGCGCCTACCAGAACGGTTTCACTCCGTACGCCACCGGCTGCCAGGTGATTATCGCCGACGGCCTCAAGGGCACCGACGAGACGATTGTTCCCGTCAAGAACGGCGAGTACGTGCAGGAGGCAAAGATCGGCCACGCCCTCATGGACGCCGACATCGTAATCAGCCTCACGCACTTCAAGGGCCACGAGGGCGCGGGCTTTGGCGGCTGCATGAAGAACATCGGCATGGGCGGCGGCAGCCGCGCGGGCAAGATGGAGCAGCATGCCTCGGGCAAGCCGAGCGTCGATGCCGAGCATTGCATCGGCTGCCATGCCTGTGAGCGCATCTGCGCCCACGGCGCCATCAGCTTCCCCACCACGCGTGAGCGCACGCTCAAGAACGGCCAGGTTGTGAGCACGCCCATCGCGAGCATCGACCACGACCGCTGCCTAGGTTGCGGCCGCTGCATCGGCGCCTGCAACCAGGATGCCATCGAGGCTGACTATAACGCTGCTGCCGAGGTGCTGAACTACAAGATTGCCGAGTATACGCAGGCGATCGTGCAGGATCGCCCGAGCTTCCATATCTCGCTCGCCATCGACATCAGCCCCAACTGCGACTGCCATGCCGAGAACGACACGCCCATCGTGCCCGATATCGGCATGTTCGCGAGTTTTGACCCGGTCGCCATCGACCGGGCCTGCATCGACGCGGCGCTCAAGATGCCGGCGATGCCCAACACCGAGCTCACCGACATGCGCGACAAGCTCGAGGCCTCCGGCGGCATCCCCGAGCACTGCGAGCATGACCACTTCAACATGACGCACCCCGACACCAATTGGCGTGCCATGATCGAGCACGGTGTCAAGATCGGCCTCGGCACCGACCGGTATGAGCTGATCGAGGTCAAGTAGCCAATACGGATGCGTTTATCAGCGAAGGCCCGCATGACGGTTATGTTGTGCGGGCCTTTTCCGAAACACGGTATGTTTTGAGCTTTTACTGCGGAACATGGGCTCGAAATGCCTAAAACTACCGGATCGGCATCTTTGATTCATCTGCGAGATGCTTTTGTGTTTTACCGCTTGGCGGATTATATATTAAACGAGGGCCTTCTTCCCGTACTTCCAGTGTTAAGATAACCGAGCTTATATAATGTGATCATTCTGCCGCTATATAGATTCTTACAAATTCGGTTACCAGCGCACGAACGTGTGCAAACGTAGAGGGGAAGCAGGTATGGTTGCGAACGAGAATCTGAACATTTCAGGGGGGGGGGCCTTCTAAAATGGGGCCTAGAAAGAGCAGAGGTCCCATCAAGGCCCTGTGCGCCATCATAGCCGCCGTCTTCCTGACGGTTGGAACCTGTGCGTATGCGGGCACGGCCCTTATGCAGCAGGTGGCACAGTTGCACGATTCGCAACGCGCCCCGCGGACGGGGACCGTGTTCAAAGGCGAAGATACCGACTACACGTTTGCGTCTCAGGATGTCGTGACGCTCAAACTGAACTACCGCTACTCCAACACCGGCGGATTGGCGGGCATCGACGCCGCCGCTCCCCAAACGGTCGAGTTGCAGTTTAAGAAACAGGCCGATGGCACGTATCAGGCCACGTGGAAGTTGCCCACCGTCGAGGGCTTCCGCATCGTGCTGGATGCCACAGAGCTGAACAAATACTTGGTCAACCCGCCGACCGACGGCATGACTGCGGATGAGTTCGCAGAGGCCCTCGAACGCGGTGACTTCGACGTCGACATCGACCACAAGACCGTCTACTACTACCAGCAAACGGTCGACAGTGATCACAACCTGCAGAACCCCGCCTATGACAATCGCTACTCCGATGAATACAACAAGGCATGGAACGACGCCCGCTGGCTCAGGGTCGACGGCGCCGACGGCTACTATGCGGAGGCGGTGTGCGGCGACGACGCCACGCATCCCGGCGACACTTCGGGCAACCATGGCGCAAACGCTCTGGTCAATCCCAAGATCGAAGTGACGCTGACCGCAGACCAGCTGGCAAGCGCCCGGAAAAACGAGCTCGATATCACGGTGTACTATCGCCGTAATGCAACTTGGTATCTGGTGAAGCACTGGTTCCCGCGGGTGCTGTGCGGCCTGAGCGACGACGAGATCACCGCCCTTCCGACCGAGGACAGAAAGCAAGTGGGCACCGAGGAATACGTCTGCCTGGACAAGGACACCCAGCAGGGGCGCGTGGGCGCTCAGACTCGCGCGACCGCGCGCACTCATACCGACAATGAAAACGCTGATGGTAACCCCTACGAGCTGGTTCAGCCAAACGCCTTCGCTCAGAAGCTGATCGAGAACCAGACCTCGGGAACCGAGACGACCGTCGACATCTACTATGCCCCCGCGAGCTCCTACCGCGTCATTTTCGACACGGATTACACCTATATTCCGCGCCAGCAGGTCGATTTGGGCCACAGCGTCGATTTCACAAACGTCGCCAAGCCGAGCCGCACGGGTTACACGTTCGCTGGTTGGCGCTATCTCATGAAGGGTGCAACGGCCAACGCCGACGGCACCTACGGCGATGACCAGTACATCCAGCTGGACGCGGACAATCCTGAGCTCACCATCGAGGGGACGACGATAGCCGACGCCAAGCTGGAGGAGAGCGGCGGCGTCCTCGCACTGCATCTGGTGCCCAAGTGGATTCCGGACACAACCCAGGTTCGCGTCATTCTTTGGACCGAGGATTTGACCGGTACCGATGATGTGCAGGCGCTTGCCGAAGGCGGCAACGCGGGTGGGGATAGCTACTACACGCAGAAGTACACTAATTACCAAAAAGCTCCGGTGACTCATAAGCCGCAGCTGGGTACTACCGAGTCTCACTACAGCAACGCCCATAGCTTTACGATGGACGTGGAGACCGATTCTGCGTTGTTGAAGCCTGGTGGCAATAAGGAACTGCTCGATGGCATCCAGTCTAAGGTGGCCGACGAGTTCAAGACCACCATGGGCAAAGCGAGTGAGCTCGACGTGGCTGATTTCTACTCCCAGGCGGGTTTCGAGATCGTGCATGAGGACGAGAGCGGAATCAACTACAATGCGACTTCTGCTTCCTCTGATGGCAAAACCACAATCTACGTCTACTTCACCCGCAATGTCTACGAGCTGCTGTTCACGTACTATGGAGGGGCCACTGTCGGCGGCAATCCTTCGGACTATTGCGTAGCCATCAACACAAACGGCTACAGCTACAGCAAAGGCGCGGCGGTTCCGGGCGGAATCCTCAACTTCGGCTACAGCGAAAGCCATAACGGCGGAATCGGCACTTATTACAGCAATGGATGGATGCGCGCCGACGTGGGCGGCGCCGCGGATATGCCCGTCCCTCAGACCATCACCATCCGCGCCAAGTACGGCGCGGACCTGCGCGACGTCTGGCCCGTTGCCCGGTCGAGCGAGAGTGTTGACAGCTTGGACAACTCTGGCGGTCGTGGCACTACGGCCAGGATGGTCTCGTGGGGAACGACCGATGGCAAGTACTGCGAGGGTGGCTTCTTCAACTCGGGCAAGTACAACGCCGGCGAGCCCACCATCATGGGAACGTACGCGGCCATGAGCTCCGAGATTGTCGCCGACCCGAAGCAGCCGGTGACGTTCAACGAGTCTGGCCAGGTCGCCGGCTCCGGCCTGCGCCACAACCTGGTGGCCTACTGGTTCAACGGGAACATCAGCTACTACCGCAACAACCATTGCTTCGAGATTCCTGATCTAGATGTCTCCGGCATGGAAAAGATCAGCATCTACGATAACGACAAGTCCAACTCCAAGAACTTCCTGTATCTGGTGCCCATAGAAGACACGGCGGTCGCCAAATACGACTTCAATGATTTGATGCGGGTTTCGTACAAGAACGGTCAGATTAAATACGGTGATCCGGATGGCACGTACTACGCCGTACGTGAGTATAACGACAAGAGCAACACCAAGTACTATGCGGTGGCCCGCCAGGTGGAGACGGTGTCCTCGAACTCTATCGAAAAGCAGAACCCCAGCGCGCGCCTGCACATGACTCGTGCGAACACCCATGCCGACCACAGCACGCGGTATGCCAACGGTGACGGTGCGTGGGACGGGACGACGTGCGGAACGGAGACGGACCCCTACGACCTGTACTTCTACTACGACAGGGACCGCTACACCATCACCTACATGGCGCCCTCCAACAACTTCACGACGGGTAGCGAGGTGACGCTCGGCACGGTCAGGCTGCCCTACGGCGCGCAGGTGACCAAGGACGCGTACGGCTACAAGCTGGATTACCAGGACACGAACGACACGAAGAATGGTGATGGCTCCAACAAGTACGGCTGGGAGCTTAAGAACACTGATAACACCGCCAATCTTCCCTCTACGCCCGTTTGCCCCGACCGTGCGGATAACGGCACCAAGCCTTGGACGTTCAAGGGCTGGGCGCTCGGTCCCGCAGGTGTGAACATGCAGTGGACGATGAACGAGGACGCCGGCGGTGAGGCGCAGGCCGGCGATACGTTTGCCATCGATAGCAACATGCGCCTCTATGCGATTTGGGATGCGCCTTCGTACAGGGTGACGTTCCATCTAAACGGTGGCACGATCGGCAACAGCGGCAACGACGTTGTCGAAAGCGTTCCCGCCAATAGGCGCTACACCTCCACCGAGGCGATTATTCCGCGTCCTCTCCGTGCCGGCTATACGCTTGAAGGCTGGTATGTGGCCGACGGGAACGGCAACATCACATCTCCTGAAACGCCGTTCGATTTCGACCAGGCCATTGCGGAGGACAAACACGTTGCCGCTAAGTGGTCGGCGAATAGCACAGATACATTCGATTACACGGTCTACTACGTGACGGGCAACCCGCTCGAGGCCGACAAGGGCAAAGAGCAGGTCCAGATCGCCGATGGAAACATCACGCCCGACGGCGGCGAAACCTATTACGTGCTCAGCAAGTCCGAGCAAACAGGCCAGGTGTTCAACGCGGGCTCGACGATGGCCTTCTCCGCAAAGAATCAGGCGGGCTATGTTCCCAACGGGACGAGCAAGGTTCTCGAGCTTAAAAAGCTGGACGACACCTACAATGTTATTTTCTACTACGATCCCATCGTTGAGCGCCAACATAAAGTGCGCTTCGTGAAGGCCGGCACTGAGACAGGCGACACGCCCAAGGTCATCCGTGAGTTCACGACAAGCCCCTATCAAACGGTGACGACGCCCCGTCCCGCGGATGTGGAAAAGCTTATCGGCATGGGCTATACGCTGGTCAATAAGGATGGTAACAAGTATATCTCGGTGAACGATGCCTCCGTTCTGCAGTGGATCGATAAAGACGGCAACGCGCAGTCAGTGTCCGCCCTTGCGGGCGATAAGGTCCCGGGCGTCATCACATACCTGGTGCAGCCGATCAACTACACCGTTGCGTACACCAACGCGGAAAGTTCGCCTGCCGCCGCCAACGGCGCCCTCAATGCCGTTACGGCACCGGAGGGGACGTCGGTGAATGGCGCCGCCGGCAAGAACCCGACCCAGTACACGGCCGAGGAGGGCTTCTCGGTGAAGAATCCCGAACGCGTGTGGGACGAGGAGACCAAGAAGTGGTACGTGTTTGACGGCTGGACGTTGGGTGACAAGACCGAAACCAATCCCAAGCATGATTTCCCCTCGACCAACAGCCTGATCGTCGGCGCCGGGACGGTCGGCAAGCTGACGTTCATCGCCAACTGGCGCGTAGACGACAGCGGGACTCTCGACGGCTCCACGAACCTGGTCGTTCAGAAGAGCATCGACGGTCGAGATTGGATCTCCGGCGACTCGTTCTCCTTCTCCCTTGCGGCCAAGGACGACGAGACGCAGCATGCCATTGAAGGGCACGAGGTCCTGCTTCCCGACACAACGACGGTGAAAATCTCCAACGAGACTGCCGACCACCAGGCTTCGTTCGGTAACATCACCTTCAATAAGGCTGGCACCTACACGTTTGCCGTGACCGAGGAGGTCCCGGCGGATAACGCGAAGATTCCGGGCATCGCCTATGACGATACCAAGCGGATCGTCACGGTCAAGGTGACCTCCGGTGCCGACGGCAAGCTGACCGTGGTACGAGTGGATGAAAATGACGCGCCTACTGTGGCTCCGCTCACGTTCACCAATACGTATAAGACGTCCGGCGCGACGTTCGACACCGGTCCCACCGCTGCGGCTGCGCTCTTCAACAAGGTGCTCGATGGCCGTGATTGGCTGGCGGGCGACAGCTTCCGCTTCGAGCTGACTCCGGTCGGCGGCGCACCCATGCCCGAGGACGCCGTGAACGGTGCGAAGACCGTGACGGTTACCGGCGCGGGCAAGAAGGATGGCGATCAGGTGGGCTTCGGCTTTGGCGACATCGTGTTCACCGATGCCGACATGGCCGAAGCGACCGCGAACGCCGACGGCACGCGTAGCAAGACCTTCAGCTACCACGTCCAGGAACTTGGCGTTGACGGACGACCGGGAACCGGCGGTTCGAGCAATGGCGTCACGTACACCAAGGAGATGGCCACACTCAACGTGACGGTGACCGACGACCTCGAGGGAAATCTGACGGCGGCTGTCGCCGGCACCGTTGAGAACGGCGTGTTCACCAACACGTACGAGTCCAAGGTCGACTATGGCGCGGCGGGCGGCTTGGCCATCACCAAGACTCTGAACGGCCACGATCTGGTGCTCGGCCAGTTCGGCTTCACCGTGAAGCCGAAGGACGAGGCGACGGCGCAGAAGTTCGGCATCAAGCAGGGCGGCGAGGAGTTCACCAATACGCAGCCCGCGCTGAACGGCGATAAAGTCGTGGTGAAGCTGCTCGGCGGCGGCGTGGTGTTCAACCAGGCAGACAACGGCAAGACCTTCTCGTTCGAGGTGTATGAGAGCAGGAAGGGCGGCGCCGGCTACGACAACGACGATACGCGCTACACGGTCGACATCGCGGTGTCCGACGATGCGAACACCGGCAAGCTGACCGTGACCACCAAGGTCTCCGGCGGCGCGGCGGGCGTAAAGACGTATACCTACGCCACGGGTGATGCTCCCGCCACCGGCGCCGCAAGCGCCGAGGTCCCGTTCGTGAACGAGTACAGTGCGACGGGCGACTTGGGTGAGGGTGCCGCGGTGAAGATCGAGGCCGCAAAGACCCTGTCCGGTCGCGACCTTAACGCCGGCGAGTTCAATTACGTGGTGCTCGATGCACACGGCGCCACGGTTGCCACGGGCTCGAACGTCGCCGCGGACAAGGATCAACCGGGCAAGATCGTCTTCACCGGCATCAACTACACGACCGCCAAGATCGAGCAGGCGCTCGCGGACGGCACCGCGGCCAAGGGTGCGGACGGAACGTACCGCTTTGAGTACACGGTTGCCGAGCAGACCACGCGTCTTCCCGGAGGCGTGACGGGCAGCGTGTTCACTTTCCAGATCGTGGTCGTGGTGACCGACAACGGCGACGGAACGCTTTCGCCCGAGGTCACGTATCCGGCGGGTTCCAACTCCCTGGCGTTCCAAAACACGTATGACACGGATTCGGTGGGCGTGGAGTTCAGGGGCGCCAAGTGGCTGAGCCTGGAAGACGAGGCCCTCGGTCTGACGATTGCCGACATCGCCGACAAATACGAGTTCAAGATCGAGGCGGTGACCCCGGGTGCCCCCATGCCCGACGCGCGTGTGGCGAAGAACGGCCCTGCGGGCAACGTGACCTTCGGTAACGCCACCTACACCCTGGCCGATGCGGGCAAGACGTTCACCTACAAGGTGACCGAGACGGGCTCTGTTGCCGGTGTCGCAAATGACGCTGCGGCCCAGAGCGGCAAGACGTTCACCGTGACGATCGCCGACAACGGCGACGGCACGCTGGAGGCCACGACCAACCCGGCCGACGGCCCGATGTTCTCCTTCAACAACACGTATGGTACGACCCCCGCGAGCTCCAGCCTGACGGCGGACGGCGGCTTCGCGATCGCCAAGACGCTGACAGGCCGTCCCATCACGGCGGGTGAGTTCGAGTTCCGGCTCGCCAAGCTCGACGGCACCGTTGTGGCATCGGCCAAGAACGATGCCGGCGGCAAGGTCGAGTTGCCTGCGGTGACCTTCGACAAGCCGGGCACGTACCAGTACGTCCTTGCCGAGGTTTCCGGCGGCAAGAAGATCGACGGCGTGAGCTACGACGGAAGCGTGTACCCGGTGAGCGCGCTCGTGACCGACAAGCTCGACGGCACGCTGGCCGTGGCCTGGAGCGTTGACGGCGCAACGACGACGAGCGGTATCATGTTCGCGAACAAGTATGCGGTCGATCCCGCCTCCGCGAGCATCGTCGCCGGTAAGAAGCTCGACGGCCGCAATCTTGCCGCAGGCGAGTTCACCTTCGAGCTGAGCTACGGGCAGGGTGGCGATGCCAAGACCGTTACCGCCACCAATGACGCTGCCGGCAAGGTTGTATTTGACCCGATGACCTTTGACGCTGCGGGCGAATATCGCTTCAAGGTGCGCGAGGTTGCGGGCAAGGCCGAGGGCGTAACCTACGACAAGAAGGTGTACGAGGGCACGGTGACGGTCACTGACGATGGCAGGGGAAGCCTCGTGGCCGAGATCGCGTTCGATAACGGGGACGAGCCCCTGTTCATCAACGTGTACAAGAAGCCGTCCAGCCCCGATACCCCTGACAACCCCGGCGGTAACGACGGCGGGCATGACAGCGACGGCGGGCATGACGGCGACGGCGGGCATGACGGCGACGGCGGGCATGACGGCGGCGGTAAGCTGGTCCAGACGGGCGACCTGTTCAGCCCGATGATCCTCGGCGTGGTCGCCGCCACGGGCGCTCTCTGCGTCATCGCGGCGTTGGTGCTCCGCAAAAAGCGTCGTTAAGACGGGGTGCGCGGGGCCGAACGCGGCGCCACATGAACGGTGCTGCGCATGCCATCGTGTCCGCAGATTGTGATAGATAACGGCCCGGGCCTCCCTCGTACCTGCAGGGAGGCCCGGGTTCTGCTATAGTTCTGAGCATTGTATATCTTTGGAGGACGAACCAAGCACATGCCCGATTCGAGTGACAGTTCCACGCCGCGACCTAGCATCGCGGCCGCCCCTGTTCCCATAGCGCGTGCCGACGCATCATCGCGGGCGCAGCGCATCGCTCGGGCTGCCGGTTCAACGGCGCGCGAGGCCGCGAGCGCGGTCAAGCGCCATGCCCTCCCGCACTACACTCTCGGCGAGGAGATCGCCAACTCCGTCACGCACGGCATCGGCGCGGCGCTCTCAATCGCGGCGCTCGTCATCATGATCGTCAAGGCGGTCGTGGCCGGACAGCACCCCGCGTCTCTTGCGTGCGCTCTGGTTTTCGGCATCACACTCATCCTCGAGTACCTCGCTTCCACGCTCTACCACGCCATCGCCCCGCAGGCCGCCAAGCGCGTCTTCCGCGTGATCGACCATTGCGGCATCTACGTGCTCATCGCGGGCAGCTACACCCCGTTTTGCCTCATCACGCTCGCCCCGGCCGGCGGCATCCAGCTGTGCATCGCCGTGTGGGTGTGCGCCGTGGCGGGCATCCTGTTCGAGGTGGTCATGCGCGAGCGTCAGCCGCGGTGGCTCACTGCGGCGATCTACCTCGCCATGGGCTGGCTCGTGGTGTTCCGCCTGCCGCAGCTCGTGGAGCTCCTGCATCCCACGGCGCTCATCCTGCTCGTCGCCTCCGGCTTGAGTTTTTCGGTGGGTACCATCTTCTACGTGCTCAAAAAGGTGTGCTACATGCACAGCGTCTTCCATGTGTGGGTGCTTGCGGGCAGCGTGCTCGAGTTCTTGGCGGTGGTTCTCTTCGTGATCTAAGTCGCGATTTCAGATTTGGGCTCGAGGCCAAGATCCAGGCTCTCGAGCCGCCATGTATCGTTTCGTATCAGGAGGTTCGAAACCGTCCCCATGGACATCACCATCAGTATTATCACCACGCTTGTTCTCACCGTCATCAACGGATATTTCTCCATGTCGGAGATGGCGCTCACCACGGCGAAGCGCGCCGTGCTCGACCATGAGGCAGAAGAGGGCGACCGCCGCGCCGCCCGCGCCGCCGAGCTCGCCGCCGACTCCGGCAACTTCCTGGCGACCATCCAGGTCGCCATCACGCTCGTGGGCTTCGCCTCCTCGGCCGTGGCCTCGACCAACCTCTCCGACCCGCTCGCCCAGTGGCTATCGAGCTTTGGCATCGCGCCCCTCACCGCCGCCGCGCCCGCGCTGGCGCCGGTGCTCATCACGCTGATCGTGTCGTACCTCTCCATCGTCGTGGGAGAGCTGGTCCCGAAGCGCATCGCCCTGGCTGACGCCGAGGGCATGGCGAAGCGCGTCGCGCACCCGCTGACGGTCTTCCAAAAGATCGCCCGCCCGCTCGTGTGGCTGACCCAGGCCTCCGCGAACGGCCTCGCCCGCCTTATGCGCATCAAGAGCGGCGACGATCGCCAGAACGTCTCCGAGGAGGAGATCAAGTACATGATCAACGAGCAGGAGACTCTGCTCGACGAGGAGAAGCGCATCATCCATGAGGTGTTCGACCTGGGCGACGCCTCCGCGCGCGAGGTCATGGTGCCGCGTGTTGACGTCACGATGGTCGAGGACATCCAGACGGTGTCCGACGTGCTCGCGCTGCTGTGCCAGACCGGCTTCTCGCGCGTGCCGGTGTTCCATGAGGACCAGGACGGCGTCGTGGGCATCGCCCACATCAAGGACCTCATCGCGCCCGCTATGGACGGCCATGGCGATCTCCCCATCTCCGATTTCATGCGTGACGCCACCTTCGTGCCCGACACGAAGGACATCCTGCCCCTGCTTTCCGAGATGCAGACGGCTCACGACCAGATCGTCGTGGTCGTCGACGAGTACGGCGGCACCGCCGGCATCATCACCATCGAGGACATCGTGGAGGAGATCGTCGGCGAGATCGAAGACGAGTTCGACCCCGACAACAAGTACCTCACGCGCCTCTCCAAGCGCGAGTGGCTAGTCGACGGCCGATTCCCCTGCGATGACGCCATTGAGTTGGGCTGGCCCATCGAGGAGAGCGACGAGTACGAGACCATCGCCGGCTGGATTTTGGACCTTTGCGACTCTCTGCCGGATATCGGTGAGGTATTCGAGACGGACGGGTACAAGTTCA
The DNA here is from genome assembly GCA_900540845.1 of uncultured Collinsella sp. Lineage (GTDB taxonomy): Bacteria > Actinomycetota > Coriobacteriia > Coriobacteriales > Coriobacteriaceae > Collinsella. The sequence goes on from UQHS01000009.1 coordinate 79,992, forward strand.
AGGTGCAGTCGATGCGCGGCCAGCGCATCTCGCTCGTGCGCGTTATCGCGCCGATCGAGGAGGAGAAGCCTGCCGAGGGCGCTGCCGCCTCCGGTGACGCCGCTGCAGAATAGAAAGGAAAGGCCATGGCCGAGCTGTTCAACATACTTAAGGTCACGGTTGGCCCCAAGAAGCTGACCGCTCGCGTGCTGGTAAATCCGGGCATGCCGCTCATGACGTCGGAAGATGTTGAGGCCACGGCCCGCGTGTATTACCTCGCGCCCGCCATCGCCGATCACCTGTGCCTAGGTGACGCCGGTTCGAAATTCCAAGACTGCATGGGTCACACCGAGCTGCCCCATCTGCTTGAGCATCTCACCGTCGAAATCATGAACGAGACGGGACTTTCCGATGCCATCTCCACGGGCCGCACGCGCAACATCATGGGCGACGACCGCCTCTTTGACGTCGAGGTCTCGTGCCCCGACGACGCTTTGGCCATCGGGGCGCTGTCTTCGGCGAGCTTCATGATGAACTGGGCGTTTTTGCATCACGATCAAATGGTCCCCGATTTCCCCGGAACGGTCGCCGCTCTCACCAGCCTCGTTGCTAACCTGCGCGGCGTATCCAAGGAGAACACGCAGGATGTAGGCGAGGGTGTGCAGGAGACCTACGACGATGCTGAGGTCATCGACACCGAGGGCGCACACGCCTATGAGGGCGAAGGCATCGATGGCGCGGTCTTTGGCGGGGCGGCCGCCGAGTAAGGGTGTGCCGCCGCGGCCAGTCGCGGGTATAATGAGTCACCATTGAATGATCCGACGCGGACATTCCGTTCGAAAAAGGAGTAAGACATGGGCAAGGGTATGAGTTTTGTTGCGGGCGCCGCTCTGGGCGCTGCGGCAGGTGTCGTCCTGGGCGTGCTGTACGCCCCGCGTTCCGGCTCTGAGACGCGCGCCATGGCAGCCGACATGGCCAACGACGCTTGGGATTCGGCGCGCGACATGTACGAGCAGGGCGTTGACCAGGCTCGTGCCGCGATGGACGATTTCGGCCCGACCGTCGACGCCGCTACCGATGAGCTGCGCGCCAAGGTCGACCTCGCCCGCGAGCGTATGGACCAGCTACGCGAGCAGCTCAACGATGCCGTGAACTCCGGCACCGTGACGCCCGCCGCCGATGTCGTCGTCGAGACCGTCGTCCCCGAGGCAGACTCCGCCGCCCAGGCATAGCGCGCGAATCGTTAGCGCGTTATGCTCGCAGGTGATTTCACGGGGCTCAAGCTGTACAAGCTGCCCGATCCCGATAAGCGCGTCGCCAAAGACGGCACCCCGCGCGACCCAAAGAGAATCGGAAGGATCCACTGCCCGGTGTTCTCAAGCGAGGGCACACGGGTGGTGGGTTTTATGCTCAAGCTCCCCGATATCGCGGGGATGGTCAAGCGACCCGACCGCTTTCTCGCGTACGACGCCATCGGTGTCGCCGGCGAGTACATGGTCGCCAAGGACGATCGCGCCGCTTTTGACGCGACGGCCGCCAAGCGCTTGGGCGTGAACCTCGACACGTGCCTCATCTGGACGGGCATGGACGTGCGAACGGTGTCGGGCAAGGTGGTCGGCTATTGCGCCGACGCCGATTTCAACCCCAAGACCGGCCTGGTCACCTCCTTCATCTTGACGGAGGGTGGGGCGTCCAACGCGCTGGTGGGGCACCGTGAGATGCCGGCCAGCATGCTCAAGGGTTATCGCGACGGCGCTATGATCGTGAGCGACGACGTGCTCTCGCTGGATTTCTCGGGCGGCGCCGCGGCGAAGGCCGCCGAGGCGAGCGTGAAGGTCGCGGCGAAGGCGACCGAGGTCGGCGCCAAGGCAAAGGTGCAGGCCAAGAAAGGCGCCGCCATTTTGGACGAGAAGGGGTCGAAGGCGCTCGACAAGGGCTCAAAGGCCCTGGGCAAGCAGCTCGGGAAGACAAAGGGCATGTTCGGTTCGTTTGTGAGCGAATATAAGAAGGCCGCCGGCAGCTCGCCAAGCAAGAAGAAATAACCGCGGACGGGAGAACCATTGCCTAACTACACCACCTCCTATTCGACGAAAAACAAACCGCGCTACCGCAAGAACCTCGGTAATCAGCTGCCCGGCGGGCGCAGACGTCAGCAGCGTCGCAAAAATGCCCAATACCTGCGCCGTTCCCAGGGCTTTGGGGGCCGCAGGCGATTGGGTCACGGCTATGGCGGCAACGACCGCAGGCCCTATGCCATCATCGTCGTCGGCTGTGCGTTCCTGCTGTTTGTGGCCAGCATCGTGTGGTACGCCAACCGCAGTGTCGAGATCGATCTTAACGGCGAGACGACAAAGGTCCGCATCCATTCCGATATCGAGCGCATCATCTCCGATCAAGAGCTCGACCTCAAGCCGGGCAATCTGCTCGCCGTCGATGACGAGGTCATCGAGAAGGGCGGCGGCACCGCGTACACGGTAAGTCTCAAGGGCAAGAAGCTGAGCAAGAAGCAGATCGCCTCGGTGGAGATCGAGGGCGGCGAGAAGCTCACCATCGAGGATGGCGAGGACATCTACGAGCCTCACGATGTGAAGGCAACGGCCATCGACCCCGCGATCACGGTGGAGGGTTCCGGCGCGTTGTCGTATGTGGAAACCTGGGGCGAGGCGGGTCGCTCGGAGGTCTGGACGGGCGACCTTACGGGAAAGACGGTGGACAAGGGCATGGTCAAGCAGCCCGTCGACGCCCATGTGGTCCGCACGGCGATCACCCCCGACGTCAAGGGGAAAAAGTTCGTCGCGCTCACGTTTGACGAGGGGCCGAGCAATCAAACTCGTGAGATCCTGCGCATCCTCTCCGAGAAGGACGCCCGGGCAACCTTCTTCGTGTCGGGCGATAAGGTCGCGGCGCAGGCGACCTCGGTCCGCGCGATCGCTGCTTCCGGTAACGAGCTCGGCACGAATGCATACGAGGATATCGACCTCACCGAGCTGTCGGGCGAAGACCTGCGCGCCCAAATCACAAAGAGCTTCGACGCGGTCGAGCAGGCGTCGGGCAAGCGACCGGTGCTGTTGCGCCCTCCGTTTGGCGCGTTTTCCGACGAGAACTGGGCGGCGGCGATGGATTTGGTGAGCGGCGTCGTGACGTGGAACGTCGACTCGGGCGATTGGCTGCTCCAGGGCGCGGACGCCGTGGTGAACACGGTCATAGGCTCGATTGGCAACGGCGACGTGATTTTGCTCACCGACAACGATGCCACGGCAGCTCAGACCGTCGAGGCGTTGCCCGTGCTGATCGATCGTCTGCACGAGGAGGGCTATGAGCTCGTGACGCTTTCGGAGCTTATCGCCGCCGATAAGGACCTGAAAGACGTGGTCGACCTCACGCGCGCGGGGCTGCCGAAGGATGCAGTGCTGCCCGTGATTGAGGACGACGCGGAATCCTCAGACGAGGAGTAGATAACGCGTTGCCCGTTATGTCCGGGCGCCCGCGCATGCATGGTATAGTAAATGCGGCTGTGCCCCGAGGGGGCAGCCGCATGTTTTTTGTAATGAGGGTCACGAGAAAGGCCTGAAGTGAAACCTAAACCCCGACCACACAGTCGCTGACCCCTGCGGTGCCCTTGCGCGTATGCGCGGTGCGGGACCCCGCCGGGGTGAATCTGCACGTAAAGGAGCACTATGAACTACCTTTCCGAAATGTTGAAGCTGCCGGTGGTGGATGCCGACGGCGAGAAAATCGGTATCGTCAACGACCTCGGCATCGCCACGGGCGAGGTCTTTCCCCGTGTGACCGCGCTGGCTTTTCAGGGCCCCGGCAAGACGCCCTTCATGATTTCGTGGCGCAAATACGTCGAGCACTTTGATGACGATGGCGTGTATCTCAAGTACCCCGCAACCGACATTCGTTTTTCCTATCTGCAGCCCGACGAGGTCTTGCTTGCCCGCGACATCATGAACAAGCAGATCGTCGACACGCAGGGCATGAAGGTCGTGCGCGTAAACGACATCAAGCTGTCCACCACGGGTGAGAACCAGCTGCGCCTGCTGGGTGCCGAGGTTGGCGCCCGCGGCCTGCTACGCGCGATTCACCCGCTGTTCGAGCGCGTCACCGTGCGCGTTGCCAAGATGCTCGGCAAGCCGATCGCAGAGGACATCATCGCCTGGTCGTACATGGACCTGCTCGAGCGCTCTACCAAGCAGATCAAGCTGTCGGTCTCGCACAAGACGCTCTCGGAGCTGCACCCGGCCGACATCGCCGACATCATCGAGCAGCTCGACCCGCGTTTGCGCACGCAGGTGTTTGCGCAGCTCGACACCGAGCAGGCCGCCGAGGCCATCACCGAGCTCGACGACGATGAGCTCATGACCGAGATGCTCGAGGGCTTGTCCGACCGCGAGGCCTCGACGATGCTCGCCACCATGGACCCCGACGACGCCGCTGCCCTCATCGAGGAGCTTGACTACGAGAAGGCCGAGAAGCTCCTGCGCCTCATGGGCGTGAAGGAGGAGAAGGCCATTCGTAACCTGCTCGGATACGAGGAGGATACCGCTGGCCGCATCATGACCAACGAGTTCGTGGCGCTGCCCGCCACCGCGACGGTCCAGGATGCCATCGACGCCCTGCGCAAGCTCGACGAGGACTTCGAGAGCATCTATTACGTGTACACCACCGATGCGGACGGCGCGCTCACGGGCGTATTGTCCATGCGTACGCTCGTGGTGGCCGAGCACACCGACCGCCTGAAAGACCTCGCGTACCGCGACGTCGTTTGGGTTGCCCCCGATCTCGACCAAGAGCAGGTGGCCGACGAGATGACCAAGTACGACCTCGTGGCGATTCCCGTGTGCGACGAGAACCGTCGCATCCTGGGCATCGTGACGGTCGATGACGCGCTCGACGTTATCGCCGAGGAGCACGCAGAGGATCTGCAGATTGCCGGCGTGTCGGTGGGCGAGAGCAACACCGGCGAATCCACGCATGCGTTTACCTGGTTTGCCCAGCGTCAGTACTGGATTGTGGTGTGGGCCATCGCCGCCTGTGCCATCGCGGCAATTGCCGTGACGCCGCTCGAGCGCCTCGATGTGGCCGCCCTGGGCCAGGCAGCCGCCCGCGACATCATCACGAGTCAGGGGCTGAGCGCCCTCATGCCGATCTCCATCATGCCGGTGGTGCTGCTCGCCTCCATGCGCATGGTGTCGTTCGTGAAGAACAGTTACCTGGAGTATGACGAGCGCGACGATGAGCCCAAGCCCTACCTCGGGTTCTTTCTCAAGACCACGTTGATTGGCGTCGTTCTCGCAGCCGTTGTGTTCCTGTGCGGCGAGCTCATGACCACCACCCTGTTTGGCGAGGGGAACCTTTGGGCCACGACCACGCTGCTCGCCTGCTTCAAGGGCGCGGCGGTCGTCATCGCCGCCACGTATGCGAGTGCGGTGGCCTACTTCTTCGCGCTGTTCCGCAGCGACGAGAAGGACCAGAACATCTCGGGTACCTCGCTCACATTTGCGGCGGTGCTGATCTCCGCCATCGCGTACACAGTGCTCGGCTCGATTCCGCTTTTGTAGGGTGGCTGAGACTGCATGGAACAGACAACCAAGAAAAAACTGACCGTCGCGGCGGTGCTCGGCGCTATGGGGCCGGGTCTGCTCGCCGCCCTTTCCGGCAACGACGCCGGCGGCATCGCGACGTATTCGAGTGCGGGCGCGTCCTATGGATACGCCACGCTGTGGATGCTGCCCGTCATGGCGCTCCTGCTCATCGTCGTGCAGGAGACCGCCGCCCGTTGCGGCTGCGTGACGGGTAAGGGCTTCGCCTCGCTCATCCGCGAGAAGTTCGGCGTGCGCAAGACGGCGCTCGCCATGATCGCCCTGCTCATCGCCAACACGGCGGTGACCATTTCCGAGTTCGCGGGTATCGCGAGCGGCCTTGCACTGTTCGGCATTCCCAAGACGGTGTCGGTGCCCCTCATGGGCTTGCTCATTTGGTTGCTCACCATGAGCGGCAGCTTTAGGCGCATCGAGAAGATTCTGCTGCTGGTGAGCTGCGTGTTCGTGACGTATGTCGTGGCAGCGTTTTTGGCTGGCCCCAACTGGGGTGAGGTCGCGATCTCCACGATCACGCCGAGCCTCATTCCCGAGCCGAGCTACGTGTCGCTGCTGGTGGCGACTATCGGTACGACCATCGCGCCGTGGATGATTTTCCTCGCGCAGAACAATGTGGTCGACAAGAACGCCGACGAGTCCGATATCATCCTGCAGCGCATTGACACCACCACCGGCTCCGTGATCGCGTGCGCCATCGCGTGGTTCATCATCATTACGACCGGGGCGGTGCTGTATCCCACGGGTATCCATGTGGCCGACGCCGCCGACGCGGCGCTCGCCCTCGAGCCCATCGCGGGTGAGTTCGCGACGGTGCTGTTTGCCGCCGGCCTTGTGGCGGCGAGCTTCTTGGCTGCATGCGTGCTGCCGGGCGTGACGTCCTCGGCCATCTGCGAGGCATTTGGCTGGGAGCGCGGTGCCGACCGCACCTGGAGCGAGGCGCCGGTGTATCGCGGTATCATCACGGTGGTTATCGTGGCGTCCGCCGCGCTCGTGATCATGCCGGGTGTCGACCTGTTCCAGATCATGATGAGTGCGCAGGTCATCAACGGTGTGCTGCTGCCCATTCTGCTCGTGTTCCTCGTGTTTATCGCCGGCGACAAGCACATCATGGGCGCATACAAAAACAGCCGCCTGTGGAACGTGCTCACCTGGGCGACGATCGTGCTCATCACCGTGCTGACCGTGGTGATGTTCGTCCTCCAAGCGCTGGGGTACTAGCGCGCATCTTGCGCCGTCCGGCCCCGCGCCTCGCCCGAGGTCGGGCTCCGTCCGATGGTGGGCTCAGTCTGAGGGTTGGCCTTGCCTGGGGGGTAACCTCCGTTTGAGGGTGGGCCTTACCCGAGGGTGACCTTGCCGAAGACAAGCCTTGCCGGTGTAATCTCCGTTTGAGGGTAAGAATGTCGAAAAATCCAGGCCTCGGGACTGCGGACAAAAAGTTGGACACCTCGACGGTGTCCGGATGGGAGGTCCGCA
>UQHS01000010.1 GCA_900540845.1 uncultured Collinsella sp.
GTCGCGCCGCTCCGGCAAGCCCGGCGGCCGCGATGCGTGGCGCAACTATGATGAGCCGCAGGACCGTCGCGGTCGCGGGGGTCGTGCGGATCGCGTCGCTCGCGCATCGGTCAACCCGCGCGGCGGCCGCGCAGACCGTGGTGCCCAGGCGTCGCGTTCGGGCCGCAGGCCCGGGGACCGCGGAGGCCGTCGTTAGGGGTGGGTCCCCTGCACGATTTCACGTGTCCTCCATAGGTGAAATGCGCAGTTCTTGTAGAGGGGCGCGTCTGCATCGCGTGCGGTGCCGACGCGCCCCTCGTCATGTACCTCGGCAGGGATCGGTTGTGGTTTGACGCATGTTCGACGGGGGTTCGATTACCCCTGTGAGATGCAAAGGCGCCCAAGGTCAAAGATGCCGCCCGTCGCTTTGGCGCGGCCGCCGCGCCGTAGCCTTGAGATGTGTCCACGACATCGAAGGAGGCGCCATGAGGCATATGACAACACTCGATCGAGATATTCTCGAGATGGCGGAATACTGGGGGGAGCGCAAGACGTGCTGGCTTGATGCGGCATCCGACGAGTTCCAGGCGTGCGTCCAGCCGTGCAGCATGAGTCGGGAGCGCCCGACGTCGCGCTACGTATCTATGGTCAACACCTATTTCACGGAGTGGGTTCTCTTCGAGCGTCCGCTGGCGTATGGGCGCACGCCGTTGCAACTGTACATCGATCGGGTTGCCGACGGCGTCTCATCCGGCGCGCGAGACCGCTTGAGGCAGGTCGAGCGCACGCAGTTCTTTTCCAGGTTCGCCATCTTGGAAAAGGACGAGCGCCTGTATCGCGCGGTGCTGTCGGATGTGCGGACGGGCAGGGGTTACGAGGTGATCGACCCGGTGCTGTGCACGACGCAGCGCTGGCGTGACGGGACCATCGCCGAGCGCATCGCATGCGTGGACGGCGTGTGGCGCCCTGTTGGCCAGGCACGTCTCTACGATCGCGCGCCCGCGCACCACCCGTATGCCGTCGCCCCCGGTGAGGAACTGGGCGAGGGGGAGGCGTCGGACGCTCTGGCGTCCAGCTATTACCTGAGATTGCTCCGCGATGTGCTAGGTGTCGAGGGCCGGTATGCCAGCACGCTCAAGTTCGTGGAGGTGGAGGAGGATCCGCCGCACGGGGCGTAAATCATGTGGAGCAACGAGGGGGTTTGTATGGTCGACCTGTGAGACGGCGAATGCGATGGTACGGTACTGCGGCTTTGTAACGCCTATACTCGTTTGGAGTGAGGACATGGCCGTCCGCATCATCAGCGATTCAGGTTCCGAGTACCAGACTTCAGATCATCCTGCATTGGATGTCCTGCCCCTTACGGTTGCCTTCGGCTCCGACGTGTATCGCGAGGGCGTCGACCTGACGCACGAGCGCTTCTACGAGCTGTTGGTGGAGCGAGAAGAAAACCCGACGACCGGCCAGGTCACCCCTTTTGTGTTCGCCGAGGCCCTCGATCGCGCTCGGGAGGCGGGCGACGACGTGGTTATCATCACCATGTCGAGCAAGCTGTCGGGCACGTATCAGAGCGCTTGCGCCGCCGCGGCCCAAGCGCATGAGCAAGGGCTGCAGACGGTTCGAGTCGTAAACAGCCTGAGCATGACGCTGGGAGAGCGGATCCTCGTGGAATATGCGCTGAGGATGGTCGACGCCGGGTGCGGAGCGCATGAGATCGCCGACGCCCTCGTGCCCGCGGCTTCCCGCGTGCGCATCCTCGGCCTCATCGACACCCTCGAGTACCTCAAGCGAGGCGGGCGCATCTCCGCGGCCGCGGGCGCGGTGGGCGAGATGCTATCCATCAAGCCGGTCATCACCGTGGTCGACGGCGAGGTCGTGGTGCTGGGCAAGGCCCGCGGGCCGAAAAACGGCCGCAACCTGCTGCATCGCGAGGTAGAGCGCGCGGGCGGGGTCGACTTCTCCATGCCCGGCGCGCTGGGCTATTCGGGATTGTCCGACAAGCTGCTGCGCAAATACCTCGAGGACAACAGGAGCGTGTGGGAGGAAGGCGTGCGCGAGGAGGACCTGCCGATCTCCCAGATCGGCGCGGCGATTGGCACTCATGTGGGCCCGGGAGGCATCGCCGTGACATTTTTTGCGCACGAGTAACCGAATGGTTTCAAACATGTGATGACATGATGATGGACGGAATTAGCAGTACACTACTGCGGGTTCTGTCCATTATCTCGTTTGAAGGGGATACCCATGCCCGTTCGTATCATCACTGATTCCGGTTCCGATTGCCTCCAGGGCGACCATCCGCGCCTCGACGTTCTGCCCTTGTCCGTTGGCTTTGGTACCACGATGTACCAGGCCGACGTCGACCTTTCGCGCAAGCGATTCTACGAGCTCCTCGTCGAGGGCGATGATTTCCCCACCACGGGTCAGGTGAACCCCTACGCGTTCTCCCAGGCCATCGAGCGCGCCCAGCGCGATGGCGACGACGTTGTGATTCTCGCGCTCTCCAGCAAGCTTTCCGGCACCTATCAAAGCGCCGTCACGGCTGCGGCCGAGGCGAGCGATGTCACCGAGGTGCATGTCGTGGACACGAAGAGCGTGACAGTTGGCGAGCATATCCTGGTCGACTACGCCCTGCGCCTGCTGGATGAGGGCGCGAACGCGGCGGAGATCGCCCGCGCGGTCGAGGCCGCGGTCGACCGCGTCGTGGTCATCGGCCTGCTGGACACCCTCGAGTACCTCAAGCGCGGCGGGCGCATCTCCGCGGCAGCGGGCGCGGTGGGCGAGCTTTTGTCCATCAAGCCGGTCATCACGGTCGCCGATGGCGAGGTCGTCGTGCTCGGCAAGGCGCGTGGGTCGAAAAACGGCCGCAATCTGCTGTGCCAGCAGGTCCAGAGCGCGGGAGGCATCGATTTTTCCATGCCCGTCATGCTGGGCTATTCGGGCATGTCCGACAAGCTGCTGCGCAAGTACCTCGCAGACAGCCGCACGGTGTGGGAGGGCAATCTCGCCGAGGATGAGATCCCCGTCCTCATGGTCGGCGCCACCATCGGCACGCATGTAGGCCCCGGCGCCGTCGCCGTCGCGTTCTTCAAGCAGGTGTAGACGTCTTTGCCTCCGACTGGGGTGCTAGAATAGCCATATCCGTGCATACAACCATCGAGGAGGACGCACATGACCGTATCGGCTCCCATCGACGCCACGCAGACCCCTGCCTGGAAGGCGCTTCAGGCCCATTACGATGAGCTTCAGGCTCAGGGCATCAGTTTGAAGGAGTGGTTCGCCGCAGATCCCGAGCGCGTGAACAAGCTCACGTTTGAGGCGGGCGACCTGCACTTCGACCTGTCCAAGAACCTCATCACCGACGAGACGGTCAAGCTCCTCGCCGAGCTCGGTCGCGCCTGCGGCGTGGAGGAGCGTCGCGACGCGATGTTCTCGGGCGTTCACATCAACACCACCGAGGACCGCGCCGTCCTGCACACGGCGCTTCGTCGTCCCGCCTCTCAGAAGGGCGAGCTCATCGTCGACGGCCAGGATGTCGTCACGGACGTCCACGAGGTCCTCGACCGTATGTACGCCTTCGCCGAGCGCGTTCGCTCCGGCGAGTGGACCGGCGTCACCGGCAAGAAGATCGAGCACCTGGTGTCCATCGGCATCGGCGGCTCCGATCTCGGCCCCGTCATGGCGTATGAGGCCCTCCAGCCGTACGCCGACGCCGGCATCGATTGCCGCTACATCTCCAACATCGACCCCAACGACATGGCTGAGAAGGTCAAGGGGCTCGATCCCGAGACCACGCTCGTGATCATCGTCTCCAAGACGTTCACCACGCTGGAGACCCTCACCAACGCCCGAGAGGTCAAGGCCTGGATGCTCGAGCAGCTCAAGGCCGCTGGCGCCATCGACGGCACGCCCGAGCAGGACGCCGAGGCTATCCGTCGTCACTTCGTCGCCGTGTCCACCGCGCTCGACCTCGTCGCCGACTTCGGCATCGACCCCGAGAACGCCTTCGGCTTCTGGAACTGGGTCGGCGGCCGTTACTCCGTCGACTCCGCCGTGGGCCTGTCGCTCATCGTCGTCCTCGGCCCCGAGCGCTTCGCTCAGTTCCTCGAGGGCTTCCGCGCCATCGACGAGTATTTTGAGAACACGCCGCTGGAGGAGAATGTCGTCGCGCTCATGGGCCTCATGAACGTGTGGTACGTCAACTTCTTCGGCGCCGACACGCACGCCGTGCTTCCCTACACCCAGTACCTGCACCGCTTCCCTGCCTACCTGCAGCAGCTCACCATGGAGTCCAACGGCAAGCAGGTTCGCTGGGACGGCAGCGCCGTGACCTGCCACACCGGCGAGGTCTTCTGGGGCGAGCCCGGCACCAACGGCCAGCACGCCTTCTATCAACTGATCCACCAGGGCAACGTGATGGTCCCGGCCGATTTCATCGCCTTCGCAAACACGCACAACCCCGCTCAGGATAACGGTCAGGACGTGCACGAGCTGTTCTTGGGCAACTTCCTCGCCCAGACCAAGGCGCTCGCCTTCGGCAAGACCGCCGACGAGGTCCGCGCCGAGGGCACGCCCGAGGAGATCGTCCCCGCCCGCGTGTTCACCGGCAACCGCCCGACGACCTCGATTTTCGGCGACACTCTCACCCCGTTTGCGCTCGGTGAGCTCATTGCGCTGTACGAGCACATCACCTTCGTCGAGGGCACCGTGTGGGGCATCGACTCCTACGACCAGTGGGGTGTCGAGCTCGGCAAGCAGCTTGCCAAGCAGATCACCCCGGCGTTCCACGACGACGAGGCCCTGGCTGCCCAGGACGCCTCGACACGTGCTCTCATCGAGTACTACCGCGCCACGCGCAAGTAGTCCGCCACATCGGATTCGCTGCTGAGGGGCCGCATCGGTATGTTTGAACTGCGTCCCAAATCTTGGACGGGTCAATAGATACGGTCTAAGCCGCTAGGGACTGGCTCCGGAACTCCTCCGGGGTCAGCCCCTTCAGTCTAACCTGCCTCCTCCTCGTGTTCCAGTGGGCTATGTACTCCTCCAGCTTCTCCTTGAGCTCCTCGAAGCTCTCGAAGCCCTGCCCGCGGAAGAACTCGTCCTTCATGTGGCCGAACATCTGCTCCGTCGCGCCGTTGTCGAGGCAGTCCCCCTTTCGCGACATGCTCTGGACGACCCCCGCCTCGCGCAGGGCGGCGCAGTACTCCTCGTGCTGGTACTGCCACCCCATGTCGCTGTGCATGATCGGGTTCTTGCCCTCGGGGATCTTCGGCAGCAGCATGTCGAGCATCTCCTTCTGCTGGGCCATGTCCGGGTGCCGTGAGATCGACCACGCCGCTATCTCGCAGCTGCCGAAGTCGAACGCCGGCGCGAAGCACGCCTTCCCCCAGGGCTGCCTGAACTCCGTGACGTCCGTGCCCATCTTCTCCCACGGCCCGTCGGCCGCGAAGTCGCGCCCCAGCACGTTCTCGAAAGTCTTCCCGACGACGCCCTTGTAGGAGTTGTACCTGTGGTAGTCGGTCTCGCGTCGGATGCCGCAGGAGATCCCGATCTCGCGCATCATCTTGAGCACCGTCTTGTCGGCTATGCGCGCGCCCTCCTCCGCCCGCAGGCACATCGCGATCTGGCGGTGGCCGCACCCGTTCGCCGTCCGGCTGAAGACCTCGACGGCCTTGCCCCAGAGCTCGGGCCTCGTGGGCCTCGGCGGGTGGCGGAGCGCGTAATAGTAGGTCGACCTGGCCATCCCCGCCGCCTCCAGCAGGTCGGCGAGGGCGAATCCCCGCCCCGAGAGCTCGGCGACTATCTGGGCCCTCTCCCAGCTCGCAGCCGTTTCTCCGCCCCCAGGGCCGCCAATTTTTTTAAGTAGGCGTTCTCGGCCTCGAGCTTCCGGACGCGCTCCTCGAGCTCCTGCTCGCGCGTTTTGCGAACCGCTTTCGCGCCCGACACGGGCGGCCTGCCCTTGGGCTTCGGCCTCAGGGCCTCGGCGCCGCCCTCCCGGTAGGCTTTGCACCATTTCTCCAGCGGGGACAGCGACGCTATCCCATAGCGCGCCATGACCGCGGCTTTGGGCTCGCCGCCCTCCACCACGTCCCTGGCCGCCGACGCCTTGAGCTCCCAGCGGTAGCTCCTGCTCTTCTTTCCCATGGCCAACAACCCTTCGAGGCCGAGCGCGACGTATGCTCGATGCCATTTTCTCACGGTCGTCGGCGGCAGCCCCAGATGGGTCGCCGCCGAATGGTAGCCGCGCCCTCCGGCGAACATCTCCGCCGCCATCCGGCGCATGCTTTCGTCGTATCTGAGTCTCAAGTCGTCGGACATAAGAAAGCCTCCCATTTCTTGTGTCCAAGAAATGGGAGGCAGTTCAGTTCCGGTGCGGCCCTTCGTCTTGGCTTGCGGTCGCCTGTTTGCCCTCGGCCCAAAAGAGCGCCTCGGCGTGCAGCGGGTGGCTTGCGACGTCGAACCGCTCGACGAGCTCGCCTGGCGCACCGCGCAGGAACAGCCAGGAGCGGTCGAGCGGCGTGGAGAGCAGGGAGCTCACGGGCTTATTCGCGCGGTCGTGATAGTACCGCGCCGTCTCGGTGTCTTGGAAGGCGAGCACGAGCTGCGTGTCGCAGTTGCCGATGATGGTGTGCGCGCTCGCCTCGCCGTATCGGTCCACGAGCTGGCTGGTGGACTGGCACAGCATGGTGCACCAGATGTTCTTGCTGCGCACGACCGAGATCGCCTGCTCGAAGTTGGGGATGAGGAAGTTGCCAAAGTCGTCGAGGAGGAGCCTGACGGGGATCGGCAGCGCGCCGTCTACCTGTGCGTCGGCCTCGCGTCCCAGCGAGATGAGGGCCTGGGTCAGGAAAAGGTTGGTGAGCGGGTCGAGCGAGCGGTCCATGTCGGAGAGCGTCACGAACAGCGCGCTGGGCTCATGACCCATGCGGGGGAAGTCGATCTGGTCGGCGCGGTCGTACAGGTCGAGCGCCTCGTCCGTGGCCAGGCACATCACCTTCTCGGCGAGGATGCCCATGATGCTGGAGCTCATCTTCTCGGCGCCGAGCGTGGCGCGGTAGCGCATGAACGCGGCGGCGCAATAGCTCGTCGGGTCCGCCTCGACCGCCTCGCCGAGTAGCGCCAGCGCGCTGCCGTCGCCCAGGGCGTTGACGAGCTGGACGACCGAGCGGAACGTCTGCTCGCGCTCGGGCAGCTGTTCTACCACGTAGGCGATGAGGCAGGACAGCAGGTTCGCGGCGGCGTTGTCCCAAAACGGGTCCTTTTCGGACTCGACGGGGCAGATAGCCTTGGCGATCGAGATGATGTCCTGCTGGGAGGGCTTCCCGGTCGCGGCGTCGCGGCGGATGAACGAGAGCGGGTTGTACCCCGCGGGCTGGGCGCAGACGGGTGCCGTCGCCACCATGTTGGAGAAGTTGATGGCTTGCACGCGATAGCCATGCACCGCGAGCAGCGGGCCCATCTCTCGGCAGAGCAGCCCCTTGGTGTCAAGCACGATGAAGCTTGCGTTCATCTGCATGAGGTTGGGCTTGAGGACGTGGCGCGTTTTGCCCGACCCGGAGGGTCCGATGACGAGCATGTTGTTGTTCACGTGCGTCTCCCACGTGTTCGTGCCGAGCGCGCGGCCCGCGGCGAGGATGGTGGGGTTCGTGGTGGGCAGGTTGGCGTGGGGCATGGCTTACCCCTCCTTTCGGGTGGAGATGATGCGGGTTGCGAAGCCGAGCTCGACGGCGCGCTCGGCATTTAGGTACGTGTCTTTGGCCGTGAGCGACTGAACGCGCCTGAGCGTGAGTCCGGAGCGCTCGGCGAGGATGCCGTTGAGCGTCCTGCGGCGCGCCATGAGGCGGCGGCTCGTCTCTTGCAGGGCGAGTGCGGAACCGCCGGCCCCCTGCGGGATGAGCGGGTCGTGGATCATGATTTCAGCGTGGGGGAACATCTCGCGTTCGTCGCCCGCCATGAAGATGACCGATCCCATGGACGCGGCCAGCTCGGTGCAAACCGTGCGCACGGGGCACGAGACGGAGCGCAGCGCGTCGTAGATGGCCAGCCCTGCGCTCACCTGGCCTCCCGGGCTGCTCACGTACACGGTGATGGGGGAGGAGGGGTCCTCGCCCTCCAGGTGCAAGATGAGCTGGCAGATGCTCATGGCCATGCCTGACTCGATGTCGCCGGCCACGATCAGCTCGCGGCGGCGCAGCATCTCGTCACAGATGTCCGTGCGCTCGATGCCCGAGCTCGTCTCGCGGATGATGAGGGGGTTGAAGGTGGC
Source organism: uncultured Collinsella sp. (assembly GCA_900540845.1). Classification (GTDB taxonomy): domain Bacteria; phylum Actinomycetota; class Coriobacteriia; order Coriobacteriales; family Coriobacteriaceae; genus Collinsella. The sequence goes on from UQHS01000010.1 coordinate 8,246, forward strand.
GGTAGATGCCATGACGGCTCCTTTCGGATGGATGATGGTCGGTTCGTTAGGCTGCGTTTGCCAAGGCGGCGCGCAGGCGGCGGTCAAGGACGGATGGGTGCCCGCTGGGCGTCTCTTCTGCGAGGAGCGCCCCGCATTCGTACAGGGCTGCGAGAGGCTGTATCAGGCACGACCGCACGGCCTGTGCCCGGCTGGACGCCCCGGCGTCGTGCTCGTGCCCCCATGCCCGGTCTTCGACGAGCGAGGGGAGCGCCTGGTAGGTGAACAGCCATGGGTCGCGTTCGCGCTTGGGCAGCAGCGCCTGGCGCAGCGGCTCCATGAGGGACGCATCCGCGCCGTGGTCCATGAGCAGGGCTGCGCAGACGGTGCAGAAGTCGTCGGCGCCCATGGTCGCGAAACGGAAGAGCGCGGCGATCGCGGTGGCGGAGCCTCGGTACTGCAGACTGTTGGCGTTGAGTTTCGCGGCATCGAACTGGTGAAACGCATGTTTGCGCGGGACATAGCAGGCGATCCACTCAAAGGGAAATGTCCGTGCCGCCGCAGACCTCACCGAGGCCTCGATGTTCTCGAGCGGCAGCATCAGCGCGCAGGTCGCCTGCTCAAGGTCCTCGATGTCGTCCAGCCCCGCCTCACCGAGCTGGTCGTAGGCGAGCCATGCCTGCTCGAGGTGCCAGGCGCTCCTGGCGATGCAGCGCTCGCCGGATCGCATGGCGCCGTGCGGGTCGGGGACGTCGTTGATGTTGAGCGAGCGGGCGCTTTGCACCAAATAGCGCAGCCGCTGCTCTCGCTGCAGATAGAAATCGGTGTTGATGAGGCCGAAGGCACGCACGACCTGCTTGGCGAAGGCCGGCGTGCACTGGTGGTCGGCGATCGCGGCGATGCGCTCGTCGATGCCGAGTTCGCCGATATCGGCCGTGAAGTCGGCGAGGGTCCACTCGTGATGCTCGTGGGCTCGTGGATTGAACATCGTGCTTCCTTTCCGGCGGCGTGGCGCCGCTCGTGATGGGTGGACCGCGCGACGCTGTGGATCGGCGTCGCGACGGCATGAAGGGGTAGGACGAGAAGGTGAGATAGGGGTATCCCGCAGGTCCTACAGCAGATGCTCCGATTTAGTTGTGATGATGAACTCGGGTTGAATCGTGTGCTCAAACATCTCTCTTGCTCGTCGCTCGGGTACAGGCTGCTTACTTCTCATACGCTACAAAGATACGCGGCAATGCCACGTCGAGTTTCTTCAATGTAACGCTTGCTCCCCAATGCCGCAAGCACTTTTTTGAAATCTCGATTCGCCGTATCCACACGCGCTCGAATTCTCGTAGGATGTTTGTGCCACATGCCACATACGCCTCTTACCCCTCTTAACGCGCGGGGCAAGAGGGAAGGGAAGGACTCGCACATGACCATCAAGGCGATCGCACTCGATATCGACGGCACGCTCACAAACGACAAGAAAGTCATCACGCCGGCGACGCGTGACGCGCTGCTTGCCGCTCAGAGCTCGGGCATTCGCCTCATCCTGTCCTCCGGTCGTCCCGTCCAGGGGCTGCGAGCCATCGCCTCCGAGCTCGACCTGCAGCATCATGGCGGCCTGCTCGTGGCGTTTAACGGCGCGCACGTCGTCGACGCCCAGACCGACGAGGTACTGTTCGACCAGCCCATGCGCGAGGAGACACTGCGCTCCCTCATCGCGCACATGCGTGCCTTCGATGTCATCCCCTGGGTCACCGAGGGAAAGAATCTCTATGTCGAGCGCGGATGCCGCCACGTGATCACCTACCGCGACGAGCCCGTCGACATCGTCGAGTACGAGCGCAGGATGTGCGACCTCACGCTGTGCGAGGTGGACGACTTGGCGGAGGTGTGCGCCCGCCCGCAGGACAAGCTCCTGTGCGCCTCTGAGCCCGAGTACCTGCAGGACAACTGGCGCGCCATGTATGAGCCGTTTGCCGATACTCTCTCTGGCATGTTCACGGCGGACTTCTATTACGAGTTCATGGCCCCGGGAATCAACAAGGGCCATGCACTGGCGGGCGCCCTTCCCAAGCTCGGCATCGACGCCTCCGAGGTCGTGGCCTTCGGAGACGGCGAGAACGACATCTCGATGATCACGTGGGCGGGCATCGGTGTCGCGATGGAAAACGCCATCGAGGCGACGAAGGAAGCCGCGGACATGGTCACCGCCTCCAACAACGCCGACGGCATCGCGGTTGCGCTCAGCGAGATTCTGGGCTAAGAGACGCCGCCGTCCAGCTGGTTGTGGTACCGTCTCATATGACAGCATAAGACGTATCAATACCGGAGGAGGTCGACATGGCGCACACGTTGGATGAGGGTTCGTCGACGCCTCTGTACGCTCAGCTGAGGGACCTGCTCAAGCATCAGATCGATAAGGGGGAGTTCGCGCCCGGTCAGCGAATCCCTTCCGAGGACAACCTGAACGGCCTCTATGGCGTGAGCCGCATCACCATCCGACGCGCCCTGCAGGAGCTGGTGAACGAAGGGTACCTTGTGAAGTGCCCCGGCAAGGGCACCTATGTCAGCGAGCGCCCGTCCGACGCCGAGACCCCCTCGAAGATCCGCGCCAAGTTCACGCAGGACAACGACGTTCAGAGCTTTACCGAGGCGTGCAAGAGCAACGGCCAGCGCGCTGGCGCCCACCTGGTCTCGCTCGACGAGGCCCCGGCCTTCGATGAGGCGCGCGAGTTTTTGGGCTTGGAGCCTGAGGACCATCTGCTGCGCGTCGTACGCATCCGTACGGCGAATCGCATGCCCATCATGGTGGAGGAGAACTATTTCCCCGCGAAGACGTTCGGGTTCCTGCGCGAGGCCGACTTCGAGGACACCTCGCTGTACGACATTGTCGTGGCCCATGGCCATAGCGAGCCGATGCTCAACGAGCCGTGCGCCCTCGATCTCGAAAAAGCGCCCGCTGAGATGGCCCCGTATTTGGACGTGCCCGCTGGCGAGCCCCTCTTTTGCCTCGTGGGGCATTTCTACGACGCGGACGGATCGCCCATGTATCTGGGAAAACAGCATATCGTGGGAACGAGATACACGTTTCGCATTTAATGGCTGGACGGCGCCCCGACGCATTTCGCGCCGGGGCGTTTTTACTGCCCTGTCGGGGCCGAAACGCGCCTCACCAACCTCTTCCAACCGCTTTCCGCACGTGGAATGGCTGCAAACCGGTATTACACTGTCATATACAACTTGAGACTAAGAAAAACCACTCACGGTGAAAAACAGGCCGTTGACAGAACGGTGGCTATAACAGGCTATAACAGGTTATGCCCTGCCTATAATAGGTCTTGCAACAACGAAACCAGTTAGATGAGGGGATGCACGATGGCTCAGATCATCATTGCAACGCATGGCGGGCTCTCCCGTGGCATGCTCGATTCGCTCCACATGGTCGCCGGCGGTGCGGCCGATGGCATCGAGACGTACAGCCTTGAGTTCGGGCAGAATCCCAACGACTATTACGAGCAGCTGCGCGAGCGCATCGCCGCGAGCGACGAGCAGTTCATCATCATGTGCGACATCAAGGGCGGCAGCGTGCACAACGCGCTGTATCGCTTGACCGAGCTGCCCAACGTCGTCATTTTCTCCGGCCTCACCATGGGCATGGCGCTCGAGATCGCGCTCACCGCTCGCGATGGCCTCGATGCCGCCGCGGCCGAGCGCGTGCTTGCGGCCGCCCGCGAGGGAGTCACCGTCGTCTTTGGCGGCGAGACCGTCGACGAGGACGAGGACGAGGACTTCTAGGTTCTCGGTCCAAGCGCTCGCACTGCGCGCTCAGCTATCCTATAGACATCGGCCATGCCGCATAAGCGGTTGGGATGAAAGGAAAACGTCATGATCAAGATGCTCCGTGTCGACCATCGTTTGCTCCACGGTCAGGTGGCCGTCTCCTGGAAGAGCGCCCTGGATGTCGACTGCATCCTCGTTGCCAACGATGCCGTGCCCGGCGACGCCCTGCGCAAGAGCGCCATCAAGCTCGCCAAGCCGGCCGACACCAAGCTCGTCATCAAGACGATCGAGGATTCCATCACCGCCCTCAACAGCGGCGCGACCGATAAGTACAAGCTCTTCATCGTGGTCGAGTCCATCGCCGACGCCGCCCGCCTGTGCCGTGAGTGCGGCATCAAGCACCTCAACCTGGGCGGCACGAAGGCCACGGCCGACACCCGCGCCATCTCCAAGGCCATGAACGTCACGGCCGGGGAGGAGCAGACGCTGCGCGAGCTCGTCGCCGAGGGCGTGGACGTCGAGATCCAGATGGTCCCTAACGATTCCGCCGTCAAGGTGGAGCGCGCCCTCTAGCGCATCTTCCACCGCGCCGCCCAAGGGTGCCGACATAGGCCCCTGGGCGTCGTGTTCGCGGTGGCGGTTTTCGCCCGACACATCCCCATAACCTGGCATGCAAGGCCCATCAAGGCATGGGCGGGGAGTGCTTGTCTCAAATGCCAGGTTGGCACTAGGTGCACAAAGAGGTGGCGAGGGGCCGCCTCTTGAGATATGCAGAAAGGAGCACAGATGATCGTCCAAGCCATTTTGCTGGGCCTCGTCGCCATGCTCGGCAACGCGGAGTACCTGCTCGGTACCAGTTGCCTGTCCCGTCCGCTGGTGATGGGAGCGCTCACCGGCATCATCATGGGTGACATCCCCACGGGTGTCACGCTCGGTGCCACGTTGGAGCTCGCCTTCATGGGCTCGTTCTCCATCGGTGCGAGCATCCCGCCCGAGATGATTTCCGGTACCGTTCTCGGCACCGCCTTCACCATCTCGACCGGCTCCGGCCTCGAGACCGCGCTGACCATCGGCATCCCGGTCGCCTCCCTCGTCCTCATCGTCAAGAACGTCGGCATGGTCTTCATCCTTCCCCCGTTCGTCCACAAGGCCGACGACTACGCGGCCAAGGGTGACATGGCGGGCGTTGCGCGTATGCACTTCCTGGGCGGCTTCTTCGGCGTCAACCTTATCATTGGCCTGTGTGTCGCCATCGGCTTCTACGCCGGCGGCCCCGCGGTTCAGGCGCTGCTCGACATGATTCCGGAGTGGGTCTCCAACGGCCTGCAGATCACTATGGGCCTGCTGCCTGCTATCGGTTTCGCGCTGCTGCTTAAGATGATCATGAACAAGACCGTCGCCTGCTTCTTCATCGCCGGCTTCGCTCTGTCCACCTACCTGGGCATCCCCACCACCGGTATCGCCATCTTCGGCGCCGTCGTGGCCGTGGTTCTCTCCCAGATCCAGCAGAAGCTGAACGCCCGTCCCGCTCTCGCCACCGAAGGAGGTATGGACGATGACGACGACTTCTAATGACGCCGCGGTCCAGACCGCAGACGAGCGTAAGCTCACCAAGAAGGACCTCAACCGCGTCGCCATCCGCTCGCTCGGCATGGAGTGGGACTGGAACTACGAGCGACAGATGAACATGGCTTTCTGCTACTCGATGCTTCCGATCATCAAGAAGCTCTATCCCAACAAGGATGACCAGATCCAGGCCATGCAGCGCCACATGGAGTTCTTCAACACCACGCCGCACATGTCCACGCTCATCCTCGGCATCACCGCCGCCATGGAGGAGCAGAACGCCACCGACCACGAGTTCGAGACCGAGTCCATCAACAACGTCAAGGTCTCCCTCATGGGTCCTCTGGCCGGCATCGGCGACTCCTTCATCTGGGGCACGCTGCGCATCATCGCCACGGGTGTCGGCGTGAGCTTGGCCGCCCAGGGCAACATCCTCGGCCCCATCCTGTTCCTGCTGCTCTTCAACATCCCGGCCCAGGGCCTGCGTTTTTACCTGATGCACGCCGGTTACAAGCTGGGTAGCGGCTTCCTCGCCAAGGTGCAGGAGAGCGGCCTTATGGACATCCTCACTTACGGCGCCTCCGTCCTCGGCCTCATGGTCATCGGCGGCATGACGGCGGAGAACGTCTCCGTCAACGTGCCTTTGGTGATCGGCTCCGGCGAGACCGCCACCACGCTGGGCGAGATCTGCAACACGATCATGCCCGGTCTGCTTCCGCTCGCCTTCACGATGCTCATGTACTGGCTCGTGAGCAAGAAGAACGTCAAGACCACCACGCTGCTCGTCGCACTCGTGGTCGTGGGCCTCGTGGGCTCCTTCTTCGGCATCCTGGGCGTGTAGGTCGCAGCTCATATACTTTTCCTACAGGGAGCGCATCGTCGCACCTTGTCGGGGCGTCGGCTCGCACGGATACGGCCGGCGCCCCGTTTTTCATTTCTTTAGGGGAGGAATCATGCAAACGAGTGAGGAACGCATTTGGACGATGGGGGACTACGTGGAGGAGTCCGTCACGGCGGTGCACGAGAATCTCAAACGCTGCGATGGGCTCACTTCGCCGCTCGTCGCCTGTTGCGACGGTCGGGTGCCCGCTCGTATTCGCCTGGTGGCGTCGGGCTCCTCGTACAACGCGTGCCAGTGCGCGCTGCCGTTTATGGAGGCGTGCTTGCCCGAGGTCCAGATCAGTGTGGTGACGCCGCACCGGTTCACGTATTACGAGCCTGAGGTCGCAGACGGCGAGCTCGTCGCGGTGGTGACGCAAAGCGGCCTGTCCACCAACGCGCTGGAGGCGCTCGATGTCATCCGCGCACAGGGCGCCTGCGCGGTGTGTCTCACCGGCAATGTGGACGCCGACGCGCGCGAGCACGCCGACGTGATGGTCGATTGGGGCGCGGGCGTCGAGCTCGTGGGGTATGTCACCAAGGGCGTCACGACGCTCGCCCTGTTCCTCATGATGTTCGCCTGTCGGCTGGGCGATCGGCCCGATCGCATGGCGGAGCTCGCCGCCGCAGCCGAGGTGCTCGATTCCGTGCGCGCCGCGACGTATGAGTTTTTCAGCAGGCACGAGAAGGCGCTGACGTCGATGTGCGTGAGCTACAGCGTCGCGGCGGACGGCGCGCGCGGCGTCGCTCTCGAGGGCGCCCTCAAGATCGGCGAGACGGTGCACGTGCCCAGCCCTGCCTATGAGGTCGAGGAGTTCATCCACGGCCCCAACCTGCAGCTCACCCCGGCGTACACCCTGTTCTTCTTCGATGCCCCCGACGCCGCGCGCGAGCGCTGCCGCGTGGTGTATCGCGCGGCCCGCGAGGTGAGCGACGCGGCCTTCCTGCTGACGAGCGCGCAGGCCGTGGAGCCCGCATCCACGTCGGACCTGCTAGAGGACCCCAACGTGCTCATGGTGCCCGAGCTCCCCGCGGGCGACCTCGCGTGCCTCGCGTACCTGCCGTTCGTGCAGCTGGTGAGCCACCTGGCGAGCAGTTCCCTGGGCAGTTCGAAGCAGCACCCGCTCCTCAAGCGATTCAAGGCGATCGCTTCGGCCAAGACCGAGAACTTCGTGAATTACGACGGTGACGATTAATTCTCGGCACGACGCCCGAATAACCCCTACAATCATGCATTGCGGCTGTGCGTGCGCCCACCTGCGAGAACGTGTGGGTCGGGCGTCTGGACGCGCGCCGCAATCGCTCGTCAGACAGGAGATCTCAGCATGGCTCAACTCGGTTTTCCCTTTACCGCCGTCATTTTCGACATGGACGGCGTGATCGTCGATACCGAGAGGTTCTACTTCGACACGTTGGCGCAGCTGTTCGACAAGGAGGGCATCGATGTGCCCCGTGAGGATTTGTGCCGCGCCGTGGGAGCATCGTTCCAAGATTTCAAGCGCAACCTCGTGCGGTGGTACGGCATGGGCGGCGTGGAGATCACCGCGGAGGAGGGTCTCGCGCGCTACAACGAATGGGAGTCCCAGCACGCGCCGGATTTCGCGGCCCTGCTGAACCCCGGCGTGGTTGAGACGATTAAGGAGCTCAAGGCCCGCGGCGTGCGCGTCGCCCTGGCGTCGTCTTCGCCCATGAACAACATCCTCGAGGTGTTAGGCGTCTGCGGGCTTGACGGTGAGTTCGAGCTGGTGACGAGCGGCGAGCAGTTCCACCAAAGCAAGCCCAATCCCGAGATCTACCTGCACACGCTCGAGAATCTCGGTCTGTCTGCAGACGAGTGCTGCTGCATCGAGGATTCCGTCCCCGGCATCACCGCCGGCAAGGCGGCGGGCCTGACGGTGTTCGCCAAGCGCGAGGAGCGCTTCGGGTTTAGCCAGGACGCGGCCGACTGCATCATCGATTCCATTCCCGACCTGCTCACGGCGGCAACCTCGCTGTAGGGCGCAACGCGTCGGGACGACATACATGGCATGAGCCCGCCCGGGAGAAGGAGGTGCGGCGTGGCGGAAGAGCAGATGAGTATCCCACCCAAAGATCGTGCGCAGGAGGGCATCCGGCACTATATTCGCAGCGCCGGCCTGGTGGGCGGAGACAAGCTGCCCTCGGAGCGCGTGCTTTCCGAGCGGCTGGGGGTCTCGCGCACGGCCCTGCGCGCCGCGATCACGCAGCTGATCTCGATGCACGTGCTCGAGAGCAAGCAGGGGTCGGGCACGTACGTCTTGCCGTCCAAACCCATCAACATCTTCCAGGAGACGCGCAATTTCTCTGATGCGGTGCGTCGCGTCGGGCGCCGCCCGGGCGCGCACCTGCTCGACGCGCGTGTGCTCGAGGCGAATGAGGGGCTCGCGGGCAATCTCGACCTGCCGTGCGGATCTCCCGTGTTCGAGGTGTGCCGCGTGCGCTTTGCCGACGACACACCGGTCGCTTACGAGACCTCATACATCAACCACGGACTTTGCCCGGGGATCGAGGAGCACGACTTCTCCCATGAGAGCCTCTATGACGTGCTGGCCCATGAATACGGCGTTCGCGTCGGCCACGGTGTCGAGCGTGTCTCAATTGCTCGTGCGACGGCGCCGGAGGCGCGCCATCTCGTCATCGACGAGGGGGCGCCGGTCTTTTTCGTGCAGGCGCTCGAGCGCACGGCGAGCGGGGATCCGGTGGAGTACCTCAAAGCGGTGTATGTGCCGAGCCGGTATCGCTTCGCAAGCAACGGCTGCAAGAACGGGGAGACGCCTCAGGGGGTGAAGAGCACATGGCTCACGTGGTAGGTCACAACGCCACCGCGCGCGGGGGCGACGGCACATCGGCGCGCACGCATGCGCTCGATGCCGGCGCGGCCATCGACGCCGCCCGTCTTGACGACGACGCCCCGCTGTATCTTCAGATCCGCCATGCCATCGAGCGGAGCATCGCCGAGGGCGCCTATGCGCCGGGCTCTGCGATTCCCTCCGAGCATGAGCTCGCCGCCGCCTTCTCCACTACGCGCCTCACGGTGCGCAACGCCATAGACGGCCTCGTCGAGCGTGGTGTCATTCGCCGCGTGCAGGGCAAGGGCGCGTTTGTGGCGCAAGGGGCCGCGGAGCCCCGCAGGCGCGTGAGCGGATTCCGTTCGGCTGCCGGGGCGGCCAGCGAGGTCGCATCGGTGCGACAGCTCTCGCGGTCGATTCGCGCCGCCGGCCCGCTGTATGCCGAGCTGTTCGGCATCGATGAGGACGACGAGCTCTACTCGATCAGGCGTCTCAATTGCGCGGACGGCGTGCCCGCCTCGATCGAGCAGACGCTCATCCCCGTCGCGCTGTTCCCGGGCATCAAGGATGTCGACGTGTCGGTGTTCAGCCTGTACGAGACGTATGAGATGTGCGGAAGGCCCGTCGCTTTGGCACAGGAGAAGCTCGACGTGGTGGCCTTGTCCACGCGCGATGCCGGGTTGCTACAGGTGGAGCCGGGCAGCCTCGCCCTCTCGCTCGAGTGCGTGAGCTTTGATGCCGACGGCTGCGCGATCGAGCACGCATACGCGCTGACCCCAACAAACCAAGGTGGATACACCTATCAGTTCTAACGAAATGTCCGATACGACGTCGTGATTCTACCGCTTACGGAGAAGAAGTGACCGTTTGCGGGAAAGGTTCGTCTATCAAAAAAATGGTATGAAAAAGCGTTAAGATGTAATCAACAAGTGGTATTAAAAACTCTCTACTTGGATATGAGAGGCCACGGCGGCGACGAAGGGAGCTCGCAATGAAGGAGACCGAGAAGATCGAGATCATGCACTTCGACCAGGAGGGCTACCTCGAGGACGGCAGGAACGTCTACGAGGCCGGCAAGAAGATGACCGCCCTGGCCGACCGCGTGCACGAGGAGGGCTACGACGCCGTGTTCCTCATGGGCGTCGGCGGCACTTGGGACGAGCTCATGCAGCTCGAGTACCTCATGAACAAGTTCGGCGACAAGGACCTCGAGGTCTACCTCATCCACGCCGCCGAGTGGAACGTCATGGGCCACAAGCGCATGACCGACCGCTCCATCGTGCTCACCGCCTCCGAGTCCGGCACCACCCCCGAGGTGCTCGAGGCCATCGGCAAGATGAAGGAGATGGGCGTGCGCGTCTACGCCATGACCAACCCCGAGGGCAAGATCGGCCAGGCCGTGGGCGCCGAGAATTGCGTCATGATGGCCTCCGACCACGGCGCCGGCGGCTGCGAGAAGGGCTACTACCTCGCCGACTGCTTCGGCCTGCGCCTGCTCAACCGCCGCGGCTGCTTCCCCAAGTTCGACCTGTTCATCGAGCAGACCAAGGACGTCTGGAAGGACATGCTCGACATCCGCAAGCGCTTCGAGCCCCGCGCCGAGGAGATCGCCCGCAAGTACGCCCTGGCCGACTACACCATGTTCATCGGCTCCGGCGCGCTGTGGGGCGAGACCATCCTCTACTCCATGTGTCTGCTCGAGGAGATGCAGTGGAAGCGCATCCGCCATATCACCAGCCATGACTTCTTCCACGGCACCCTGGAGCTCCTCGAGCCCGGTGTCCCCGTGTTCCTGTTCATGGGCGAGGACGAGTGTCGCGCCCTCGACGAGCGCGTCCGCGCCTTCCTCACCAGCGGCGTGACCGGTGACGAGGACTACGTCATCATCGACACCGCCGAGTACGCCATCCCGGGCCTCGACGATGACTTCCGCGTCATCGTGTCCCCCTGGATCCTCTCCGTGCTTACCACCGACCGCCTCGCCCGCAACTACGAGCTGGTCACCAAGCACAACCTCAAGTACCGTCGTTACTATCACCAGTTCGACTACTAAGAGACCGGCCTTTTCGCAGGATTGCGAAGAGACGGGCCTGCTCGCAGGGGCTGTGCTCTTGCGAGTGCGGCAATATGAGTCGCGAAGAAACGGGGCGTCCGTGCGGGCGCCCCGTTTTGCTGTTTGGATGAGGGTTTCGACGCCTTGTTTCATGCCCCATCGCTTCAACGTCGCCATCCGTACGTTCCCATGAGATAGTTTCTGTATAAAACGTTATAGACATCTCATACAAGTATTGAAAATGCTGCGATACGTGCATACACTGGAATCACGAGAGGTCGGGTGCCGTGCTGTGGGCCCGATCGGCAATTTCGCACGAAAGGGGCACACATGTACGCGCATGACGTCATCGCAGATATCCTGAGCCAGAAAGGTAACATCGACAGTGTGTTTTGGATCGCCTGCGGCGGATCACTCATCGATCTGCTCCCGGCGCACGCCCTGACGCAGCGTGAGGGTACCACAATGAGCTCCGATGCGTACACGGCGCGTGAGTTCGACATCATGCGGCCCAAGCGTCTGGGCGAGCATTCGCTTGTCGTCGCGTGCAGCCACTCCGGCAACACGCCCGAGGTGATCCAGTCGTGCAAGATCGCGCAGGAAGCCGGCGCTGCGGTCATCACGTTTACCAATCAGGAGGGCTCCGGTATCGACCTGGACTCATGGACCTCGTGGGTGTATCCGTGGAGCGATGACGTCTCCCAGCTCAAGGTACCCGCGGGCATCACCTTGCTTCTCGCCGGCGAGCTGCTCGACCAGCAGGAGGGATATGCGGATCTCGCCGACCTGTACGACGGTGTCGCCAAGATGGATGAGATCTTGCCCACCGCTCGCGTGAAGGTGAATGCCGAGCTCGGCGAGAGGTTCGCCGCCCTGTGCCAAGAGCACCCATTCTTCTACATCTTGGGCTCTGGCCCCAACTTCGCCCAGACGTACGGCTTCGCCATCTGCTCGCTGCAGGAGATGCAGTGGCAGGACTGCGCCTACATCCATTCGGGCGAGTACTTCCACGGGCCATTCGAATGCACGGAGCCCGGCGTGTTCTATTTTCTGCAGATGGGGTCGAGCGAGTGCCGTGCGATGGACGAGCGGGCGCTTGCGTTCATGGAGACGCACACCGACACCATCATGGTGCTCGACGCGCTCGAGTACGGCATGGATCAGATTCCCGAGGGTGTCCGCGCGTATCTCGACCCGATTCTGTTCTACGCGATGAACGTTGAGCTGCGCGCCGCGCGTGGCAGGCTGTTCGACCACGACCCGTCGGTGCGCCGCTACATGGGTATCGAGAAGTACTAGGGACGAAGAGGCTCGCCCGAAGCCGTGCGGTGTTGCGCGCGAAGGCGGACCGCTGTCGCATGGCGTTCGTTTCGTTAGATATCGATGAGCTTTGAGCTCGCCTGCGCCATGAGCGCGGCGAGCTCTTCTTGTTCGACGCCACGAATGCGGGCGAGCGCTTCGAGCGTGCGGTTAAGCGAACGCTCGAGCTCGTCGACGGGATAGGGCGCGCGGGCCTGCGGGGAGGTGTCGGCCTGCGGGGAGGTGTCGGCATGCGGCGGGGTTCCAGCCTGCGGCGGAGCGTCGGTTTCGAGATGCAGCTGATTGAGTGGCATCTGCCGCGCATATTCGCGCCCGCGTTTGGTGGCGAGCATGCGCTCGTTCACCGAGATGTGGCAACCAAGGTGGCGGATGCGAGCGAGGTCCGCCGACGTGCCCGAGAACCAGTGGAAGATGCACGTCGCGTGGTCGGGCAGGCCGTGGGCTTCGAGCATGTCGAGGGCGTCTGACGCGGACTGCACGGCGTGGATGGATATGACGCGGCCTCGGCGCGGCTTGGCGGCGCAGGAGGAGACGATGCGCTCGAAGGCCGCGATTTGGGCGCGGGCGTTGTGCTTGTGGGCAGGGGAGAAGTCGAGGCCGATCTCGCCGACGTAATCGGATATCGCGGCGAGCGCAGCTGCTTGTGCGGCGTCGGCTGTGCCTTTGGGGCCGTCGGTGACCCACCATGGGTGCAGGCCAGCGGCGATGCGAACATTGCGGCTTTCGGCAAGGACGTCTTGGGCGGATGCGGCGTCGTCGGGCGTCACCGTGGTGCACAGGATGGCTATGCGGCGCTCTTGCGCGTGCGTGGCGACTTCCGCCGCGTTTGCCATGCGATCGAGATGGCAGTGCATGTCAACGTAGGACCAGGGGTCATGCGCCTCGGTGGGGTCGGGTGTAAAGAGGGTATCTTTGACGAAAAGAGATGGCGAATCGAGCTTCATTTTCGACATTTTTACCCGCGTTTCGAAATGCGTGTCCGCGAGATCGCTCCCGGGTGTGTGCATCATTGCGCCCGCCCGCCGCGCTTGCCGGCCAGGCGCCCTTTTTGCGCGGCGTCGTGCATGGCCAGCGCGGCCGAGACGTCGTCGCCCGTGCCGAGCCCGGAGATGTAACGCAGCACCTCACCTGCGATCATCTGCCCCATGATGGGCGGCATGAAGCTGGCGGTTCCCAGGTCGGTGCGCTCGGAGCGAGCGGCCCCGGGCGCTGCGGCGATGCGCACGGCCTCCTCACAGGAATACAGGACGCGCAGGTGACGGATGCCGCGCTTGCGACACTCCTTGCGCATGATGCGCGCGAGCGAGCAGTTGACCGTCTTGTGCACGTCGGCGATGCGCAGGCACTCGGGGTGGATCTTCTTGGCGCCTCCCATGGAGCTGATGAGTTCGAAACCGCGCTCCTGCGCGAGCGTCGCGAGGGCCAGCTTGGCGGAAACGGTGTCGATGGCGTCGACGACGTAGTCGATGCGCCCGTCGGCTTCGGCGAGGCAGGTGTCGTAGAGCGCTTCGAGGTTTTCCGCGAGGACGAATGTATCGTGCGTGCACACGCGGCAACTCGGGTTGATGTCGGCGATCATGGCCGCCATGACCTCGACCTTGCGCTTGCCCACCGTGCTCTCGAACGCGATAGCCTGGCGATTGATGTTGGAGGGGGCGACCACGTCCTTGTCCACGATGATGAGCTGCCCGACGCCGCCGCGCGCGAGCGCCTCGACGCAGCTGGAGCCCACGCCGCCGCAGCCGAGCACGAGCACGCGGGCGTCCTCAAGGCGGGCGAGCCGCTCGTCGCCGAGCATCACGCGCAGGCGGTCTTTCATCGTTTCCATCGTGGCTCCTCATGTGCAATCACGGGGTCATTCTCGGCAGGTATTGTACCAACCTCATTTTAGGGACGGCTGCAAAATGAGGTTGCGAGTTCTGAACCTGCTGCCGGATGGTGTTGCGCGGCTCTTCGTGGCGCAAATCTCGAGGCTCCCCTTCGACGCGTCGCTCGTCCGGTTGTCGATGGCAGAAGAGGGCTGTTCTCCGAAATTGAGTTTTCGGCCAAAGGCGGAGGATGCCTATTCCCACCATGAACGTTAGCGGTCAAAGGCGGATATGTCCCTCAGCCGTTGTCGACGGCGGGCTCGCGCGTGATGAGGCATTGTCCCAGGCCCACCCAATTGAGGTAGAGAATTCCTGCAGTGGCGGGTTTCATGCGACAATGGAGAGCGTTAACCCAGTTAGACCCCCAGAAATGGAGTCGTTCATGGCAGAGTTCATCTACCAGATGTATCAGGCGCGCAAAGCGCATGGCGACAAGGTCATTCTCGATGACGTCTCGTTGTCGTTCTATCCCGGCGCCAAGATCGGCGTCGTGGGCCCCAACGGCATGGGCAAGTCCACCCTGCTCAAAATCATGGCCGGCATCGAGGAGGTGTCCAACGGCGACGCTCGCCTGACCCCGGGGTACACGGTGGGCATCCTGCAGCAGGAGCCGCCGCTGGAGGAGGACAAGACGGTCATCGAGAACGTGCGCCTCGCCTACGCCGACCTGATCGCCAAGGTCGACCGCTTCAACCAGATCTCGGTTGAGATGTGCGACCCCGATTGCGACATGGATGCGCTGATGGCGGAGATGGGTCGCCTGCAAGACGAGATCGACACGGCCGATGGCTGGGATATCGATTCCAAGCTCGGTCAGGCCATGGACGCCCTGCAGCTGCCCGATTCCGACATGCCGGTGAACGTGCTTTCCGGTGGCGAGCGCCGCCGCGTGGCCCTGTGCAAGCTGCTGCTCGAGGCTCCCGACCTGCTGCTTCTCGACGAGCCCACCAACCATCTGGACGCCGAGTCCATCCTGTGGCTCGAGCACTTCCTCAAGAACTACCCCGGCGCCGTGCTCGCCGTCACGCACGACCGCTACTTCCTCGATCACGTCGCCGAGTGGATCTGCGAGGTCGACCGCGGTCACCTCTACCCGTACAAGGGCAACTACTCGACCTACCTCGAGACCAAGGCGGCCCGTGTCGCCGCGCAGGGCCAGCGTGAGGAACGCCTGGCCAAGCGCATCGCGGCGGAACTCGACTGGGTGCGCTCGTCGCCAAAGGCCCGCCAGGCCAAGAACAAGGCCCGTCTGGCACGCTACGAGGAGATGGAGGCCGAGGCGCGCGCCAGCCAGAAGCTCGACTACACCGACATCCGCATCCCCGTCGGTCCTCGCCTGGGATCCAAGGTCCTCGTTGCCGAGCATTTGCACAAGGAGTTTGACGGCCGCGTGCTCATCGACGACCTGTCGTTCACGCTGCCGCGCAACGGCATCGTGGGCGTGATCGGCCCCAACGGCGTGGGCAAGACCACCCTGTTCAAGACCATCGTTGGCCTGGAGCCGCTCACAAGCGGCAACCTTGAGATTGGCGAGACGGTCAAGATCTCCTATGTCGACCAGATGCGCGGCGGCATCGATCCCGATAGAACCCTGTGGGAGGTCGTTTCCGACGGCCTGGACATCATGCAGGTCGCAGACAACGAGGTGCCCAGCCGCGCCTACGTGGCGAGCTTTGGCTTCAAGGGCTCCGACCAGCAGAAGCGCGCCGGCGTTTTGTCCGGCGGAGAGCGCAACCGCCTCAACCTGGCGCTCACCTTGAAGCAGGGCGGCAACCTGCTGCTCCTAGACGAGCCCACGAACGACCTCGACGTCGAGACGCTCTCCGCGCTCGAGTCCGCGCTGCTCGAGTTCCCCGGGTGCTCCGTGGTCATCAGCCATGACCGCATGTTCCTCGACCGTGTGGCAACCCACATTCTGGCGTGGGAGGGCACCGACGAGAACCCCGGCAATTGGTATTGGTTTGAGGGTAACTTCGAGCAGTATCAGGAGAACCGCATCGCTCGCCTGGGCGAGGACGCCGCTCAGCCTCATCGCGTGCATCGCAAGCTCACGCGCGATTAGGCTGTGGTACGCCGATTTCGCGCCCCTCGCTGCACTTGTTTTGCAGCGAGGGGCGCGGTGTCTTGGGGCTACTCGATTGAGGCGAGCTCCCACTGAAGGCCGGAGCCGGACCGTTTTTTGAGCGTCACGCGGATGGGTTCGGTGGAATCGAGGTGCTCCATGCGCAGGGGGAAGGTGACGCGTGCGCGCGAGCCGCTAATCAGCTCGAGGGTGCGCGCGCGAGTGTAGTCCTCGGCGAGGAGCGCGAAGACGTCGGTCCCGTAGGGGAGCAGCTCGCACAGATCGCCGATGCGCTCGCTGGCGAGGTAGACGTCGGTCGAAAAGTCGACAGGATAGGTGGCGAGAATCTCCGCTGGAGGCATGCACGATGCGGCGCGCGCGGGCTCTTGTGAGGGGGCCTGCGGGATTGACTGTGACGGAGCTGGCTGGGGAGCTTGGTTCGGCTGGCTCTGGGCCTCCGAGGCTGAGACTTGGGCCAGGCCCGCCTGGGCCGGCTGCGATGCGGGTGGCTGAGTCGTCTGGGCCGGCTGCGTCGGCTTCTGCGTGGGCTTCGATTGCGCGGGACGTGCAGAGGGCTGTGCCGGCTGGGCAGGTTGCTCGTTCAAAGGTCGAGCTGGTAGCTTCTTGCTCTCAGGATGCGCGCCCTGAGAGCGCTCTGCGCCGGATGCCTTCGAGGCGCCTGTGATGGGCTTCCGAGTGGCCTCGGGGGCCGGGGTGACGGGATGGGACTGAATCGTCGTTTCGCGGTCGACGCCGCTGTAGGGGTCGTAGACCACCGTGAGCGATATGGCGGGTTCGGGTGTGGATACGACCGAAGGTGTCGCCTCGGGCGCTGTCTCGGCACCTGCGACGGCCTCGCCGAAGGGCGCTTCGTCGGGTTCGGGTGCGCCGCAGGCGGGCGTGGCGTTCGCAGCCCCTTCGTCTTTGGCCTCACCTGTGGGCGTGACCTTCACAGCCTGTGTTGCATCTGTTGCGGGCGCAGGCGCCACTGGGGCCCCGGCATCCATGGCGGCTGCGGTCTCAGCAGGAGAGCCGGCCTCCGGGGTGGCCGCGGCCTCGGCGACAGATTCCGCATCCTTCGTGCGAGGCGGCTGCTCGGAGGGCGCGGCTTCAGGCTCGGGCTCGGGCTCGGGACGCTTCACGCGCTTCGGGCGTACCGGCTTGAGTGCCTTGTCGGTCTTCTTGCGCTTCCAGGGCTTGTTGGTAGGTCCTCCGCCCGCCGAGCCTTTTGACCCTGCGGCCTCGAGCGCCGTGAGGGCGTCGTCCCAGGCGGGCTGGGCGATGACGGTCGCGTAGATGCGCCCGCCCTTGAAAACCGTGAGCTTAATGAACTCGTCGAGCGCCTCGAGCAGCGCTCGTGTCGATTCGAAGCCGAGGTCGTCTGCGGTCATGCGGTCGCTCGCGAGTGCCTCCTCGACCGTGGGCAAGAAGGTCTGCTTGCCGCATCCGAGTTCGCGGGAGAGCAGTTGATACAGGTAAATGCGATTGTTCGCAGTCAGCGTTGTGGTGGTGATGCGTGCCATGGCGGCCTCTTTCGTGTCGTTGTGTGCTGTCCATGGTAGCATCACGCACGCGAAATCGAACGGGGCGGCCTAACGGCGCGTTTGGCGGTCCTAGGCAGAGGCGGGTGAAGTGCCCTGCCCGCCGTTGCCGGGCTTCGCGGTGTTGCCCTGCCCCTGAGCAGGCGCGCCGGCATCGCCGCTGCTGGCGGGTGCGTCGCCGTTGGCATCGGATGACGAGCCGCCGCCCTGTGTGTTGTCGGGCGACTGAGGAGCTTCCGGTGCGGTCGCGCCGGCGTTCTCGTCCGTCGACCCTTGGGTGTCACCGGGATTCGAGGGCTCCGTCGCGCCTGCGCCGTTGGCGTCCGGGCTGTTTTGGGGAGTCGTCTCGTCGGGTTGGTTGGTGGAGGCAAGCTCGTCGGCGGGGTTGGTCTCCTGCTCGGGTACAGGGGCCGCGGAGTGGAAGATCGGCGAAGTCTTGGCGCCCAGGCCCTCGCCGGCGGTGCTCAGCATGATGGCTCCCGCGCTGAGGGCGACAGCGAGCGCGGCGATGAGCGCCGAGGCGACGGCGACCTTACGCTTGGCTGCGCTGCGTTCCGCCGCCGCGCGCGCCTGGAGTTTCGTGGGCGCGATGCGCGCCGTGAGGATGGTGTTGGGGCGTGCGGAACCCTGCGCGCCGGCTGAGGTAGGGTCCTGCTGGCCGGACGCATCGTGCGCGATTTCGTGGACATAGGCGCTATACGCCTGCTTGGCTTTGAGTTTTTGCGCGCTTGCGTCGAGGGCGTTGCGATACATCTGCGAGCAGACGACCGTGACCATGGAGCTCACGGCGGCGCCGATCACCGAGCCCGCGATGCCGATTTTGGATGCGAGGAGCATGGATGTCGCGGCAGCGGCGGACGCGGCGATGACCTGCGCCACGGATATGCCGTCAAAGAGGCCCTTGCGGATGGCGATGGGTTGGGTCGCGCCGATATGCGTGTCAGGCGAGCCCATGGCAGCGGCGTAGGGGCTTTGACGGGACTGTGCACCCTCGCTCACCGCGCCATACGCCTGGCCGCGTACGTCGTCTCGATGGGGAAGGGCGGCGGGTACATCCTTTGCACCCTGCGGGTCGGGCCGTTGCGCCTGATTGTTCATGTGGATGGTTGCATCGATATCGTTAGGAGCCATGGAATCCGCCTCTCGTGATCGCTCACGAGATTCTCGTACCCAAGCCTCGAGTAATCCACCCCTAAATGCGAAGGAACGCAAACTCCTGACACACGAGGAGGGTCTGTGGAGAAGGGGGTCGGTGAGGGGCACGTGCACGCGCGCGCCCGCCGACCCGATTGCCAGCAGTGCGCGTTAGCCCTTGAGCGGGGGCATCGGCTTCCAAGAGGTGTCGCGGTAGATTTTGCGCGCATCGCGCATGCCGCGGAACAGGGCGGGGATGCCCGTTTTGAGCGTGTGATCCACGGCGATGAGGCGGATGAGCTCCTTGGCGAAGGTCGCCGCCGTGCCGAGGCCAAACATGAACCGGTTATAGTCCCCGTGCAGGCGGAAGTACTGCATCATGTAGCCGCGATTGCGCATGATGTGGTAGCGGTTCATGTCCGAGGTGCCGTTGAGCTGGCGCACGCCGGCGATGTCCCAGTTGGGGATATCGCGGCTGCGCTGCAGGATGAGGTCGGCGATGACGATGGAGTCGGTGACCTTGGATGCGAGGTAGCCGTAGATGGTGTCGTCCCAGTAGATGAAGAAGCGGGGGTCGGGGAAGCCGATCTCGTCGATGATGCTGCGGGCGAACAGACCGCCCTCGAAGCACAGGGTGTTCATGGAGCGATAGCCCTCTTCGCCAAACGCCGCGGGGGCGATGGGGTTGGGGATGCCGAGCGGCACGATGAAATCGTACTGCCAGTAGAAGGGGCCTCCGTCATAGTCGAGGCGCGAACCCTGGATGACGCGATGGGTGTGCGTCCAGGGCTCGAGAAGCTCGAGGGCGTCGGGGCGGACCGTTACGTCATCGTCCATGACCCAAAACCACTCGGCGCCCAGATGGTAAGCGTGCTGCACACCCGCGGAGAAGCCGCCGGCGCCGCCGAGGTTCTCGGTTTGCGGGGCGTACACGACGCGCTGCGCGCCGCCCTCGGAGTCGGTCTCGGCGTTGCCCCAGCGCGCAACGCAGCGCTCGTTAAGGTCGGAGACCATCTGCTCGGTCTCGGGGGAATTCTCGTTGTCGACGATGACGATGCGCCACGGCGCGCGCGTTAGCTCGCAGAAGGAGTCGAACAGCTTGGTAAGGAGGTTTTGACGCTTGAACGTCACGACGACGATTGCAAGGTTTTGGATATCTGCCACGTGATTGGCCTTTCTGCACGGGCTCATGAGCTCAGATGCTCACATTATATGCCAAGGGCGGGCAACCATGCGGTGCCCGCCCTCATGTGGCGATTTCAGGTGGAGAGCCTGTTATGCGCGCGTGATGAACGCCTTGTAGCCCTTGTACGCCTCGAAGATGTCGGCCTTGTTGGTGGCCTCCCACAGCGCGTGCATGGACAGCACGGCGACGCCGGAGTCGATGACGTCCATGCCGTACTCAGCGAGGATGTAGGCGATGGTGCCGCCGCCGCCCGCGCCGATGCGGCCGAGCTCGCAGGTCTGGTAGTCGACGCCCGCCTCGTCCATGATGTCGCGGATGAGGGCGAAGTACTCGGCGTCGGCGTCGTTGGAGCCGCCCTTGCCGCGGCTGCCGGTGTACTTGTTGAAGCACAGGCCATGGCCCATGATGGCGGCGTTCTTCTTCTCGAAGCGGTCGGCGTAGAGATGGTCGAAACCGGCCGAGACGTCGGAGCTGAGCATGCGGGAATTGGCGAGCGCGCGACGCAGCGCGAGCGGGCCGTCCTCGCCGGCGAGCGTCATGATCTCAGCGATGGAGTTCTCGAAGAAGCGGCTGGTCATACCGGACGCGCCGACGGAACCGATCTCCTCCTTGTCGACGAGCAGGGTGACGCTCGTGGTCTCGACCTGCTCCACGTCGAGCTGGGCAGCAAGGGAGGTGTAGGCGCACACGCGGTCGTCCTGGCCGTGACCCAAGATCATGGAGCGGTCAAAGCCGAGCTCGCGCGCGGGGCCGGCGGGCACGACCTCGATCTCGGCGGAGAGGAAGTCCTCCTCCTCGATGTCGTACTTCTCCTTGATGATGTCGAGGAACATCTGCTTGATGGGCTCCTTGACGTCGTCGTCGCCCTCGATGACGACGGGGCGGCCGCCCACGATCACGTCGAGGTTCTCGTGGTCGACGGCCTTGCCCGCGGGCTTCTCCATCTGATCGCTCGCAAGGTGAATGAGCAGGTCGGAGATGCAGAACACGGGGTCATCGGCGTCTTCGCCCACCGCGATCTCGACGGTCATGCCGTCTTTCTTGCAGATCACGCCGTGCAGGGCCAGTGGGGTCGCGACCCAGTGATAGGCCTTTACGCCGCCGTAGTAGTGCGTGTCGAGGTAGGCCATGTCGCCGGCTTCGTAGAGCGGGTTCTGCTTGAGGTCGAGGCGCGGGGAGTCGATGTGCGCGCCCAGGATGTTCATGCCCTGCTCCATGGGGCGGCTGCCCAGGTTGACGAGCATGAGGGTCTTGTTGTGGCTAACGGCGTACACCTTGTCGCCCGCGGAGAGCTTGCGCCCCTCGGCGATGCAGGCGGCGAGGTCGACGTAGCCTGCAGCCTCGGCGAGCTGGATGGAGGCGGTCACGCACTCGCGCTCGGTCTTGTTCTCGCTGATGAACGTGCGGTATGCGGCGCAGAGGTCCTCGAGTTCGGCGAGGGCCGCGTCGTCATATTTCTTCCAGGCGTTCGGTCGCTCCATGAAGAGCTCCTTTCATTCGATGTTGTTTGCCATCGCCATGGTAGCATGGCGGCTCGTGCCAAGGGGCAAAAGCGGTATCGCGATTGCGATCTTGGGGCGCACGATTGAGGTCCCAGACTTTGGATTGCGGGGCTCAGGTCGCTGACGTGGGGCCTGCGGGCGTTGCATTGCGACCGCGGTGCCGATGGCTTGGGACGGATTGTCGTCTGCAATACCAAAAATGACTAACTTGTAACCCGATTTGGCGTGAAACAGGTACTTTTCGGTTATCAAACGCGACTTAGGGGCTCACGAGGCGAGGGCTGTTTCGAAATACATGGAGGATTGACCGAATATTGGTCATGTCGCACCCTCGCCGCGCGAGGATGGTGGGTAGTTTGGAAGCGCTCGGTTACAAGTTAGGAAGTTTTGGCAGCCGAAGCTTTTGAAAAAGCCGATCGGGCGCGTTGGAACGTCCGTTTTTCATGTCGGGGCGGCCAGTGGCCTTTAGGCAAAAAGAACCCGGACGGAATCCGTGGGATCCCGTCCGGGTGAGCTAGCGTTGCGCGTGATGCGGCGACGTTGGATATGAGACGAGACGCCGATTAAATGCGGTTCATCTCCGACAGCGTATTGTTGTACCAGTTGTACCAATTAGGAGGGCAGTACTTCTTGGCACCTGCTACGCTGATGGTGTAGCCGTACCCGCGGGCGAGGCCGGAGACATGAGCGTCGATCGCTTCCTCCCAGCTGCCCCAGCTCGCATTGCCCCAGCCCCACGCGTTGTGCGGGCGGAAGCAGTGACGGCCCTTCGAGCTCTCCGTGTTGGAGATGGCCGGAGAGAAGCGCGGATCGACGCCGTATTTCCAGGCGGCGTTGGCGAACGTGGCCCCCTGGCCCTCAAGAGGGGAGCCGGCAAGATACGCATCGATGCGCGGGGCCCAAGTGGCAACGAAGGAGGTCTGATCGGTATCCCAGCTGACCGCACCGTTGTCGGGAGTGGCAGCCGGACCGCTTGCGCCGTTTTGACCGGCGGCCTGCTCGAGCGCGGCGGCCTCGGCTTCCATCTCGGCTTCAGCCTGAGCCTGAGCGGCCTCACGAAGCTTCTGAGCCTCGGAGAGCGCGTCGGCGGCTGCCTGCTTCTCGGTCTCGGCCTGAGCCTTTGCCGTGTTGAGCTCGGTCTTCTCGGCCTCGAGCTCGGTCTGCATCTCGTTGAGATCCTGCAGCGCCTCGAAGTTGGCGTCCTTGACCTGGTCCATGTACTTCATGCCGGAGATGAACTCATCGAGGCTCTGCGTGTTGAGCATGAACCTCATCAGCGGGTTGGAGCCCTTGCGATGCTTGTACATCTCGCGCATGGCGCGGCCGGCCTTGTCTTGAGCTGCGGGGAGTTGCGCTTCAAGCTCGGCGATGCGTGCCTCGTTATCGGAAATCTGAACCTGCAGCGCGTCGAGGTTCTTCGTTGCCTCGTCAAACGCTGCGGCGGTCTCTTCGACCTTCTTTTGAGTCTCGGTGAGCGTGGCTGCGGTTTCGGTGGTGATTGCTCTTGCCGGGACGGGGAGGAGCACGCTGGCGGCAAGCACGGCCGTGATGCCGGCGCCTGCGATGAGACGGCGGGTACGGCTGGTGCGCCACGAGGCGTGCAGGCTAGGAGTTGCGTCCATGTAGTCCTCGTCTGTCTGCTTACCATTTGACAAGAAACATAGTAGCACTAGCTTCGAGTTCAACTTGAACGTTAGAGATTCTTTAAGGTTCAAGTTGAAGGTTTAAGCTTCAACTACCTGCGGCGATGGTGAAATATGAAGCAACTTTGGAGTTTCAAGTTAACCTTTAAGGTGAGGGTTCAGCCGGGTGTCCCATGCGTCTCAACTACGCCATCTAGCTGAGGAAACAACTCATAAATGCACACATGAGCACGTTTGTCGCCCTCGTCATCACCATCAAGCTTGGATTGAAGGTTGAAGGTATGCGGCATGGTAGGATGAGGCCATGAGTCTGTCGTTTGAAAGAGGTCTTTGATGTCCAAGTTGCACGCTCACTCTGCGATGGCGTTCGAGCGCGTTTTTGCGTGGTGCATGTCCCTGTGCGCCGCGTGTCTTCTCATGGTGGCCGACCCCGCCTGCGCTTTTGCAGGCGATTCTTCGTCGGCGACGGTCATCGTGGCGGGGGTGGACGACCCGGACGCCGACGCTCCGCGCGCAGAACCCTGGGTGCCCCAGACAGAGGTCGCGCTGGAAGACGGGCAGACGGCGTGGGAGCTGCTTCGCGCCGAGCTCGATCGTGCGGGCTTCACCTACGACGCGCCCGACTCCACGTACGGCGTCTTCGTCCAGTCCATCACCTCGCCGGGCGGCGTCACGCTCGAGAACACCTCGACGGAGCCATACAGCTTCTGGGCGTTCCTCGTGAACGGCGAGATGACAAACGAGGGTGTCTCGGCGTATGTGGTTCAGCCTGGGGACGAGATCCAGCTCGCATATTATCCTGGCGGCGAGGCGCCCCTGCACGAAGCGATGCCCATCACGCATCAGGAGGGCGATGCCGCGGGACAGCCCGCAGGTGAGGACGCTCCCAGCTTAAATGGCGCAGTCGACCATACGGACTACATGGCACAGCGCATGGCCGTGGTCGGTGTGGGATTGGCGATGGCCGGTATTGCCGTTGTGTATGTGGTACGCGCGCGTCGCGTTCGCCGTTAGCCTCGGCTGCCGTCGAGGAATTTGCGACGGCTGAAATAGTTGTACCAGGTGACGAAGAACGTCGAGATGAGCTTCATCACCATGGTGCCGATGTTGAGCAGGCTGACGCCGATAAACATGTACAGGTCGTTGAGGCCGAGGCCGATGGCGGAGAGGATCGCGAAGATCGTGAACTCACGCTTGCGGCTCATATCCTCCTTGTGCGAAAACACGTACCTCATGGACAGCACGTAGTTCACCACGATCGAAATGGTGAACGAGACGGTGGTGGCCAGCAGGTAGTTCATGCCGATGATGTCGAGGAAGTAGCCGAGAAACACGTACTCCACCGCTAGGGACGCAAATCCCACAACGGCGAATTTCATGAACTGGCGGGTATCCGGATGTGCGAGGGCTGCGCGCAAATCATCACTTCCTGCGACGGGAACACGGAGTGCCACCGCATGGCGGTGAGCTCGGGAAACTATACGTCTTCGGTACGCAGAATGTAAGGTCGCGCACAAGAATTATACGAATGGCAGGACGCAGTACCCGAATGCTAGGCCTCGGTGCCGTCCAAGAATATCTTGCGGGTGACGAAGTTGTAGATCATCACGAGCGCCGTCGCGGCGATCTTGGCGAGGTTTGCCTCGAGGGCGAGCCCCTTGTTCAGCGCGACGACGATCCCGTCGTTGAGCAGCAGGCCGATGATCGAGAGCACGACGAAGATGGCGAACTCGCGCCGGCGGCTCATGCCCTCGCGGTGCTCGAAGACGAATTTCATGCTCGCCAGATAGTTGAAGATGAGGGAGATGATGAATCCCACGGTGTTGGCGATGAGGATGTCGAGGTGCATGCCGTAGTGCAGCACGTTCATCACGCCGAAGTCGATCACGGTGGCGACGACTCCGACGACACCGAATTTGGCGAGTTGGGCAAGAAGGGTCTTCATGGGTCTCCAGGAGGTGTGGGCAGGGCGGGGCTTAGCGCGGCAAGGTTTCGCGCGAAGGGGTATCGAATTGCGAGGCATCACGCGGCGAGGTGCCCGGGCGCGAGGACGCCCGGGCGTGCGGGCGCGGCCGTTACGCGTGGACCTTCACGACGATCTTGCGCACGTGGGTGGGCTCGTTGAGCGTGCATCCGGGCTTGTGCGCGTCCTCGGGTGCGAAGATGGCGAGCTCACCGGCGTGTAGCGTGATGGAGGTCGCGGCCTCGGGTGTCTTGAGCAAGCAGAAGTCGTCGGCCTCGACATAGGCTTGGACGACGTCGAGACCGCAGGTGGGGGCGTACTGGAGCAGCTCTTCACCGCTTACGACAAACTGCACGTCGTAGTAGTCGCGATGGGCTTCGAGCTCCTTGTCGCCCGCGGGGACGGTGTCGTACTCGAGGACATTGGCATACACGTTGTCGCCGTCGATCTCGTTGCGACCCAGGGGCAAATCGGCGAGGTTGGGCTGGGCGAGGAAGGCATACGCCTTGCGGAACCGCTCGGACAGGTAGTCGTGGTCGGTGGCGTGGGACAAAGACGTGACGAGCATGGTAGTCCTTTCGAGAGATGGCCGATACCGCCATGGTACACCGACCGGCCCGGTGGCCACCGAAAACAATCAAGACCGCCCGCGGTGATGAGCCGAACGGCTTCATGCACGACCACGAGCGGTCTTGAGCGTTGTTGCGATATTCCACGCGGATGCCGCCTTAGCGGCGCTTGCCCTTAAAGAAGAGCGGCAGGGGACGGGGGCGTCTGCGGTCCCTGGTGGTCGCCTTGGCGATGAGCTCATCGGGGATGGGCACGTCGGCGCGGGCGCTCTCGAGCGGGTTGACGTCGGCGGCGGCGACGGGGTCCATCACGGGCACCTCGGGCTTGACCTCGGCCTCGCGATAGCGGCGCATCATGTCGGCCTGCAGCTGCTGCGCCGAGGGCGGGGTCCAGATGACGGCGTTCGCGCCCGCCTGGACGGTCTCGCGAACCGAGAGCGAGGAGCGCCCGCCCGATGCGATGAGAGGGAGGCTGGGATAGGCCTCGCGCAGCTCGCGCAAAACCATGGGCGTGTCTTTGCCCGCGGCGACGTTGAGGATCTTGGCTCCCGCCTTGACCTTGGCATGCGCCACGGCATCGCAACGCACGACGGTCGCGATGACGGGGATGTCGATGATGGCGCAGATCTGCTCGATCATCTCGGGCGGGGCGGGGGAGTTTACGACGACGCCGGCCGCTCCCTGCATCTCCGAGACGGCGGCGAGCTGCACGGCGCGCTTGCCGGTGGTCGTGCCGCCGCCCACGCCGACGAACACGGGCGCCTCGGACGCCGTGAGCAGGGCCTGCGTGATGGCGGGCTGGGCGGTGAAGGGGTAGACCGCGAAGATGGCATCGGCGTTGGAGTTGCGGATGACGGCGACGTCCGTGGTGTAGAGCAGGGATTTGATGCGGCGCCCGAACAGGGTGAAGCCGCCGCACTCCTCGAGCTCGTCGGGAACGCGCAGCGGGGCCTTGCGGAGACGGCCCTCGATGGGCGAGGGCTCCATGGGCAACAGACCGCCGGGGGTGACGGCGAGCTCGGGCTCGGCGAACTCGTCGGCGAGCTCCACTTCGGAGAAATCGATGGTCGCCTCGATGGTCTCGGGGACCTCCGCCGCGACGGCGATGGGCTCGTCGATGGCGTCGCCGGGTTCGAGCTCGGCTGCGTCTTCGTGACGCTCGATGGCCGGTACGGCGCGCGCGGCGGCGTCGGGGCGAGGGTCGGGAATGGGGTTTTGGGCGGTGGCGCCCAAGAGGTCATCAGACATGAAGCTCCCTCGTGTGAGAAGGATACGTGCCGCATCATTGTACCCGCCCGCGGGGTCGTAAATCGTTACAGCGGTCGCACACGCGGTTTCCATTCATCTGTGGATTGTGGCGAGCGCTCGGACGGCGCAGTCAATCTGCTATGCTTGGCACGCTGATACGTTTCCAGTTCGCGCACATTTGAAAGGATTGAGAGCCATGGCGATTGCTGATGTTCTGATGCCGGTCGCGGTGATCCTGCTCGCCATCGCCGCCGTTGCCGCCGTGTACTGCGTCTGCACGGCGCTCAAGGACCGCTCTTTGCGCAAGCGCGACGAAGACCTCATGCGGCAGCATCGCGCACGCAGGTAGGCGCGGCCTTTCGCCGGCGAGCTTTTGCGCGGTGCCGCCGGCGTTCTTTCATGCAGTGCGGCTCCGATCTTTCGCTCGGGACAGCCCCGGCCATTCGCGCGAGGCGGCCGGCGCACCTACTTGCGCGCGGCCTTTTGAATCACGGCAACATAGAACCCCTCGAATAGGCGCGTGGGCGCCACGCACAGCGTCCCGCTGATTGCCTGCTCATATGGAAGCGCGGGCAGGCGGAAGGCGCCGTCGTCGGCGTGCTCGAGGATGACGGGCCTCGGCTCGGACCCCTTTGTATCGACGTCGTCGGTCGCAGCCTCATCGAGGGCGGCCTTCTCGCCGTCACCGAGCACGATGGGGGCGATCTTGCAGTCGCGATGGCGCTTGAGGGTCGCGCGGACCTGCTCGTCGTTTTCCTCGGGCAGGATCGAGCAGGTCGAATACACGAGCGTGCCGCCGGGTTTGAGCACGGTGAGCGCGCGGTCGAGCAGGGCCTTCTGCGAACGGGTGACCTTGGATAGGAGTTGGGGTGTCATGCGCTTCTCGGCGCGCTCGTCGCCCGCTCGGTACGTGCCGGTTCCCGTGCAAGGCGCGTCGAGCAGAATCTGGTCAAATGAGAAGAACTCGTCCAGGCGTCGCGCATCGGTGCGCATGACCTGCACGTTTGTGGCGCCGAGCTTGGAGAGGTTGTAGTCGAGCTTCTCGGCGCGGGGTGCGCTCATCTCGCATGCGGTGAGGTGCGCGGCGTTGTTTGTCAGCGCGGCGATCTGCGAGGTCTTCCCGCCGGGCGCGGCGCACATGTCGAGGATGTCGGCGCCTGCCCGGGGCCTCAACAGCAGCGGCGGCAGCATTGAGGAGAGGCTCTGCATGTACACGCGCCCCTCCTGGTACATGTCGAGATTCCAAACGGCGCGTTCGCGCGCATCGGACAGCACGAAGGCGTCACGGTACCAAGGCACGCGCTCATATGCGACGCCCGCGGAGTCGAGTTCGACAGCGATCTCGTCTGTGGACGCCTTGAGGGTGTTGGCGCGCAGGGTGACGGGCCGATCGCAGGCTTCTGCAAAACCGCGTTGCGCGAGGGCGCGCGCTTGGTCGTCAAGGCGTTCGATGAGTTGCATAGGTGTCTCCTGCGATGGGTCGTGCGCGTTGCGCGCTGACGGGACGGCTCATCTGCATCATACGTTGAGTGCGGGCTTTCGTCACGCGCTCGCGCTACATCAGCGCCCCGAGCGCGACGATGGCGACGCAGCACGCCAGCGCCGCGGCGTCGAGCGCCCGCAGCGGGTAGCGCTTGTACGAGCTCTCGCGTGTGCGCAGGTAGAAGCCGCGCTGTTCGGCAGCGAGCGCGATGGCGTCCGTCTTGCCCACCGACGTCACGAGCAGCGGGATGCACACCGGGAGCATCAGGGTCATCTTCTTGAACGGGTTTTTCGTGTCGAACTCCACGCCGCGCGCCGTCTGGGCCTCCATGATCGCGTTCATCTCCTGCGTGAACACGGGCACGAACCGCAGTGCCGTGGTGAAGGTGAACGCATAGGTGTAGGGGACGTGGAGCACCTCGACGCAGGCGTTGGCGAGGTCGGTGAGCTTGGTGACGGTGAGCATGAGCACGAGCGGAAGCGCGACCCCCACCAGGCGCAGGCACGCCCTGCCGCCCGTGGCGAGCCCCTCCGTGGTGACGAAGCCCCAGATGTCCTGGCCGCCGCGCACGAAGGCGAGCTGCAGGACGAACATGATGGCGGCGATGGGGACGAGCAGCTTCAGCAGGCTGATGAGGCGCGGCTGCACGCCGGCGTATACGCCGAGGCCGAGGGTCAGCGCGAGGAGGCCCACGAGGGCGACCCAGCTTTGAGCGAGAAACGTGGCGATGATGATCGCCGCGGCGAGGGCGAGCTTGCTGACGGGGTTCAGCTTGTGCAGCGCGGTGGTACCGGGGACGTAGTCGATGACGTTAAGCACGGCAGGTCAGCTCCTTCACGCGTGAGACGAGATCGGCGACCTCGGTGATGCCTGCAAACGAGGGGTCGCAGGAGGCCGCAAGGCGGCTGGCGAGCGCGGCGACCTGGGGCGGCGTGATGTTCGCCTGCTGCAGGAGGTCGGATTGTGCGAAGACGTCGTGAGTGGGCCCCGAGGCGAGCAGGCGCCCGTTCGCCATCACGGCGAGCGTCGTGGCGAAATCGCTGACCACTTCCATGTCGTGACACACCATCACGACGGCCGCGCCGTGATGCGCGCATTCTCGCACGGTCTCCATGACGGTCATGCATTCGCGGTAATCCAGCCCGCTCGTGGGCTCGTCGAGGATGATGAGCTCCGGGTCGAGCACGACGACGCCCGCCAGCGCGACCATCTGGCGCTGTCCGCGGGAGAGGCTGAAGGGCGCGGCGTGTGCGGGGAGCCCGAAGCGGTCGATGACGGCTTGCGCCCGGCTGGCGGCCTCTGCGGCGGGGACGCCGTGCAGCTCAAGGCCAAAAGCGACCTCCTCGAGCACGGTGTTGCGGCAGATCTGCCGGTCGGGGTTTTGGAAGAGCGTGGCGGCCGCGGCGGCGATGGCGCTGACGGGGGTGGTGCGCGTGTCCATGCCGGAGATGCTCACCGTTCCCGAAGAGGGCTTGAGAAGGCCGTTGAGCAGCTTGGTGAGGGTCGTCTTGCCGGCTCCGTTTTGGCCGACGATGGCGAGTGTCTCGCCCGGGCGCACGGTGAGGCTGACATCTGAGATGTCGGCCGCGCCCGCTCCGTAGGAGAAGGACACCTCGCGCATATCCACGATGGCGGGCAGGTCGGTGCGTACGGCGGACGCGGGCGTATGGCCCGTGCGAGGAGGGGCTGGCTCGTCGGCGTGCTCAGCGCCGTGCGGGGCAGCCGTGCGCGACGCCTCGATGACGTCCACGACGAGCGCGTGCGCCTCGTCCACCGAAAGCGCCGGATGCGCGACGGTGGCGAGTCCCTGGGCGCACAGGCTGTTGGAGATGCGGGCGGCGCGAGGGCTGTCGACGCCGATCGCGCGCAGCTGCTCGGCGTGCGCGAACACCTGGCGCGGTGACCCGTCGAGCGCGATAGCTCCGTGGTCGATGACGACCACCCGGTCGCAGTACTCGGCCAGCAGCGAGACCATCTGCTCGATCACCACGACGGTGACGTGCGCCCGCCGCTGGGCCTCGCGCAGGACGTCGAACACGGCGCGGGAGCTCACCGGGTCGAGCGCCGCCGTCGGCTCGTCCAGCACGAGGACGCGCGGTGCGAGCGCCAAGATGGCGGCGATGGCGACCTTTTGCTTCTGGCCTCCCGAGAGCGTCGCGATCTCGCGGCTCCTCAGGCTTGCGATCCCGACGGCGTCGAGGGCGCCGGCGAGGCGGTCTTCGATCTGCTCGTGGGGCACGCCGAAGTTCTCGAGCCCGAACAGGATCTCGTCCTCGACCACGGAGGCGACCATCTGGGCGTCGATGTCTTGCAGCACGGATCCGACGATGCGGGCGATATCGGTGAGCGACGCCTCGCAGGTGTCGATGCCCCCGACGCGCGTCTCCCCGTAGAGGCTCCCCTTGTAGTGATGGGGGATCGCGCCCGAAAGCACGCTCGCCAAGGTGGATTTGCCGGCGCCCGACGGGCCAATGATGCCGACGAACGAGCCCTCCTCCACAGAGAGGTTGAGGTCGTGCAGGGCGAGCGCTTGGTCTTGCCCATAGGCAAAGGAGACGTCTCGCATCTCGATGATCGCAGTCATGGGGACCTTTCAAAAGAGCGTGACATGGCTCGAGGGGGTGGCGTGCCCCCTCGGTGGGAATTTGGGACGACAGCGGCTAGTCGTTGAGGCCGAGCGCCTTTTTCACGGGCAGGTACAGGGCGGCGACAAGGATGGCGTTGAAGACGGCGGTCATGGCGATGACGGGCATCATGACGGCGGCGAGCTCGGTTGCGAAGCCCATCATCGCCATCTTGATGACCATGAAGATGAAACCGGAGATGAAGGTGGTGGCGAACGTGCCGATGGCCGGGACGAAGGGCGCGGCGGGCGTGCGCATGCCCGCCTTGACGATGGCCGCCATGAGGACGGCGGCGATGCCCTCCGCGATGAAGTCGATACCGGGCGAGGTGGTGGTGACCTGGATTACCGCGGCGGAGATGAGTCCGATGACGAGCGCCTGGGGCATGGTCGGGCGCACGATAAGGATGGTGAGACAGAAGGCGGAGATGATGAACTCGGGCGAGATGGCGCCGGCCGAGACGGCGGAGATCGCCTTGCCCACGGTGAAGTTGAGGATGAAGCCGGCGGCGAGCAGCACGGCGAGCAGGGTCAGGCTCTTGATGTCGAGGCCCGTCTGCTCGCGTGCAGCGGTGGCGCGGGCGCGGCCGGTAGCCTGGGAAGTCGTGTTCTGGGACATGATGTGCTCCTTTGCGGTTGCGTGTGTGAGGGGATGAGTGCATGACGCGAAGGGGCCAAAAAAGAGGCCCCCGGTCAAACCGGAGGCCTCAATTACCGTACCTGTGTGGCATATACGTGCGAGGGCTCACCGTTGACCGGCCGAAGACGCGTCATGCCACCACCAGTTGTTGAGAGAGGTTGCGATGGTCTTCTGCATGATGGTGGCTCCTTTCGGTGTGCCGAAGTTTCATCTGATGGTTAGGCACTATAGCACAGTGGAGTGCCCGTTCAATACCGTGGCCCATCTGTTTCGCGTCTGTTACGCCATGCGATCCATCCGTTTGCGCAACGATGCCGTGCGGCCCGAGTGGGGCATATCGTCCCGCGCGCAGTTCGCGCCAGCGCTGTTTGAGCATGGGATGATATGCCCCACTCGGGCCGCACGGCATCGTTGCCTACAGCTTCGCGAAATCGTCGACGATGAGGTCGAGGCACTGGGGCAGCACGCGCGCGCCGAAGACGCCCGTGTTGTTGTGGATGAGCTCGCCGTCGAACTCCATGCCCAGCGAGGGTGTGCAGGTGATGCGCGCCTCCTTCGCCTGGAAGATGGTGAACTGCGGGCGCCCCAGGCCCTTGCCCGCCGGGTCGAGCACGCCGGCGATGAGCGTGGGGAGCAGCTCCACGGTCTTGGCGGGTTGGATGACGGCGATGTCGATGAGGCCGTCGTCCATCCGACAGTCGGGGAAGAGGTTGATCTCGTTTTGGATGAGGGCGGTGTTTCCCACCATGCAACCGATGCCGTCGAGCTCGTCCACCTTGCCGTCGTGCTCGATGGTGAAGTGGGCGACGGTCGGGGCGGGGGTGGCGAGGGCGGAGAGGAAATACGCGATCTCGCCCATGTCGGCTTTGGTCGCATCGGCCTTGTGCATGATGTCGGCGTCAAATCCAGTGCCGGCGATGATGATGAAGCCGTGGCGCTGCACGCCGGCGCAGGCGTCCTCCCAGAACAGTTCGCCCATGTCGACGCGCTTGGTCTTGCCCGCGCGGCAGGCCTGCGCCAAGGCAGCGGGCTCGGGCGCGTTGCCGATGTTGTTGAAATAGAGGTTCGCGGTCCCCGAGGGGAACACGAGGATGGGGACGTGCGTGTCGCGCAGGTGGTCGAGCACGTTGGAGACCGTGCCGTCCCCACCGGACACCACCACGCGGTCGAAGGAGCGGACGTCCGCGGCTGCGTCGGTGGGCTCCATGCCGTCGCCGATGAAGCGCATCGTCACCTCGTCTCCTCCCTGCGACAGGGCGCGTGCGAAGTCGAAGATCTCGTCTGAGCGGGGGCCCGATGCGGGGTTGTGGATGATGAGGCAGCGCATGATTGGTTCCCTGTTCGTAAAAGTGCGGGTATAGTAAGAGAATGACGTAATCCTACCCGTGCAGCGCGCGGGTAATCTCCAATTTGGGACGCAGATGTACATCTCCACATATGAGGAATTGGCCGCGTTTTGCGCGCGCGCCCGTGGGTTTGCCGCGGTGGCAATCGATACCGAGTTTTTGCGCGAGCGCACCTATCACGCGAAGCTGTGCCTGGTGCAGGTCGCCACGCCGAGCGAGTGCGTGGTCATAGACCCGCTCGCGATAGAGGACCTCGCGCCGCTGGTCGAGCTCATGGTCGATGTCGACACGCTCAAGGTCTTCCATGCCTGCTCGCAGGACATGGAGGTCCTCGCGCACACGCTGGGCGTGTGCCCTGCCCCCATCTTCGACACGCAGATCGCCGCGGCGTTCTTGGGCGAGCGCGCTCAGTGCTCGTACCACAATCTGGTCCACGCGTTTTGCGGCGTCTCGCTTCCCAAGACCGAGTCGCTCACCGATTGGTCCCGTCGCCCGCTCACCCCTCAGCAGATCGAATATGCGCTCGATGATGTGCGCTATCTCATCGACGCCTATCGCGTGATCGAGGACAAGCTGCATTCGCTCGGGCGGACCGCGTGGGTGCGCGATGAGATTCGCCCCTTCGCGGATCCCGCCCATTATGCGAGCGAGCCGCGCGCCGCCTACAAGCGCGTGAAGCGCGTGGGCGCCTGCACCCGTCGCCAGCTGGCCGTCGCCCGTGAGCTCGCGGCGTGGCGCGAGCATCGCGCCGAGACCCGCGACGTGCCCCGCAAATGGATCATGTCCGACGAGGTCCTGCTCGCCCTGTGCAAGCGCGCGCCCAAGACCGTCGAGGACTTTCGCACCGTCCGCGGCACCGAGCAGCTGAGCGCCCGCGATGTCGAGGTCGCGCTGGACGCCATCGCCCGCGGCCGCCGGTGCCCGCCGGAGAACCTTCCGTCGCTGCCGCGCGGTCATCGCACGCCGGCTCCCGAGCTCGAGAGCGTCATCGACCTCATGTACGCGCTCATCCGCCTGGTGTCCGAGCGCTCGGGCGTTGCGACGTCGATGATCATCTCGCGCGATGGCCTGCTCGACTACATCGAGCACCCCGAGCGCAGCCCCTTGCGAGAGGGCTGGCGCTTCGAGCTCGTGGGCACGCTCATCGACGACCTGCTCAAGGGCAACATCGGCCTGACGGTCAAAGACGGGGTTCTCGAGATTCTCTAGGGGCGCACATGATCAAAGCGGCATTTTTCGATATCGACGGCACGCTTGTGGGTTTCAAGGACCATCGCGTGTCACAGAGCTCATGGCGCGCCATCGAGGCGCTGCGCGCGCAGGGCGTGAAGGTCATCATCGCGACGGGCCGGTCGCTGTTTGAACTGCAAGATGAGCTCAAGGAGGGCTTCGACGCCTACGTGACCATGAACGGCCAGCTCTGCTTCGATGGCGACGGGGTGTACCGCGACGTCCATATCGACGACGAGGACGTACGGGTCATCGTCGAGCAGTCCCGAGCGGGTCTGTACGATATTCTGGTCATGCAGGGCGTCGATTCGTTTGTGAACAGGCTCGGGCCGCGCGTGGTCGAGGTCGGTCGGCATGTGGGGCTCGATTACCCCGTGGGCGAGCTGGACAAGGCGTACGCGCATCCCGTGTATCAGTTCAATGTTTTTGTGGACGCGCAGGACGAAGGTGTGTTTTTGTCGAAAACCAAGCATGTCGCCTGCACGCGCTGGACGCATCTGTTTTGCGACGTGGTGCCCGATGAGGGCGGTAAGGATTACGGCGTGCGCGCAACGCTCGATCGCTTTGGCATCGCGCCGGAGGAGGCCGTCGCGTTTGGCGACGGCGAGAACGACCTCACGATGTTCGATGCGGTGGGGACGAGCGTCGCGATGGGTAACGCGTGGGACATCGTCAAGGAGCGCGCCACCTTCGTGACGACCGATGTGGACGACGACGGTATTTGGAACGCCTGCGCTCGTCTGGGACTCGTCTAGCGCGAGGGCGGCCTTTGGCGCGTGCGTTTGCGGCGGCGCATGGGCGGTCGAGCACGCAGGGCTCGGCTTAGTCCGCGTTCGATGCGGCGCGGCACGCCGGGCAGATACCCTCGAACACGATGCTGTGGGAGCTGATGGCAAAGCCGGTGTGCTCGGATGCGCTCGTGTCAAGCGTCGGATCGTAGGGCAGCGGCGTGTCTGCAACGGAGCCGCATTGCGTGCAGACGATATGGCTATGGCAGTCGCAGCGCCGGTCGAAGCGCATGGTCCCGGGTGCCTTCACGGTGGTGATGGCGCCGGTCTCGGCAAGCAGGTTGAGGTTGCGGTACACGGTGCCCCGGCTCACGCGCTCGTCGATGGCGTGGACATCGAGGTAGATGTCCTCTGCGGTGGGGTGATCGCAACGTGCCCTCACGGCGTCGAGGACAAGTTGGCGTTGGCGCGTGTTGCGCCGGATGGGGCCCTGCTGCTGCGGGGTGCAGGTTTCCATGGGCCAGCCCTCCTTCCGTTACTACTTTTATAACATTTGAACAGAAGGAGATGCGGCTGGCAAGGTCGGAGGCCGTGAAGCCCCTAAATGATGGCGAAAATGTGATAGTTAATAGCGCACGGTGAAGCCAGTCTCGCCCGTCACGACGGGGAGGTCCAATTGCGACTCGAGCCAGATACGGTTGCCGAAGCGCGCGTAATAGGCGTGGATGCGCTCGAGGTGCGCGGCGAGTGCGCGCGGCGAGCCTTGGATTTGCATCTGCACGGTGCCGTCGGGCAGGTTCTCCACCCATCCCGAGAGATGGCGATCTTGGGCCAGGCTCTGATTGGTCCAGCGGAACCCGACCCCTTGCACATCGCCGCTAAACAGCAGCTCGAGACGGCGAGGCGCATCGAGCTGCTCGGCGTCGTGCTCGAGCGAGGCGCGAAGCTCGTCCTCGAGGGGACTGAGCCGCGCCGCCCGGCTGACGTCTTCGTCACCCAGACCGCTCTCGCGTTTGAATTGATTCGCGAAACCCATCATCGTCTCGAACAGCGACATGGTTCCTCCTACTGGTCTTGGGAGGCGCATGAGCCGCTCACCGCGTCGTCGGCGGGAAAGGCGACGCCCGTCTGCCTACGGGCTTCATCCATGAGCGCGAGGGAGGCGAGCGTCACCTGCTGGAAATGGGCGAGGGTGCCAAACGCTCCCGCTTGGACGGCATCGAGGGCCGTGCCCGCCTGGACGCCGCGGACCGCCTGGGCGAAATCGGCGAGTTCGTAGGTCATCGTGTTGTCCGCATGGGGCAGCTCGATGTCGCGCGTGGTCGTCTGGGCGTTGGAGTAGCCCACGGCATCCACCTGCGACCCGGACTCGCGCATCTCGAGGCGGGCGCGACTGGGTGCGGAGATGCCCTCGATGACGAGCGAGCCGAGCTCCCCCTCGACTTGGCTCATCGAGCAGTCGTTGGTGATCTTGGAATGGTGCAGCGACGCCGTCATGCCGGGGTAGCGTGCGAGGATGGTGCCCGATCCGTCGATGGCGCCGTGGGTGAGGGGGCGGGTCTGCTCGTCGAGCAGGGACGCGGCGGCGCTGATGGCGTCGGGGGCGCCGAAGAGCTCGATGAGCGGCTCGACGGTGTACACGCCGATATCCATGAGCGACCCGGAGGCCATGGCGCAGTCGAAGATGTTGGTGGCGCGCCCGGCGAGAATCTCATCGTAGCGTGAGGAGTACTTGCCAAAGCGCAGCGTGGCGCGGCGCACGGTTCCCAGCTGGGCTATTGCGTCTTTGAGCGCGTGAAACGCCGGGTCGTGCAGGGGGCGCATGGCCTCGAGCGCGACGACGCCCGCCTTCGCCGCGGCGTCGAGCACCTCGCGGGCCTGTCGCTCGTTGGCGCAGAAGGGCTTTTCGACCAGCACGTGCTTGCCGGCCGTGACGCATGCAAGCGCCTGCTCGTAGTGGAGCGCGTTGGGGCTGCCGATGTAGACGGCGTCGACCTTATCGCTCGCCACGAGGTCCTCGAGTGTGGTGAAAGGGTGCGTCCCGTCGTACTCGGCGGTGAACACGGCTGCCCGCTCGGCGTCGCGCGAGAGCGTGCCGACGAAGGCGGTCCCTTCGGTGGTGGTGAGCGCATCGAGGAGGTTGCGGGTGATGGAGCTCGTTCCGATGGTTGCGATGCGGATCATGGCGGTTCCTTTCTCAGTGATGGTGCGTCTCATGTTGCTGGGGCTGGCGGCGAGGGCACGGGGTCGGGTCGGCCGGGCGAGCGGGCGTCAAAGGCGCGGGCTGGCAGGCCTGGTCTAGTCGGATTCCCCCTCGACGAAGCCGGTATCGGTGGAGCGCGTCGCGCTGTCGGCCGCGGCGGTCGCGAGTTCGTCGCAGCGCTCGTTGAACTCGTGTCCCGCGTGCCCTTTGACCCAGTGGAAGGTCACGCTGTGGGGCTCCTTGGCGGAGAGCAGGCGCTTCCAGAGATCGACGTTTTTCACGGGCTTTTTCTGTGAGGTTTTCCATCCTCGGCGAATCCAGCCCTCGACCCAATGCTGGTTGAAGGCGTTGCAGACGTATTGGGAGTCAGAGTGAATCTCAACCTCGCAGGGGCGGTTGAGCGCCTCGAGCGCGCTGATGACGCCCAGCAGCTCCATGCGGTTATTGGTGGTGCGGTCGTAGCCGCGTGAGAGCTCAAGTGTGTGAAGCTTGCCGGACGGGGCGGTGTAGCGCAAGACGGCTCCGTAGCCTCCCGGACCGGGGTTGCCGCGCGATGAGCCGTCGGTGTAAACGATGACCTTCAACGGGTTCCTTTCGACGTGTGAGATTTCATTATAGGGGCGCGTTTGGACGCGGGGTATGATGGCGGGGGAATGACACGCGTGAACGGAGGCGGGTATGGATCAGGTTCGGTGGGGAATCATGGGCGCAGGC
Organism: uncultured Collinsella sp.; assembly: GCA_900540845.1. Lineage (GTDB taxonomy): Bacteria > Actinomycetota > Coriobacteriia > Coriobacteriales > Coriobacteriaceae > Collinsella. The sequence continues at coordinate 46,304 of UQHS01000010.1, forward strand.
GGCATCGCCCGCAGATTTGCCCGGGCGCTCGAGCAGGTCGAGGGCGCGCGACTGGTCGCGGTGTCGGGGCGCCGGGCCGAGCGGCTCGACGCTTTCGCTGAGGAGTTTCCCGTCGACGAGGCGCGGCGCTATGCGAGCGTGGAGGACGACGGAGCCTCCGCTCACGCCCGCCTCGCCGAGGACCCTGACGTGGACGCGGTCTATCTCGCCTTGCCCCACGGTATGCACGAGGTGTGGGCAGCTCGCCTGCTGCGGGCTGGTAAGGCCGTGCTCTGCGAGAAGCCCGCGGTGCTGAGCGAGCGCGAGGCGCTGCACATTGCCGAGGTGGCCCGCGAGACGGGCACGCTGTTCATGGAGGCCATGAAGCCCCGTTTCATGCCCGCGCGCGAACAGGTGAAGGCCCTCATCGAGGGAGGGGAGCTCGGCGCCGTCACGTCCCTCGACATCGCGCATCGCGTGGATTACGGCGACCAGACGGGGCGCTATCTGCTCGATGCGGCGCAGGGCGGAACGCTGTACGACCTGGGGTGCTACGGCGTCGCCTGGGCGGAGGATGTGCTCGCGGGCGAGGCCGAGGTCGAGGCCTGCCGCACGCGCTGGATGGCGGCGTCGGACGGAGGCGCCATCGACATCGCCGATGACGTGCGGCTGCGTATCGGGGGCGTGCCGGTGCATCTCGACTTCGCGGGCGATACGGACGAGTTCGTGGCCGTCTGCCGCATCGTCTGCGAGCGCGGCGAGATCGAGGTTCCGCTGCTGCACCGCCCGGTGTCGTATATCGTCAGGCGTGATGGGTGTGAGGACGAGCTTACCTGTGCACCCGCCGTGGTCGACGACTTCTACGGCGAGGTTACGCACTTCTGCGACCTTGTCCGTTCGGGCGCGCCGGAGAGCCCCGTCATGCCGCTGGCGTCCACCGTGCGAGACGCGCGGATCATCGACGCGATCCGCGCTGCTTGGAAGTGGGATGAACGGAGCCATGCGGGCCGGTGCCATGTGGGCGGCGAGCAAGCCGATCGGCCGGCGGACGGCGCTCTGCGTACCGGGGATGCGCCGGCGGGAGTCGATGGGGAGGATGGACGATGAGGGGCCAAGGTTCGACGCGCACGGCCGCCGGCCCCGCCGGGACGAGCGCTGCTAGCGTCGGCCCCGGGGTTCCTGCCGCGCCCCGGGGGTTCGCCGCCGTGGGCGCGACGCTGGACCGTCTGGGTGGTGACGAACTCCTCGAGGTCTTCTCTGAGGGCGACGGGTACGCTTCCCGCGTCCTCGTGGACGATGTCGAGCTCGCCTACGAATGTGCCAATGGCGCGACGTTCGAGCATGCGCTATTTCGCGATTGCCTGTTCGAGCAGGTCGATTTTCGTGGCTGCACGTTTCGCGACGTCGCGTTTGGGGGCTGTCGGTTCATCGGCTGCTCCATGGACAAGGCATGGCTCAACCGAGTCGACATGCGCGACTGCTCGGCGCCGGGCCTGAGCCTTGTTCAAGCGAGGCTGGCGCTGGTCGGCCTCTTCGCCTCGGACCTCTCCTACGCGAACCTTTCGGAGACGTCCGTCGACCACCTCTCGGTGCGCGGGAGCAGGTTGCGCGAGGCGGCGCTGCAGCGTTCAAAGCTCAAACACGTGGCGCTGGAGGAAACCGACCTCACGAGGCTCGACGTGTTCGGCACGCTACTCGCGGGCATCGATGTCTCCAGCTGCATCTTCGATGCGCCGGTGCTTTCGAGCGACTTCCGGGAGTTGCGCGGCCTTGTCGTGAGTCTCGAGCAGGCGCTGGACATGGCCCGTTTGCTCGGCGTGCGTATCGCGGAGGACTAGCGGCGTCGCCGCGCGCGGTGAGCGGGGCAAAGTTCGCCTTTCCTGCCGATGGGCGACGCTGTATCCGGGGCGAGCGGGCGTTTTGGCGATCCCCGCGTATTGGTGTGGTGATTGCGTAGGGGTGGCTCCGAGGCTTTCAATCGGGGACAATCAGGGGGCTGTTCGACGTCGAAAGGACACCCATGAAACTCGATGCCCGCATCACTCGTCGTTCCCTCGTCGCCGCCACGGCAACTCTGCTGCTCGCAGGCTGCGGTGCCGGGGACCCTGCGGGCCCTGATGCGACCGGCTCTGCGCAGGACGCCCCCGCCGCGCCTGCCGACGGCCAGGTCTGGACCGCCGCGCTCGACCCGGAGGCGCCGTTTTTGAACGTCGCCGGCGAGGAGGGCGCCGCGATGCCCAAGGAGTGCTGGGTGCGGAGCGAGGACGGCACGGTCCAGGTGCAGGTGGCGGGCTCCTCCATTCCCGAGCCCGAGGTCGGAGAGGTCGCGTTCCTTGACGGCGTGCTCACGGTGACGATGGTGGTGCCCGAGGAGGGCACGCCTGCGACGATGGATTACGTGCTCCATCAGTTCGTGATCTCTTGTGAAGACGCCCCCGAGGTCACGGGCGTGGTGCTCGTGCGCGGGGAGGACCGTCTCGAGCTTCCCGCCGGCGAGCTTGTCGAGTTCGAGGTCGCCGAGTAGCCCTTTGGCTGTCCCGCGTCATTGTTCGTGTATCGTACTGGAAGAAGCCCCGTCCCTCGACGCTCTCGCGCCAAGCTGGGTCGGGGCATTTTGCATACGTATTCGCCCGTCGCGGCATGTGCACGGCGGGTCTCTTGTTCGGAGGCTTTATATGCTGACCATCGGCTGCCATCTATCTACCACCAAGGGCTACACCGCCATGGGCGAGACCGCCCGCTCGATTGGAGCGAACACCTTCGCGTTTTTCACCCACAACCCTCGCGGCGGCAACGCCAAGCCGCTCGACCTCGAAGACGTCGCGGGCCTGCAGCGGATATTGGATGAGGACGGCTTCGGCCGCCTGGTGGCGCACGCGCCCTACACGTACAATCCGTGCTCTGCAAAGGAGCGCGCCCGCGAGTTCGCGCTCGAGGCCATGGCCGAGGACCTGCAGCGCATGGAGGCGCTTCCCGGCCAGCTCTACAATTTCCACCCCGGCGCGCATGTGGGCCAGGGGGTCGATGCGGGCATCGACCTTATCGTCGACGCCCTGTGCCAGGTGATGTTTGAGGGTCAGCGCACGTGCGTGCTGCTCGAGACCATGGCGGGCAAGGGCACGGAGGTCGGCCGTTCGTTTGAGGAGCTCGCGCGCATCATCGAGGGCGTGGCGGCCCGCCGCCCCGAGGTGGCGGGGACGGACATGCTCGGCGTGTGCCTGGACACCTGCCATATCTCTGACGGTGGGTACGACATCGTGAACGACCTCGACGGCGTGCTCGCCGAGTTCGACCGCGTGGTGGGTGCGAAGCGCCTGCAGGCGGTGCACATCAACGATTCCAAGAATCCGTGTGGGGCGCACAAAGACCGCCATGAGGTCATCGGCGGCGGCTATCTGGGAAACCCCGAGCTTGGGGGAGGCGAGCACGTCCTGCAGGCGATCGTGACGCATCCGATGCTGCGCGGCCTGCCGTTTATCTTGGAGACGCCGCATGACGACCTGGCTGGGTACGCGGGTGAGATCGCCTATTTGCGCGGGCTGGCAGGATAGCCCGCTGGCCCTCGCTGGCCCGGCGGTGTTTGACGTGCCGCCCGTGCCCTTCTCGATGCCGAGACCCTTCTTCAACATCAAGACGGTGACGTTTTGGGTGCAGATGCCGCAATGTCTGCCGCCCCCCTCCTCAATGTCGCCGGGGGTAAGATTGTCGAATTTTCGCTCAGTTGCGAGCCTGATTTTCGACATTCTTACCCTCAAAAGTCGTCACCAGATGGCGTCCGGGGCGAATGGTGGACTTCGCTGGGGGGGTCGAGTGGCGGCTTCGCTGCAGGCCGCATGGCGGACTTCGCTGCGGCCGGATGGCGGGGCTAAAGTCCGCATCACCAGCGTCGCGGAAAGGGCCAAAGCGGCCATTTTTTGCCGCTGGTGATGCGGACTTTGCTAGGGGCGAATGACGGGTTTCACCGTGGCGTGCATGGCGGGCTTCGCTGCGGCGCGAAAAGCGAACTTCGCTTTGATGCACGGCCGGATGGGCCGATACTATGAAGAACTTGTGTGCGGGCGCTCATATAGGGCGCCCGCTGCGTTATCTAGGGCGAGAGGAGGTGATGCGCGTGGCGCATCCGCAGCGCGGGTTGGATGCCGCGCAGGGCAGAGATCTCGTCGAGGCCCACTACGACGACGTGTTCGCGTACTGTCGCCGTCGCATGCGAACGGCGGACGAGGCGCAAGACGCCACGCAAGAAGTGTTCTTGCGGTTCGTGCGGACGGCCGATCGGTATCGCGATGCGGGAAAGCTACTCGCGCACCTGCTCACCATCGCGCGAAATGTCTGCGCGGACGTCGGCCGGGCGCAATCGCCGCCGCTCGCGGACCTGCCCGACGACGACGTGTTGGGGGCTTCGTGCACCTCGGGGCAGGAAGGGCTGGACCGGGGCGTGGGCGAGGCCGACCTGCAGCGGGCGCTGAGGCGCGCTCGCCACGTTGCCAAAGGACATGCGGGACGCGCTCGAGTTGAGGTTCGACCAGGGGCTCACATTTGTGGAGATGGGCCGTGTGCTGGGAATCAGCCGGTTTGACGCGCGGCGGGTCCCATCGCGGTGCTCATTATGGAGGCGGTCGACATGCTTAGGCTGATCAAGTTCGAGCTCAAGAAGATGCTCACGCGCCGCGTTGCGGTTGCCGCGAACGTCGGCGTGCTCGCGCTGCTGCTCGGCATCATGGCGCTCAACGTGGTGCAGACGAAGACGCAGGGCAACATTGGGGAGATCCTCACGGGCCCAGCGGCGATCGAGCGTCGTCGCGAGGTCGCCGAGGCGCGCGCCGGCGACCTCACGCCCGAGCGGGTGGCGGCCGATATCGCGCACTACCAGGAGATGGCGTATGAAAAGCTCGATGCGGCCGAGCTCGCGGAGATGTCCGACGCGGCGGCGTACGAGCTCGTCGCCGAGACCTACGACGACGCGACGCGTCTGGAGTTGTACGACCCGTACTACATCACCATCCTCAAGCCCTGGGCGGTGAGCGGTCTGGAGCCCTACCAGTACGCCTCCCGCGTGATGCCCGAGATGGCGCGCGACTTTTACGGGGCGTTGGAGGGCAGCCTGCAGACGCGGCTTGACGAGGGCATGCGCGGCACATGGGAATATTCCGATGCCGAGCGCGCGTTTTGGACCGAGCAGGAGGCCGGGGTGGCCGAGCCTCTCGCCTACGGCTGCTCGGGCGGCTGGGACAACATCCTCGATTGCGCCGCGTTTTTGGTCTTGGCGATTTTTGCCGTGTGCGTCACGGTAACGCCGCTGTTCGCCGCCGAGTATCGCGAGGGAACCGATGCGGTGCTGCTCTCCGCGCGTCATGGTCGCGTGCGCCTCGTGGCCGCCAAGCTCATCGCGGCGGTGCTGTACGCCACGGTGCTGTTTGCGCTTGCCACGGCGATCATCTGCGGCATGTCGTTTGCGTTCTATGGTTTTGAGGGAGCCGCGCTGCCCATCCAGAACTACACGCTCATCTCGCCGTATGCGCTGACGATGGGTCAGGCGGTCGCGCTGTTCCTCGGCGTGTTCTACCTGGTCATGCTTGGGATGTTGGCGCTGACGCTCGCGCTGTCGGCACGCTTGTCCTCGACGCTGGCGATCATCGTGGTGGATGTCGTGGTCCTGTATGTGAGCGGCATGGTCCCGTCGGGCGGCTACGGCATCCTGATGCACATCTTCGCGCTGTTCCCCATGGGGCTGCAGTCGCCGTTCGACCTGTTCGCGACCATGTACTCCTATCCGATCGACCCGGTCGTGCTCGACCTTATCGGCATGGCGGCACTGGTGTACGGCGCTCTCGTCGTGATCGGCGTGCCCGTTGCCTGGCGCGCTTGGAGCCGCCACCAGGTGGCGTAGGGCGAACGGCTGCGGGCGCGTACCGGCTGCGGGCGCGCGACGGGTTGCGGGCGGCTTCGGGGCACGCGGCGAGAACCTGAGCGCGCACCGGCTTCGGGTCGTGTGGCCCGTGCGCGTGCCGTCAGCTGAGTTCGATGATGAGATCGCAGCCCTCGACGCGTGCGGCGAGTTCCATGCCCATGGCGCGCGCGAGCTTTGCGGCGGTGGCCAGGCCGAGGCCGCTTCCGCCCGCTTGGCGCGCCGCGTCGGCGCGGTAGAAGCGGTTGAAGAGGTGCTCTGCGTCGAGAGCCCCCGGATCGTACAGGCGGTTTGCAATCGACAACACCGCGCCCTGTCCACATGCCGCCCCCATGCGGATTGTCGGCGCGCCAGCCCCGTGGCGCAGGGCGTTCACCACGAGGTTTTCCACAATGCGCGCGAGCGCCTGGCGATCGGCGTCGACGGGCGCCGGGGCCTCAGCACCCTCCACGCGCGGTTCCCATCCGCGTTCCTCGAACTCGGGATAATGTCCGAGCAGGCATTGCTCCACAATCTCGCGCAGGTCCATCGGCTCGATGTCGAGCGCGAGGTCGGGGTCGCTCGCCTTGGTGTAGGAGAACAGGGCGTCGAGCAGCTCGGACGTGCGGTCGATGCGCTCGATGGCGGTGTCGAGGCGTCGGCGCCTCACAAGGGAATCCGTCTCGTCCATGGCGAGCTGCAAGTAGCCCTTGGCGCCGGTGAGCGGCGTGCGGATGTCGTGCGAGAGCGCGGAGAGGTCGCGTTGGAAGTCCTGCTGCCCGCGCATGGCGGTGACGCGCGCGTCCACGCTTCGGTCGAGTTCATCGTTTATCGCGGCGGCGAGGTCCGCGACGCCGGGGGCGGTGCTGTTCACCGTGATGCGCGCGTTGCCGCTTCCGTTGCCTTCCTCCGTGCCGCGCCGCTCGAGGAAGCGCGCCATGCACCTGAGCTCGGGGGCGTAGGCGGCGAGGGCTATGAGCGCGCCGGCGGCGAGACCGATGATGAGCATGAGGGCTGCAAGTAGGCTTGTCGGCATGGGGTCTCCTTGGTGCGCAAGCCGCCCTTTCACCGAAGGAAAGGGCGGCCGCGTGCGTTATCGGCTTGAGCGAATTATAGGTCGCGTTTGCTTGCGATGAGGATGAACGCGCCGCCGCCGATGGCGGTCCACAGAAGGCCCGACAGCGCGCCCCACAGCCATGTGGGGACGGCGCCAATGAGCGGCAGCGTCTGCGCCGGGTCGAACATGGAGCCCGCTCCGAGCTTGAAGAGGGCGATGACCATGCTCGGCATCCAGCTGGCGATACCGTTGAGGGCGGAGAGCAGCGGTTCAAGTGCGGGTGCGGCCTGCACGCCCATGCCGGACGCGAACATGAGCACGACGGGTACGACGCCCATGATCAGGATGAACGTGAGGGTGTAGGCGGGCAGCTTTTTGCGGAAGAGCAGGACGACGGAAAGCGGGATCACCGTGAGCGCCCATACGGCGAGCCAGCCGCCGAGCAGCCACAGCGCGAATTCCGCCGCCCCGTCGTACGCCGCGAAGGAAAGACCCAGGGGCAGGGTGAGGAGCAGCTGCATGCAGATGAGGTGGCACACGATGCCCGCGATGAGCATCATGGCCGCCCAGATGCCCGAGAACACGACCTTCTCCACGAAATAGGAGAGGCGCCCGGTGAGCGAGGACACGAGCGATTTGATGTAGCCGTCATTCAGATCGGCGAATATCCACTCGACCATGCCGTAAGCGCTTGCCAGCCCGACGACGGAGACGGAGCCGAACATGGACCAGCCCAAAAACACCGAGGGCGTGGCGATGGAGTCGCGCACGTTGATCGCCTCGAGCTCGCCGAGTCCCTGCGAGATGATGAGGGCATTGAGCCCGACCTCGAGGATCGCGACGCCAAGGATGACGGAGAAGTACTGCCACAATGGCCCGCGTAACCCACGGAAGCGTGTGCAGCGATAGAGGTCCGAGCGAAGGAGATTCAACATGGTTTACCTGCCTTTCCGGGCGGCGAGGAGGATGTAGAGGAGAAACGCGACGAGCGCGATGTCGATGACGAGGTTGACCGCGGACGCCATGTCGCCCAGGGTGGGCAACGCGGGGCCGACGCCCAGTGGCGCGTTGGCGGACAAGGCGGGCAGCGCTCTGCTAAGCATCTGCGCCGCCCATGAGCTCGACGAAATACTCCTCGATGTCGCGTTCGATATGCGTGAGCTCCAAGATGAGCTGACCGGCGCTTGTCAAGACGCGCGCAACGTCTTCTGCGGTGGGCACGCCGCAGGCCGTGGCGTCGCCTGCCGCTCCGCCGAAGCGCGCAGCGGCATGGCGCGCTGCGCCGCCCACGACAATCGCCCCATCGGGCTCGGCGCGCAGCGTGGCAGCGGGCAGGTGCTCCTCGAGGATGGCGAGCGAGCGCGCCGGATCGGAGGTCTTGACGCGAATCGAGTTGCCGCATTCCCTGTGCAGCTCGTCTACCGAAAGTTCGCGTACCATGCGCCCCGCGCGGATGACGCCGAAGCGTGTGGCCATGCGGTCGAGCTGGTCGAGCACGTGGCTTGAGATGACCATGGTCACACCGCGTTCACGGTTGAGGCGAATGAGGGCGTTGCGCATGGCGCGGGTCGCCTCGGGGTCCAGACCGTTGAAGGGCTCGTCGAGCAGCAGCAGGTCCGGTGCACCCACGAGCGCGAGAGCGATACCCAGGTGCTGCTTCATGCCGAGGGAGAACTTCTTGACGCGCAGAGAGCCGGTGTCGGCGAGCCCCACGAGGTCGAGCAGCTCGCGGCAGTGCGCCTCGGGGCGAACGACGCCGAGTGCGAGGGCCTTGCACATGAGGTTTTCAAATGCGGAGAAGGTGGGCAGCACGCCCGGGTCCTCGATGAGGGCGCCCACGCGGGAGAAGCTCGCATGCGAAGTTCGCTGCTGCGGCGTTCCCGCGTTCGCCGCGTGTCGTGTCATGGCGGCACCGCGGCCGCGCGCCTCGCCGAGCAGCACGATATCACCCGAGGTGGGGCGCACGAGCCCCGCGATCATTTTCATGGCGGTTGACTTGCCCGCGCCGTTTTTGCCCACCAGGCCGTAGATCTCGCCGGCGGGCACGCGCATATCGAGAGCATCGACGGCGCGACGCTGGCCGTAGACGCGCGTGAGCGCATGGGTTTCGATGGCGTTCATGGTGCCTCCTTGCATCCTGTCCATCAGCTTGTTTTCAGGATGCGGTGCAAAGCTTGATAAAACTTGAAGCAGGTCTAAAGAAAGGATAAAGAACTGCGGCGGCGCATGTTGCGGTAGATTGTTTTGTTGCGCGGGCAGGCGTGTCGGCACCAAGGTGGGTGCGCCGGCGAAGAAGCAGACAGGTTGGCGCCGAAGCAGTCGCGCCGGCGCCAAGGAGGGTGCGGCAGTGACGAAGTTCGCATCACCAGCGGCGCGAAATGGACGAAATTAGCCAAAACATGACGCTCGTGATGCGGACTTGGTGTCGAGTGGCCCGCCGCCGCGTGAAGTTTGCCCTGCCAGCCGCCTGCCCGAGCACCAACGGACGCGCCGCCGGTATGTCGCTGGCGGGCGGCGTTACGCCTCGTTGAGCTTGAAGCCGATGCCCCATACGGTCTTGATGTAGCCGTCGGTGCCGCTTGCCTTCAGCTTGGATCGGATGTTGGAGATATGGACGGTCACGGTGCTGTCGTCGCCCGCGTAGGGTTCGCCCCACGCGGCTTCGAAGAGGTCCTGCTTGGAAAAGGCGCGCTTGGGCTGGCGCATGAGCGTCTCGACCAGGTTGAATTCGATGCGGGTGAGCGCGACTGGCGCACCGTCGACGGTGAGGGTGCGGGACGCGGGGTCGAGTTCCCACGCGCGGAAGAGCAGCGTCCTCGCCGTGTTTTCGCCTTCACGTGCGCCGTGCCCAGGCAGGTCGCCGTTTCGCGCGGTCGCCCCGCGTTCTCTTGCCAAGCGATGCCGAAGCTGCACCTCGACGCGAGCGGCGAGCTCATCGAGATCGAAGGGCTTGGTGAGGTAGTCGTCGGCGCCGAGTTTGAGCAAATCGATGCGGTCGGTGGTGGAGGTTCGCGCCGAGATGACGACCACGGGAAGCTCGGGCGTGCGCTCGCGGACCGTTGCGATGAGCTCCTCGCCGGTCGCCCCGGGCAGCATGAGGTCGCAGATAATCAGGTCGAAGGGGAGCTCGACGCCGCCGGCGTTTACGCCGCCGGCCAGGCCCTGCCCGGCTCCCAGACGCATGATCCCTTCGGTTCCCGAGAACGCCTGCGTGCAGGTGTGCCCCTGCCGCGCGAGGTGCACGGCGATGATCTCGTATATATCGGCATCGTCTTCGACGATCAAGATGCGCGCGCCCATGACATTTACTCTCCGTCCAAAAACGCGCCGGTCTGGCGGCTCCACAAGGCGGCATACTCGCCGTTTGCCGCTGCGAGTTCGGCATGCGTGCCGTCCTCCACGATCTCGCCGTCGGCGAGCACCACGATGCGGTCGAGCGAGGCCACGGTGGACAGGCGGTGCGCCACCACGATTGACGTGCGCCCGCGCATGAGGTTCTCGAGCGCGCCCTGCACGAGCGCCTCGCTCTCGGAGTCAAGTGCGCTTGTCGCCTCATCGAGCACGAGGATCGGGGCGTCGGTGAGGATGGCGCGGGCGATGGCCACGCGTTGGCGCTGGCCGCCGGACAGCTTCACGCCGCGCTCGCCCACGAGGGTGTCGAGGCCGGTGGGCAGGCGATCGATGAACTCCAGCGCGTTGGCGAGCTCGGCGGCGCGGCGGATATCCTCGTCGGTCGCGTCGGGGCGCCCGTAGGCGATGTTCTCGCGAATGGAGCGGTGGAACAGCAGCGCCTCTTGCGGCACGTAGGCGATCTGGCGTCGCAGGCTTTGCTGGGCGCACGTCGAGATGTCCTGCCCGTCGACGTATACGTGGCCATCCTGCACATCGGACAGGCGCAGCAGCAGCTTGGTGAGGGTTGTCTTGCCTGAGCCGGAGCGTCCCACCAGGCCCACGCGCTGTCCGGCGGGGATGTGCAGGTTGAGGTCGCAAAACACGCGGTCGCCCTCGGCGGCGTCCGCATAGGCGAACCCGAGGTGCTCGAAGTCGATGGAGCCCTCGCGCACGACGAGGTCCGGGGCGCCCGGGGCGTCTTCCACCAGGCGGGGCTCGTCTAAGATGCGCGCCATCTCACTCGCGTCGCCGATCGCGCGGTTCATGCGCTGCATCATGGAGTTGATGTAGTTGAAGCGCATGGACAGCTGGTAGGTGTAGGAGAACATCATGACCAACATACCGCTCGAGATGCCAAACCACGCGTTGCCCCCTGCCACGAAGATCGAGACGACGAGCATGATGACGGTGATGATGCCGCTTGTGGTGAAGCCGCGCTGCATGGTGGCGCGCATGGAGCGGCTCTCGGCCTGCATGGCGGCGAGGTCGGCCTCGTCGAAGAGCTCCTTCTCGAAGTCCTCGCGTCCACAGGTCTTGACGGCGAGGATGTTGGTCACGGCGTCGGAGAGCACGCCGGACAGGCGGTTTTGCGCCTTGGCCGTCGCGGCGGAGAGCGGAAGGATGCGCTGGTACATGTGGGTCGCCACGATCACGTACGCCACGAGCATGACGGCGAGTGCCGCGGCGTAGGCGGGGACGGCCGGAGCGAGCGCCACGAAGGTGCACACCGTGCTCGCGATGGTGGGGATGAGCGAGTACACCACGACGTCGACCATCTGGGTGTAGCCGCTCATGAACTTGCTGGTCTGGCTGACGAGCGCTCCGCCGAAGCGGCTCGTGTGGAAGGTCATGGACTGGTTGGACAGCGTGTCGAAGCACAGGCGCGCCAGGTGGTAGTTGCCGTTGATTTGCAGCTTGTATACGGCGTAATCCTGCAGCTTGGAACAGATTTGGCCAACGAGGTTCACGACGAGCAGCGCCAGGATGTAGGGGCCGAATACCTCCCACACCTGATCGGCTGCGACCGGCGCGGCCTGCACGCGATCCACGATGAGGCCCATGACCCAGGTGTTCACGAAGATGAGGAGCGCGACGTATGCCACGGAGGTGAACACGGCGAGAAAGGCCGCCCCCGGCTTCATGCGGGTGACCTCCCAAAACCGGCGGAGCGTGCGCTTTACGGCGGGCTTTTCCAATTTGGTGACGTTTCTCTGCGACATGCATCTCTCCTTGTGTGTCGTTGTCTGCCCTAGGTTATCCCTTGAAGTGCGCTTCAGGTCAAGCGCGAATTGGGCGCAACCGTGCTATCGCGCCATGCGAAGGGCGGCACACCGCCGATTGTCTTTGCAGGTAGATGAAGCGCAACCGGTGGTTGACGGTTCAAGGGCAAAACGCAACCCCGGCTCCCTTGCGCAACGGGCACCGTTCGCGGAAGCTGGAGTCGGCGAAGGGGTCCGGACGCCTCGCCTGCATGTACGATTGACCACGATGAAAGGACGTGCATCATGAGCTTCCGCGACAACCTCCTATACCTGCGCGATGCCCGCAACATGACTCAGGAGCATCTCGCCATGCTGCTCGGGGTGACTCGCCAGGCGGTAAGCAAATGGGAAGCGGGCGCCTCCACCCCCGACATGGATAAGCTCGTGCGCTTGTGCGAGATCTTCGAGGTGGACCTCGACGAGTTGATTCGCGGTGACGTGACGGGCAAGCCCGCCGACCGTGCCCTTGCCATTCCCGCCAACGTCCCGATGACCGATGTATGTGGATATGATCCGCACATGAGGGTCCGCGCGCTATTCTTAGCGGGCGCGGCGGCGTTCACGGTGTTTGGTGTGGGAAGCGTTGCGATGCTCATGCGCGACGGCATCGGATTGCTGAGCTTCGGCGGCGGGTGGGGGCCGGTCCTCAACCCGTATCCGTTCTATTACCTGTTCACGGGAGCCGCGGGCGCGATTGCGTGCCTCGCAGTGGCGCATATCAGGCATGTCGCCTTTTCGCGTGCCCACCCGTTCGTGAGCAATTTCTACACCAACGATGACCACGAGCGCGCCCGTCGTCTGAACGCCTTTTCGCGCGTCGCCGCTTGTGCGCTCGTGGGCCTGGGCATCGTGATCGCGGTTATCCAGAGCACGTCTTTGCAGCATGTCTCGGGAGGCTTGAGCTCTCTGGTGGTGTGCTTTGCCGCGGCGGCGCTCGTCGCGATGTACGGGCATCTCATGGCGGGCCGCATCGATGTCGAGTCGTATAACGACCGCGCCGGGTCTCATGACGCAGGGCACGACATTCGCGTTCGATTTGTCCTGTTGGTGGCGGTGGTGACGGTCGTCGCGGCGGTCGGAAGCCTGTTTTTCGCCTTGTCCGCATGGAGCCAGATTCTCATTTGGGGCGGCGTCGCCATCGCGGTTGGTTGGGCGTTCTTCACGGTGTTCCGCGAGGCGTGAGGTAAGTTGCCGCCGTGCGGTGAGGTACGGTTGGGATGGGCGCATTTCGAGGGCGGGGCGCGGGAGGCGGGCGCCCCGCCCTCGCCTGTGTTGCGAGGTGCTCGAACTGGGTATCATCCGTATCGTTGTCGAATCACGGAAGGATTGATCACTCGATGAACCACGATGAGATTTTGGACATGCTGAGGCGTGCCGGCGTGGAGGTGCCGGGCGACGAAGAGCCCATCGATGTCGAAGTCGAGGTGGAGGACGTCCCATCCGATTCGCCGCACGCCGCCGCCGATGCGTCGGGCGATTCCCCGCAATCTGCCCGTGCGCGCAAAAAGGCCGCCCGCGCAAAAGCCAAGGCCAAGGGCGCAAAGGGCTCTGGCCGCGGTCGCGCTTCGATTCCCGTGCCCCCGTTCATGGAGCGTCTTGCGCAGTGGAGCCGCACCGCGCTCATCGTCATGCTGGTGGTTTTGGCCGTGGCTGCCCTCGTCGCCTATTGGTGGTTCCACCCTGCGCTCAACATCCACAGCCCCCGCGTGTGGAACTGGGTCATCCTCATCTCCATCGTGAGCTTCGTCGCCCTCAAGGTGTTTGGGCTTCGTTTTGAGCGCCGCACGGCGCTGTTCAATCGCCTCGCCTTGGTGCCCGTCGCGGTGATCGTCGCGTTCTTCGTCGGCCTCATCATGGGCGAGCCTTTCATCCCCGGCAACGCAGAGCGCTACGCCACAGTCCTCAAGACCACCGAGGGCAACTTCGTGGAGGATATCGATGAGGTCGACTATTCGGACGTCCCGGTGATCGACCGCGCCTCCGCGCAGCTGCTCGGCTCGCGCGCCATGGGCTCCATCCCCGAGTTCGTGAGCCAGTTCGAGATCAGCCCCGCGTACAGCCAGATCAACTATCAGGGGCGCCCGGTTCGCGTGAGCCCGCTCACCTATGCCGACCTGTTCAAGTGGCTGAGCCATCGCTCCGAGGGCATCCCGGCGTACGTGCTGGTCGACATGGTGACGCAGGAGGCCGAGGTCGTGCGTCTCGAGAGCCCCATCCGCTATTCCGAGAGCGAGCCGCTCGCGCGCAATATCGACCGCTACGTGCAGCTGAAGTACCCTACGTACATGTTCGACCAGAAATCCTTCGAGCTCGATGAGCAGGGCACGCCCTGGTGGGTGTTCCCCGTGCAAAAGCGTACCATCGGTCTGTTCCAGGGAACCACGATCCAGCGCGTGGTGCTTGTGAACGCCTGCACGGGCGAGACCGCGGATTACGCCATCGAAGACTGCCCCACATGGGTGGACCGCGCCTACCCGAGCGACTTGATCATCCAGCAGTACAACTGGAGCGGCGCCTACAAAGGCGGCTGGCTCAACTCCTGGCTCGGCCAGCAGGGGGTTGTGCGCACCACGCGCGGCACCGACGGTGAGCTCGGGTACAACTACCTCGCGCAGGGCGATGACATCTACCTCTACACCGGTGTGAGCTCCGTGACCGCCGACAGCTCCAACGTCGGATTCATCCTGGTCAACCAGCGCACGGGGGAGTCGCATTACTATCCGGTCGCCGGCGCCACCGAGGATTCGGCCCAGGCGAGTGCCGAGGGCCAGGTCCAAAACCTCAAGTACGAGGCGACCTATCCGCTGCTGCTCAACGTGGCGGGCCAGCCCACCTATTTCATGGCGCTGAAAGACAACGCCGGCCTCGTGAAGATGTACGCGATGATCAATGTCGAGCACTACCAGAGCGTGGCGACCGGGTCCACGGTGGCGGCGACGCAGGAGAGCTATCTGCAGATGCTCGCATCGTCGGGCGCTCTGTCTGAGGAGGAGGCCGCGGCGAGTGGGGCCGAGGTCGAGGTGACCGGCACGATCGCCTCCATGGCGCAGGCGGTCATCGACGGCAACTCTCACTTCTACCTGACGCTTGAGGGGGACGACGCCATCTACGACGTGGCCCTCCCCGGGCTGGTCGAGATCGTGCGCTATGGTGTCGGCAGCGACGTCACCCTCTCGTACGCCAAGGACGCCGGGGCGTCCGACGAGGCCGAGGGCGCGTCGGGGGCGCTGCGGAGAGTGACGGCGCTCGGCGGGCATCGCGCTGCGGCGGAGCAGGCCGACACGCAAGATGCGGTTGTTGCCGAGGCGGAGACGGAGTAGCCGCCAGAGGTAGAGGCGGAGCGACCGCCAGAGGTAGAGGCGGAGTAGTCGCCATCGACATACATCCTGGTGCATGAACCGATACCATACGGGCTGTGGAATGCATAACCATAGCCCGTATTTTCGTATCTATGCACAAAACAGAAACATAGGAGAAATATTCTGCATTAAACGATATTAATATTGCAGATTCGCGTATACTGCCTTCCCAAGCAAACGCTTGCTACACCGATTGCACCCAAGGGAAGGGGAAACCCATGAAGATGAACAAGTTCGGCGCCTTTGCCGCCACGGTCGCGATGACGGGCGCGCTGGCGCTCACCGGTTGCGGCGCGGACGCTCCTGCCGCGGGCTCCGACAGCGCCGCCCCTGCCGCGGACGCACCGTACACCCTCGTCAATGAGGGGAAGCTAACCATCGGCACGTCCGCCGAGTACGAGCCGTTCGAGTACATGGAGGACGGCGAGTACAAGGGCTTCGACCTCGAGCTCGCCGCCGCTATCGCCGACGACCTGGGCCTTGAGCTGGAGATCGAGAACGTCGACTTCGACACCATCATCCCCGGCATCGCCTCGGGCACGAAGTTCGACGCGGGCTTCGCCGCCATCACCGCGACGCCCGAGCGTGAGGAAGAGGTCGATTTTACCGATTCGTACTACATGGACGACCAGGCCATCGTCACGATGACCGACAACGCGGACATCACGGGTGACAACTACGCCGAGGCCCTGAACGTCGAGGGCGTTAAGATCGCCGTCCAGTCTGGATCCACCGCCGAGGCCTTCGCCAAGGAGAACTTCCCCAAGGCAACCCTCGTTCCGTTCAAGAACGCGACCGACTGCTTTGCGGCCGTCCAGTCCGACCAGGCCGTGGCGCTCGTGACCAACCGCTCCGTCGCCGCCCAGCTTGTGGCGACCTCCTTCAGCAACGAGCAGATCATCAAGCAGATCTCCACGGGCGAGGAGTACTCCATCGCGGTGAATAAGGACAACGCCGCGCTCACGGACGCCATCAACGAGTCGATCGCCAAGCTCACCGCCGACGGCACCGTCGACGAGCTTATGGAGAAGTACAACATCAAGTAACGCACATCGCCGTTCAACGTGAGCCCTTCCCGTGCAGGCGGGGAGGGCTCAACTGGTATCTGGAGATGCCCGCTCCGGGCGCGTGCGCTGCAGGCGCGTGCGCGAAGAGCGCGGGCCGAGGAAGGGAAACACCATGGAGAACACCGCACAACACTGTGCGTCGGCGGGGCAATTGGCTCGGGGTCGCGTTGCGCCACGCCGCATGCGGTTCATGGCGCTGTGCTGCGTGCTGCTCGCGGCGCTGCTCACGGTAGGCACGGCGCCGCGGGCCGCCCAGGCGCTCGAGGTGGAAAAGCTGACGTGCCGCCCCAACGCGGACTCCGGCAGCGACGTGCTGGGCGGCGTCGAGACGCGCATCACCTGGGAGGTCCAGGCGGCCGCCGATGAGTCGATCGCCGGCCTTGCCCTCACCGTGCCCGAGGGCACGACGTTTTCTACCGAGGACTTGCGCGTGACGATGCTCTCGGGTGAGGACCTCATGGAGCGTGAGTTCATCGAGCCCGCGGTTGAGGTGGACGGCGAGACGCTCGCGCTAGAGTTTGCCGAGCCGGCGCCGACGGGGCGGTTCTTCCGCGTCGAGCTCTACGGCGTCGTGTTCCCCGCCGCAGGTGGCGAGATGCAGTGCGAGGGCGCCTGCACCCTGGCGGATGGAACCGAGCTCGTCGTCGAGGGCATCCCCGTGGTCCAGGTCAAAGGCGTGACGCCGTTCGACCAGTTCAAGATGTTTCTTGAGGAGCAGCCCTGGGTCGAGGCGTGGAACTCCAATACGTTTTTGCGCCTCTTCTTCAACCCCGTGCTCATCGTGAGCAGTCTGCCCATCATCTTCGGCGGCTTTTTGATGTCGGTCGCCATCGTGATCGCGGCGTTCCCCCTGGCCATTCCATGCGGTTTCCTGCTTGCGCTCATGCGCATCGCCAAGTCGCGCATCCTGCGCGCCGTCGCGGGCGTCTACGTGAACCTCATCCGCGGCACGCCGGCGTTCCTGCAGATCTACATCGCCTTTTTTGGCCTGCCGCTCGCCGGCGTCAACATCGACAACTACACGCTCGGCGTTATCGTGATGGCGATGAACTCCGCGGCCTACCTGTGCGAGATTTTCCGCGCAGGCATTCAGTCCATCCCTGCGGGGCAAACCGAGGCGGCGCGGTCGCTGGGGATGAGCGCGTCCCAAACCATGGTCTCCATCATCATCCCCCAGACGTTCAGAAACGTGATCCCCACCCTGACCAGCGAGTTCATCCTGCTGTATAAAGACACCTCACTGCTGGCCGCCGTGGGCGTCATGGAGATCGTGATGTACGCCAAGACCATCGTCGCCACCACCGGGTCGATTACGCCGTATGTGGTCGCAGCCCTGTTCTACTTGGTGGTCACGCTGCCGCTCGCCCGCGTGGTGAGCATGCTCGAGGCGCGCCTCACCGGCGCGACTGCCGGAACAAATGCGGGGCCGCAGGGCAAGAAGCCCGCCAAGAGCGCGGGCACGATGGTGCCCACGCCCGCCGACCATATCGCCAACCTGTAGGGAGTGTCCGAGATGACCGAAATGAAGAGCGAGCCGATGGGCGCAGCGACGGGCGATGTCGCCCCCGATCAGCCCATCGTGCAGATTCACGGCCTTGAGAAGTCGTACGGGGACAACGTCGTCTTGCGCGGAATCGACCTGGATGTCCACCGTGGCGAGGTCGTCGTGGTGCTCGGCCCCTCGGGCTCCGGCAAGTCGACGATGCTGCGCTGCGTGAACCTCCTCGAGACCCCCACCTCGGGCTCCATCGTGATCGAGGGCGTGGACATCACCGGGAAGGGCGTGGACATCAACAAGGTGCGCTCGAGGCTGGGCATGGTGTTTCAGCAGTTCAACCTGTTCCCGCACCTGTCGGCAAAGCGAAACGTCATGATCGCGCAGCAGAAGGTCTTGAAGCGCAGCCGCGAGGAGGCCGAGCGCATCGCCGTGGAGGAGCTGACCAAAGTCGGGCTGGCCGACCGCGTTGACTTCATGCCCTCCCAGCTTTCCGGCGGCCAGCAGCAGCGCGTTGCCATCGCCCGCGCGCTGGCCATGAACCCGCACGTCATGCTGTTTGACGAGGCCACGAGTGCGCTTGACCCCGAACTCGTGCGCGACGTCCTCGGGGTCATGCGCGATCTGGCGAGCGAGGGCATGACCATGATCGTGGTGACGCACGAGATGAAGTTCGCCCGCGACGTCGCCGACCGCGTGGTGTTCATGGACGGAGGGGTCATCGTGGAACAGGGCACGCCCGAAGAGGTCTTCGATCACCCGAAGTCCGAGCGCACGAAGGACTTCCTGGGCCATATCGCCTAAGGGCGTTGGTGGTATCGTGTGGGGAGCTGAGCTTGGTAAAAAGGAGTCATGGTGCTGCAAGTCGTCATTTCCCCCGCAAAACAGATGCAAGTCCGCGCCGACGCCTTCGCGCCGCGCGGGCTTCCACCGTTTCCCGCGAAGACGAGCCGCATCGTGCGGAAGCTGCGCCTCATCGAGCGCGAACGGGGCGCCGCCGGTCTCAAGGCCCTTTGGGGCGTGAACGACAAGCTCTTGGCCGAGAACATCGAGCGCCTTCACGGGTTCGAATGCGTCATGGACGAGTCGCAGCTCGACGACCCGCTCGTGGCGCGCCTGCTCACCCCCGCGATCTTTTCCTATGTGGGCATCCAGTACCGCAGCATGGCCCCCGAGGTGCTCGACCTCGATGCGCTCGATTGGCTGCAAGCCCACCTTTGGGTGCTGTCCGCCCTGTATGGGTGCGTGCGGCCGTTTGACGCGGTTCAGCCGTACCGGCTCGAGATGGCGGCGAAGCTGGAGCTCGACGGCGAGCGGGGCCTCTACGCGTATTGGGGCGACGACATCGCGCGGGCCGTGTGCGCGGGCGATGCAGACGGCGACGGTGGGCCCGTCGCGGTCGTGAATTTGGCGAGCGTTGAGTACTCCAAGGCGGTCGTGCCCCATGTGCCCGAGGGCGTGCCGGTCATCACCTGCATCTTTGGAGAGGAGCTCCGCCGCGGCAAGCCCGTGCAGAGGGCCACTGCGAGCAAGATCGCGCGCGGCTCCATGGTTCGCTGGATGGCCGAGAACGCGGCGTGCGAGCCGGATGACCTCAAGCGGTTCGATATCGGCTACGCGTATGCGCCCGAGCTTTCAAGCGAGCGCGGCGACGAGCGGACGCTGGTGTTCATGAAGCGCTGAGTTTGAGCGTTGCGGGCCCCGCATCTCGTCGGTGAGGTGCGGGGCCCGATTGCCTTGGATGCTCGGTTGTCGCGCTTGACGGATTGGCTCGATGCGCTGCTACAGGGCGCTTTCATAGATGGCGCGCGCGTCTTCGAGCCCGAGGGTCTGGAAGGTGCCAAACGACTCGCCCTTGTTGGCGCGCAGGCCGGCCAGCAGCCCGTCGATGTGGCTGGCGGATATGCCCAGCTCGCCGAGGGTCTCTGGCATGCCCATCGAGCAGAAGAACGCCTGGAGCTCGTCGATGGTCGCCTCGACGGCGTCGTGGATGGCGCGCTCGGGCGTGATCTCTTCGTCGATGTCCGCGAGGTCGTCGACGAGAGGGTCGATCGGCTCGATGCCGAAAACCTCAGCGCCGAAGGTGAGGAAGCGCTCGGGGTGGCTTTCCCATACATAGCGCATCCATGCGGGGAACACGACCGCCAGGCCGGCGCCGTGCGTGATGCTCGTGTCGGCGGCGGAGAGCTCGTGCTCAAGCGCGTGGCACGTCCAATCTCCGTCGCGCTTGCCGGGGATCCCGAGGCCGCATCCGGCGATGCCGTTGTGGGCGAGCGTGCCGATCCACATCAACTCGGCGCGCGCGTCGTAGTTCTCGGGGTCATCCATGACGACCTCGGCTGCGTCCATGGCGGCGCGGATGAGGCCGCACGCCAGGTTGTCGGTGGCGGCGACCGCGGGCTCGCCCGAGAAGAAGCGCTCCATGATGTGCGCGATCATGTCGGTCACACCCGCAGCGGTTTGGTATGCGGGCAGCGTGAAGGTGAGCTTGGGGTCGAGAAACGAGATCTGCGGGCGGATGAGCTCGCTGGTGAGGCCGCGCTTAAAGCCGAGTTCGTCGTTGCTGATCACGCAGGAGTTCGAGCCCTC
Organism: uncultured Collinsella sp.; assembly: GCA_900540845.1. Taxonomy (GTDB): domain Bacteria; phylum Actinomycetota; class Coriobacteriia; order Coriobacteriales; family Coriobacteriaceae; genus Collinsella. Next base: position 66,887 of record UQHS01000010.1, read on the forward strand.
GGAGCCGGAGGCGGGGATGGTCACCACGGTGACGATGGGCAGGGCGCGCTCGGGTTGCGCCGCCCCCGTCCAGAAATCCCACGGGTCTCCCTCGCGCGTGGCGCCGAGCGCGATGGCCTTGGCGCAGTCCATGGCGGAGCCGCCACCCACGGGCAGCACGACGTCGACGCGTTCGGCGCGGGCGAGCTCACAGCCCGTGCGCACCAGGCCGATCTCGGGGTTGGGACGTACGCCGCCAAGCTCGACGAAGGGGATGCCGGCGGCGTCGAGCGAGGACTTCACACGGTCGAGCGTCCCGGTGCGGACGACAGAGCCCTGGCCGTACACGATGAGCGCGCGGGTGAAGCCCGCCGCGGCGAGCTCGGCTCCCACCGAGTCGGTGACATCGCCGCCGAAGATGAACCTGGTGGGGGAGCAGAAGGTGAAGTTGTTCATGGCGTCCTTTCCTTGAGCTGTTGGTGCTCGGGGCGGGTGTCCTGCCGCCGAGGGCGAGCCGTTTGCCGGCCTCATCGCCGATGGCGCGCGACCGACGGGTGGTATCTCTGAGCTAGAATCCGAGGTCTTCGCCGACGAGCACGACGTGGATGCGCCCGGCGTGGCGCGAGTGGCGCGTGACGACCTCCTGACAGCACATGCAACCCTTCGCGTGGCAGTTGGCGCATGTTCCGGTGAGCTCGCAGGGCGTGCCGGTGTGGAGGCGCGCGGCGTTGAGCGGGCAGGTGGTGGTGTGGATGCGCTTGAAGCCACTCTCGACGTCTGCCACCACCTTGTTCATGCCGGCGATGACGCAAACGTGCTTGGGCCCGTGCAGCAGCAGGGCGAGGCGGTTGGCGTTGCCGTCGATGTTCACCAGCTCGCCGTCGACCGTGATGGCGTTCGTGCCCATGACGAACCAATCGGCGCTCACCTGACGGCGCCACATCTCCTCCTGCTCTTCGGGCGTGGTCGCCTCCATGCGATCGATCATGGGATGACCGTCGGCCTCGAGTGCGGCTTTGATGCCGCTTTCGGTGAAGCTGACGCTGCCGCCCCATGTGACGCTCTGTCCTGGCTCCACAAGGCCACGCACGAGCTCGACGGCCTCTCGCGCCGTGTCACAGTAGTGTCCGGTCATGTTGCGCAGCGTGAGCTTCTTGATGATGGAGTTGGCCGTGGCGCGATGCGCCACCCGCTTGATGTCGTCCATGGGGCCTCCTTGAGGTGAGGGTGTGGGTGTCTGCGTAGACGCCTCCATTGTGGCACGAGCGTGCGCGCCGTGGGTACAATAGCGGCCAGTATGAATTGTTGTTTTCCACTCTCAACCTCGACGGAGGCGCCATGGCGACACACGGGCAACCCGGCGCGGGCGAGCGCGCAGATGCCAAGGGGGCGGCGCCGCGGCATGGCGCGCTGCAGCGGCTCGGCACTCGGATGTACGAAAACAGGAGGCTGGTGATCGCCTCGGCATCCCTGCTCGTGTTTCTCGTCTTGCTGAGGCGCGTTCTCGCCGGGGAGATCCTGTCGTTTGACCACGCGGCCATCGCGCTCATGGTCGGGCACGTCCGCTCGGCGTGGCTGACGCCCGTCATGGTCGCCGTTTCCGCTACCGTCACGGCGGTCCCGCTGATCGCCTGTATCCTCGTCGTCGGCATCGCGGCGCGTTGCCGGGGCCTGCGCGGCATCGGCGTGTTTTGCGCGGTGAACCTCGCGGGCTCGACCCTTCTCAACCAGGCGCTCAAATTCGCCATCCAGCGCCCGCGCCCCGACGTCTCGTTGCGCCTCGTCGATATCGGCGGGTTCAGCTTCCCGTCCGGGCACTCGATGGCCGCCATGGCGTTTTTCGGCCTCGGCATATGGCTCGTCAGGCGCTATGTTGCCGATCCCCTCGTTCGCCGCCTGCTCATGGCGATGTTGGCGTTGATGACCGTGGCGGTTGGGTTTTCCCGCGTCTACCTCGGTGTCCATTACGCCTCTGACGTGCTTGGGGGCTTTTGCGCCTCGCTCATCTGGCTTGTGGTGTACACCAAGGTGGCGGGGCCGTTGCTGCCGGTGCGGCGCTGACACCGCGGGGCAGGTACAATATGGCGCAGCACACGATAGACGGGTTTGGAGGCTCGCATGGACGCCCATAGGGATGAGTTGAAACTTGCAGGTCCCGACATGACGGGGACGGATGCCGGGGATGGGTTTTTCCGTGTCGCCGCGGCGACGCCGCATGTCCGGGTGGGCGACGTGAGGGCCAACGCGGAGGCGATCCTCGCCTGCGTTCGCCGCGCGGCCGACGAGGGCGTGCGCGCCCTGGCGCTGCCTGAGCTCTGCCTCACCGGCTACACGTGCGCTGACCTTTTCCACGACCGGGCGCTGCTGCGTGCCTGTGAGCGCGCGCTCGCCTGGCTGCTCGACGAGACGCGCGCGCTTCCCGTGTTCTTCACGGTGGGTATGCCGTATGCGAGCGGCGAGAGCGTCTACAACTGCGCCGCGTGCTGCTGCGCGGGGCAGCTGCTTGGCATGAGCGTCAAGAGCCATCTCCCCAATTATCGCGAGTTCTACGAGGGTCGCTGGTTCGCCCCGGCACCCACCGGCGTGCGGTATGCGACCCTTTCCGCCGCGCGCCAGGCGGTTCCGCTCGGCGCGGGGCTCGTGTATCGCTGCATGGACGAGGGCGCGCAGGACGTTGCCATCGGTGTCGAGATCTGCGAGGACCTGTGGGTCCCCAACCCGCCCTCCACGGCGATGGCGCTCGATGGCGGGGCGACCGTGATCTTGAACCTCAGCGCCTCCGATGAGGTGATCGGCAAGTCCGCCTACCGCCGCGATCTCGTGTGCGGCCAATCCGCGAGGCTTTACTGTGCCTACGCGTACGCCAATGTGGGGGAGGGCGAGTCCACCACGGACCTCGTCTTCGCCGGCGAGAACCTCATCGCCGAGAATGGGTTGCTGCTCGCGCGCACCGAGCTGTTCACGCGCGACATGGCGGTGGCCGACGTCGACCTCGACATGCTGATCGCCGAGCGTCGTCGCTCCAACACGTGGGCAAGCGCGCCTGTGGGCGACCCTGCGCATCACGAGGTGAGTTTCAGCTTCGGCGGCTTGGGCGGCATGCTCGATCCCGCCGTCGGCACGGGGTCCGGCTGCTCTGCCGTGTTCGCCACGGAGGACGCCCGCGAGGTTACCTCTGCACACCTTGTCGAGCTCTGCCTGGCGCCCGCGAGCGTCTACCCCATCACGCGCTCTGCTCTCGAGACCTCGCGTATCGCCCCGCGTACGCCGTTTGTGCCCGCAGGCGATGCGGAGCGCGCCGAGCGCTGTGAGACAATCTTCAACCTGCAGGCGGCCGGCCTCAAGACGCGCCTGGCGCACACCTTTACCAAGCATGCGGTGATCGGGCTTTCCGGCGGTCTCGACTCGACGCTCGCCCTGCTCGTCACCGTGCGCGCGTTCGACGCGCTGGGGCTGCCCCGCACCGGCATCCACGCCGTGTCCATGCCGGGGTTTGGCACCACGAGTCGCACCAAGTCCAACGCCGAGCGCCTCGCCGAGCACCTCGGCGTCGATTTCCGCACGATCGCGATAGGCGACGCGGTGAGCCGGCATTTCGCCGACATCGGCCACGACCCGAACACGACCGACGTCACCTACGAAAACGCCCAGGCGCGCGAGCGCACGCAGATCCTCATGGATCTCTCCAACGAGGTGGGCGGCTTCGTCATCGGCACGGGCGACCTTTCCGAGCTCGCGCTCGGATGGGCCACGTACAACGCCGACCACATGAGCATGTACGGTGTGAATGCGGGCGTCCCCAAGACACTCGTGCGCCATCTGGTCGCCTATGCGGCGGACGCCTTTGGCGGCGAGACCGCAAGCACGCTGCGCGACGTGCTCGATACGCCTGTGTCACCCGAGCTTCTGCCGCCCACCGGCGATGGCGAGATCGCCCAGAAGACCGAAGACCTGGTGGGCCCGTATGAGCTGCACGACTTCTTCCTCTACCACATGCTTCGCCACGGGTTTGCGCCGGGCAAGATCTACCGCATGGCGTGCCGTACCTTCTGCGATTCCGCCGACGCCGGCGCCGCGTACGACGCCGTGACCATTCTGTACTGGCTGCGCACGTTCTACCGCCGGTTCTTCACCCAGCAGTTCAAGCGCAGCTGCCTGCCCGACGGCCCCAAGGTCGGCTCCGTGAGCGTGAGCCCCCGCGGCGATTGGCGCATGCCCAGCGACGCCAGCGCGGCGCTGTGGCTCGCCGAGATCGACAGCCTGAGCGCGTAATCGCTATCGCCAGCCACGCCGGTGCGCGTCGTGGCTGGTTTGTCATGCTCTCGTGACCCTGCTTCGCCGCGCGCGGGAGGGGCGCTACTCCATCTCCTTGTCGGGCTGGATGAGCTCCTCGTAGCCGCTGATGGCGTCGCGCGCGTCGGGCAGGACCGAGAGCAGGAAGCTGTAGATGGCCTCGATGATGAGCGTCGCCGAGATCTTGGAGAACGTGAAGTCGACGGTGGTGAGCAGCGCCTCGTAGTTGACGGTGCGCAGCACGATGTCGGCGAGGCGGGCGAGGGGCGCGTGGGTGTTACCACAGATGAGGATCACGGTGGCGCCGCCGCGCTTGGCGGCACGCGTGATGCGTTCGAGGCGCTGGGATTTGCCCGAATTGGAAATCAGCACGAGGACGTCGCCCGCGTGCATCGTGAGGGCGAGCGAGGTCGAGCTCTCCGTGATGGTGTTCGCCACGCTCCTGATGCCGAGCTGGCCGAATTTGATCGCCGCGTCGATGGCGACGGCGTTGGTGTTGCCCACGGCGGCGAACATGATGAGACCGGCGTGCGAGAACAGGTCCACGACGCGGCGCATCGTGGCTTCATCGAGCGCGTCGAGCGTGGAGACGATCTCGCGCTGCTTCGCGTTTTTGATGTTGGCGATCGACTGCGCGAAATCGTCGAGGGAGACCTCGCGCGTCACCTGCTCGTCGTCTTGCGCCGCGAGGTCGCGGGCGAGGGAGAACTGAAATGAGCGGAAATTCTTAAACCCGAGCTTCTTGCAAAAGCGCGAGACCGACGCCTCGGAAGTGTTGCTGGCTCGCGCCAGCTGGGCAGACGTCATCTGCGGGGCGCGATCGGTGTTCGCGAGGATGAAATCGACGATGCGCTGCTCGCTGTCGAGGAAGCTGCGGGTGGAAGTGATGAGCGGCAATGCGCTTTGAAGGCTGGTGTCTGCCATGGCGTCTCCTTGGTTTCAACGATGGTTTTAGGATACCCAATGATGGGTTTCTTTCACACACATATCGATAAATGACGGGTTTCTACCGTTCACCTGATATAAAGTACCTTTCACGGAACAAGATGCCTGTGAAAGAAACCAATCAAATCGCAGCGTGATAATCTGCAAACGTCAAATCGCACCGGAAGGTGCACGAGAATAAGGGAGGGAATATGGCAGAGAAGTACGACATCGTCGCTGCCACGGGCTGCCCCACGGGCATCGCCCACACCTTCATGGCGAAGGAGGCGCTCGAGAAGGCCGCGGCCGAGCGAGGCCTCACCATCAAGGTTGAGACCCACGGACAGGTGGGCGTCGAAAATGAGCTGACGCCCGCCGAGATCGCTGCCGCCCGCGCCGTCGTGGTTGCAGCCGACAAGGACGTGCAGGCGCAGCGTTTCGCGGGCAAGCCCATGGTCTCCGTCGGAGTTTCCAAGGCCATCGCCGTCGAGGCGGCCGGTGCGCTTATCGACGCGGCCCTTGCCGCCAAGGCCGATCCGTCTGCTGCCGCCGCCGTTGCCGCGGCCGAGACCGTCGTGGCCGAGAAGGAATCGTTCGGTCATCAGCTCTACAAGCACCTGATGAACGGCGTCTCGCACATGCTCGTGTTCGTCGTCGCGGGCGGTGTCCTTACCGCCATCTCGTTCCTGTGGGGCATCACCTCGTTTGACTCCACCGCGGCCGACTACAACACGTTCGCCGCGATGCTCAAGACCATCGGCGGCATCGCCATGAACCTCATGGTTCCGGTTCTCGCCGCCTACATCGCCGAGTCCATCGGCAAGCGCCCCGCGCTCGTCCCCGGCTTCGTCGCCGGCATGATCGCCATCCAGGGCCTGCCGGTGAACGCCGCGACCGGCCTCATCGACGCGGGCGGTTCCGGCGTGGGCTTCGGCTTCCTCGGCGGCATCGTCGGCGGCTTCCTCGCCGGCTACGTCATCCTGGCCCTCGAGAAGGTGTTCGCCAAGCTTCCGGCCAACCTCAACGGCCTCAAGGCGATCTTCCTGTATCCGCTGTTCTCCACGCTGATCGTCGGCCTCGTGATGCTTGGCATCTCCGGCCCCATGGTCGCCATCAACAACGGCATGATGGACTTCCTGCGCGGCCTGCAGCACGCCGGCGCCATCCCGCTGGGCATCGCCATCGGCTGCATGTGCGCGGTTGACATGGGCGGCCCGGTCAACAAGGCAGCCTACGTCACCGGCACCATGCTCCTCGGCGCTGGCCTCGAGGCCGGTGTGGGCACCGCCGCCTACGCCGACGGCACCGCCTTCATGGCCGCCGTCTCCGCCGCGTGCATCGTTCCGCCGCTGGTCACGAGCTTCGCCGTCATCGCTGGCAAGAAGTACTTCTCCCAGGAGGACCACGACGCCGGCATCGTCAACATCATTCTCGGCTGCACGCACATCACCGAGGGCGCCATCCCGTTCATGACCAAGAACATCTGGCCCGTCATGCCCATCATGATGCTTTCCTCCGCGATCGCCTCTGTGCTCACCCTGCTGCTGGGCGTCCACGTGCCCGCTCCTCACGGTGGCTTCCTGGTTCTCCCTGTCGTCGACGGCGGTATCCAGTGGGTGCTCGCCATTCTTGCCGGCACCGTCGTGGGTGGCGTCCTGTTCACCGCCTTCAAGAAGCACGAGTGGACCAAGGAGCAGAAGGCATCCGAGGTCGAGGTGAAGAAGGAGGCCGCGGTCGCCACCAGCGCGGTCGCCATCGAGGAGGGTTTCGTCAAGGCTTCTGACGTCCTGCTCCAGGATGCCGCCGATCGTGACGCCGCCCTGCAGGCGATCACCGCCCATGCGCTCGCAGCCGGCATCGCCAGCGACGCCGACGCCCTTACCGCCGCGTTCCTCAAGCGCGAGTCCGAGGGCACCACGGGCATGGTCGATGGCTTTGCGATTCCGCATGCCAAGACCGATGCGGTCAAGCGCCCCGCGGTCGTCGTCCTCAAGGCCAACGAGGGCATCGCCTCGTGGGAAACCATGGACAACGCGCCCGTGACCTGCGCTATCGCGCTGCTCGTCCCGGAGTCCATGGCGGGCACCGAGCACCTGCAGATTCTTTCCAAGGTTGCGACTGCCTTGACCGATGACGCGTTCCGCGCCGCGTTCAAGGCCGAGGGCGACGCCTCTGAGCTCGCCGCCCTCATCAACGAGCGCCTGGTGTAAGGCGCATCTGGTGGCCGGCGATGCGAGATCCGCGTCGCCGGCCGCACGAAAGGGAATCCCATGATCTACACCCTCACTCCCAACCCCGCCATCGACTACAACATTTCCTGCGATGGCCTGCAGCCTAACACGGTGACGCGCACGCGTGACGCCGTGTACACGCCCAACGGCAAGGGCTTGAACGTCTCGTTCACGCTCGACCACTACGGCGTCCCCACGACAATCCTCGGCTTTTTCGCCGGGTTCTCCGGCCGCTACATTGTCGAGGGCGCTCGCGAGCTCGGCGTCGACGTCAAGCCCGTGTGGACCGATGGCATCACGCGCGTCAACGTGTTCCTCAACGCCGGCCCCGACACCGAATACAACATGGTGAATGCCGGAGCTGCGATCACGCCGGTCGACGAGCAGTCGATGTTCGAGCTCATCGACAGCCTCGAGGACCTCGATTGCCTGGCGATTTCGGGCTCGCTGCCCCCGAACGCGTCCGAGGGCTTCCTGCGCGGCGCCATCGAGCGCGTCCGCGCGCGCGGAGCCGAGTTCGTGCTCGATATCTCCAGCCTGCAGCTCGCCGAGCTTCTCGAGCTCGAGCCCCTGCTGATCAAGCCCAACGACGACGAGCTGCGCGATATCTTCGGCATCGACGTCAAGGCCGGCAACGATGATTCGGTTGCCGCCGCCATGGCCGACCTTCATGCCCGCGGTGCCAAGAACGTGCTGCTCACCCTCGGTGGGTCGGGTGCCTACTTCTCGAACGGCGAGCATATCTGGTTCGCGAACCGCACCTTCGACGTCGAGATTCGCTCGACCGTGTGCGCCGGCGACTCCTCGCTCGCCGCGTTCCTCTCCATCTGGTTTGCCGATCGGGATCGCGTCGAGGACGCCCTGCGCCGCTCCATGGCCACGGGCGCCAACGTGGTGGAGTGCGCCGGTCTTGGCGACTTCGCGCACGTCGAGGCCTACGAGAAGGGTATCGATATCCGCCTCGTCCGCTAGGGCGCAAAACCCGTCATCGACGCATCGGCGTCGTCTTGTGGGCTCCGTCGATATTCGGCGGGGCCCTCATTTCGTTGCACGGGCGGCGCGAAGGCGCATAATGGATGCAGTATGCCCCGCCAGCGCGTCGCGCGGCTTGAATGACCGTGGAAAGGACTCGTCCCATGCAGTTCTCACATCGCCTTGATCGCTTTGGCGCCGAGGTGTTCTCATCGCTCAACGCCCGCCGCGTGGCCCTCGAGGAGCAGGGCCGCACCATCTACAACCTTTCCGTGGGCACGCCCGATTTCGCGCCCTATCCGCATGTGGTTGAGGCGCTCACCTCCGCCGCGCAGGATCCTCAAATGTGGAAGTACGCCTTGCGCGACCTCCCCGAGCTCAAACAGGCGGTGTGCGACTACTACGCCCGCCGTTTCGGCGTCGAGGGCATCACGCCCGACATGGTCGCCTCGTGCAACGGCACGCAGGAGGGCGTGGGCCATCTGGGACTGGCACTGCTCAATCCCGGCGACACCATCCTCGTGCCCGATCCGTGCTACCCCGTGTTCGAGGCGGGTGCCAAGATCGCCGATGCCGAGCTCGCATACTACCCGCTCGACGCCGAGCACGACTTCCTGCCCTATGTCGCCGGTATCGAGCCTGAGGTCGCCGACCGCGCCAAGTACATGATCGTGTCGCTGCCCGCGAACCCCGTCGGCTCCGTTGGCAACGATGCGCTCTACGACGAGATCATCGCCTTCGCCCGCGAGCACGACCTGCTCATCGTCCACGACAACGCCTATTCCGACATCGTGTTCGACGGCCCGCGCGGCGGCACGTTTTTGGCGCACCCCGGGGCGCTCGAGGTGGGCGTCGAGTTCTTTTCGCTGTCCAAGTCCTTCAACGTCACGGGCGCCCGCATCGGCTTTCTGGTCGGCCGCCCGGACGTGGTTGCGGCCTTCGCGAAGCTCCGCAGCCAGATCGACTTCGGCATGTTCATGCCTCTCCAGAAGGCGGCGATCGCCGCGCTCTCCGGCCCGCTCGATGCGGTCGAGGAGCAGCGCCTCAAGTACCAGGAGCGCCGCGATGCCCTGTGCGACGGCCTTGAGAGCCTGGGCTGGGAGCGCCCCAACGCGGACGGCTCCATGTTCGTGTGGGTCAAGCTGCCCGGCGGCCGCACCGATTCCATGGCGTTTTGCGAGGAGCTCATGGAGCGTGCGGGCGTCATCGTGACGCCCGGCGCGAGCTTTGGCCCCCACGGGGAGGGCTACGTCCGCATGGCGCTCGTGTTGCCGCCCGACGGGCTGCGCGAGGCGGTCGAGGCAATTCGCGCTGCGGGCATTTTGAGCTAGGTGTTACCGCACGGTTGTCCTATAATTGAGAGTGCGAATTTACACAAGGGTAAATCGGCGAACGAGCCAAATTAACCCGTGACGTGCCAACTCGCATCAGATATGTACGACCCATGCACGCGGGTGCGGGGAAGAAAGGGAGATGCACAATGGTGAACGATCGTAAAGTTGCCGTCGTCGGCTGTGGCTTCGTGGGCTCGTCCTCGGCCTTCGCCCTCATGCAGAGCGGCCTGTTTTCCGAGATGGTCCTCATCGATGTCGACCGCAATCGCGCCGAGGGCGAGGCCCTCGACATCGCGCACGGCGTGTCCTTCGGCAGCCCGATGAAGATCTACGCCGGTGACTACTCCGACGTCTCCGACGCCGCCGTGATCGTCGTCACCGCCGGTGCCGCCCAGAAGCCCGGCGAGACCCGTCTCGACCTCGTCAACAAGAACATCTCCATCTTCGGCAGCATCATCCCGCAGATCCGCGAGAGCGGCTTCAACGGCATCCTGCTGATCGTTTCCAACCCGGTCGACGTCCTCACCTATGCCGCCATCAAGATGAGCGGCCTGCCTGAGGGCCAGGTCATCGGCTCCGGCACCGTGCTCGACACCGCCCGCCTCAAGTACATGCTCGGCGAGCACCTCGACGTCGACCCGCGCGATGTCCATGCCTACATCGTGGGCGAGCACGGCGACTCCGAGGTCGCCGCGTGGTCCAGCGCCACGGTCGCCGGCGTGCCGCTGTCCACCTACTGCGAGCTGCACGGCCACTACAACCACGAGGAGTCGGAGCGCCGCATCGCCGACGAGGTGAAGAACAGTGCCTACGAGATCATCGAGAAGAAGCGCGCCACCTACTACGGCATCGCCATGTCCGTCCGCCGCATCTGCACCGCCATCATGCGCGACGAGGACTGCGTCCTTCCCGTCTCCAGCCTCATGGTGGGCGAGTACGGCCTCAACGACCTGTGCATCTCCGTGCCGACGGTCGTGGGCCGCAACGGCGTCGTGACGCGCGTGCCCGTCTCGCTCTCCGAGGCCGAGAACGCCGAGTTCCAGAAGTCCGCCGCCGCCCTCAAGGCGATCATCGACGAGGCCGGGCTCAACGACTAGCATCTGCATGTTGGCGTTTGGGAAATCCAACACGGTATGAGAGGCGCGCCAAGGGGGCATCATCCCCTTGGCGCGCTTTGCGTATTGGGCGGCCGGAGCGCTAGGGGAGGGAGGCCCACATGGTAACCGAGGCTTTCGAGCGGGTATTGCAGACCCGCGAGACGGGCAGTTTCCTTGCGTATGTGCGGGAGCGCCTCGATACCTTTGCCGAGCGGCCGCTCGGCCCCGTTGACAGCCTCGTGTACTCATGGCTGTCGTATACGCATCTCGGCACGCCATGCGACCGCGCATGCAGCGTGCGGGGCATCGCTTTGCATGAGCTTTTGCGCGCCGAGGATTTCGATGAGATGTTCGGCACGAGCTGGGATCCGCAGGGCAGTCGCGACCTGCTGTTCGCGGTGTGCGCCAGCCCGCGGTTCCGCACGTCGCGCCTGTGCGAGTTTCGCTTCAAGACCGACCGCGCGAGTGAAGAGCAGTTCGCTGCCATGACGTTTCGCCTGCCCGACGGCTCGTCTTACGTCGCCTTCCGCGGAACCGACTCGACGGTCGTGGGGTGGAAAGAGGACTTCAACATGACGTATCTGAGCCCGGTCCCGGCTCAGGAGGCGGCGGCGAGCTACCTCAACGAGGTCGCGTCGACTACGACGGGGCCCCTGTACGTAGGCGGGCATTCCAAGGGCGGCAACTTGGCGGTCTACGCCGCCGCCATGTGCGACGCGCAACACTATGAGCGCATCGTGCGCGTGTTCTCGCACGATGGCCCGGGGTTCCATCGCGAGTTTTGCGCCGATGAGCCCTATCGCCGCATCATGCCCATCATGGAGAAGACGGTCCCCAAGTCGACCATGATCGGGGCCGTGCTATCCGAGTCGCCCGACTTTGCCCCGACAATCGTCGAGAGCGACGGCATATCGCTGTTTCAGCACAATCCGTTCATGTGGGAGGTCGACATCGAGGCCGGCGCCTTTGTCGAGGCCGATGGATTCACCGCCTCCTCGAAGTTTTTCGACTCGACGCTCGACGCCTGGATGGATAAGTACTCGCTTGCCGAGCGCGGGAAATTCGTCGACGCGCTGTTCGATGTGATTGGCGTCACGGGCGCAAAGCACTTCTCGGATATCATGGCCGACGCCAAGGTCAACGTCCCCCTCATGCTCGACGCGATAGAGGGACTCGACCCGGAGTTGCAGCAGTTCGTCAAAGATGTGGTGAAGTCGCTCGTGCGCACGGCGACGATCGAGAAGGCCGCCGGCACGGCCAGCGGCATCATCGACACGATCAAGTCGGTGCGGCCGCTGAGCGACGGCGCCGTGTAGGCGAGTTCGGTGCGGCTGCTGGGCGACGGCGCTACGTGAGCGAGCGCAACCGCTTCCCGTCGATCACATCCACGCTCCCGCGTGATAGCGCGACGTAGCCCTCGCGGGCGAAGTACTTGAGCATGCGGCTCACGGCCTCGCGCGCGCTTCCCAGATGGCGGGCGATCTCGTCGTGCGTGGCCTCGATGTGGGGATTGCCGGTGTGGGCGACTTCATCGAGCAGCCAGATGGCCAGGCGCGTGTCGAGCCCCATGAACAGGACTTGCTGCATGACCCACATGCAGTCGCTGAAGCGTTCCGTCGCCTGGCGGTACGTGAAGGCTTCGGCGTGGATGTTCTCCTGGGAGACCATGCCGAAGGCCTGGGAGTCCATGATAAGCAGCTCGGCGTCGCTGGCGGCGTCGAGCGCGATGTCGAAGGTGATCATGGGCAAGATGCACGAGGCGGCGAGCACGCAGCATTCGTGTTCTCCCACGTGGAAGAGTGTGACTTCGCGGCCCTGCTCGGAAATCATGAACGCCCGCAGCCGACCGGTCTTGACGAACACGACGCCCGCGCAGCCGTAGCCTGCCCCTTGGACATGATCGCCTGCATGGCAGCTCGTCGTACGGCTGCGGCCGGCGAGGAAGGCCTGCTGGGTCTTTGTGAGGTCGTGCCAAAACGGCACGAGTTGGGCGAGCTCGTCAATCATGGGGTCCCTCCTTCACACCAATGGATATAGTACCCCGATGCGCAAGGGATGAGTAAAACGGACGGACCCGTTGTGCTCGTACGAAGCAAAGTCCGCATCACAGGCGGCGTTAAACCGATTCAAATTGCCGGTTTTTGACGCTCGTGATGCGGACTTAGGGAGGCTGGGCTCGGGGCGCGGACTTTGGGCTCGGGGTCAGGCGGGGTTCCGAGCTCTTGGCTTTGGCTCCTGGGGTTATGCGGGGTTCCGAGCTTTGGGTCTTGGCCTTTGGGCTCCGGATTCTGGCTTCGGAGCCCATCTGTTACATTTCGCCCGGCGGCGCGCTACACGGGCAGGCCGCAATCGCCGACGCACGTGTGAGGCGTGGCGCTCCCGCGCTCGACCTGCGCGTAGAAGCCATAGCCTCCCGCGATGTTTGAGCATGTGAACCCGTGCTGTGCCAAGACGCGGCAGGCGACGTAGCTGCGCAGGCCGCTGGCGCAAAAGACGAGGAGACGCTTATCGCGGGGGAGCTCGTCAAGATGTTCGCGCAGCTCGTCGACGGGGATGTGAAGGGCGCCTTCGATCGAGGCGCGTCGCACCTCGCCCGCGGTGCGGGTGTCGAGCAGGATGACGTCGTCGTCGGTGCGGGCGAGGTCGAGCGCCTCATTCCACGAGACCTGCGAGACGAGCCCCTCGAGGATGTTCTCGATCATGAATCCCGCCATGTTGACGGGGTCTTTGGCGGACGAATACGGCGGGGCGTAGGCGAGGTCGAGCTCAGCGAGGTCGGATGCGGTCATGCGTGCGCGGACGGCAACGGCGAGCACGTCGATGCGCTTGTCGACGCCACCTCGGCCGATGGCCTGGCCACCCAGGATGCGACCGTCCGAGCGATTGAACACCACCTTGAGCGTCATGTTCTCGGCTCCCGGGTAGTACGTGGCGTGGTTTGCGGGCGAGAGCACGACGGCGTCGGCGTCGAAGCCCGCGCGCTCGGCTGCGGCGAGCGTGAGCCCGGTGGCCGCGGCGTCGAGTTCGAACAGCTTGAGGACGGAGGAGCCTTGCGACCCGGCGAACGTGCTGGCACGCCCGCAGATGGCGTCGGCCGCTATGCGGCCCTGTTTGTTCGCGGGGCCCGCGAGGGCGATGAGCGCGGGGGAGTCGGTGACGACATTGGTGACCTCGACGGCGTCTCCCACGGCATAAATGTTCTCGTCGCTCGTGCGCATGGTCGCGTCGACGCGGATGCTGCCGCGCATCCCGAGCTCGAGGCCGGCGTCGCGGGCGAGGCTTGATTCCGGCGCCACGCCGATGGAGAGCATGACCATGTCGGATTCGATGGTGCGCCCATCGGCGAGCGAGGTGGTGATCACGTCGTCGTGCTCGGTGAAGCCGGCGACGTTGGACTCGAGCAGCAGCTCGACACCGTGCTCGCGCAGGTGGTTGTGAAGCAGGGCCGCCATGTCGGCGTCGAAAATCGGCATCACGTGGCGGCCGCGCTGCACGACGGTGACTTCCATGCCTCGATCGCGAAGGTTCTCGGCCATTTCGAGGCCAATGAAGCCCGCGCCCACGACGGTGGCGCGACGCGGCTGCTCGCGGTCGACGAAGTCGGCGATCGCGTACGTGTCTTCGACGGTGCGCAGGGTGAACACGCGCTCGCCGTCCTCGCCGGGAAGGCCGGGCATGACGGGGCGGGCGCCGGGGGAGAGAATGAGCTTGTCGTAGCTCTCGACGTACTCGGTGCCGTTGTCGAGGCGGCGCACGGTGACGGTGCGCTCCTCGCGGTTGATGGAGACGACCTCTTGGCGCACGCGGGCGTCGATGTTGAAGCGCGCACGGAAGCTCTCGGGGGTCTGCAGGGTGAGCTTGGCGCGGTCGGTGATCGTCCCGCCGATGTAGTACGGCAGGCCGCAATTGGCGTAGCTCACGTAGCCCGAGCGCTCGATCATGATGATCTGTGCGGACTCGTCCAGGCGACGGAGGCGGGCGGCTGCCGATGCCCCTCCGGCGACTCCACCGATGATGACGACTTTCATGGTTGGTTCCTTTCGGTTGCGCGGCTCATCGGGCCGCTCTGTCTCGTGGCGTTGTGGCCGGGCGGCGATGTGGGCCTCTGCTGCTTGACGGGGGGATCGGGCTTGCTGGTCCTGTTGCTTGACTGGAAGGTCGGGCTCGTTGCTCCCGTTGCTTGACGGGGGGGGGTCGGGCTCATCGGCCCCGTTACTGGCGGAGGGTAAGATTGTCGAAAATTTCGCCTAGATGCAGCCCGATTTTCTACATATATACCCTTATTCTGCTGCCGGCCCTCTCATTGTCGACTACTCGTGAGCCGACAGTCTGCCAACGGGTGAGGGGCGTTGCCCTAGCGGACGAGCGGGCCGGACCAACGTCCGATGCCACCCATGTTGACGACATTGGTGTAGCCCTGGCGCTCGAGCTCGCGGCACGCCTGGGCGCTACGGGCGCCCGAGAGGCAGTAGGCGTAAATCGGGGCGTTCTTGTTGGGCAGGCGCTTTGAGGCAGTGGCGGGGATGGAGACGAGCGGGATGCTCAGGGCGCCCTCGATGTGCCCGCCGCGGTACTCGTCTGGGCTGCGTACGTCGATCATGATGCTGCCGGGGGTTTCGCGTGCCTGAACGGCGAGTTCGTCGATGCTGGGGCCAAAGAGTCCGGAGAGAAATGACATGGTGGTGACCTTTCACGATGCGCGTCGCGCGCGTCTGTTTCTATCGTGGTACACCATAGCTGGGCGGGGGTGCTCGCGTCTGTGACTTTGTCACCAATGGTGCGCGCGGCGACGATTGGGGACGGCGACGGCGTGCGATGGTGGCGCGCGGTCGTGGGCGGCGACGATTGGGAGCGGCGACGGTGTGCGATGGCGGCGCGCGATCGCGGCGGGGAACGGCGGCCGTGGAGGGCGTCGATGCCGAGTAGCCCTCGCGCCCGCTTGGACCGAAGCGTTGACGGGGTGCACGGGTATAATGTCGAGGTTCAAACGCACCGAAGGAGTTCACTCGTGAAAATCAACCACGCCATTCTGCATATTCTCGATTTCGATTCGGCGGTCAACGTGATGAGCGAGCGCGAGCTCGATTTTGACACGCGGGCGGTGCGGTCCTTTGTGAGCTCGCACTTACGCCGCGCGCGCACGAGCGTCGACAATCGACGGGCGGCGTTTTCTGAGGAGAGCGCGTTCGCGGGTGAGCTCAAGGGGTATTTCTTCGGCGATCGCGAGTTCGTCGACCTGTCGCAGCAGATCGCGGAGTTCTTTGCGGCGGAGCTCGCGAAGGCGGACAAGATGGAGTCTACCGACGTGCTCGTGGCGGATTTTGAGGACGATGACGACGTGCGGTGGTTCGCCGTGTTACTCATGGCGAGCCGCACAGCGTTTATGCACGAGGTTGCACGCGAGGGCGGTGAGGTTCGCAACGACATCGCCAAGCGTTACGCCATCCTCCCCGGTCCTTCGCAGAAGGTCTCCTCGTATGCACTGGTGCGCGCAAGCTCCATGGAGGCGTTTTACGTCGACAAGAAGCGCAAGATCATGGGCGAGGACACGTTCATCATCCCCGATGGTCTGCTTCAGTGCGAGAGCGGCGTCTCGGGCAAGGAGATCATCGAGTGCGTGACGCGCATCGTGGAGGAGGTCGCCGAGGAGCACGGCGCGAACACCGCGGTGGCTCTCGCCAAGGCCAAGGCGGCGGTGGCGGAGAAGGTCGAGGTGGATGAGGAGATCGCTCCGTGGGACATCGCGGAGGAAATCTTCGAGGACGAGCCGGTGCTCAAGGAGCGCGTGGAGGAGCGCGTGCGCGAGGAACGTCTGCCGGAGCGCGTGGCCGTCGAGCGCGCCGTGGTTGAGCGTGCGCCCGTGCGCAACCATAAGATCCGCACCGACACCGGCATCGAGATCAGCTTCCCCGCGGAGATGCTTAAGGATTCCGAGTACGTGCAGTTCATCAATGAGCCCAACGGCCTGATTTCCATCGAGCTCAAGAATATCGGCAGCATCGAGAACCGATAGCCGCGCTCGGGGATCACCGCAAGACGGCGGGTAAAAGACACAGGTATCGATGCCATCTGGGCTTTAAGTATTTGAGGCCGAGGGGTATGGGCGCTTACCCCTCGGCCTCCTTGATCAAACCTCCGGAAGTGAATTCATTTGGCGGCCCGCGCGGTCATTCCTTGCGACTTGTCGAGATTATCGCGCTGCCTAAAACTGCACCACGAATTTCAGCTTTGTGCGAGCTTCCTTGAGGGACTCGCCTTCCAAAGTGAAATTGCTGACGACCTTGAGCTTCTTGAGCGCGGCGTCGAGTCGCGAGGCGAGGTTCGCATCCATGCTCTGCGACAACTTGGAATCGATGCTGACTGCGTATTCCTTCATGAGGTTGATGTCGCGGCCTTTCAGGCGCATATCGATCAGAGATAAGATTTCCTTGTCGTTTTCGTACCAGTCGAGCGTTGGCATGACGGGGGCATCCGAACCCTCAAACGAGTGCTCGAATACCACGTGGCGAACGCGGTCGCTCTCTGTGTGTAGCGCGACGGACCCGTCGGCGTCAATGGATTTGGCCTCGGCTTTGGTCTTGCCCGCTTTGGCCGCGATTTTCAATTTGCCTTTGCCGACCCGCATCTGCTTCTCCTCCTCATAGGATTCCAAGCGGCATCGTTTGGCGCCCAGACAAAAGGCGATGTTTCTGAGCTCGGTCATCTTGTCATTCTGCATGGTCTCAAAGTAGCAGCTCAGATTGATGTAGCGATGTTCCTGATTGGGGTTTCGGTAATAAATCGCCGCACACGAGGGTCGTGGATAGAACGTAAGCTCGCAGCGGGGGACAAACTCCTCGTATAGGTGCAGAACTTCGAAACCGGCCTCTTTGCTCAGCCAGCCGATGGCGCCTTCGCACACGTCGATGGCCTTGCGGGCGTCCTCGTCTTCGATGACGACGATCTTTGGCCGGTCGAAATCCTCGTCGAAGTACTGATCGGGAAAGAGCGGATTGTAATAGCGCTTGCGGATTTCCTGACGGGCGTCCTGGGCTTTTTGGTTGGCGATCTTGAGGCCCTCCTTGGCGGTCTCGCTGACGGTCTCGCCGATCTCCTCAGCCTTGACGGATGCTTTCTCCATGATGCTGCCGAGGCTGTCTTTGAGGTTGAGCTTGGCCATGAGGGCCCCTTTCTTCGTGACGTGCCACCAGCTCCATTGTATGGCGGTGAGGGGGGGTAACGTTCAATTTCTTGCGCACTTTGACAGCAGAATAGCGTCCAGATAGAAGGGAGGGCACGGCCCGCCTCGGTATGATTCGAGTTGTCGAGACAAGAAGCATATTGGAGGCTGGCCATGCCCGAACCCATCGTAACATTGAATGAAGAGAGCCTCAGGTCCGATCTGCGCGAGCTGGTCAGGAGGACCGTCGAGGACACGC